>NZ_JAZHRV010000001.1:3733500-4355750 GCF_036924595.1 Bradyrhizobium algeriense | reverse complement strand
CGCTGTCGGCCTATGGTGCCGCAGGTCCCTGGGCCGGGCGGCGCGGCTTCGACTCGCTGGTGCAGACCGCGACCGGATTCAACCATGCCGAGGGGCGGGCTGCTGGTATCGATGGACCGAAGGAATTGCCCGCGCAGATGCTCGACCACGCCACCGGCTACTTCATGGCGTTCGGCGCCATGATGGCTAAAGCGCGCCAGGCGCGTGAAGGCGGAAGCTGGCACGTCCAGGTGTCACTGGCGCAGACCGGACGCTGGCTGTGGAATCTCGGCCGGGTGGCCGGCGGCCTCGATACCCGTGATCTTACGGGGGAGGCGGTAACGCCCTTCATCGAGGAGGTGGGCTCAGGCTTCGGTGCGCTGCGGGCGGTCAGGCATTCCGCGATTTTGTCGAAAACCCCGGCGTTTTGGGCCCGTCCGGCGATGCCGCTCGGCAGCCACCCGCCGCAATGGCCGCCACCGGCGTAGGCCGCTTGCCGGCCTTCGGGCCGGCTCTCCAAACTTTAATCGCCCCCGCTAGGGCCATTTTCGTTTTTCATGTTGTTGGAACGTGAATTGGGCACTATTAGCGCAGGGTGAGACAAATCGTCGCTGAATGGTTCCCGGCAGGATGCCCAACGTGTTTACCAAGTCATTGCAGATCGTTACCCGGCGGCGGTTGGCCGTGGGCATCGGCGTGTTGGCCTTGGTCGGCGTAGGCGCCTACGGCTTTGCGAAGATAGGCAACACCAAGGCCGGCCATTCGGAAGTCTCGAGCCAGTCCCGCAAGGGATTGCAGCGCTACACGCCGAGCCCTGCCGAATGGGCCAGCCTGACCATTCAGCCCGTCACCGAACGCGGCTTCCGCGCCGAACACGTCACTGAAGGCAAGATCGCGATCGATGAAGATCGCTCGACGCCGGTGTTCTCGCCCTATGCAGGCCGCGTCACCAAGCTGCTGGCCAAGCCGGGCGACAGCGTCGTCAAGGGCCAGCCGCTGTTCGTGATCGAGGCCGCCGACAACGTTCAGGCGCAAAACGATTTCATCGCCGCGATGGCCGCCATGAACAAGGCGAAGTCCGCGCTCGATCTGGCGCAATTGCAGGGAACGCGCGCCAAGGACCTGTTCGAGGGCAAGGCCGTTCCGCTGAAAGATTACCAGCAGAGCCAGGCGACCCTGATCCAGGCCGAAAACGACATGCGCTCGTCGCAGACGGCGATGGAGGCGGCGCGCAACAAATTACGCATTCTCGGTCTCACCGATGAGGACATCGCGACCTTCCAGGAAAAGCGTCATATCAATCCCGAGACCACCATCTTCGCGCCGATCGCCGGCACCGTGGTCCAGCGCAAGATCGGCCCCGGCCAGTATGTCAACGCCGGCGCCAGCGACCCTGTCTATGTGATCGGCGATCTCTCCACGGTATGGATGACGGCCTTCGTCCGCGAAAGCGATTGCGCGAACGTCGCGATCGGGCAGGAGGTGACCTTCAACGTTCTCGCGCTGCCGGGCCGTTCGCTGTCGGCGCGGATCAATTACGTCGCCACCGCGATCGATCCGGCGACGCGGCGGCTGCTGGTCCGCGCCACCATCGACAACAAGAACGGTACGCTGAAGCCGGAGATGTTCGCCAACGTCACGATCTATTCGGCGGGCGACCGGCCGGCGGTCGGCGTGCCGAAACAGGCACTGATCTATGAAGGCGATCAGGTGCGGATCTGGGTCGCGCATCCGGACAAGACGATTGAATTGCGTCAGATCAAGCCTGGCCTCACCAATGGCGATCTCGTCGAGGTGGTCGGCAATCTGAAACCCGGCGAGCAGATCGTCACCAAGGGTGCGCTATTCATCGATCGCGCCGCGTCCGGCAGCTGACCCCCTTATTGAAAGCTCCGGTCTGAATGGATCGCCTGGTCGCCCTAGCCGTCAGCCGCCGTTATTTGATGGTTGGCATGTTCGTCGCCGTGCTGGTCGGCGGCCTGATCGCATTCAAGCAGCTCAACATCGAGGCCTATCCCGATCCGACCCCGCCGATGGTCGACATCGTGACGCAAAGTCCGGGCCTGTCGTCGGAAGAGATCGAACGCTACATCACGATACCGATCGAGACCCAGGTTGCCGGCATCAAGAACCTGCGCACCATCCGCACCATCTCGCTGTACGGATTGTCCGACGTCAAACTGCAGTTCTCGTTCGATTACACCTATGAAGAGGCGCTGCAGCAGGTGTTGAACCGGCTGTCGCAGCTTGCGCCGTTGCCGGGGAATGCGCAGCCGACCATCTCGCCGCTCAGTCCGACCGGCGAGATTTTTCGTTACCGCCTGAAAGGCCCGCCGAATTACAGCGTGCTCGACCTCAAGACGCTGCAGGACTGGGTGTTGCAGCGCCGGTTCCGCGCCGTGCCCGGCGTCGTCGACGTCACCGGCTGGGGCGGCAAGACCAAGACCTACGAACTGCAGGTCGATTTCAACAAGCTGGTCGCCAACGGGCTGACGTTGCCGCAGGTGCTGCAGGCTGTTTCCAACGCCAACATCAATGTCGGCGGCAACACCGTCAACATCGGCGCGCAATCCGCCGTGGTGCGCGGAGTCGGCCTGATCCGCTCGATCGACGACCTCAACAACACTATGGTGTCGCAGTCGGGCGGCAATCCGGTGCTGGTCCGCGACATCGCGCATGTCACGATCGGCGAAAAGCCGCGGCTCGGCATTGCCGGCCTCGATCAGGATGATGACATCGTGCAGGGTATCGTGCTGATGCGCCGCGGTGAGCAGAGTTCGCCGACCATCGCCCGCGTCGAAAAGCTGGTTCACGAGATCAATCATTCCTCGATCCTGCCGCCCGGCGTGAAGATCGAGCGGATCTACGACCGCAAGGACCTGATCGACATCACCACGCATACGGTGCTGCACAACATGGTGGTCGGGATCATCCTGATCGTGCTGCTGCAGTGGATCTTCCTCGGAGACTTGCGAAGCGCGCTAATCGTCGGCGCGACGATTCCCTTCGCGCTGTTCTTCGCCGTCATCATTCTCGTCCTGCGCGGCGAATCCGCCAACCTACTGTCGGTCGGCGCGATCGATTTCGGCCTGATCGTCGACGCCACCGTGATCATGGTGGAGGCGATCTTCCGGCGGCTCACGCAGACCACCGCGCTCTCCGCGGCCGAGCAGAGCCACATCTCCTTCGACACCACGATGGGAATGAAGAGCCACGCGATCATGTCGGCGTCCGCCGACGTGTCGCGCTCGATCTTCTTCGCCGCCGCCATCATCATCGCAGCCTTCCTGCCGCTGTTCACGCTGAGCGGCGTCGAAGGTAACATCTTCGGGCCGATGGCGCGGACCTATGCCTACGCGCTGGCGGGCGGATTGCTCGCGACCTTTACCGTGACACCGGCGCTGAGCGCGATCGTCCTGCCCTCGCATCTGGAAGAGGCCGAAACCTGGGTCGTGAAAAAGCTCGACCGGCTTTATGTGCCGGTGCTGAAATGGGCGGTCGCGAACCGCAGGATCGTGCTCGCCGGCGCTGCCGTGCTCGTCCTGATGACGATTGCGTTCGCACGGCTGCTGGGACTGGAATTCCTGCCCAAGCTGGAAGAGGGCAATCTGTGGATCCGCGCCACGCTGCCGCCGACCATCTCGCTGCAGGAGGGCAACGCCTACGTCAACGAGATGCGCAGGATGATCCGTGCGCGTCCCGAAGTGGAATCGGTGGTATCGCAGCACGGACGCCCCGACGACGGCACCGACGCTGCCGGCCTCTTCAACGCGGAATTCTTCGCACCCTTGAAGCCCAATAGTGAATGGCCCGGCACCCGCGACAAGGACGAACTGACCGCGCAATTGCTGGGGCAGTTGCAGGACAAATTCCCGGGCGTCGAATTCAACTTCTCGCAATATCTCCAGGACAACGTCTCGGAGGCGGTCTCGGGCGTCAAGGGCGAGAACTCGATCAAGCTGTACGGCAACGATCTGCAGGCGCTGACGGATACGGCCAACAAGATCAAGTCCGTGCTGAGCACCGTGCAGGGCGTCACTGATCTTGCGGTGTTCACCTCGCTCGGCCAGCCGACTATCCAGATCGATATCGACCGCGCCCGTGCCGCCCGCTACGGCCTGTCGCCGGGCGATATCAACGCCACCATCAAGGTCGCGGTCGGCGGCGACAGCGCCGGCGATCTCTATGAACCCGGCAGTGACCGGCATTTCCCGATCATCGTTCGGCTTGCCCCGGAATACCGCAAGAGCGCCGAAGCTATCCATAACCTGCGGATCGGCGTGGCAGGGCAGGGCGGCGCGATCACCCAGATCCCGCTCAGCGAGGTCGCCTCGATCAATCTGATCTCGGGCGCCGCCTACATCTACCGCGAGCAGCAGGAACGCTATCTGCCGATCAAGTTCTCGGTGCGCAACCGCGACCTCGGCAGCGCGATCCAGGAAGCGCAGGAAAAGGTCGCAGCCCAGGTCCAGTTGCCGCCGGGATCGCGGGTCGAATGGGTCGGCGAATTCGGCAATCTGCAGGACGCCATCAAGCGGCTGTCGATCGTGGTGCCGATCAGCCTCGCGCTGATCGGCGTGCTGCTGTTCTTCAATTTCGGCTCCATCGTCGACACCCTGCTGGCCATGAGCGTGATCCCGATGGCGATCTTCGGCGGCGTGCTTGGTCTGTTGATTACCGGTATCCCCTTCAGCGTGTCGGCCGCGATCGGCTTCATTGCGCTGTTCGGCATTGCGGTCATGGACGGCATCATCATCCTGTCGCAGTACAACCAGCTGATCGACGAAGGCTATGAGCGGATGCGCGCGGTGATCCGCACCGGCGAACTGCAATTGCGGCCGGTGCTGATGACCTGCGTGGTGGCGGGTGTCGGGCTGTTGCCGGCGGCGCTCTCCGAGGGGATCGGTTCGCAGGTGCAAAAGCCGCTGGCGATCGTGGTCGTCACCGGCATGATGCTGGCGCCGATCGTGATCCTGGTGACGCTGCCGGTGCTGATCTCGGTGTTCTCGCGACGGGCGCGGTAGATGCGCTGTGGGCACATGCCCATGTTTCCTGCCCACTCGGTTTGTGGTTGACGCAATCCGGCGGCCGTCCCTTGATACGGCCAAGGACAACCGCAGGAGACAGCCATGCGGATCGAGGGAAGCCAGGGATCGAACGGCGGGCAGAACGGCCACGCGCAGCCGGCGAAATCGGCGCCGACGGCCGAGCAGATTCTCGGCGAGATCCGCGACTTCTGCCGCGAGACGCGCATGGCCGAATCCACCTTCGGGCGGCTGGTGGTCAACGACGGCAAGCTGGTGTCGCGGTTGCGCGACGGCGCCAGGATCACGACAGGCACGCTCGACAAGGTCCGCGCCTATCTCGCCGAGCACCGGTCCGCTTCGAGCGAGGCGACAGGCCAGCCGTCACCGGCCGCCAAGCCGCTGAACGGCGCGGGCGCCGCCAACGCCGTCGCGCCGCCGGGCTTCCGATTCTTCGACAATCGCCAGAAATACCTGCTGTTCGTCTCCACCTGCAGCGAGAAGAGCGAGGTCGGCAACCGCATCTCGCTCGAGCTCGGCAATCTGCAGCCGGCGCCGCCGGCGCTTCGCATCTTCGATGCCGGCGTCGGCGATGGCACCGTGCTGTCACGGGTGATGCGGGCGGTGCATGCGCGCTTCCCCACCATGCCGCTCTATGTCGTGGCGAAAGAGATCAGCTACGAAGACGTCCGCCTGATGCTGGAGAAGATGGCGGACCGCCTGTTCGAGCATCCCGCCACCGTGCTGGTCGTGACCAACCTCTATTACGCCGAGGCGCCATGGCTGACGCCGCGCTCGGTGACGTCGGCGCAAGGCCTGATCTGGAAAGATGTCACGCTGACCGGCAACACCGCGCATGGCTTCGCCGAGCAGATCGGCGAGCTCGAAGGCTTCCTCGCCGAGAACTGGCGCGCGGGCATCAGCCCGACCACGGGCAATCCGGTCTATCAGCGCCCCGTCATCCTGACGCTGCGGCGCGAGGATCATTCCTTCCTGCTTGATCCGATCATGCCGCGGCCCGGCCGGGTGATGGCCGACTATGATCTGGTCATTGCTTCGCAGCCCTATCGGGCGCGGGCGAGCGTAGAATTCAAAGCTTCAAAAGTGTTGACGCCGCTGGTCAGGTCGCTGCGGCCGGGCGGGCGGCTGATCGGCATCCATTCGCACGGCAAGGATCCCGGCATCGAGATCATCGATCAGGTCTGGCCGGGAGATGATCCCTTCAAGACCGATCGCTACGCCATCCTGCGCCAGGTCAAGCACGAACTCGGCGCGGCGGCCCGGCACTACAATTTCAACGCCTCATCCGATGCGCGCTCGATCTTCCGCTACCGCATGCACACGCTGCCGGACGAAGTCAGCGGACCGATCGGGACGTCGACGCTGTTCGCGGCCTGGAACGCTGCGATCTACGTGGCGCAGATCGAGGACAACAGGTTGTCGGAGGTGGTCCGGGACGGCCGCTACCTCGAAGCCACCGACCGCGTGCTGAAGAAGCATGGCGGCTTGTGGTTCAACGACGAAACCTATGTGATCTCGCGCCGCCGCGCGCCGGCATGACCCTAGGAGGCGCCCGTGACCGTCTCCGATCCGTCATCCCCGAGACTAGCCGCGCTGCTGTCGTCGGCCTCAGTCGAAATCTCCTCGAGCGGGCATCAGATTGCGGAACTGCGCGATCATTTCGCTGCCGGCACGGATGTCACCATCACGTTCCTGCCCGGCGATCATTATCGCCACAATGTCGGAACCGCCACGGCGCTGCGCCGGGCAGGCTACAACCCGGTGCCCCATATCGCGGCGCGTGAAATGGCTTCGCGGGAGGCGCTCGACGATTTCCTGGCGCGGGCGCGGGGCGAGGCCGGTGTGTCGCGCATTGTCCTGATCGCGGGCGACGTCGCCGCTGCAAGGGGCCCGTTCAAATCGACGCGCGATGTCTGCGCCAGCGGATTGATCGAGGCGCACGGCATTGCCTGTGTGAGTGTCGCCGGTCATCCCGAAGGTCATCCATTTCTCGAATTGCGCGACGCGCTGAACGGGCTCAAGGCGTGGCGCGACTGGGGAGGGCAGACCGGAACTCGTGTCGATGTCGTCACGCAATTCTGCTTCGAGAGCACCCCGATCCTGCAATGGATCGCTGAACTCGATCGGGCCGGCATCGATCTTCCCGTGATCATTGGCCTTGCCGGTCCGGCCACGCCGGCGACACTGACAAAATTCGCGCTCCGCTGCGGCATCGGCAATTCCATCCGCGCGCTGCGGGCCCAGATCGGCCGGTTCGGCCGCCTGCTGACGGATACCGGGCCGGACGATGTCGTCAGGGGATTGCGCGGCGCGCCTGCGGTCGCAACGGCTTCGATCGCGGGATTTCACCTGTTCCCGTTCGGCGGCCTGCGCAAGGCCGGCAACTGGCTGCGCACCTGCGACCGCGACCCGTTCGGACCTGAGCGGGCCGCGATGTCGAGCGCCGGGCTTCAGAACCCGTAAAGCTGCGCCGGATTGTCGACCAGGATCTTCTTGCGGATCGCAGCATCCGGCGCCCACACCGGCAGCTGGTTCAGAAGCCGCCCGTCATCGATCTGGAATAGCGGCGTCACGTCGGAGATCTGCTTGCCGGGCGGCGTGACGGAATCCGGGTGCGGCCAGTCGGTGCCCCAGACGATGCGATCTGCATTGGCTGTGATCAACGTTTGGGCGAGTGGTATGCAGTCGGCAAAATCAGGGGCCAGCTTCGAGGCGCGATAGGCGCCCGAGATCTTCACGTAGGCCTTGCCTGATTTCACGAGGTCGACGAGATCGGCAAAGCCCGGCTGCTCGATACCCTGGGCGGCCTGAGCGCCGCCGAAATGATCGAATACGACCGGCACCGGCGAGGCCATGACCAGGTCCTTGACCGCGGTAATCATCGGCATGTTGGTATAGATCTGCACATGCCAGCCGCGCGCCTTCATGCGCTCGACGGCGGCCGTGAAGCGTGGCCTGGCGACGCTCGGATCATTGACGCCGCCGGTTGCGAGATTGAGGCGGACGCCGCGAATGCCGGCCTTGCCCATCAGGTCGAGATCGCTCTCCGACGTCTTGTCGTCGATCACGGCGACGCCGCGCGCGGTCGGCCCGCGCGCCGCCATGCCGAACAGCGTGGCCGCGTTGTCGGTGCCGTAGATCGAGGGCGTGACGATCACGACGCGCTCCATGTGCAGCGCCTTGTGCAGGGCGGTCATTTCCTCCGGCGAGGCCAGTTCGGGTGTATAGACGCGGCCGGAGAAGAACGGGAATTTCTCAGGGTCCGGATGGATATGGGTGTGGCAGTCGCAGGCGCCTGCGGGCACGTCGAAATTCACCGGCGTCGCGGGCTGCGCCGCTTTGGCGGAGGCGGTTCTGTTGTTCATGATCACTCCGGCTGCGATGGAGGCAAGCATCATACCGCGTCGCGTCAGCATTGGTGTTCTCCCTGGATAATGTTTGTTGATTGTTAGTGTCCGGACAGGCCGTCATGCCTTCGACTTCAGCGTTCCTCCTCGGCGCCGGGCGTTGCTTCGCCCTTTATGGGGTCGGGAGATTATCGGGAGAAGTGAGGCGCGGGAAGGGCGGCCGTCGTCTGGCTGCATTGGGTTATCGGTTCAGTAACGCTGCCGACCTATCGAACCGGAAGGCGCTCCGATTTGACTAATCATCCGCCCGCCCGGAATATCTCGTAATCCTCTGGAATCAGTTCATGCGAAAATTTTCACAAAAGTTCAAAACCGGCGTGTCCGTTGCCGCCGTGGTTGTCGTGCTGCTTGGCATTTACAGCTATCGCAAGCTTCAGGCGCTGGCAGCGGATCCCACCGGCGAAAAGGATTGCGGGCCTGCGGTCGGCGGCGAGCAAGCGAAAATCGACCTGGAGCGGATCAAGGCGATTGCGCCGCTCAAGGACGTGAAATGGTCGCAGCTCGGCGGCAGCATCAATGATGCAAGCTGCCTCAACAAGACCGAAATCTACGGCATGGTCGAGGTGCGCAGCGTCGAGGATATCGCAAAGACCCTTGCCTTTGCGCGCGACAACAAGCTCTCGGTAACGACCGCCGGCGTACGTCACAGCATGGGCGGGCACGCGTTCCGCAAGGGCGGCGTCGTGCTGGACATGCGCGGCTTCAACAAGATCGTGCTCAACGAGAGTTCGCGATCGGTCACGGTGCAGCCGGGCGCGACCTGGCACGATATCCAGAACGTGCTGCACCCGCGCTTTGCGGTCCGCGCCATGCAGTCGACCGATATTTTCAGCGTCGGCGGCTCAATCTCGGTCAATGCCCATGGCATGGACCATCAGGCCGGTGCGCTCGCCAAATCGATCAAGTCGATGAAGGTGATGTTGGCCGATGGTTCGCTGCGCACGGTATCTGCGACCGAGAACAAGGACCTGTTCAACCTCGTGGTCGGCGGCTACGGCTTGTTCGGTGTCATCGTCGAGGCAGAGCTCGATATGTCAGACAATCTGGTCTACCAGACCGGGCGCCGCATGATGGACTACAAGGAATTCCCGGCGCTGTTCGCCAAGGAGATCGAGAAGGACGGCAATATCGGGCTGATGTATGGCCATCTCTCGACCGCGCCAAGCTCGTTCCTGAAGGAGTTGCTGCTCTATACCTACACCAAAGTCGACGGCACCGATTTCAAGCGCGAATCGCTCGGCGAGGTCTCAGGCACCAAGCTCCGGCGGCTCACCATCAACCTGTCCAAGCAGGGGCCGCTGTTTCAGGAAATGAAATGGCTGTCGGAAAAGCACATCGAGCACCGGATGGAGACCTGCACGGTGACGCGGGCGCAGGCGATCGGATCGGCGGAAGCCTGCCTCGTCAACCGCAACGACCCGATGCACGATTCCGTGCCTTACTTGCGCAATTCGCTGCCTGACGACACCGACATCCTGCACGAATATTTCATACCGCGCAGCCAGTTCGTCTCGTTCGTCGACGGCATGCGCAAGGTGCTGACCGACAACAGGACCAATCTGTTGAATGCGTCGGTGCGCGTCGTGCATCAGGAGAACAATTTCCTGACCTATTCGCCGGAGCCGGCGTTCTCGCTGGTGCTCTACATCAACCAGACCACCGATGACGAGGGCAACCGGCGCATGAAGAAGGCGACGGAAGAGCTGATCGACCTCACCATCGCGCACAAGGGTCGGTTCTTCCTGCCCTACCAGCTCTACTATTCGCGCGACCAGTTGCAGCGCTCGTACCCGCAGATCAACGACTTCTTCGCGGCGAAGCGGAAGTATGATCCGAGCGAGCTGTTCACCAATACGTTCTATCAGAAGTACGCGTCGTAACGCGTCAGAGCTGCGCGGTGGATCGCTTAGGCGAGAGGCCGCTGCAGCCGCCGGCCTGTTCGGCGTCCAGGACCAGCAGCGCGCCCGCTGCATAGAGGCGGGCGACAAAACCGGCATCGTCGGAACGCGCGATGGTAAAGTAGTCGTTCGAGACGAGGATGCGTCCGTTGGCCTTGGCGATGGCTGCCAGCGCCTGTGACTGTGGACCGACAATGGCCATCGACTTGCCGGGGGCCGAACCGAAGGTCAATGCAACGACGACCGCGAGCCAGCCAAAGACGACAAGGGCGATCGCGCCGGCAATGCGGCCCAGTGGCAACGCCCGGTGCTGCTGACGCCTGTCAGTAGTCATATAAGTGCTCAATGCTCGCGCCCCTGGCCTTGAGCTCGCGGTTGATATCCACGAGGCGGTCGATCCTGGCTTTCAGGCCGGCCCTGCGAAACCCGGGGCGGGCATCCAGCTCCTGCGAAAACAGCTCCGTCGTGCCCTTGATGTCGAGTTTTGCAGCATTGGGCGCAACCACCGTGATGAAGATGTCGTGATTGCCCGCGATTTCCGCAAGGCCAAATCCCTGGTCCAGCAGGCTTTGCAGGATCTCGGTGAAAGCCTTGTAGCGCGGCGTCTGCACCAGCTGCCATTGCGGTGTCAACGCGCGGACCGGCTTGATGCGCGGTTCTTTCGCCAACGCGGCAGGCGGCAGCGTTGCCACCGCGAACATGATGTCGCGCGGCTCGTTGTCGCCGCCGGCGTCGAGCGCCTTCTGGATCAGCGCGGCGTAGCCGATCTTGACGAAATATTCCGCGCCGAGCGCGAAGTTGCGCTCCCAGCTGCGCAGATTGCTCGACGTCGGCGCCGAGATCGCCATCAGGCCGTCGAGCTTTTCGCGGAACGGATATTTGTACCAGGGGACGGTGTAGAGGAAGGCGGCATAATCCTGCAGCACGGCGCGGCCAAACTCGTCCTGGGGCGTGCGCTTCTCGCCCCTGATCCATTCGAACACCCGTCCGATGGTGTTTTCATAAAGTCCCTTGATGGCGTATTCGGCGGAGTAGCTGATGCCGATCACGTAGATCATGGTCTTGACCTCCGTGAGCTGCTCGCCGGTTGCGGGCACCGCGCGGTTGATGGTGCAGAAGCTCTGCCAGAACCCGAAGATGTGACCGAGATAGTTGAAGTGGCTTTCGCTGGAGCGGTCGAGGAAGCGGCCGAAATCCTCGAAGGAATAGACGATGTACCATTCAGGGAAGGTGAAGAAGGTGTTGTTCAGTTTGCGCCGATAGCCTGCCTCATCGATCGCGGGCAAGGTCACGGCCGGTGTACTGGCCGTTGCAGCGCCGGAAGAGGGGCGGCACGTCCCCTCGATATAGGCCAGCGGCACAAGCACCGACAGCGCGATCAGAATCGCGATGCCGGCCAGGATGCGCCGCAACCATTTAAGCATGAACAGCGGTCCGCGTCCGCGGCGCGAGCATAAAGCCGATCAGTATCGCCACACCGCCGAGGCCGAGATGCGGGGCATTGGCGAAAAACCGCGTCGCGAGCGGCAGGTTGAGGACGCCGTTGATCAGGATGCCGAAGTCGAGATAGCCGCTACCGGTAGCCAGCCCGAGCAGGCCATCGGCAAAATAGAACACGCCGAACAATTGGAAGAACAATTCCGAGGCGCGGCGCGAGGTGATCGCCGCCGCCGCAGCCCACAGCGCCGAGACGAGATGCAGCCCGTCGGCGTACCAGGTGCGGCGAAACAGGCCGAAGATCATGTCATTGGCGTCGATGAAGGCCGGGATGTAGCCGGTGAGGATCACGAAGCCGAGCAGGGCGGCATAGCCCCAGGCGCACAGTCTGATGATGTCCATGATGTCTCCGGCGGCGATCTGCAAGACTTGTCGAATCTCTGCCCAGTCTAGAGTTTTCCGAGTGTCTTGAGCAGGGCATCGTTGAACATGCCGGGGTCCTCGATCTGCGGAATGTGGCCGAGCCCCGGCAGCAACGTCAGGTCCGTCTCCGGCGGCAGCAGCGTTCGGAGATCGAGAGCCTGCTCGACGGGGGTGATCGTATCTTTGTCGCCCCACAGGATCGCGACGGGGACTTCCAGCTTCGCATAGGCATTGCGGTCCGCGCTCGCGGCACTGGTGTCGGCGCCGAGGAAATAATACAGCCAGTCGGCGATATCGCTGGTGCTGTCGCGCTGCGTCAGCGGCCTTTGCAGGATCGCGACATATTCCGGCAGCGCGCGTTCCTTCTTCGCGATCATCGATTGCAGCAGCATTTGCGTCGCCACGGGATTGGTGATGGTCAGCGACACCAGGATTTCGCGAATCCATTGCGGCTGGATTACCCAGGGCGCGGCCGATGGCGCAGCCGTCAATCCGAGCGCCGCATCGACCAGCACCAGCGCGCGCGTCCGATCCGGATATCGCATCACGAGTTCTGTCGCCGCACCGGCGCCGAAGGAGTGCCCGACGATGATGGCGGGCTCAGCTTTCAGTGCATCAAGCACATCGTTGATCCGGGCGGCTTGGTCCTGCCGCGTGTAACTGCCGGAACGGTCCGAGAATCCAAACGGCGGCAGATCGAGGGCGATCACATGAAAGCCTGCCGCGGCCAGCGCGTCGCTGGTACGACGCCATAGCTCGCTCCAGGCCGCCGTGCCGTGAAACAGCACCACGGGAACGCCGTCCTCCGGACCCTTCTCCTGCACGAAAACGGCGCCTGAACGCGTCGGCACCAGGTGGCCGGTCTTTGGCGCCAGTTGGGCGCGCACGCCGGTCTCGCGTATCGACGCCGCCATGCGAAATGAGATGATCACAAGGATTGCGGACAGGAGCAGGACCAACAAGCCGTTAGCCGACCAGCGCAGAATGTTTGCAACCACGAGGCCTCGCAAAATCGATCGATCAAAACGGGGGACGAAAACGGACGGGGTTTTAGGCCAACGCGAATGGCTGGCGACTGAAAATACCAGACATGATCAGCGTCCGGTTAACACCGGGGGAAAATACAACCTACTGCCCCGACGGTGTCCGCAGGCCGTGCCAGGCGTCGCGCACCTGATGGTAGTGCACTTCCGGCAGATAGTCCGGCGTGTTGAGGCCGAGGTTCTTGACGTCGAGCCGGCCGATTGCGCTCAGCAGCGTATAGGAGGCGATCACGCGGTCGCGCTGCGCGCCGATCAGGCGAGCCTTTGCCAAGATCAGGTCCTGCTGCGCATTCAGCACGTCGACCGTCGTGCGCTGGCCGCCAGCCGCCTCCCGCTGCACGCCCTGTAGCGCAACGGTGGCGGCGCGGACTTCGGCTTCCGATGCCGTGACCGCAATCTTGGCGCCTTCATTGGCGACCCAGGCGCCGACCGCAGCAGTGCGGGCCTGGTTGCGGAATTGATCCAGCACCTGGCGGCTTTGGGCCGCGACTTCCTTGGCCTGTCGGGTCTGCGAGGCCGCCATACCGCCATCGTAGATCGGTTGCGTGAGCTGGCCGGTGACCGAAGCCTGGTCGGTCCCTGAGCTGCTGAGGGTAGGATCGGACTGCCTGCTGCGGCTGGCGCTGCCTTGCAGCGTGATTGTTGGCATCAGGCTGCTTTCGGCGACGCGGATGGAGGTCGAGGCGACGTCAAAGTCATAGCTCGCCGCCATCACCGCGGGGTGCTCCCGGAAGGCAAGGCCGGTGGCGTCATCGCGGCTGCGCGGCAAGAGCCGGTCCACGGTTTCAGCGGGGCGGAGCGAGTTGGGCGCGTTGCCGATCACCTGGGCATAGGTCGCCTGGCTGATGGCGAGGTTGACCTCGGCGGCATTCAGATCGGCGCGGCCCCGGCTCAGGCGCGCCTCGGCCTGCGCGGTGTCGGTTGGAGTGACGTCGCCGGCATTCAGACGTTTCTGGGTGATGCCGAGCGTTTCCTGCAGAAACGCGACGTTGGCGCGCTGCGCTTCGACCAGCGATTGGTTGGCGAGAACATTCGTATAAACGGTGACCGCGTCGAGCAGCACGCCTTGGCCGACGTTGCGCAGGGCCTCGCGACCGGATTGCACCTGCAGTTCGGCCACGCGCACGCTGTTGGCTGTCTTGAAACCGTTGAACAGCGTCTGCGTCACGGTGATGCCGACGGTCCAGGGCTTCAGGTTTGCGGACTGGATGGTGTTGTCGGGCAGCAGGTTCCGTACCGACTGAAGGCCGGCGGAGAGGCCGGCGATGATCTGCGGCCGGTAGGCCGAAAGCGCCTGCGGCACGTTCTCGTCGGTGGCGCGCTGACGCGCCCGTTCCGCATTGAGAGTGGGATTGGTCTGGTAGGCCTTGGCCAGCGCCTCGGGGAGGTTTTCGCCATGCGCGGCCGGCGTTGCAAACGCAAAGCAAGCCGCCGCAAGGCAAATGCCCGATCGAAGCAACCGCCTTTCAACGTGGCCAACCCTAGCGGCACGCTTAGCCATTTGATCCCGTAGCCAACACAAGAATGTGATAACCCTGCTTCGAGCCATTCCGCTCTATCTGCTTGTTTGGGCATGGTCTTCGTGAACGCCGGTCACCCGTCATTCCGGATCATGCATTGCTTGTCCGCCCCCGCCGACAGCCTCGGCTCGTCTACCTGTTTAGGGGGCGTCGCCGCTACAGGCAAACTGCCGCGCGACATCAGTACATTAATTCGGTGAAAATCAGCGCTTGGCTGTTGCCGGTTCGTCACAGACGAAGTTCGGCGCCAAATACGCTATAGCTTCGCTGGCTGGCGTCCGATTCAGGGCGGTTGGCTCCCCAGCTATGCCCGGGTCCGCAACTCGATGCCAAAACTGTTTTCCGACCCCGAAGCGATCGCGGAGGATATCATCCGCGATGTCGGAACCAACCTCGTGGTCGGCTTGCCGCTCGGGCTTGGCAAGGCCAACCACATCGTCAACGCGCTGTACGCGCGCGCCGCCGCCGACCGCGCGATCAACCTGACGTTCTTTTCGGCGCTGACGCTGGAAAAGCCGCGGCCCTCGAGCCTGCTCGAACGGCGCTTCATCGGCCCGGTGATCGATCGCCTGTTCGGTGGCTATCCCGACCTCGCTTATGCCGGCGCGCTTCATGCAGGCGAATTGCCGCCCAACATAGAGGTGATCGAGTTCTTCTTCCTGGCCGGCAAATGGCTGCACGTGCCGTTCGCGCAAGAGCGTTACATCTCCGCGAACTATACCCATGCCTCGTCCTATCTGCTGACGCGCGGGCTGAATGTCGTCACCCAACTGGTCGCGAAGCGTGTGGTCGATGGCGTGACGCGCTACAGCCTGAGCTGCAACACCGACACCACGCTCGACATCCTGCGCGCCCGCGGGCAGGGCCGGGCATCGTTCAAGCTGATCGGCCAGGTCAATTCCGAGCTGCCGTTCATGCCGGGCGCCGGCGATCTGCGGGGGGACGAGTTTTCCGCTGTTCTCGACAGCCCCGCGACCGACTTCCCGCTGTTCGCGCCGCCGGCCGAGCCGGTCAGCGACACCAAATACGCGATCGGGCTTCATGCAGCCGGCCTCGTGCCCGACGGCGGCACCTTGCAGATCGGCATCGGGCAGGTCGGCGATGCGCTGGCGCAGGGGTTGATCGTTCGCCACCACGACAACGCGCAGTTCCACGCCATCATGAAGCGGCTTGCGCCAGGAGCGGCACCTGCGGAGAGCGCGCCGTTCGCGAGGGGGCTTTATGGGGTCAGCGAAATGCTGATCGAGGCGTTTCTCGGCCTGATCGACGCCGGAATTCTCAAGCGCGAGGTCGATGGCGTGACGCTGCACGGCGCGTTTTTCTTGGGACCCAAATCGTTCTATCGCGCGTTGCGCGAGATGCCGGCCGAGCAACTCGCGCGCATCCAGATGATGCCCGTATCCTTCACCAACCAGCTCTATGGCGACGAGGATGCCAAGCGCCGGGCGCGCGTTGGCGCCCGCTTTGTCAACACCGCGATGATGGCGACGCTGATGGGGGCCGCGATTTCGGACGGCCTCGAAGACGGCCAGGTCGTGAGCGGCGTCGGCGGCCAGTACAATTTCGTTGCGCAGGCGTTCGCGCTTGAGGGCGCGCGATCGGTCCTCGCGCTGGAAGCGACACGGCAGGCGGGCCGCAAAACGCTTTCCAACATTCGCTGGAATTACGGGCACCAGACCATCCCGCGGCATCTGCGCGACGTGTTCGTCACCGAATACGGCGTTGCCGACGTCAGAGGCAAATCGGACGCCGAGACCATCGCGGCGATGCTGGCGGTCACGGATTCCCGTTTCCAGGATGAACTGGCCGGGATCGCCAAGGATGCCGGCAAGCTGCCGAAGAGTTTTGAAATTCCGCGCAGCCATCGCGAGAATTTTCCGGAGCGGATCGCGCAAGCCTTAAAGCCTGCGCGCGATGCGGGGCTGCTGCTGTCATTCCCGTTCGGCAGCGATTTTACCGAGGTCGAGCAACGGCTGATCCCGGCGCTGCAATTGCTGCGAGAAGCGCAGCGGACACCGCTGCTGTTGCCCGGGTTGCTGTGGCAGGGGATGCGGCAGGCGCCGGACGCCTCGAACCGCGAATGCCTGGCGCGGTTGGGTCTCGATCGCCCGACGACGTTTGCCGAGCGCGCCTACCGCGCGCTGGTCAACGCGGCGCTGGCGCGGAGTGGGGCGGGATAGACGCCGGTGCCGTAGGTGGGCAAAGCGCAGCGTGCCCACCATCGCTTGCACCGAACGTTGGAATGGTGGGCACGGCGCAAGTGCGCCTTTGCCCACCCTACAGAATCCGAGCAAGCCCTACCTGTTCTTGTTCACCGGCTTGCGCTTCTCGATGAACGCCGCCATGCCCTCGGAGCGGTCTTCCAGCGCAAAGGTCGAGTGGAACAAATTGCGCTCGACATTCATGCCTTCCGACAATGGCGTCTCGAACGCGCGGTTGATGGCCTCCTTGGCCATCGCGGCCGCGGGATGCGACATCGAGGCGATCTTTTCGGCAGCCGAGAGCGCCTCTTCCATCAACTTGTCCGCCGGCACGACGCGGCTGACGAGGCCGGATCGCTCGGCTTCCGCCGCATCCATCATGCGCCCGGTGAGGCACAGATCCATCGCCTTGGATTTGCCGATCGCGCGCGTGAGCCGCTGGGTGCCGCCGATGCCGGGAATGGTGCCGAGCGTGATTTCCGGCTGGCCGAATTTTGCAGTGTCGGATGCGATGATGATGTCGCACATCATGGCGAGTTCGCAGCCGCCGCCGAGCGCATAACCGCTGACCGCCGCGATGGTCGGTTTGCGGCAGGCGGCGACGCGGCCGCCGCCGATCGCGGCGAAATCGCTGGAGAACATGTCGATAAAGCTTTTCGGCTGCATCTCCTTGATGTCGGCGCCGGCGGCGAACGCCTTTTCGCTGCCGGTGAGCAGGATGCAGCCGATCTTGTCGTCGGCCTCGAGGTCGTCGACGGCTGCCGCGATCTCGCGAAATACGCCGAACGACAGCGCGTTGAGCATTTTCGGCCGGTTCAGCGTGATGATGCCGACCGCGCCCTTGCTCTCGACAATGATGTATTCGAACGTCGCCATGATCCACCCCGGTCCTGATCTTGTGGGCAATGTGCCCGCTGCCGGGGTGGGCATCAAGTGGGGCGGGAACGGATCCCTGACGCGGTGTGGCCCGCGTCCGGTACGCCGGTAGCTACGCCATGAACATCCGCGCGGCCGACGCCACCGTCAGCAGCGCGCCGAAGGCGATAAAGATCTTTCCGATCAGTGAGGTCTTGTCCAGAGTGGAACTATCGTTATTCGCGGCTTGGCCGGTCTCTGATGCCGGTCTGCTGGTCGAGGCCATCGCAACCGTCTTAGTGGAGGGGACGTCCTGCAGCTGCAGCGCCCGATCGGTCTCGTTGAGCTGGTCGGGGGCCGCCACGGCGGGATCGGCCGGCGCCTCCGCGTCAGCCGGCTTGTCCGCCGCCGCCTGCAGGACCGTGTTGGCTTTCTCGGACATGGCCGCCGACATCCCCTTGGCGCTATCCGGGGCCGCATCGGTGGCAGTCATTTGCGCGTTGGCGTTGGCGAGCCATTGGGGAATCGCGGGCGGGGTGGCGCCGCTCGCATCGGCGACCTGCTTTTCGTCGGCTTTCTTGTCCTCGGTGGATTTCGATGCCGTGCGCGTGTCTTTGCGATGGGCGTAGCGCTTCTTCAGGTAACGCGAACCCGATTTGACGGACTTGCCGGACGTCGCATTCTCCGACTTCGAGGTCGGGGCGCTATCCGTATCCGTGCCGGCAGCCATCGCCGCCGGTGGTCCTGCGAAACTTACCAAAAGTCCTGCTGCGAGAATCAAGGCCGACCGCGCGCTGGCTTTGATCGTCATGTAGAAATCTCCCCATTGGCGCCCGCCCATCCACGAAAAAAGACCCCACGCCGTGTCCACAGTTCGGCAGAAAAAGGGAATCTTCGGGCAACACCGGGCAAAAGCTGGGCAATGGTGTTGCAGCGAGCATGTGCCGGCGGCATTTTTGCCGGGCCGACCTCCCTCGGCAGGGGCTGCGCTGGATGCGAGCCTGTGCAATCGATGTTATGAGCCTGCCGTCGGCGCAGCCGGCCGTCCCGATTCCCGAATAGGGCGCGGGGCCGGATGGTGCTGGGCCTTCTGCGTCAAGACTTTCGATCACGACTTCGTGATCGGATCGTCCTGATGTAACAAATTGAAAGATCGATCGAATTGCAGGGTAGGAGCGCTCTTGCGTGAACGGGATGACGAATGGACCGGCCTGATGCGGTCGGCCATTGCGGGCGACAGTGCGGCGTATCATCGCCTGCTCAAGGCCGTCACGCCGGTGCTCCGGGCCGCGGCGCGCCGCGGTCTGGCGCGGGCAGGGCAACCGGTCGATCAATCCGAGGACATCGTGCAGGACATTTTGCTGGCGGTCCATCTCAAGCGGCACACCTGGGACGTTACCGCCCCATTTGCCCCATGGCTGTTTGCAATCGCCCGCAACAAGCTGATCGATGCGTTGCGCCGCCGCGGCCGGCGCATTTTCGTCGACATTGACGATTTCGCCGAAACGCTTCCGGGCGAGGCGCCGGCCGAGACGGCGTCGGCGAGCGAGGTCGCCGCCCAGCTCCAGACGCTGCCGGCGCGGCAGCGCGACGTGTTGCAGTCGATCGCGGTCGACAGCGCCTCGATCAAGGATACGGCGGCGAAATTTTCGATGACGGAGGGCGCGGTGCGGGTGGCGTTGCATCGCGGCCTGACCAGCCTGACGGCGAAGTTACGGGAACAATGAGAATGGATACCGATCGTCTCATTCGAACGCTGGCGGCCGACAACGAGCACCGTGCGCGCCCGGTGGGATACGCGCTGATGCTGGCGCTGCTGGCCGCGGCACCGGTCTCGCTGCTGATGTTCTTTACCGAACTCGGCGTCAGGCCCGACGTGATGGTTGCGATGCGCAATCCGTTCTTCGATCTGAAATTCGCGGTGACGCTGGCGCTGGCGATTGCGGCGATTGCCGTCAGCCTGCATCTGTCGCGGCCCGAGGCCTCGCTGCGCGGATTTGGCTGGCTGCTGCTGGCCCCGGTGGGGATTTTGAGCGCGGCGATCGGCGGCGAGATGATGATGCCGCAGCGGCTTCCGATGATGACGCGGCTGGTCGGCAAGAACTCGTGGGTCTGTCTGACGGCGATCCCGCTGATGTCGCTGCCGCTGCTGGCCGGAGCGCTGCTCGGATTGCGTCATGGTGCCCCGTCGCGGCCGGCGGTCGCCGGCGCCATCGCCGGACTGTTGTCGGCGGGACTGGCGGCAACGCTCTACGCCTCACACTGTACCGATGATTCACCGCTGTTCGTCGCGACCTGGTACACGATCGCGACCGCGCTGGTGACCGCAATCGGCGCGCTCGCCGGAGCGAAGCTGCTCAGATACTAGGCGCCGGCAGCGTAGCCCGGATGGAGCGGAGCGTAATCCGGGACTCTTTCGCTAGGGGCAGGAACCCCGGATTTCGCTGCGCTGCATCGGGGCTACTAAGCTGAATTCACGCCGTAGGCTCAGGTACTAGGCGCTCACGCCACCGGCGCGTTCTGTTGCATGCGATGGAAGCGCAGCACCTGCTGCGCCGTCGACGGCCGCAACCGCTCATAGGTGTCCTGGCAGGCCATAAGATCGGCCGGCTCCGCGCCGGACAGCTTGTCGCGCATCTTGATGATGGTCTTGACCGTCGGCCACGACAACCCTGCGACCTTCGCCAGGATCATCACGCCTTCGGCCCGGCTTTCGATCATCATGTTCTCGGCGATCGCCACCGGCACGTTGGCGAGCGCTGCGATCGAGGCATTGGCCTCGTCGAATTTCCCGGCACCGGCAAACGACGCCACTTCGGATTCGTCGAGCCGGCCGTCCTCGTACAGGGACTTGACCAGCGCATGTGCAATCTCCGTGTCCCTGGTGATCGTCGAGGTCGCCGAGCGCGCGCGCCGCGTTGCCTCCCTGACCACATTCGGCACCTCGGCTGCCTGCTGCGGGTTGGCGGCCTCCAGCCGCTGCCGCACCGTATCGGAGGCCTTGGCGAGCAGTTTCAGATAGAGATGCCGCGGCACGGACGGACGCAGCCCGATGCAGCTCGTGAGATTGTCGTCGCCTTCGGCGCGGCTGACGAGGCGGGTAAAGCCGCGCTCGGTGAACTCCGCGCCCGGATTGTTCACGGTCGACTGGATCACCTCGTCGTTGCCGCGCTGGACCAGCACGTCAGTGACCGCGCCGCTCAGGGTCCTGCGGGTCGAAATCGCCATCAGATGCGCCTGGCTCTTGCTGCGCGCATTCTCGATCAGGGTCTTGTCGTCGAGCCGCATCGACTGCGACAGCACGGGACCTGCCACCTCGATGACATCATCGAAAGCAAGCGCGCGGATGGTGAGCGGCGGGGCGGTGTCGACCGCGGCGAGACGGTTGGCCAGGAGCATCCTGGCCGAGGTTTCGATGTGGTCGATCAGGCACTGGAAGACGTCGTCGAACAGCCCGACCTGCTCGTCCGAATAGTCCACCGCGCCGTTGATGAAGAGATCGGTTACCCGGCGCAGGGTCTCTACCCGGCGAGCGACGGTTCCGTGCGCGAGCGTCGACTGCAGCTCATCGAGCAGACTTCCGGGAGAAGGGGACTTGGCGGCTTTCGAAATCATGACTCTGTCCTGGAGCAAAAGCTGGCGGCGTATTCTGCGCCGCCGGAGCTGAAATATGTCGGATCAGGCGCGGGTAATGCGGTTGCGTCCCTGCGCCTTGGCTGCGTAAAGCGCGCTGTCGGCGCGCGCGAGAAATAGGTCTGACGTCTCGTTCGGATTAAGCGTTGCAACGCCGGCCGACATCGTCACCTTCATGCCCGGCGAGAACGCGCTCCAGTCGAGATCGGCAATAATGGCGCGCAACCGGTCGAGCGCCCGCATGGCCTGGTCGGCGTCCATGTCGGGCAGCACCAGCAGGAATTCCTCGCCGCCATAGCGGCCGAATCGGTCGACGCTGCGGACGTTGGCGAACATGGTGATCGAGAATGTCCGCAGCACCTCGTCGCCGGTCGGATGGCCGTAGGCGTCGTTGATGCGTTTGAACCAGTCGAGGTCGATGAGCGCTATGGAGCAGGGCGATCCGCTGCGGGTCGCGCGGGCGATCTCCTCCTCCAGCATTCGCATGATGCAGCGCCGGTTGGACGCCCCCGTCAATTCGTCGAGTTCGGCAAGCTCCTCGATCCGCTTGTACGCCGCTTTCAGTTCGAAGCTGCGGTCGTAGAGCATCTTGCGCATGGTGCTGCCATACAGTCCCACGAAGGCGCACTGTCCGATCGTGAGGACAAAGGAAAGCATGGCCGCGACGCGTTCGGTCTGGGTGGTAATCGGCAGGCCGATCGGGGTGCTGCTGAAGAGGAAGATCGGCGCCAGGCCGATCATGGTGAGCGTCCAGGAGGTGATCGCCTGCCACGAGGTCATTCGCAGCGCGCCGAACCCGAAAATGAGAAATTACCACACTCAGGAAGGCAAATCCGATTTCAGGCGCCGCCAGCAGGAAACAGAGCTGAAGCGCGACGTGGCCGGCAACCTGGAAGATCGTCAGATAGTGGTCTTCGAACCGGTCGTTGAAGTTGGCTTCCGACAACACGACAAAGACCGAGACCAAGCCGATGCCGGAAAGGAAATAGGTCGACGGAATGACGATCGAGATGGTGCCGGCGTAGCAATAGGCCAGCAGCACCGAGGTGATGAGCGCATAGCTGACGACCTGGACGGCCAGCATGTGCCGGCGCTGGCCGACCCGGCGCTTCAATACCTCCGGCGGCAGTCGGACCGGCGTGGCCGTACTGTGGGAGCCTTGCCCCTGAAGCAATGAAGCCGCGCTGCTCATGTCCCGTCGCTATTGGAGGATACCCGACGAAACTTTAGGGAATAAAGCCTTTAGGTTTGGTATCTTTTGCAGTCGAATCGGGTCCGTTAAAACCCTGCCATTGCACTGTTTCGTAACGGAAATCTGCCGAATTCCGATAGCGCGAAACCCGCTTGCGCGGGAAACCTTTGTGCGTACGCAGATGCTGCCCCGCCGGCGAAGCCTTGCTAAGGTTGGGGCGGCGCGTCTTTAAGAAAGTTTTTCCGTATTATGGTACCAATTATAGAGTTCAGCTCGTCTTTGCCGGGAAAATGGCTTGGTAATGTCCGTCTGTGCGGTAGGTCACACATGCGCTCCGGACATTGCCGTAATGTGAAGAATCTCACCTTTCACATCGAACCGCCGGCCTCTCCCGTCAGACCAACTTTGCGAGATGGCCATTGAACGCGGCACAGGCGGCTTCAGACGAAATTCTGATCGCTCGGATCGCTCAAGGCGACCGGCTCGCCATGCAGGTGCTTTACGGAAGGCACCATGTCAGGGTGTTCCGTTTCGGGCTTCGGCTCGTAAGGGATGAACAGATTGCGGAAGACCTCATCAGCGAGGTTTTTCTCGATGTGTGGCGTCAGGCCGGCAAGTTCGAAGGCCGATCCGCCGTTACCACGTGGCTGTTGGCGATTACGCGGTTCAAGGCCCTTTCGGCACTAAGGCGCCGCAAGGACGTTGGACTGGACGACGAGACTGCGAACGCGATCGAGGATACGTCCGACGATCCCGAAGTGGTGGTGCAGAAGAAGGATACGGGTGAAGCGTTGCGCAAGTGCCTGACGGCGCTTTCGCCAGATCATCGGGAGATCGTCGATCTCGTCTACTACCACGAGAAGTCCGTGGAAGAGGTGGCCGAAATCGTCGGAATTCCGGAGAACACCGTCAAGACGCGCCTGTTTTATGCGCGCAAGAAATTGGCCGAGTTGCTGAAGGCAGCCGGCCTAGAGCGAGGTTGGCCATGATGGCGGCGAGCAAAAAAATGCTGGATCACGAGCCCAGCGAAATCGAGATGCTGTTGCCGTTCCACGCGGTCGGCACCTTGAGCGCGCGCGATGCACGCCGCGTCGAGGAAGCGCTCGCCGGCGATCCCGAGCTTGCCCGGCAATACGCCGTCATCCGCGAGGAATACGCCGAGACGATCAGCCTCAACGAGAGCCTCGGTGCGCCGTCCACGCGCGCCATGACGAAGCTGTTTGCCGCGATCGACGGAGAGCCCGTGCGCAAGCCATCGCTTTCGGTCAGCCTGTCCGCCCGGATATCTGAATTTTTCGCACGGTTGTCGCCGCGCACGCTGGCCTGGTCGGCGAGCCTCGGCGCCGTGGCGCTGCTGTTGCAGGCCGGCGTGATCGGCGCCGTGCTGATGAAGAACCAGACCGCTTCGTTCCAGACCGCCTCGCTCAGCCTGAACGAGCCGTCGTCAGCGCCCATCACCCGCGATCTTGCAGGTAGCGCCGCGCCGACGCGCGCGCTGGTGCGGTTTACGCCGGAAGCGCGCATCGCCGACATCACCGCGCTGCTCGACAACTACCAGGCCTCGATCGTTGACGGCGCCAAGGGCGGCATGTTCCGGCTGCAGTTCGGCAACAAGGCGATGAGCAAGGACGAAGCCGCCGGCCTGCTCGCCAGGCTGCAGCGCGAGAAGATCGTCAGCCTCGCGGTGGCAACGCCGTAAGAATCTGCCGGCGCGCCGCCCGGGAAGGCCGAGGTTCCATGGTTCACGATGGTCCGAATTGGCTGATGAAGACGCGCCGCGCGGCATTGATTTTGTCGGCGGCGCTTTTGCCATTGATGGCTTTCGCAGCCTCGGCGGTTCATGCGCAGGGCATCATGCGCACGCCCAATCTCAATGTCGGGGTGCGGACGCCTACCATCAATCCAACGATTACGCCGCGGATCAATCCCGGTGTTGCGGCCCGGCCGAGTATGAGCGCCGATCGCGTGGCGCGGACGCCGCCGTCCCGGATCGGCACCATGAGTTCGACTCTGCGAGTCCGCCCGGGGGCCGGCGTGCCGTCTAGGCTGCCCCATGCGCGGTTTTCGCCCAATCTCTATCCGGCCTGCCAGAACGCGTTTCGCGGTCCCGACGGCGAATGCTTCGATCGTCCGGTTATGTCGGCCGGCGACGGCAACGGCAGTTCGGCCAAGAAGGGCAAGGGCGGGTCGCGCAATGACAACGTGCAGGCTGCGGTCAATACGCGCGCGGTCCAGAACGAGCTCGTCGCCGAAATCGACGGCGCGTTATCCACCGCCGAGGCCGATGAGCTGGCGCGGCGTCACGGCCTGGAGCGCATTTCATCGCAGAGTTTCCCGCTGCTCGGCGGCACCATCGGCCTGTTCCGCATCGTGGATCGGCGGCCGGTGGACACCGTACGCCGCGAACTCGCCGCCGACGGCAGCGTGCGCTCGGTGCAGCTCAATTTCCGTTACTTCCTGCAGGATCAGAAGAAGCCCGCGATCGAGGGCGACGCCGCGCAGTACGCCGTCGCCCAGCTTCGGTTGCCGCAGGCGCATGCGCTCGTGCGCGGCATGAACGTCACTATCGCGGTGATCGATTCAGGTGTCGACGTCAAACATCCCGAACTCGCCAATTCGGTCGCCGACAGTTTCGACGCGCTCGGCAGCAAGGAAGGTCCGCATGTCCACGGCACCGGCATTGCCGGCGCGATCGTCGCGCACGCCAAACTGATGGGTAGCGCGCCGGAGGCGAGGTTGCTCGCGATCCGCGCATTCGGCATGGGATCGAAGGGCGCGGAGAGTACGTCCTATGTGATCCTGAGGGGATTGGACTACGCGACCGAGCATGGCGCGCAAATCATCAACATGAGCTTTGCCGGCCCGAAGGATCCGCTGATCGAGCGGGGAATCGCCGCCACTGCGGCCCACGGCATCCTGATGGTGGCTGCGGCCGGCAATGCCGGCGCCAAATCGCCGCCGCTCTATCCAGCCGCCAACCCGAACGTGATCGCGGTGAGCGGAACGGACGCGCAGCAAAAGCTGTTCGCGGCGTCCAACCGGGGTAACCACATCGCGATATCGGCGCCGGGCGCCGATATCTTCCTGCCGGCGCCGGATGAAAAATATCAGATCACGTCGGGCACCTCGTTCTCCGCTGCCTATGTCAGCGGCGTTGCGGCGCTGATGCTGGAGCGCAATCCTGCGTTGAAACCAAACGATGTTCGTGCGCTTTTGACGAAGACCGCCCGCGATCTCGGCACTCCCGGCCGCGACGATCAGTTCGGAGCAGGGGAGGCCGACGCCTTTGCCGCGGTCACCGCGG
The DNA here is from genome assembly GCF_036924595.1 of Bradyrhizobium algeriense. Classification (NCBI taxonomy): domain Bacteria; kingdom Pseudomonadati; phylum Pseudomonadota; class Alphaproteobacteria; order Hyphomicrobiales; family Nitrobacteraceae; genus Bradyrhizobium; species Bradyrhizobium algeriense. The sequence goes on along the minus strand of NZ_JAZHRV010000001.1, from coordinate 4,329,813 downwards.
CGACCGCCCCGCCGGCGGTTCCGCTTGCCTCCGTTTCCGGCAAGCCAGCGGAAGAAAAAACGCCGACGCTCGACCCGTCTGCCGATAACGCTTCCGTGAACCGGGCGCTGAATGACTCCCCGCCGTCGATGGCGTCGGACAAATCGGCCGCAAACGCTGCAAAATAGCCCGCTGCGCAGTGATTTTCCGGCAATCGTTCCCGAACACAAGGTTAAAAAAATCGTCCGGCGTTTTGAACGTCCGGCGAGGGTGCTGCGACTTATCTATGTGGGAGCGGTAATCCCTCCCCATCGGCTGTATTCGGCGCGAGCGCCCATCCACCCCAAGCGCCCCATATGGCTTGACCCGTCCGGTTGTCCCCCCGGACGGGTCTTTCATTTTCGGCACAGGTTTCTTGGAAGAGTGCGTCGCGTGCGGCGCAGTCCCGGCTTTGCAGACCGCAAGCTCTCCGTCTGTTTGCGTGACGCCCTGATAATTCCCCGCGTGGCTTTCAGACGAAATGATCGAGCGTACTTCGCAACACGGCGGCTTGACGGTGGATAGAGCTGACAACTCCGTATTTGTGCGGATTTCTTCGATCGCTGCGTGGCTCCGTAGCTCCACGTACTGGACAAGGAGAAAGTTTTCCACAGAATATAGCTGTCACGTTCGATTGATTCGTTTCAGGTTGCGTCTTGCGTCCGTCTCTCTTTTACGGGCTGATTTATGGCACATCCTGCAGACGTGGCACGTGGCCGCAACATTGTTGCGCGCTGGTGCAACCTTGCCGAGCAACGGCTGGAATACCTTACTGAACTGTTCGAGACCGGACGCTGGCGCCGATATCACACCGAGCTCGAATTTCTCGAAAACATCCAGGAAGCCAAGGCCGCCGTCGAAACCTGGCGCGACCTGTTGAGCCGCGAAGCCTCGCTCGAAAACACGGCGATCGATCTGGCCTGGCTTGGCCGCCGCCGCACGACGCCGCGGCTGCTGACGCCGCTGCCGCGCGATGAAGGGTTCCGTCAGCCGGTTGTGCACCTGCAGCCGGCGCCGATTGCCGTAACGCCGCCGCGCGAAATTCCCGCGGATGTTCTGGTCGCGCTGGAAAGCCGGCTCGCCGTGGCGGACGAGGCGCCGTCCGTACCTGACGCGCCGGCGCTGGATGAGGTGCCGTTGCCGCCACTCGATTTCGACACGATGAAGGAACGCTATCCGCTGCTGCGCAACGCGCTGTAAAGCGGCGAGAGGGGGCGGCGCGAACTAGCGCCGCACCGCGTTGCCCCCGACCACCACCTGCGCGTAACGCTGCGCGCCTTCGGCCGACAGGTCGGTCGTGATGGTGCGCGCATGATCGAGGCCGACCACGGCGCCGCGCGGGGTTTCCGAAATCATGTTGTTGTTGACGAGCGCCGTTCCGGCGCCGGGCATTACTGACACGCCGACGCCGACAAAGGCGTTGCGGATCACGTTGCCTGTAATGGCGACGTCGCGCAGATACTTGCCCCAGCCGGCGATGATGCCGAACGAGGGCGCGTTCTCGATCACGTTGCCTGTCACCGTCGAGTCCGCCTCGACATAGATGCCAATTCCGGCATCGTCGTCTGGCGCGGTGCCGATCGGCCGCTTCGGCAGCAGGTTACGGATGATGTTGCCCTGCACGACGGCGATGCGGCCGCCCTCGTTGAAATTGCAGACGGAGACGCCGACGGCCGCGCCATCAACGGTGTTATTGGCGATCACGGCGCCTTCGAACGCGAACTCCGAATAGAGCGCGACCTCGCGGACATTGCTGACGCTGTTGCCGGTGATCTGGATGTTCGAGGCCGAATTGCCGCGCACCGCAGAGTAGTCGCAATTCTTGATGCGGTTGCCCCGCACGATCACATTGCCGGCGCGGAACGCATTGATGGCGTTGCCATACTGCCCGGAGCCGCCGGGCCCGGCCTTGATGTCCTCGATGCGATTGTCGAGAACGAGCGTGCCGTCGTCGCCGATCGACGTGCGCAGGATCTCGATGCCGTTGTCGTTGGTATCGATGATGGTGTTGCGCGAAACGACCAGGCCCAGCGCGTCGAACGATACAACCGCTGTTGTCGCGATCTTCCTGAAGATGTTGCCGGAGATGTCGCCGGAGACCTGCTCCAGCCAGATACCGTTGCCGCCGCTGGCCGCGATTTCGCAATCGGCGATGCGGACGTCGCGTCCGCCGAGGCAATGCACGAGCCCGCGCCGCTCCGGCAGCGGAATGCCGCCGCCATCGAAGGTGATGCCGGTCAGGCCGACACTGTTGGCGCCTTCGCCCTGCAGCATCGAAGGGCCGCCGTTGAATATGAGCTTGGTCGCGCCGCGCACGCCGACCAGTTGCGTGCCGTTCGAAAGGCGCAGCATGCCGGTGCGATAGACGCCCGGCGGGAGTGCCAGCGGCATTTGCGCGCGCGCGGCTTCGTCGATCGCGCGTTGCAGTTTCGCGGTTTGATCGTCGGGGCTGCCGGGACGCACACCATACTGCGTGACGTCGCGCCCGAGCGCCGAGGCGGGCGGCGCCGCGCGCGCGGGCTCCGGCGACATCGCAAGTGCGCCTGCTACTCCGGTGGCGGATGCTCCAATGAGATGGCGGCGATTCATGTCCATGGTGGCCCTCGCGCAATGCAGATCGCGGCATTTGCATCTTCATAGGTATCGCGAAAATGCGGCCGGGCATGGTGAGGACCGGGAAGAAAGGCGGCGATTGTTCGGGGTAGGGTTAATGTTGGGTACGATGGCGGTCGGTAGGGTGGGCAAAGCGCAGCGTGCCCACCATTTCCATTTGGGAAGCGTAGTGGTGGGCACGCTGCGCTTTGCCCACTCTACGAAGCTACGCAGCCCTTCGCGCCAGCCTTACCATTTCCAGCAGCATCGCCTCTCCGGCGTCGACCAGCTCCTCCAGCGTGATGCGCGGAAAACCCTTGCGCCTGACGGCGCCGCCGCGCGCAAGCGGCGGGATGTGGACGAAGGCGGCGAGGCGGGGGCCGTTGCCGGCATTGACGGCCTCGATCGCGCGCCAGCTCAAATAGTTGCAGAGATAGCTGCCGGCATCGCGCGAGGCGCGGGCATCGAGGCCGGTACCCTCAGCGGCACGCAGCAGTTTGGCGGTGTGCGGGCCGAATCTTTGCGCATCGGCGCCATCTGATATCGATCCCTTACGGGCGCGGGTTTGCGCGGCGTCGGGCCACAGCATGGTGATGGCATTGCGGGCGCGGGTCTCGACCCGGAGATATCCGGTGCGGCCGGCGAGGCCGAACATCAATATTGCGTGCGGTTGGTGCTTCTTCAGCGCCAGCGGCAGTTCGCGGTCGACCGCCTGATACGTCACGGGAAAGACGTGGCTAGACAGTTCGACGTTGGTGAAGGCAGGACGTCGCAGCCGAGTCAGACGCGCCACCAGCGGCTGCGTTGGATTGTAGGGCGCACCGGGAAACGGGCCGAAGCCGGTGACGAGAATGCGAAGTTTTTCGCTCACCGCAGCCACTCCGCGATCTGTTCGGCGGCAACCGCCGGTGTGACGCGACCGTCGGCTACCTCGGCCTCGGTCTTCTTGACCTTGGCGCGGATCGCCGGATCGGCGCGCAGCCGGGCCATCATCCGTTGCTCCAGCATCGACCACATCCATTTCACCTGCTGCTCACGCCGCCGGCCCGCGAACTCGCCGGAGGCATTCATGGCGGTGCGGTGATCGAGAATCTTCTGCCACAACGCGTCCATGCCGGTGCCGGTCAGCGCCGAGTAAGTCAGGACCGGCGGATGCCAATGCTCCGAGCGGGGGCTCAGGATGTGTAGCGCGCCGCGATACTCGGCCGCCGCCAGATTGGCGCGCTTGACGTTGTCGCCGTCGGCCTTGTTGATCGCGATCATGTCGGCGAGTTCGACCAGGCCCTTCTTGATGCCCTGCAACTCATCGCCGGCGCCGGGCAGCATCAGGGCCAGGAAGAAATCGGTCATGTCGCAGACCGCGGTTTCGGACTGGCCGATGCCGACGGTCTCGACCAGCACGACGTCGAAGCCGGCGGCCTCGCAGAGCAGCATCGCCTCGCGGGTTTTGGCGGCGACCCCGCCGAGCGTGCCCGATGAAGGCGAGGGCCGGATGAAGGCGCTTTCGGAATTCGCCAGCCGCGCCATCCGCGTCTTGTCGCCAAGGATCGAGCCGCCGGTGCGGGCCGAGGAGGGGTCCACCGCCAGCACCGCGACCTTGTGGCCGCGCTCGATCAGGAACATGCCGAGCGCGTCGATGGTGGTGGATTTGCCGACGCCGGGCGAGCCGGTGATGCCGACACGGACCGCCTTGCCGGTGTCGGGCAGCAGCGCCTGCACCAGATCGCGGGCGGCAGCCTGATGATCGGAACGCCGGCTTTCGATCAGGGTGATCGCGCGCGCCAAGGCTGCGCGGTGGCCGGCGCGGAGTTCTTTGGCGAGTTTCCCGACATCGGGGGAAGGAATCTTCGGCAGGGTCATGGCTTGGTTTACAACGCCCGCGCGATGCAGGCGAGGGGGCCCTGCGCAGTCCTTCAGCGCGCCGACGTGGCAGGGACGGGTGCGCGCTTGAGCTTCCGCCACACCCAGACCAGTACCGGCCAGATCAGTGCGCTGATCGCCATGGCGGCGAGAATCGCGGCGATCGGCCGCTCGAAGAACGGAAACACGCTGCCGTCGGATTTGATCAGCGAGGTGACGAAACTCTGCTCGATCATGGTGCCCATCACGATGCCGAGCACCATCGCGGCAACCGGATAGCCGTTCTCCTCCATGACATAGCCGATGATCCCGAAGGTCGCGACGGTGACGACGCCGAACATGTTGTTGCCGATCGCGAACGAGCCGACCGCGCAGCACAGCATGATGACCGGCATCACGGTGGACCGTGGCGCGCGCAGCACATAGCTCGCCAGCCGGATCATAATGATCCCCAGCGGAATCATGATGATGTTGGCGATGATGAACATCAGGTAGATCGCATACATGCTCGACGCTTTTTCAGTGAACAGCGTCGGACCGGGGTTGAGGCCCTTCATGTAGAGCACGCCGATCGCAATCGCCGCGATGGTGTCGCCGGGAATGCCGAACAGCAGCGAGGGCACCCAGCCCGAGGCGATGCTGGCGTTGTTGCTGGCACCGGCCTCGACCAGGCCCTCGACATGACCGGTTCCGAACTTCTCCGGCTCCTTCGAGAAACGCTTGGATATGGCGTAGCTGACCCAGGCGGCCATGTCGGCGCCGGCGCCCGGCAGCACGCCGATGATGATGCCGACGATGTTCCCGCGCGTCATCTGCCAGTTGTACTTCTTGGTGAGCCTCCACTGGCCGGCCATGATGCTTCCGAACTTGCGCCGCGGGATCGGCGGCGGCTCGGGTGTGAGCATCGCGCGCATCACCTGCGCCACGGCGAATACACCCACCAGCGCCGGGATCGGTTCGATGCCGCCGAACAAATTGGTCATGCCGAAGGTGAAGCGCGGCACGCCGCCGGGGTTTTCGATGCCGATGCACGCGACCAGCAGGCCGATGAACATGCTGGCAATCGCCTTGACCGGAGAGGAGCGCGCGACCAGCGTGGCGCACATCAGGCCGAGGAACGCCAGCCAGAAATATTCGAAGGTCGAGAACGACAGCGCGATCTCGGCAAGCGGCGGTGCCAGGATCATCAGCGAGAGCGTGCCGGCGATGCCGCCGACGGCCGAGAACCAGACGCCAGCCCCGAGCGCAAGTTCGGCCTCGCCCTTGCGCGTCATGGCATAGGCTTCGTCCGCATAGGCTGCCGAGGCGGGGGTGCCCGGGATGCGAAGTAACGCGCCGGGGATGTCACCGGCGAATATCGCCATCGTGGACGCCGCCACGATCGTGGCGATCGCGGCGATCGGCGAAAGATAGAAGGTAACCGGGACCAGCAGCGCGGTCGCCATCGTGGCCGACAGGCCAGGCAGCGATCCGATCACGAGGCCATAGACCGATGCCGCCAGCATCGCGACGATGACTTCCCAGGTGGTGATGAGCGCGAAGGCTTGCGTCAGGGTATTGAGCATCGATCACCAGGGCATTGGCAAAACGCCGGGCGGCAGCGGCACGCGCAGCAATTTTGAGAAAATCAGGTGGATGCCGATCGGCGCCAGCACGGCGAGCGGCAGCGCAACCTTCCAGCGCGCTCCGAGCGCGGTTGCAGTCACGTACACGATCAGCGTCGCCGTAAGGATGAAGCCGAGCCGGTCGGCGATCGCCACGTAGAACAGCAACAGCGCCGGCGGAAGCAGGGCGCGCAGGCCGTAGAGCTTGCCCGTCGGTGGCGGCGGCTGGCCGCCCTCGACCGGAATGAGCTCTTCTTTCTCTTCGAAGTTGTGGCCGATCCCGAACGCGATGGCGAGCCCGCACAGCGCCAGACCCGAGCCGATCACCAGCGGGAAGACGTTAGGTCCGACCGGTTGACCAGGGACCGGCGGCAACTGCCATCCGCCATAGGCGGCAGCCGCGCCGAGACCAACGAGAAACAATCCCGTGACGCGATCGGGAAGACGCATGAACGAGCCCTATGGTTTCCGGTGAAGGGGGCCGCCGGAATGGATCAAGCCTTCGACAGTCCGGCGGCCTTCATCGCCACGCCCATCTGGGCGTCGCCCTTGTCCATGAAGGCGGCGAATTCGGACGCGTCACCCCACACCGTCCCGAAGCCGCGATTGCCCATGAAGTCCTTGAACTCCTTGGAGTCGTAAACCTTCTTCAGCGAGGCCGTCAGCTTGGTCGCGACATCGGCCGGCAGGCCTTTGGGACCGGCAATGCCGCGCCACGCACCGGTCGAATAGTCGATGCCTATGGCTTCCTTCAGCGTCGGCACATCGGGGAATGCAGGATTGCGCGCCGTAGCCATGACGGCAAGGCTGCGCGCCTTGCCGGCCTCGATGATCGCGCGGGCTTCCGGCACCGAGCAGGTGGTGAGGTCGAGGCCGCCTGCCGCGAGATCCTGCATCGCGGGCGCGGCGCCGTTCGACGGCACCCAGGCGACATGATTGGGCGCCAGTCCCATCGCCTGCATCCAGCCGACCAGCGCTAAGTGCCAGATGCCGCCCTGGCCGGTGCCGGAGGCTTTGAACTTGCCGGCCGGCGCGGCCTTGATGGCGTCGGCGAGCTCTTTCACGGTCTTGTAGGGCGATGCGGAACTGACCTGGATGCCGGGCGGATCCTCGTTCATCAGCGCCAGCGGCGTATAGCTCTTTGGTGCCAGTTCGGTGAGCCCCTGCCAGTGCATCATCGAGATTTCCACCGTCAGCATGCCGATGGTGTAGCCATCGGGCTGGGCGGTCGCGATCGCGGAATGGCCGACCACGCCGGAGCCGCCGGTGCGGTTGACGACGTTGAACGGCTGGCCGAGATCCTTCTCCAGTAGCGCCGCCACGATGCGCGCGGTCGCGTCGGTGCCGCCGCCGGCGCCCCACGGCACGATCACCGTCACCGGCCGTGCCGGATAAGCCTGCGCCAAAGCCGGCTTGAAGCCAAAACCCGCGACGGCCGCGGCAGCAGCGGATGAAGCCGCGAAGGCGCGGCGCGTGATCTTTTTGGACATCGGTGGTCCTCCCTGCGGCATCCGTGAGGCCGGACGCTCTTGTGATGAGACATTCTAGGCGGCTTTGCGTTGTGGTCGCAAGGCATTGGCTCGTGAGAAGGATCGTCGCCGGTGGGCATCTCGCCACATCTGGAAATCGGGTGGCGGCGACCGGGCTACCCGAAATAGGTATCCATATGCGGCTCAGTCATTGGGCCGCGATCGATTGCGGAGAGAACCATGACGACAGCCTATTACAGCACCGTGCTGAATCATCCCCTGGAAACCGTGTGGGACCTGATCCGCGACTTCAACAACTACCCGGCCTATATCGATGACGTCAGCGAAAGCATGATCGAGGACGACAAGGGCGGCGATGAAGTCGGCGCGATCAGGCGCTTCTGCTACCTTGGCAACTGGATCAGGCAGCGGCTCGCCGGCCATTCCGACGAAGCGCATTCGCTGACCTATGCGGGCATCGAGCCGCTGCCGTTTCCGGCCGAGGCGACGCCGGATGCGCCCGCGCCGACGCGCTATGAGGGAACGATGCACCTGCTGCCGGTCGTCGAGGGCAACCGGACCTTTATCGAATGGAAAGTGCAACTCGATACCGCGCCGCAGGATGCCGATCGCTGGCAGACGCTGTTCGAGTCATGGATTCCGGACTGGACGCATTCGCTCGAGAGAGCGCTGGGCCGTCAGGCTGCTTGATGGTGCGGCTGTTACTGTGGCCGCTCTTCGTCGTCCTTCGGTCGCGCGCCGCCGAAAATTTTGGCGCCTTCCGGCGTCAGATACGGCTTCAACGTCTCCCACGGGACGAAGGCGATATACTCGCCTTCGGCATAGGAGCCGACCGCGTAAGGTGCGTAGTGAAAGGTCAGGCCGGAGCTCTTGCCTTCCTCGGTCGATGGCGCCAGCGAGACCGGCCCGATCTTGAGAAGCTTTGGCTCGATGGCTTCGATGGCGCTGGTGTCCGTGCCTTCCACGCCGCGTTTCTTTTTCTCGGCCTCCAGCGATGCAATGACGCCTTGCCGCATCGCTTTCAGCGTCGGGCCGTTATCGGCTGTTTCGGTGAAGAACGGACGGATGCTGATGCGTTTGCCCGCTGACCTGTCCCACAGGATCGTGTCGGACGAGCTGTTGGGATGCGCGCCGCCCGTATATTCGTAGTCGCCCCTGACGATGCTGACATAGCGGCCGTCGACCACCGAGCGCGTCTCGTATTTCCGCTCAAACGACCACGCGTTGCGGAACAAATCGGGGTCCTGCTTGCGCTCCTTGTCGGCATCGGTGCGGTTTTTCTCTGTCCACTTCTTTCCCTCAGCCAGGCAGTTTGCCGCCAACGCCGGATCGGCCTTGATCTTCGCGTCAAGGATGACACTGGCCTCGACCCATTTGGTCTTGATGGAAAAGTCCGGCTTGGGCTCGGCGGCCAACACTGGGCCGAGCGCCGCAGCGAATGCGATCGTGCCCGCGAAAGCTAATGTCCGGGCGAATGCGATGTTGCGCAAGGGCGATCCTTTGAAAGTAGCTGCGCCCGGCGGAGGTTATTCCGCCGCCTCGCTGCTATGGCCGAGCCGGGCATTGAGCTTGTGGATCAGCTCCTCAGCCGCATCCGAGATCACGGTGCCGGGCGGGAAGATCGCTTCGGCGCCGGCCTTGTACAGCGCGTCATAATCCTGCGGCGGCACCACGCCGCCGATGATGATCATGATGTCCTCGCGGCCGTGCTTCTTCAGAGCGGCCTTGAGCTCCGGTACGGCGGTGAGGTGCGCGGCCGCCAGCGACGACACGCCGAGGATATGCACGTCGTTCTCGACTGCTTGGCGTGCCGCCTCGTCGGCGGTGGCGAACAGCGGTCCGATATCGACGTCGAAGCCGACGTCGGCAAAGGCCGATGCGATCACTTTCTGGCCGCGATCGTGACCATCCTGGCCGATCTTGGCGACGAGGATGCGGGGGCGGCGACCCTCGGCATTCTCGAACGCATCGATCAGCTCCTGCACTTTTTCGACCCGGTTGGACATGGCGGACGCCTCCCGCTTGTAGACGCCGGTGATGGATTTGATTTCGGCGCGGTGACGCCCGAACACCTTTTCCATCGCGTCCGAAATTTCGCCGACGGTGGCTTTTGCGCGCGCAGCATCGATCGCCAGCGCCAGCAAATTGCCGTTGCCTTCGCCGGCACTGCGCGTCAGCGCCGCCAGCGCCTGATCGACTTCCTTCTGGTCGCGCTCGGTGCGCAGCCGCTTCAGCTTGTCGATCTGCAGCCGCCGCACGGTGGAGTTCTCTACCTTGAGCACGTCGATCGCCGCTTCATTGACCGGCTTGTACTTGTTGACGCCGATCACGGCCTGCTTGCCGGCGTCGATCCGAGCCTGCGTCTTGGCGGAAGCTTCCTCGATGCGCAGTTTCGGCACGCCGGCCTCGATGGCCTTGGCCATGCCGCCGAGCGCCTCGACCTCCTGGATATGGCCCCAAGCTTTCGCCGCGAGGTCGCGGGTCAGCCGCTCGACGTAGTAGGAGCCGCCCCAGGGATCGATGATGCGGTTGGTGCCGCTCTCCTGCTGCAGAAACAATTGCGTGTTGCGCGCGATGCGGGCCGAAAAATCCGTCGGCAGCGCCAGCGCCTCGTCGAGCGCGTTGGTGTGCAGCGACTGGGTATGGCCTTGCGTCGCCGCCATCGCCTCGATGGTGGTGCGCATCACGTTGTTGAAGACGTCCTGCGCGGTCAGCGACCAGCCGGAGGTCTGGCAATGCGTGCGCAGCGACAGCGAGCGCGGATCCTTCGGATTGAACTGCGTCAGCAGCTTGGCCCACAAAAGCCGGGCGGCGCGCATCTTGGCGACTTCCATGAAGAAGTTCATGCCGATCGCCCAGAAGAACGACAGCCGCGGCGCAAAGCGGTCGACGTCGAGACCTGCGGCAAGCCCGGCGCGCAGATATTCAACACCGTCGGCCAGCGTATAGGCGAGTTCGAGATCCTGCGTAGCTCCAGCTTCCTGCATGTGATAGCCGGAGATCGAGATCGAATTGTACTTCGGCATTTTTTGCGAGGTGTACGCAAAAATGTCGGAGATGATCCGCATCGAAGGCGCCGGCGGATAGATGTAGGTGTTGCGCACCATGAACTCTTTCAGAATGTCGTTCTGAATGGTGCCCGAGAGTTTTTCCGGCGGAACGCCCTGTTCCTCGGCGGCCGCGACGAACAGCGCGAGGATCGGCAGCACCGCGCCGTTCATGGTCATCGATACGCTCATCTGGTCGAGCGGAATGCCGGCAAACAGCGTGCGCATGTCGTAGATGGAATCGATCGCAACCCCAGCCATGCCGACATCGCCGGACACGCGCGGATGATCTGAGTCATAGCCGCGATGGGTGGCGAGGTCGAAGGCGACCGAAAGGCCCTTTTGGCCAGCGGCAAGGTTACGGCGATAGAACGCGTTGGAATCTTCCGCCGTGGAGAAGCCCGCATATTGCCGGATGGTCCAGGGCTGGTTGACATACATGGTGGGGTAGGGGCCGCGCAGATAGGGCGCGAGCCCCGGCCACGTCTCCAGGAAGTCGATGCCTTCGAGGTCGGCCTCGCTGTAGCCGGGCTTGACCGGGATGCCCTCGGGCGTGAGCCACGGCTCGGCGCTGCCGGCAGGCTGCGCGGGAGCGGCGGATTCAAAGGCGATATCTGCGAAGTTCGGTATGCGGCTCATGTTACCCATTATAGCACATGTAGCTGGTGGAGAACGCCAACCCTAATCATGGTCCGGATGCTGGTGGCTGGTGATGGTCGCCATCTTCTCCGGGCCGTAATTCTGCTGTGTGGTCTGGCTCGGCAGGTTGGCGATGCCGACCACCCAGCCGAGCCGGGATTCGGTTCCATATTGCCGCGTCGGCACCACGCGGTCGGGGCGGTCGAACGCGCCGGTCATGATCTCGATCCGGGGGCCGCCGATCAGCCGATAGGTCAGGGGCGTGCCGCAGGCCGAGCAGAAATCGCGCTCGGCGATGGAAGAGGACTGAAACGTCGCCGGCTTGCCGCGGGTCCAGGTGAAATGTTCATGCTCGATGTCAGCGAGAGACGCAAAGGGCGCTCCGGACGCCTTCTGGCACATCCGGCAATGGCAGATGCTGATCTTGGTCGGTGCCTTCAACATCGCAAAGCGGATGGCGCCGCACTGGCAGCCGCCGGTCAGGACCGTCTTGTGGTTGTTTTCCGTCATGCTCGCTCCATCCGCCGCCAGGCTTCCTGCAGCATCGCCAGCGCATCGCCGCCGGCGAAGATGAAATCGCCGACGCCGGCCGGGCGTAGCGCGGCCTCCTGTTCGCCGGGCCGCCCTGCCAGATAGATATGCTCGGCGCCGGCCGCTTGAAGGGCCTTTGCCGCGGCCACCGCGTGTTCCGCATAGACCTTGTCGGACGAGCACAGGCAAACAATAACCGCGCCGGACGCCTTGAACGCGGCGGCCAGCGCCGCCGGGTCGGCAAAGCCTTGGGTGTCGATCGCCTCGATGCCGCCGGTCTCGAAGAAGCTCTTGGCGAAGGCGGCGCGCGCGGTGAAGTCGGCCGCCGTGCCGAGATTGGCCAGGAAGATTTTTGGCCGGGCACCATCGCGCTTTAGTCTGGTATCCGACTTATCGCGCAGCGCCTCGAACGGCGCGGCCAGCCGCATTGGCGGCAGGGGATCGAATTTGAATTTTGCTTCGCCATAGGACGGCAGCACGATCGGCTTCGCATCGAGCACGGCGACATCGGCCTCGTGCAGGTTCGGAAATTCGCTCGCGCCCGTCAGCACGTCCCGGCGTTTGGCGATGTTGGCCTCGCGCACAGCCCGGGTTGCGGCGACCTTGCGCTGGATGAGGCCTTGTTCGAGGCTTGCGAACATACCGCCGGCCTTTTCGATCTCCTGGAACAGCGACCACGCGGCTTCGCAGAGTTGCCTGGTCAGCGTTTCGATGCCGCCGGAGCCGGCTGCGGGATCGCTGACCTTGGCGAGGTTGGACTCTTCCAGCAGCACCAGTTGTGTGTTGCGCGCGGCACGCCTGGCGAACGGATCGGGCAATCCCAGAGCCAGCGTGTGCGGCAAAACGGTGATGGCATTAGCGCCGCCGAGGCCGGCGGAGAAGGTCGCCATCGTCGCGCGCAGCATGTTCACATAGGCATCGCGCTGCGTCAGCATGCGCCAAGCCGTATCGGCCGCAATGAACAGCGGTTTTGGCGTCAGGCCGCAGGCCTGTTCGAGCCGCGCCCACAACAGCCGCAGCGCCCGGAATTTCGCCAGCGTCAGGAACTGGTCGGCGTCGGCGGCTAGCCGCGCATACACCATGCCTTGCGCATCTTCGAGCGCAACGCCTGCCTGTTCGATCGCGCGCAGATAGGCTGTGCCGGCGGCCAGCACAAATGCCAATTCCTGGACTTCCGATCCGCCGGCATCATGGATCACGCGCCCATCGGCAGCTGCGAACGGGCCTTTGAAGCTCATCGCGGCGAGGCCTTTGATCGCGCCGGTGACCGCGGGCACGATCTCCTCCCAGTTGTAGGGACTGGAGCCCCACACCACGCAGGACCCGAGCGGGTCCAGTCCGAAGCGGATATCGCAGGCGGCGGGGTCGATACCTCTGCGCTTGATATATTCCGCCATGTGAATGGCCGCCATTCGCGACTGCGGGCCGATCTGAAGCTCGATGCCGATCCCGGCGTCGAGATAGATACCGTCGAGAACCTGCGCGACCGCCTCCGCCGAAGGATCGAGCCCGAAACCATGGGCGCCATTGGCGCCGGCGAATACGAGGGTCAGTCCCGTCGCGCCGTTCTCCAGATCGTGCAGCGCCTGCGCGTTGGCCGCTTTCGCGTCGGGATGATCGATCCGCTGCATGATCTGCCAGGGCGCAGCCGCAGCACGGCCGGCGACCGGCGTGGCCCCTTGGGCGCGGCGGTAAATCGGATCGATTTTCAACCCATCGGACGTCTTGCTGACCAGTTTCTCGAACGGCGCGCCCTTCAGCACCCCGTCGACCAGCTTGCGCCAGCCCTCGTAGGTTGCCTGCGGAAACTCCGCGGCCAATGTCAGCTCGTCAGTCTTGGTCATCCGGGCTATTTATTCCCTGGTCGTCTCTTGATTTGGCCGGAAATTGCCACGGGGCGGCCGCCAAGCCAAACGGTTGTTTTGGGTCCTTACCGGTCAATCCAGGTCGGGTAGCCGCTGGATCCCCTCGGTCGAAAGCAGCGCCAGCGCATCGGCGACGCGACGTCCCGCAATGATACGGTCGGGCGCGATCTCGGCCAGCGGCACCAGCACGAAGGCGCGCTCGAAAGCCCGCGGATGCGGCAGCGTCAGTTCCGGCTTGTCGAGCCTGACGTCATCATAGGCGATCAAATCGAGGTCGAGGGTGCGCGGACCCCAGCGTGTCTCATGGGCACGGTCGCGGCCGAATTTTTTCTCGATCTTGTGCAGCGTGAACAGCAGCGCATGCGGATCGAGGCTGGTTTCGATCTCGATACAGGCGTTGGTGAACGGCGCCTGCTGTCCCTCGCCCCAGGGCGGGGTGGTGTAGTCGGAGGAACGCGCGAGCAGGGCGGCCTGCGTCATGCCGCAAATATTGGAGATGGCTTTCTTGAATGTGGCGCGGACGTCGCCGACATTGCCGCCGAGCGCGATCAGCACGTCCGCCATGTCAGGGCGATTGCCGCTTGCGCGTCAGCACGACGCCGACATCCTCGAAGATCGCGGCGATTGGTGCATGCGGCTTGTGGACGGTGACCTTGACCGCGTCGACGCGCGCAAACGCCGCGAATATCGCGTCTGCAACGGCGCCGGCGGCGCGCTCCAGGAGCTTGTAATTGGTGTTCTTGAACGCTGCCGTCGCGGTCGAAACCACACTGGCGTAGGACACGGTGTCGGACAGGTGATCGGTGTGCGAGGCTTCCGACAGGTTGACGGAGAGTTCGAGGTCGATGACGAAACGCTGCCCGACTTCGGTCTCGTGCTCCATCACGCCGTGGCGGGCATGGATGACGACACCGGTGATGAAGATAGTATCGCTCATCCCTGTTCCCTGATTGCGGCGGTGACGCGCAGCGCCTGTACGGTCTCGGCGACGTCATGCGCCCGGATGATCCGCGCCCCGTTCTGGGCCGCCAGCAGATGTGCGGCAATCGAGCCGCCGAGGCGCTGATGCGGCTCCGACGGCGTCACCGTGCTGATGAAACGCTTGCGCGAGGCGCCGATCAACAGTGGAAGTCCGAACGACTGCAACTCGCCGAGCCGCGCCAGCGCGGTCATGCTCTGCTCGGGCGTCTTGCCGAAGCCGATGCCGGGATCGAGCACGATCTTGTCAGGCGAAATTCCCGCTTTCGCCGCGATATCGAGCGATCGCGCGAAGAAATCGGCGATGTCCTGCATGATGTCGATGGCGGGATCGGCGCTATCGCGGTTATGCATGATGATGACGGGCGCGCCGCGCTCGGCGACGAGGCCAGCCATGCCGGAATCGCGCTGCAGGCCCCAGATGTCGTTGGCGATGGCGGCGCCCTGATGGAGCGCCCAGGCGACGACGGCCGATTTCATGCTGTCGATCGACACGGGAATGCCGAGCGCGACGACGTCAGGCAGCACCGGCTGCAGGCGCTTCAATTCCTCATCCGCCGAGATCGGTTCCGACCCGTAGGGCCGGGTGGATTCCGCGCCGATGTCGATGATGTCGGCGCCCTCGGCGATCATCCGCCGGGCCTGGGCCAGCGCGGGCTCAGGGGCGGCGAATTGCCCGCCGTCCGAGAATGAATCGGGCGTTACATTCAGCACGCCCATCACCGCCGGATAGGGCCTGGACTTTAGCGCAGGCAGCACCGGATGACCGGCCGGACCGGTCGCCGCGGTGGGTCTGGGCTTGGCTGCGATCATGCGGTGGCTTTGCGCGGTCCGCGCCGGGGAGTCAAGGCGTGACAGCCAGGCCCCGCGGGCTGGCCTGACCGGCCTTTAGTAGCTGATCATCGGCGGAAGCTTGCGCGCCTGCTCGATCAGTTGTTCGACCGATCTTTCGGAGGGCAGAACCCGGACCAGTTTGCGCTTGGTATTCACGTCTTTCATATTCTGGGCGAGCCGCGCCGGATTGCGGAGCGCGAGTTCGCGCACGGTGGTGACACCGGCCGCGCGCACCAGGCCTACCTTGGCCTTGCCCATGCCGGGAATTCGCATGTAGTCGGAAAAATTCGCCCATTCGAGCAGTTGCTGTTCGCTGATGCCGGTCTTCGCTGCGAGCGCCTTACGCCCCTTGACCGTGCGGGCGGCTTCCAGCAGCGCTTCCGTGGTGCGAATGCCCTGCGATTTCAGCTTCGAGGCAGAGTAGGCGGTCAAGCCTTCGATCTCGGAGAGGGGATATGTCATGATACTCGATGAAAAAAATATGCTCAGGCCGAATGTGCTCAGAAGAGATGCGCTTTACGCGAACTGGCTGAGGCCCGGCGTCCCTGAAATGATTTCGCCCATTTGATCCGCTCCGATTTTGTCGCGGCCGAACCTGAAAAGTTCACGCGCCACGTTTTGAATCTCGCTCATGCCCAGACCAAGCGCCATCAGTCGGGTGCCCACCGCCATCAAGCCTCCGCCCATCAGCCGCGAGAATCCGCCATTGCTGCTGGAAGCCGCAATCGCAGCCTCGGCACCCGGAATTTGGTCGATCAGGGCCTGAACCTTGTCGGAGGGTCCCTCGTTACGGAGAAAACCGAGAACGATGCCGATGGTTTTTTCAGCGACAGCGCTATCGATGCCGGCCTTGGAGGCCAGCCGTCCAATCAATTCGTCCATATTGTGCCCCGTCCCCAACCGGTTTCACCGGGTCGTCTGCTTGTAAATTGATCTTGAGCGCCTGCGATCTGAAATACAAGCGATCCCCGCACATCAAGGCGATGTGGTTCTCGATTCGCGTGGCAAGTGTTGCAGCAATGCAAGAGTGAGTGCCAGATTCATACAGAGTTATTGCGCTGCGCCCTCGTTTTTTCTGCCGAAGGTCGGAAAAAAGTATGAAAGGAACGGTCCTTGGTGCGCTGCGACGGTGTGCTGACGGTTTCAATCAGCGGACAGGATGCGATATGATGGAGTGACTTGACACCTAGAGTCCCCCGATGCGCGATGAGGCGATGTGATGGCGACCTCCGATAACAAGACCGCCGATACCGACGAGAAGATTTTTATCGGGAAGGGCGAACAAACGGCCTGGCTGACGCTAGCGCTTGCCAATCGGCATGGCCTTGTCACCGGAGCGACCGGGACCGGCAAGACCGTGTCGCTGCAGGTGATGGCGGAGGGCTTTGCCCGCGCCGGTGTTCCCGTGTTCGCGGCCGATATCAAGGGTGACCTGTCCGGTATCTCCGAAGTCGGCGAGGCCAAGGACTTCATCCTCAAGCGCGCCGGAGAGATGGGCCTCAAGTTCGAGCCCGATCAGTTCTCGACGGTGTTTTGGGACGTGTTCGGCGAGCAGGGCCATCCGGTTCGCGCCACGGTCACGGAGATGGGGCCGTTATTGCTGTCGCGGATGCTCGATCTGAACGACGTGCAGGAGGGCGTCCTCAATGTCGCATTCCGTGTGGCGGATGAAAACGGCCTGACGCTGATCGACATGAAGGATCTGCGCTCGCTGTTGGATGCGATCGTTCCCGATGGCCGCAAGAAGGGCCCGGATGCCGAGGAAGATCCGTTTGCCGAGATCCGAAAGGTCGCGCAGGGCTATGGCAATGTCAGCAAGGCAACCGTCGGGACCATCCAGCGCCAGCTTCTGGTGCTGGAAAACCAGGGCGGAACGAAATTCTTCGGCGAGCCGGCGCTGGCGCTGAAGGATTTCATGAAGACCGACAGCGATGGTCGCGGGATGGTCAACATTCTGGTTGCCGACAAGCTTATGGAGAGCCCCAGGCTCTACGCCACCTTCCTGTTGTGGTTGCTGTCGGAACTGTTTGAGGAACTGCCGGAAGCCGGCGACTTGCCGAAGCCGAAACTGGTGTTCTTCTTCGACGAGGCGCATCTGTTGTTCAACGACGCGCCGAAGGCGCTGATGGACAAGATCGAGCAGGTGGTCCGCCTGATCCGCTCCAAGGGCGTCGGCGTCTACTTCGTCACACAGAATCCGATCGACGTGCCGGACAAGGTGCTGGCCCAATTGGGCGGTCGCGTGCAGCACGCGCTGCGTGCCTTCACGCCGCGTGACCAGAAGGCGGTGAATGCGGCGGCGCAGACCTTTCGGCCCAACCCCAAGCTCGACACTGCCCGCGTCATCATGGAACTCGGCAAGGGTGAAGCGCTGGTGTCGTTCCTCGAAGGCGGCGGCACGCCGACCATGGTCGAGCGCGTCATGATCCGGCCGCCGACGGCGCGGATCGGGCCGATCACGCCGGAAGAGCGCAAGGCGATCATGAACAAGAGCCCGGTCAAGGGCAAATACGACACCCCGGTCGATGCCGAATCCGCCTATGAGATGCTGCAGAAGCGCGTTGCCGGAACCGCGGCGCCTGCGGATGGAGCAGATGGCGGTGCGGGCGCCGGCGGTGGCGGGATCCTCGGCCAGATCGGTTCGATCGTTGGCACGATCTTCGGCACCAACGTCAAGCGCGGCAGGCTGTCGACCGGCCAGGTGATTGCGCGAGACGTTACGCGATCCGTCACCAACAAGGTGGTCGGCGGCATCGTCGCCGATCTCGGCAAGTCGGTCGGCGGATCGCTTGGCGGTTCGGTCGGGCGCGCGCTGGTGCGCGGCGCGCTCGGCGGCTTGCTGCGGCGGTAAGAGTTTTTCGAGCGAAGTGGCGGTCGGTTCGCGTGAAGAGTTGTGACGTAATCTCCTCTGAATCCGGAACGAGCGCGTGCTGAGATATCCATCGCTACGAAGGCCGCTCGATCTCCTGTTTCTGGTCTGCTGCATCGCGCTGACGGCCGACGTGCTGGTCCCGGAAATCTGGGGCAACGGCAAGACCAAGGACTATCCGCTGTGGTTCTGGGCGGGGCAGCAGGTGCTGCAGGGCAGGAATCTCTACCCCGACGACCCCGCCGCCTATTTCGAATTCATTTATCCGCCGCTGTCGGCGGTGCTGCTCGCGATCCCGAGCTGGTTCGGCAAGATCCCGCTCTATCTCTGCCTGTCGTTCCTCAACATCGTCGCGTGGTGGATGACGGCGCAGTTCTCGCACGCGATGGCGGGATCGGGGCGCAAGCCCGGGCCGTGGCTGGAAGCGCTGCCGGGCTTCGTCACCGTCACCTTTGTGTTCGACATGTTCGACCTCGGCCAGCCGAACTTGGTCTTGCTGGTGCTGATGCTTTACGGATTCTGGCTGCTGCGGGATCAGCGCGGATGGATGGCGGGATGCATGTTTGCGCTTGCTACCGCCATCAAGGTGTTCCCGGTGGCGGTGTTGCCTTATCTGGTGTGGCGAAGGCAGTGGGCGGCGGCCGCGAGCATGCTGGTGTTCATCGGCGTGTTTCTGTTCGTGCTGCCGGCGCCGTTTCGCGGCTTCCAGCACAATGTCACGGAGCTGAAGACCTGGTACCAGGGCATGGTGGGGTCGAGTTCGGAGAAGGGGTTCGGACAGCGCGACGAGCAGAACTGGTCGTGGGTCAACCAGTCGATCATCGCGGTGACGCACCGGCTGACGCGGCCGGTGAACTACAATCAGGATGATCCGTCAAAGCCGGTGCGCACGATGAATTTCGCCAATCTCGATTTCAGGACGACGAACTGGATCGTGCTGGCGATCTCGCTGGCGATCGGGCTCGGATATCTCGCCGTCATGCCACCCGCGTCGCGCCGGACCGAGCGGTCGGATGCCGAGGAACTCGGCATCCTGTTCTGTCTGATGACGGTCGCTTCACCGCTGGCTCGCCAATATTACTTTCTGTGGCTGTTCTTTCCGATCACCGTGCTGGCCCATCGCGGGGCGTATGATCACAGGCCGACGGTCAAGACCGGCACATGGGTGTTGCTAGCCGTGGCGGGCGGTTTGTTGTGCCTCTCGCTTCCGCTGTTTCCGATCGACCTGCAGGCGTATGGCAATAATCTCGCCGCCACCATCCTGCTGACGGCGGGGCTGGTCTGGCACATATTGCATCCGCCTGCCGCGGATGTCGCCTTGCCTCAGGCCGCGGGCGAGCTACAACTTGAGGTCAACAACAAGGCCCACAGCCAAGGGTAACTTCAAGGGTAACTTCAAGGGTAACTTAAGGGATAGTCAGCCATGTCCAACGCAAAGATCCAGCCGGTCCTCGATCATATCGACGCCGACTTCGACAACAGCCTCGAGCGGTTGTTTGCGCTGCTGCGGATCAAGTCGATCTCGGCCGACCCGGCCTTCGCCGGTGATTGCAAAGTGGCCGCTGATCATCTTGCGAAAGATATCGCGACGCTCGGCTTCAAGGCTGAGGTGAGGCCGACGGCGGGGCATCCCGCGATCGTCGCCAAGGCGAACGGTAGCACCGATGGCCGTCCGCATGTTCTGTTCTATGGGCACTACGATGTGCAGCCGGTGGATCCTTTGAACCTCTGGCACCGCCCGCCGTTCGAGCCTGTGGTCACTGACCACGCTGATGGCCGCAAGATCATCGTTGCACGCGGGGCGGAGGACGACAAAGGACAGCTGATGACCTTCGTCGAGGCCTGCCGCGCCTGGAAGAAGGTGACGGGATCGCTGCCAGTCGACATCACGATCCTGATCGAAGGCGAAGAAGAAGTTGGCTCGAAGAATTTCGTGCCGTTTATGGAGTCGATCAAGGATGAGTTGAAGGCCGACTTCGCCATGGTCTGCGACACCGGCATGTGGGACCCCAACACGCCCGCCATCACAACCTCGCTGCGCGGCTTGATGTATGACGAGGTCTCCATCAAGGCCGCCAACCGCGACCTGCATTCCGGTGTGTTCGGCGGCGGCGCGCGCAACCCGATCCGCGTGCTGACCAGCATCCTCGGCGGCCTGTTTGACGACAACGGCCGCATCACCATTCCCGGCTTCTACGACGGCGTGAAGGATCTGCCGCCGGACATCCTGGCGCAGTGGAAGAACCTCAACCTCACGCCTGAGTCGTTCCTAAAGCCAATCGGCCTCTCGATCCCCGCCGGCGAAAAGGATCGCCTGCTGATCGAGCAAGTATCCTCGCGTCCGACCTGCGACATCAACGGCATCATCGGCGGCTATACCGGCGAGGGCTCGAAAACCGTGATCCCGGCGGAAGCTTCCGCAAAGATCTCCTTCCGTCTGGTCGAAGGCCAGGACCCGCAGAAGATCAAGAAGGCGTTCCGCGACTATGTCACCGCGCGGCTTCCGGGCGATTGCAAGGCCGTCTTCACCGAGCACTCCAGTGGGGCGGCCATCGCGCTCGACTGGAACATGAAGCCGCTGGCGGCTGCCAAGCGCGCGCTGACCGAGGAATGGGGCAGGGAGGCGCTGCTGGTCGGCTCCGGCGCCTCGATCCCGATCGTCGCCGATTTCAAGCGCACGCTCGGCCTCGACAGCCTGCTGATCGGCTTCGGTCTCGACGACGACAACATCCATTCGCCGAACGAGAAGTACGACCTCAAGAGCTTCCACAAGGGCATCCGCTCCTGGGCGCGGATTTTGGGAGCGTTGGCGGAAGCGAAGTAGCGCGGGATGGGAGGGTGGGCAAAGCGCAGCGTGCCCACCATCTCTCCGCCGGGCTGGTCTTTGAATGGTGGGCACGCTGCGCTTTGCCCACCCTACGGCACAACTCAAAATAAAACGCCGCCCGGGATTGGACGGCGTTTGATTCTAAACGTGTAGAGGGTGTGTGGCCGCCAGTTTAGCGCATCCGGCCGGCGCGTCCACCGGATATTTCCGGTTCCTCACTCCACCGGGTAGGGTCCCTCACGAAAATCGCGATCGTGATAGCCCTTGCTGCCGATCTCGCGCGCGAGTGGGCTGCGGATGTCCTCATCGGCCCGCAGCCGCGCAATCAGCGTGCGGAAATCATGGCGCGGCTGCCAGCCGAGTTCGGCGCGCGCCCGGTCGTTGACGTAGATGCGATCGATGCCCGGAAGCATCGTCCAGCCGCGCCGGGCGAATTCGGCCTCATAGTCCGGCACGCAACGGCGGACCACACGCGGCGCATCGTTGCGCAGTTCCGCCGCGTCGTGGCGCGAGAATGGCGTGGTGGCGCTGATGATGTATTTCGCGAAACCGGCCGATGGCGCGTGATTGATCGCCAGCAGATGCGCGCTGACCACGTCTTCGATATCGACGCGGCGATAGAGGAACTCGCTGGTCTTGATGTTGGCGTCGGTATAGGCCTCGCGTATCGCGCGATTGTCGTCCTCTTCGGGAAAGAATCGCGAGGTGCGCAGCACGATGACGCCAAGCGAATGATTGCGCGCGAACAGCTGGCACAGATCCTCCGCGGCCGCCTTGGTGACGCCGTAGATATTTTTCGGCACCGCCGTGACGTCTTCGGTGATCCAGGCCGCCGGCTCGCCCGGCGGCGGCACCAGCGCATCGCCGAACACGCTGGTGGTGCTGGTGTAGACAAACGCCGTGACACCGGCTGCGACGGCTTCTTCGAGCAGATTGAGCGTGCCTGAAATGTTGACGTCGACAAAATCCTGGCGGCCGTGTGTTGCCACATGCGGCTTGTGCAGCGTCGCGGCGTGCAGCACGGTGGTGACACCCCTCATGCAACGCCGCACGAAAGCCCGGTCGGCGATCGAGCCGACGTGCTGGGTGAACATGCCGGGCAGAACATCGATGCCGATGGCCTCGCGCCGTTGCGCCTGCAACGTGCGCATCAGCGCCTCGCCGAGATGGCCGGAACTGCCGGTCACCAGTACTTTCACGCCCTGTAACCTTTCGCGCGCCCGTCGGCCTCAGGTCTTGTAGCTGGGATCGGTGCGATCCAGTTTCCGCAACAGCGGCGGCCACACCAGATTGGTCGAGCGCCGTTCCGCGAAATCGGCATTGCCAAACAGTTGTTTGTTCTTGTCGATCACGGCCTGTTCGATCGGGTAGGCGGTCGGCCCCAGCATGCGGGTGCGCACCTGCATCGTGCAGGCCCGCTCCAGATGGTACATGCGCTCGAAGGCGGAGGCGACCGAGCGGCCGACCGTCAGCGTGCCGTGATTGCGCAACAGCATGTGGTTCTTGCTGCCGAGGTCCTTCTGCAGCCGCGGGCGCTCGTCGTGGTCCAGCGCCACGCCTTCATAGTCATGATAGGCGAGGTCGTGGGTGACGAATTGCGCGGTCTGGTTCATCGGCAGCAAGCCCTCCATGCAACTCGCGACCGCCGTTCCGTCGGGCGTGTGCAAATGAAGTACGCAGCCGGCGTCCTCGCGCACCTCGTGGATCGCCGAATGGATGGTGAAGCCCGCCGGGTTGATGCTGTATTCGCTTTCGCTGAGCTGGTTGCCGTGGAGATCGACCTTGACCAGGCTCGACGCCGTGATTTCCTCGAACATCAATCCGTAGGGGTTGATCAGGAAGTGATGGTCGGGACCCGGCACACGCGCCGAGATGTGGGTGTCGACCAGGTCGTCCCAGCCATACAGCGCAACGAGGCGATAGCAGGCGGCGAGATTGACGCGCTGGTTCCACTCGGCGTCCGTCATGCCGGACGGAACCTGCTTCAGGCGAGCTTCGGCTGGCGACATGGCGCGCTTTCTCCGGAAAATTGTTGATTTTCGAAAAGCGAGCCTAGCCCTGCGGCGGGTCGGCAGCAAGGCGCGGGCCCCCGGGGGCTGCTATGTGTCCCGGTAGGCGGTCGGGACAGTGCCACGCGCCTGATCCTAGCCGAATGGACGCATATTGGAGTAGACGACGAATTAAGAACCAAATGGCAAAATGCGAGCCGCACGAAGTACTAGTTCCTATGGCTCGCTCCTTGGCCGGAAGTCGCTTCGCAGGGGCGGCTCGATGCCATGGAGAGCTAGCAATTCCTGCGCAAGGATGGAAAGCGTGCTAGCTATTTCAGTTGCACAGGCCGACGCATCGGCCTCGACCTCGGCCGGAGCGAACGCGAGGATGGGTACACCAGACATAATTATAGTTCGTGCCCGAAGGCGAGCATAGAGTTCGTCAGGAAGGCGTCTAGTCGGTGCATGGCATTCCACGCCTAGGAAACGCGTGTCGCCCTTCATGCAAACCTTAAATATGAACGCAGGTGTGAGATCCCGAATGTCTTGGCGGATGCTCCAGATGGTGCCCCACTCTGGGTCGCGATGCGCTCCCCAAGCGTGGTGGTACCTTAGATCGTTGTATCCATCACTGCCCTCAAGCACGAGATAGGCCGCGAGGCGGGCGAGGATGGCATCGTCAGCTTGTTCAGTTGTGAGGAAGAGGTCATTGCCTACTTCGTAGAGAAGACGCTTGGCGATACGCAGATTTGCGAGCGCGACCGCGGCTTCGTCGTCTCTTGCTCCGATTGCTTCTGCGATGGCTTCGTTTGCAATCTCTTGCGCGCGATCGGCGAGCGCTTCAAAGAAAGGCGAAGGTGGAATGCTAATATCGTGTTCTGCCAGCTTCGCGGCCGTGGCGATTACGGCCTCGTGGACGGCACCGGGGCGCCAGTTGGGTAATTTATAGCCAGTCTGTTCTTTGGACATGTGGCTTTGCCAAACAGGGGACCCGTTATCCGGAGGCCTATTTTACGGCGCCGGGATTGCCAGTAGCGTCGAGATACCGCGGCCGCGGATATCGTAGACGCGCGCGAACACGACATCGTCACGCTTGATTTCCACCATGACGGGCGCGGTCAGGCCCTTGCAGTAGAACTCGCCCAGCGTCATCGCGAAGTCGGCGGACTGGCTGTCCCAGCCGATCGTGAAGTCGGGGCCGAGCGCGACCTGCGCAGGGCGCTGCGGGCCGCACACTGCGACTTTCCATTTACGTCCCAGCGGCGGCGATTCCTGCCGCTCGACCAGCTCTTCGCGCAGGCCATCGGACGCCTGCTTCAGCGCCAGCCCCCAGTAATCCAGCATGAACAGGCTGTCGGCGCCACGAACGGTGCCGACGAGGTGATTGAAGTGCGTATACTCGTACGGATGCAGGCGGATCATCTCGCTGAGCGGCAACAGCAGGCCGAACGAGAACACCGCCAGCGCGGCGGGTTGCCAGCGGCGGTGATTATTCTTGAGCCAGTTCATGCCCCAGGCGAACGATACGCCGGCGAGCACTGCCATCGGCGGGATGACGAAGACGAAATGCCGGATGCCGTTGTAGAGCGCCGGGCGCTTCACCATCGCGATCACCAGCGGCAGGGTGGCCGCCAGCGTCAGCATCAGGAACATGGTCTTGCGGCGGGCCGAGACGTCGCCGCGCGACAGCGACATGAAGGTGCCGACGACACCGGCGACCAGAAGCGCGAGCAATATTTCGGGAAGCTGCAGCGCGAACAGCGTCGGCAGGTAGGACCACGGCATATCAGGCACCGAGACCAGCGCGCCGTCGAACATTTCCTTCCAGGGCTTTTCGAAGAAGTGCGAGAAGTAGGTCAGCGCCTTGAAGGGATGGTCCGCCTCCATGATCGACCACGGCCACACCAGGCCCATGATCAGGTATCCCACCACGAGGCCGGGCAGCAGCACGTACACGACATGGGCGAAGCGGCGGATCGCTTCGCGCCCGCCTTGCGTGCGAACGTCATCGATCAGCAGCGGCACGAAGCCCACGATCGCATAGACCAAAGCCAGCCCGCCGAGAATCCGGCAGCCGATGGAGAGACCGGCGCCGAGGCCGACGATCAGGATGGTTCGCGGCGAGGGCGCGGGATATTCCTCGGCGAGGCGCACCAGGCCCAGGATCAGGATTACCATCGAGACGGCAAACGGCGCGTCTTTCGGGTTCATGAACATGTGCCCGTAGAAGGTCGGGCACAGCGCCAGCAGCAGCAGCGTCGCGAACCCGGCAAGCGGGCCGCCGACGCGCCGCGCCAGCCGCCAGGTCACGGCCAGGCCGATGACGCCGACGACGGCGCCGAGCAGGCGGCGCGTTTCAAACAGTTCGAGCGGGATGACCTTGTGCAGCAGGGCCGCCGCCATGTCGAAGCCGCCGCCATACATATAGAGATTGGCGAATGACAGCGCGCCGGTGTCCTTGAAGCCGGAACCGTACATCCGCAGCAGTAGATCGGCATATTCGGCGTGCGTGTAGTCGTCCCAGCCGAGCCCGTAGTCACGGAAGGTCAGGCCCGCGACAATGGTGACCACCGCCAGCACGAAAATGGCAAGGTCGTCGCAGGTCCGCTCCACCGAGCGCCGCGCGGGCGTATCGAGGGCAGAAGTCGTGATCGATGACATGGCGATTGGTAACCCAGTCCCCTATGGCCCAGCGTGGATATTCTTGAGCCTCATTCCCCGGGTACCCATATAGCGCAGTTCCATTTCCAAAGTAATTGGGAATTGTGGCCTAAATCCCTGATGCAATGCAACAAAAGGGCAGTAATTGGTAGGTGGTAAAACTACGGTTGGTGGGCTGAATGGTAGCTGAATGGCAATGATCGCACGCGATCGGAATCCTGCAGCCGGACGGCACTGTTGCAGGAACCATGGGCTCAATTGGCGGTTGGCGGTGCACACAATATGACGGTATCGTGGCGTGGGGCGGCTTGCGAGCGTTTCGGGCGCGGCTGAGGGATTAGTTCAATGATGTTCGTTATGTTGGTCGCCGCGATCGGCCTCGTTTTGGCGGGCCTGTTGGCGACCGGCTATGGAATCTCGATCAAGGAATTCAGTACCGGCAACACGCTCATCATCACCGGTGTGATGGCTGTTTGTACCGGCGCGATGATGCTCGCGCTCTGGATGGCGGTCAGGGAACTGAAGACGATCGCGCGCCGGCTCGGCACTGGCGTGCCTGAAGCGCGCGGGGAGGCCCGAGGTGAGGCCATGGTGCGGCCGGGGCTTCCCGCCGCCACGCGGGATTCCGCCCCCGCCAATGGCGGCTTTCCGGCCGCCGAGCAGGCCGGCGGTCCCGGACCCTTCTCTGCACCGGCACCGCCTGCTTTCTCTCCACCGGCACCGCCGCCATGGCAGAACGAGGCTGTCCTGCGCGATCATCCGATTCCGGAACCGATGCACCCCGAACCGCCATCGTCGGCTTCGAAACCGAAGCGCAATTTGCTGTTTTCATCGACGTCGCGAAAAGAGCGCGAGCGTGCCCAGGCGCGGTCTGGCGAGCCGCTGCCGCCGGACCTGTTATCGTCGGACCTTCGCCCCAGGCCGCCCACCGTGCCGCCGGTCGAAACGGCCGAACCACAGCCAGCATCGTTCGACGATGCCTGGCCGAAAGCGGAACGCGCAAAGCCCGGTGAAAGTCCGCCGCTGCGGCGCAGCGGCCGCATGTCCCCGACGCCCACGGAAGCCAATGGCGGACCGGCGCGGCGTGAGGATCAGCCGGAGGTGACGGTGCTGAAATCGGGGGTTGTCGATGGCATGGCCTATTCGCTCTATTCCGACGGTTCGATCGAGGCCCAGATGCCGGAAGGGATGATGCGCTTCGCCTCGATCGATGAACTGCGCGCGCATCTCGACCAGCGGTCCTAGAACCGGCAATACTTGCCGCGAAGCCCGCCCTTGAAGATAAAGCGCCGTCGTTCTTGTCAGTTTCCCGGCACTTCGTTCATATTCGCCAAGTCGTATGACATGCCGCTGATGTATAGGCGCGGCTGGATACTGTCCGAACCGCATGGACAGATGCATTCGTGATCCTAAAAGGTTGAGCCATGACCGATTCCGCCAGCAAGACGCCCGTCGAACTGACCGCCAATATCGTATCGGCCTATCTCAGCAACAATCCGACCCAGGCCTCGGAAATCCCGAACCTGATCAGCCAGGTCCATGCCGCGCTGATGCGGGTGTCGAGCGGCCGCGCCGAGACGCCGCTGGAGCCGGCCAAGCCGGCCGTCTCGGTGAAGAAGTCGATGACCCCGGAATATCTGGTCTGCCTCGAGGACGGCAAGCGCTTCAAGTCGCTGAAGCGCCATCTGCGCACGCAGTACAACATGACGCCGGAACAATATCGCGACAAATGGGGCCTGCCGCCGGATTACCCGATGGTGGCGCCGAACTACGCGGTGGCGCGTTCACAGCTCGCCAAGAAAATGGGCCTCGGCCAGCAGGCGCGGAAGCGGAAGTAGTAGCCCGTCATTGCGTTGCCTACGAAGCCGCGGCCAGCGTCTCGCGCGCGTCGGAGCGGATGCGCTCGACCATGGAGCGCAGGCCGTTGGAACGCTGCGGCGTCAGATGCTCGCGGAATCCGAATTCGTCGAAGACGGCAACCGCATCCATTGCCAGGATCTGCTGCGGCGTGCGGCCGGAATAAAGCGTCAGCAGGATCGCAATCAGGCCGCGCACGATATGGGCGTCGCTATCGCCCAGATATTTCAGTCGCGGTTCGCCGCTGCCGCTGCGGTCGATCTGCCTGGACAGCCAAACCTGGCTGACGCAGCCGTTCACCTTGTTCTCGGCGGAATGCTCGGCCTCCGGCATCGGGTCGAGCGTGCGGCCGAGTTCGATGACGTACCGGTAGCGGTCGTCCCACTCCTCGAGCAGCTCGAAATTGTCCCTGATTTCGTCGATCGTCATCTTGGCCCGCGTCGGTTTCCTTAACGTTCTATATAGGATGCGGATCGAGCGAAAGCGACGGAAATGGAACCGGTTCCGTAGCCTTATTTTGAGGCCAACGGCGTCCGCGGCAGCCGCCATTCGATCGCCATGTCGTCATCCGTCAGCGCGTCGGCGGGCGACGCGTTCACGACCACGGCCTCGGCGTCGTCGCCGATCGAGCTGGTATGGTCGGGCTTCTTGTCCGGGACGCCGGGATGGTCGGGCTTGGTGATGATCTTATAGAGCTTGCGGGCGCCATCCTGGGCGCGCTGGCCGATCGCGGTCGCGGCCTGACCGCCGACCTCACAGGCCGCCGGCTGGCGCTTGCAGAACTGGCCCATGTCGGAGACGGCCGCGGTCGCAGCCGATACGGCTTCGGAAGCGCCGATCTGCGGCACCTTGTCCGATTCAGGCGTCTTTTCCCTGGGCAGCAGCACGAGCACGAGCCCGAGCCAGAATGCCATGCGAAGCAGAAAAAACATCTCGCGACCCCGGTCGTCTCTTATGGTTGTGTTGCGGTTAAACCGCAGCTTTGTTCCTGATTAACAGCCGTCGATAAATCGGAAGTGTTTGCATTGAGGTAAAGTCACCGAAAATTCGTTGAAAGTTTGAATGATTCGATTCGGCGTAAATTTTAGATTTATGACCACTATCGCGCGAAGACTTCGCGCCGCTCGCGCATCCACCATTTCGAAACCATAGATCGATCCCGCTGGAAACCTGTCGTTCACCATCCGGGCCGAATGAGCGTCGTGCGAGGCGTGAAACGCCCGCGAATGCACGATGCTGGTCGGTCGCTCCCGGCGCCTTAGCGTTCGCTTAAGTTCGCTCTGACACGGTGACGCAAAGATTGAGGGGGCGTTCCGGCGCGTCTGTCTGACGATCAAGCCGAAGCGCGAGAGCCGTGACTGTTTTGAGTATCATCCGCGATTGTCTCGATGCCCTGCTGCATCCCTCGGCACGATATGATGCGCTGACGCGTGCGCGTCACCGTGCATTCATGGCGCCGCGGCTGCTCGGCAGCCTGGTGGCGCTTGCGGCTTTTCCGATCTATCTGGCGATGCGCGGGGCGCCCACGGCGCTCGAGGTCGCGGCCTTCGCCTGGCTGATCGCACCGATTCTGTTGTCCTGGTTCCTGTCGCGCACCGGCCGCTACGAAGGCGCGCATATCCTCTCCGCGCTCGCGCTGGCGGGCCTCGTCATGATGGTTGCCATAACCACCGGCGGTATCGAATCATTCGCCGCGGTCTGGCTCATCGTCGTTCCGCTGGAAGCCGCGCTGTCGGCCTCGCGCCGCGTGGTCGCGTTCGCTTCCGCGCTGGCGCTGGCATGCGTCGCCTTGCTGATCGCGCTCGGACATTTTCACTTGCTGCCGGTGCCGGAGTCGAACGCGGCCCTGCGCGGCGTCCTGATGGGGGCGGGCGTGGCTTCCGCGACGCTCTATGCGGCAGGACTGGCCGTCAGCGCGGAATCGCTGGCGCGCACTTCCGTGGCGCTGCTCTATGTCGAGGAAGACCGCTATCGCTTGCTCGCGCGAAACATGAGCGACGTGATTTCGCGTCACAACCGCAACGGCGCCGTGGAATTCATTTCGCCGGCGGCGGAAGCCATGCTCGGCACGTCGGGTGCACGGCTTACCGGCCATGGCCTGTTCGACCGCGTCCATGTTGTCGATCGTCCGGCCTATCTCACGGCGCTGTCGGATGCCGCGCGCGGCAGCGAGCAACGCGTCGAATTCCGTCTCCGCCGCGACGCGGTTCGCGGCCAGAACATTTCCGCCGATTTCATCTGGGTCGAGATGCGTTGCCGGCCGCTCGAGCAGGTTTCGCCCGAGGCCGATGTCGTCGCCGTGATGCGCGACGTCACCGACCGCAAGGTCCAGGAGCAGGCCCTCGAACTGGCGCGCACCGCCGCCGAGCATGCGGATGCCTCCAAGACCCGATTCCTGGCCACCATGAGCCACGAATTGCGCACGCCGCTGAACGCCATCATCGGCTTCTCCGAGATGATCGTGCATGAAGAGGCGATGATGCTCGATGCCGCGCGCCGCAAGGAATACGCGCAGTTGATCAACGATTCCGGCCAGCATCTGTTGTCGGTCGTCAACGGCATCCTCGATATCTCCAAGATGGAAACCGGCAATTTCGAAATTTCGCCGGAGCCGTTCGCGCCGCGCGCGGCGCTCCTGCACTGCTGCAATTTGCTGGCGCTGAAGGCGCGGGACAACGGCGTCGATCTGATCACCCGCGCGGCGGAGGACTTGCCCGTGATGAACGGCGATCCCCGCGCGTTCAAGCAGATCGCGCTGAACCTCGTCGCCAACGCCATCAAGTTCACCGAGCGCGGCGGCAGTGTGACGGTTTCAGCCTCAGTCGAGGGATCGCGGCTGATGCTGAGTGTCACCGATACCGGGGTCGGGATCGACGCCGAGGATCTCGCACGGATCGGCGATCCGTTCTTCCAGGCCGGCAAGACCTATCAGCGCAAGCACGAAGGCACCGGCCTCGGCCTGTCGATCGTGAAGGGCCTGGTCGGATTGCATAATGGCGAGATGAACGTGCAGAGCACGGTCGGCGAGGGTACCACGGTGACTGTTGCCTTGCCGCTTGACTTTGCGCCGCTGCTGACGCCTTCAAATAACGTCGCGCCGCTGAAACCGGCGCTGCGATCCGGATCACAGGATCAAGTCCATCAGGTGAAGAAACGTGCCTAGGCGTAGTGACGATAATGACGAGATGCCGCGCCGCCGCCGTCGCGGCGCGAAGGCGGCGGCGATTGAAGTGGAGGAACATCGCGGCCTTGTGATGCGCATCCTCCTGCACAGTCCGAAAGACATGGTCGCGGGCCTGCTCGCCGCTGCCGCGATCTGCGCCATCCTCGCCAATGCGCTGTTCTTGCAGGCCGGCCGCCATCCCTCGCCGATGTTCAGCTCGGTGGTGACGCTGCCGGCACCGCAGGCCGCCGCCGTGAGCCCGCTGCCGCGCCCGCGCCCGGTCGAACTGACCTCAAGGCCGGCGGAGACAGAGCCGCCGGAAATCAGGCCGGTCGAGGCGAGGAGCGCTGATCCCAAGCACGTCGAGATCAGGAGCGGGGATTCCAGGAGCGATTCCAAAAATCCTGACCCGGTGGTCAAGTCGACCGGTGCGCCTGCCGCGGCGCCCACGAATGTGGCGCGTCCGCCCGCGCCGATTCCAGCCACCGCGCAAAGCGCCGGCGCACGCCGCGTGGCGGCGGTGCAGCGCGCGCTCACCCAATATGGCTACGGCCAGTTGAAGCCGACCGGGGCGGTCGGCGCGGACACGCAGGCCGCGATCACAAAGTTCGAGCGCGACCGCAAGCTCCCGGTCACCGGCCAGATGTCCGATCGGCTGGTCAAGGAGCTCACCGCGATGATCGGCCACCCGATCGACTAGCTTCCACCTGATCGCTGGCCTATACGTCGCCACCATGCGATTGAAATCATCCATCTGGGTAGCCGCCTATCTGCGCCGCTGCCAGACTGAAGGAATCTTTGGCGCCGTGCGCAAGCGCGGCGCGGAGGAGGCGGGGGCGGTGTTCGTCAAGGTGGCGCTGCTCGACGGCAACGCCATGCTGTATGCACCGGCGCCGCAGACCGTCTATGACGAGAGCCGTCCGGCCGAGCGGCTGTTCGCGCCGGCCTCGCCGCAGCCGGTGCCGGAGCAATCGGTGGAGGAACGTCTCACCAAGGAACTCCGCTTCGATCCCGACGCCTGGATCGTCGAGACCGAAGACCGGGCAGGGCGGCACTTTCTGGATCTGGCGAAGGCTTAATTAGGACCGCGCGCTAACGCTTCGAGCCGTCGGTGCCAGTGCGAATAGCCGGCGCCGTTCCGGGCTGCACGGCAGGCCGTGTTTGCAATGTCGCCGCACGGGCGCGATGGCGTTCGTCGTCGTAGAGCGCAGCGCGATATTTGGCGCGGGTGACCGCCATGGTCGAGCCGCGCCACGCCGCCAGCATCACCAGCGCGGATCGTTCGCTCAAGCGGTCGTAAAGCCGCGACAAACGATAAACATGATGCACGGATGAGCCGAACTCGGGATTGAGGAACAGCAGCACGCGCTGGAACGCGGCGCTCGGCATGTCCAGCGCGCGCGCGGCGCAGGCCAGCGGCTCGCCGCCGGGATCGTGCACCACCTGTTCGGCAATCCGCTGCGGCAGGATCAAGGCTTCGCCGATTTCGAGCGCGAAGTTTTCGGTGTCCTCGGCGAATGCGGCCATCTCCAGGATATGGAGCGCGCGCGCGGCGCGGGCTGCGGGAATTCGCGGCGAGGCTTTCAGCGGCGTGTCGGCAAGATTGTGCAGGATCAGCGCGCGTTCGCTGGCGCCCGCCGCGAAGAACATGTCGCTGATTTCGGCGGCATCGTTGGGCCGCATCGACAGGGTGGACGCCATCCGCAACTGCGCTTCCGTCGGCGCCTTCACCACAGGCTCGCTGGCCGGAGCCGCGGCAATCGGAGCTGCGAGCGGCAAGTCCTGGCCGGGGGACGAACGCCGCAGCCCGAGCTTGTCCATGATCTCGGCCGGGGTCGCCGGATAGATCGCGAGCCGCGCCCGCACCGCGGCGCGGGTCGCGTCATCGACCTGGTCGATCAGGCGGGAGGTCAGTTCGACGAACTGCCGTTCCTCGTCGGCGGAATGGACGCTGGTCTGGACATAGAGGTCGGTCAGCACGCGCAGCAAGGTCGGCCTGATATCGACGCCCTCGCGGCGCGAGAGCGTCATCAGCCCGTCGAATCCTGGAAACAATGGAGCTGCGGTCATGTCAGGTGTGTACGCGACTTCGGTAATCCCTCGCGGCAGCCTACGCACGGCACTTTAAGAGTTGGTTAAGGAAAACAGCCCGTGAAGAAATCCACTAAAATGCCAACTTTCGGCGGGCGCCGGGCCCGGAACCCGTAACTGTACCGCCTGCATAAATTAAGATGCCATTAACCACGTTCTGTTCTGAATAATGGCATGTCGCTGGCCAGATCGTGTCCGTGCGGCAACCAGAGAGAACGGAACATGGGCACCATCATTGAATTTCCGGCGGATGCGGCTTCGCGACGGCCGGGCTCAACCATGGATGGCGCTCCACGCGATGGCTTGGGAACCGTGCTGATCCTTCCCGTTGTCCGCATCGAACGTGCAGCCGGCGAAACCGGCGACGGGCGCGGGCCGGAAGAGGGGACGGCGCCCGGTCGCCGTCGCCGTCGGCGCCCCTGAACGACGGACGTTTGCAATGCCGGAGCTGTGCCTCCCGATCCGGACCACCGGGCTTCGGTCACTCCCGGCGCTCATGCTGCTCGTGGCAAGCGCTGTGCTCGGCGGCTGCAGCGGCGGCGATTTCGGCCGCACCCGCGCCGATATGCGCAACGACGACATGCACCGCTGGCTGGGCGCCGAGGCTACGGCCAGCGTCGGCCTCAAGCCCTCCCACTTCCAGCTCACCGAAAACGAACGCCAGCTTCGCGATCTCGCCTATCCCCTGATCGAGCCGCCGCACTCGCGGCCCGCCTGGAAGAGCGTGTTCGGCGATTACCAGCCATTGCCTTCGCCATGGCGGCAGAAGGTGGTGTTCGACCGCACCACCTACGGACGCGCTTTGATCGACGAGCCGCACCGTTCGCACACCTCGCGTTATCAGCAGTTGATCGAGGACGTCCGCAACGACATCACGCGGTTCGAGCCGTTCTTTGCCTCCGCCGCGCGCGTCATCGAACTCGACCGCAAGCGCAGCGCCAGCCTCAAAATGGTGTCGGAACTATCGCCGCGCGAACAGGCCGATGCGATCGCCCGCATGGAAGAGAACACGCTGATCGTGCAATGGGTCCAGCAATGCCTGGAGCGGCGCATTTCGTCGTATCGCTGGGCGCTGGAGCGGCTGGTGATTCAGGCGCCCGACACTATTGCGGCCGATGCCGACCGCCTGATCGGTGAACTCGCAGCGCAAACTGCAAACCCGCCGGTCGCTGCCCAGCCCGTGATCGGGCGGGCAGTGACGGTGAAGGGTTAAACTACGGCGTTACTCATAAATCTGAAAAAGAGCCATGTACTTGGCGATGTTCGGATTACGCTCAGAAGCGGACATCTGGGCTGGCCTTCAGCGAGTCTGCAGAAGTTCGCGAGATCGATCCTTCTGGCCCTTATTGCCTGTTCGCCATTCATTTCTGGCGAAGTCCTGCCTTGCGTAGGCCGTCGGCGATGCGAGCTCGCTGCGTAAGACAGGTCGGATTATCCGTTGGCGAACTGGCGTGGAATTGAGCGATACTGAAATCCGGAGCAAGGATGAGCCCCGCCTGCACATAAGCTCGTGATTCCTCGATCTGACGGAGATGAGCCAACGCGGCGGCAAGATAGAAATGGACGAACGGGGCAATGTTCCGGTTGGTCTCGATGGAGCGCTTGAACCAGTGAACAGCCGTCTCATCGGCTCCAAGATATGACTGCGCTACGCCGGCCGTATTCATCCAGGAAGAGGCCTTGTTGTCGCGGGGAGAGAGCCGGAATGCTTCCATGATGTGGGCTTCAGTCTCCTCGGCCCGACCCAGATTGCACTTGCCAAGTCCGATCCATGCATGGGCGGTGGCCAGATTTCGATCCAGCGCCAACGCCCGCTCACATTCGGCAATGCCCTGGGCGGCGCGTTTGGTGAAAATCTGGACGACGCCCATCAGGCAATGCGCCCTCGCGTGATTAGGCGTGTGGGCAAGTATTCCGGCCAAGGACGCCTCGACCACCCGCAGGGGCGCCGTCCGGTCGATCAGCATGGAGGTAGCCCGCATGGCATCGACGTCGGCCATGCCCACCATGGCTTCGACGTTCGCGGCGTCCAGGCGGAGCGCTTGTTCGAAGAATGGGCGCGCCTGCGACAGGCTTGCGGGATCCGTTCCGCGATTCAGATACAACATGCCCTGGAAGTACAGGTCCATCGAATCCGGATGCGGTGCCCGCGCTGCGCGCCGTGCCTCCACCATTACCAGCTCGGTTCCCAGTTGATTGGCAAGACGGGCACCGATCTCGTCCTGCATGTCGAAGAGGCCGGCGACCTGTTTGTCGAAACGTTCGCCCCACAAATGATTGCCGGTCTCGGCATCGATGAGCTGGACGTTGATGCGCATCCGGCCTCCAGCCCGCTGCACCGAGCCCTCGAGCACGTAGCGAACGCCGAGCTCGCGGCCGATCTGCGTTAGATCGACATGCTTTCCCTTGTAGGTGAAGGCGGTGTTGCGGCCGATCACGAAGATGCCGGCCATTCGCGACAGATCCGTGGTCAGGCTCTCGGTCACGCCGTCGACGAAATAATCTTGCGCGGGATCGGGGCTCAGATTGGCGAAGGGCAGAACCACGAGCGACGGCTTGCCTGCGGCGGGGCTTGGCGAGCTGATGACCGTCGCTATTGTCGGGTCGGGTGCCTCGCGAACGGTGGCGACGAATCGGACGCCCTTGCGTGGAAAGGTCTTGATGAGTCGCTGCTCGTCTCCGGAATCGCCGATCGCCTTCCGCACCGCATTGAGCCGCGTGGTCAGAGCGACGTCCGTGACGACGCGGCCTTGCCAGATTGTGCTGATCAGGTCGTCCTTGCTGACGACGCGCTCGCGGTTGCCGATCAGATAGCCGAGCAGGTCGAACACCTGTGGCGCGATGGCGATCACATCCGCTCCGCGGCGCAGCTCACGCCGGTCGGTGTCGAGAGAAAAATTATCAAAGAAATAGCGCAAACCACCTCCCCGCAACCGCGGTCGATCGTTGAAATCCTTCTGTTCAAGAATAAGCTGCCGGTAAGGAAAAAGTAAGCCGGCGACCAAGCCTGTCGGTCCCCGACGTGATACATCCGACGGTAGAACCCGCGCGGAAACATTGGGCTACGTCAGGGAGACAGGCGATGATCACGCGTCGTAACGTGTTGACGGTGTCGGCGGCCGCTGCCGCGTTCTCCGCCGCGCATCTTGTGCCGCGGGCGCTTGCACAGCCGATCGCGAGAACCGTGCATATCCTGACGGGCTTCACGCCCGGGCTACAGGACGCCTTGGCGCGGCTCGTGGCCGGTCAGATGAGCGGCTATGCGCAAACCATCGTGGTCGAGAGCCGGCCGGGCGCAGGCGGTCGCATCGCGGTGGAGGCGGTGAAGAGCGCCGACGCCGACGGAGCGGTCATGCTGTTCGCGCCGCTCGGCTTCATGATGTTTTTTCCGCACGTCTATAAGACGCTGAGATACCAGCCGCGGGATTTCACGCCGGTGTCGACCGTCGCCTCGACCCCGACATTGCTGACGGTCGGCCCGAAGGTGCCGGCCGACGTCAAGACGCTGGCAGATTTCGTTGCTTGGTGCCGCGCCAATCCGAAGCTCGCCACCTTTGGCACGCCGGGCGCTGGAACCACGCTGCATTTTCTCGGTACGATGCTGGGCCGCAGCGCGGGCTTCGATTTTCTTCACGTGCCCTATCAGGGCAATGGCGCGATTCAGGATCTGGTCAAGGGCGTGATTGCAGCGGCTGTCATGCCGATCGGCAGCGCGCTCGGACTCGTCCAATCTGGAGACCTTCGTGCGCTGGCGACCACTGGGCCCCGCCGCTGCCCGTTCGTTCCGGCGGTACCGACGGTGCGGGAAGCTGGATATCCGTCGCTCGAGGACCTCACATGGTTTGCGTTCTTCGTTCCGGCGAAGACGCCGGCGTCGATCGTCGACAAGCTCAATGCCGCGATCCAGGCGGCCTTGCGCACCGACGAGGTCAGGGCCGGTATGGCAAAACTGGCCGTCGAGCCCGACGCGATCGCCATGGGAGACTTCGCCCGGCTGATCGCATCCGAATCCGACCGGTGGAAGGCGATCGTGCAGGCAACGGGGTTCGTCCCGACCGATTGAACCCGGCATTGACAGGAGGCAATACATGAGCCGGCCAGCATCCGTGCATGATCTCGTGCAGTCGCATCGCATCACCGCAGTGATCTATGCGGCGGCGAAGCTCAAGCTCGCCGAGGTCATCGGCGATGAGGTGAAATCGGTGGCCGAACTCGCCCGGCTGGTGTCCGCCGACGAAAGTGCGCTGCGCAGACTGCTCGTTGGCCTGACGACACTTGGCCTATGCAGGCAGGCCGACCGGGACCGGTTTGCCATGACCGATCTCGGCCGGCAGCTCGACGAGACCGCCGACCCATCCTTCAAGGACTGGGTTCTCTTTGAGGGCGAGATGCTCGCGCAATCCTGGAGCGGACTGGTCGACTCGGTTCGCTCTGGGAAGAGCGCGGCCGAGTTGCGCGGCGATGGCGACGATCGCTATGCCGCGACAAGCAATGCGCCGGAATGGACCCGCCAGTTCAACGCTGCGATGGTCAGCCTCACGCGGACCATCGTTCCGAAGGTCGTTGTGGCGCACGACTTCGCGGCCGCGCGCGTTGTCATGGATCTCGGCGGCGGCACAGGCGAATTGATCGGCGGCGTGCTCAAGCACAACCCACATCTTGAGGGCATCGCCTTCGACCTTGCGCGCTGCGAGGCAGAAGCGCATGCGCATTTTGATCGACTTGGCATCGCCGATCGCTGCCGGTTCGTTGCCGGCAGTTTCTTTGAAGGAGTTCCGGGCGGTGCCGACACGATCCTGATGAAGAGCATCCTACACAATTGGAAAGACGATCGTTGCGAGGTCCTTCTGCGCAACTGCCGGGACGCGCTGCCGGCCGGCGGAACGTTGATCGTGATCGAGCGGATCATGCCGGAGCTTGCCACGACCGAGACCCAGGACCGCTCCTGCGCCATGAGCGATCTCAATATGCTGAGGGGACCTGGTGGCTGCGAGCGGACGGAAGCCGAGTATCGCAGGCTGGCCGTCTTGGCCGGCTTCGCCTTCGTCAGGACAAGCGGTATCGGCTCGTTCAGCTTAGTCCAATTCAGAAAGGTTGGACACTAAGTGTGCCTACCACCGCGCCTCACTGACGTATCCGGATTTCCTAAGGATAACGGGAACGATTTCCGCCTCGTCCGGATGTCCGCTTTTCCGGAGTGACCAGCGCATGTCTTGTGAGTACACGCCCTAGCGCCCGGTCTTGCCCGCCGATTTGGCACGGCCCGCTTTGGGCCGTTGCCGCTGCAGTTGTGCGATAAAGTTCTGCAAGGCTTCCGACGGCGGCCGCACCGCGCTGTAGGCGAGCCCCACCTCGCGCTTCACGTCAACGTCGATCTCGCGCACGGCGACATCGGAATTGGCGCGCGCCACGCCTTCGGGAACGATGGCAATGCCGACGCCGGCGGCCACCAGCGCCATCGCCCAGTCTTCCGATTCGGCAATCGCCGCGGGCTGCCGTGACGCCGATGCGGCGCGGCCGAAAAATTCGCTCTGCTCGCAATGACAGCGATCGACCATGGCGACGCCGGCAAGGTCCGCGGTGCGTAGCCGCTCCTTCAGCGTCAGCGGATGCGACGGCGGCAAGACCGCGACGTAGCGCTCGACCCAGAGCGAAACGA
Source organism: Bradyrhizobium algeriense (assembly GCF_036924595.1). Lineage (NCBI taxonomy): Bacteria > Pseudomonadati > Pseudomonadota > Alphaproteobacteria > Hyphomicrobiales > Nitrobacteraceae > Bradyrhizobium > Bradyrhizobium algeriense. The sequence goes on along the minus strand of NZ_JAZHRV010000001.1, from coordinate 4,291,237 downwards.
AATGCTCGTCGGCGCGCAGCAGGTTTTTGGAAACGATCCGCGCATCCGCGACGTCATCGACGCCAACGAGGCGGAGCGCGATCTCGGAAGTCCCGGTCAGTGGCTTCAGGAGGGCAATGGTTCGCGGCCGATCGAGCGTGCGCATCAGGCCGAGCGTCAATGCGCTCCGCGTCGCAGGTTTCCGGAACAGGTTTTTTGCGGCGTCGGCCTCGTCGATGATGCGGCGGGCCACGACGTGGAATTGTTCGGCCGCTTCCGTCGGCGCCACGCCCTTCTTGTGCCGGATGAACAGCGCCGTGCCGAGTTCGGCTTCCAGGTTGGTGATCGCCGCCGAGATCGAGGGCTGCGAGATGAAGCAGCGCTTGGCGGCCGCCGTCAGGTTGCGCTCCCTAAACACGGCCGCGAAATAGCGGAGCTCGCGGATATCCATAGGCTGTTCCTATTGATGCTATCGGATATCGATATTTTACCTATGGTGTGCGGAATGGCAAGCAAGACGCCTGACCTCGAAGGAGACATGTCATGCGCGTCCACCATCTCAACACCGGCACCATGTGCCCGATCGGCCGGCGCCTGGTGAACGGCACCGGCAGCATTTTTCAGCGCGCGCGCATGGTGTGTCATTGCCTGCTGATCGAGACCAATGACGGGCTAGCGCTGGTCGATACCGGCATCGGATTGGACGACATCGCCAACCCGCCGCGGCTGGGACCCAAATGGGTCCGGCAGACGACGCCGCGCGGCTCGATCCGGCCGAGACCGCCGTGCTGCAGGTCGAGACGCTCGGCTATTCCAGAAGCGACGTGCGGCATCTGTTGCTGACGCATCTCGACCGCGATCATGCCGGCGGCATTCCGGATTTTCCGAATGCGAAGGTGCACGTCCATCGCCGCGAGTACGACGTGGCGGTAGCGCTCCGGACGCCGGCACCGAAGGGCCGCTACATCACCGCGCAATGGCAGCATGGTCCGCAATGGGCGTTCTACGCCGAAGGCGGCGAGGATTGGTTCGGCTTCAAGGGCGTGCGCGCGCTTGGCGACCGCGAGCCCGACATCCTGATGATCCCGCTGCCGGGCCATACATCAGGCCATTGCGGCATCGCCGTGCGGAGCGGGGACAAATGGCTGCTGCACGCCGGCGATGCCTATTTCTTCCACGGTCAGATGCAGGCTTCGCCAAAAATGCCGCTGGTGCTGGGCATGTTTCAGCGCCGCGCCGACATGGATCGCGCCATGCGCGTCGAAAACCAGGAGCGGCTGCGGGCGCTCAAGGCCAATCACGGCGATGCCGTGACCATCTTCAACAGTCATGATCCCGTGGACTACGAGAATTGCCGCTGCGGCCAACACCAGGAAGTGCCGGCTCACGCTAGAGCAGGATGTGATTAGGTTGGGCCGTGACGACGGACCATCTCGTGCCGGACGCAAGCGGCGTGAGTGCTGCGAGCCGGGACCCATTCTACTTTGCATGGGGTTGTTTTCGCGATTTTTTGTCTGGGCCCTGCGTGTACCGTCGACGAGTATCTGCACTGCGTCCGGGACACGAGATCGTCAGCTTCGCGCTACTGGCGAATCGATTCGACTCCAACCCATCCTGCTCTAGGCAGTGATCAGCGCTTGGACCGTGGCGCAGGGGCCGGGGGAGGCGGCGCCGGTTCGGGTTGCTTGGCAGGTGGCGGCTCGGTCTGCACGGTGCACTGCGACGCCGCGAGCGAGGCCTGCGCCTGCGGCATCAAGCCGGGCTCCGGCGCCAAGGCCTTCAGCACGATCAGGCCGGTCGCGGTGGGGGAGTCGATGATCAGCCGGTCGGCGGCGGTGACTTCCTCATCCTCCGGCAATTCGGAATGCTGCTCTTCCGTCATCAGGTCGAGTTCGATCACCTTGCGGCCGGCGGAGCGGTCGTTGATCGCGTAATAGGCGACCTCATTGCGCGTATAGAACGACACCGAGGTATAGGCCTGGCTGACCGGCACCGTCAGCTTGATCGGTCCGCCGGTAAGGTCATAGCGGCAGATCGCGACCGCAAAGGCCGGGTCCATGAACGGCATCGGCGCGTTGTTGGGCTCGGCGAGCGGCAGCGCCGTGACGGCGTTCTCCTTGGTCATCGGCGTCAGCCGCGAATAGGCGTCCTGGGTGGCAATGCGCGGCAGCGCCAGCACGCTGACGAGATGCACCACGCCGCCCAGCAGCACGCCCGCGATGATGGTGAATACCAGCCGGATCATGGGCAGCCTACCGTCGTGATGGAAGGCATCGGCGCGTCGCGCTGCGTCCGCGTCGCCACGCCGACCGGCGTATCGTAGAGCCGCAGCATCAGCGCGTAGCGCTCGATGCCGCCGGTCGGCAGCCAGTTTCCGGCCCGCGACCGCGCCGCCACGCGGATCTCGAACGCGCCGTCGGAGCCACGGACGATTTCCTGGCTGGTGAAGCCATAGCGCTGCAGCGAATTGGCGACCAGATGGCCCTTGCGGTCGAACAGCGTCAGCGTCCAGAACCGGGCCGCCGGCGTCACCCCGCTGACAACCACGTCGCAGCGCCCGTCGAGCGGCTTGTTCTTGTCGTCTGACGTGGCCGAGAAGGCGATGCCGTCACCGGTGCCGATCGGCAGTTCGCCGCTGCGGGCAATCGAGGCGCGCGAATAGGGATCGACCTCGGCGGTGCCGCTCTTGGGCCGCGCGGTCCAGGCGCCGATCGTGAGCGTGCCGAGATCGGTGCCGCGCGTCGCCGTCATGTAGGTCGAGCCGAGACCGACGGCCGTGGCAAGCGCCAACGCCAGCAAGATGATGAAGATCAGCCGCACGGGCCAGTGCTCCGAAATCTCACGACATCAGATTCCGGTTGAACCGGCTTCATCCGAAACCTGAAGCGTTTCTTTTGATGTGAGCATATCGGCGCAGACGCCTCGCATCTGCTCCGAGGAAAGCCGGTTAACATTCTGCCGGATCATGCCTTTTAATTCTTCCGCTGCGCCGGTGCAGGCTGGTCGCCAGCGGCCGCGATATAATTCTCGGGGAAGGCCAGCGCGCCTGATGTGACCGGCTTGGCGGGCTGCTTCTGATCGTTCGACGAGGTCTTGCCCGCGGCCTTGCCGGCCTCGTCGAGCAGCTTTTCGACGCGCACCAGAATATCCGCGCCGCGCTTGGTCAATACCGGCGGCGGTCCCGGCTTGGTCTCCAGCACCCGTGCCGCGCTGTTGGCCGCGACGTTGGCAGGCTGGGCGGGCGGCGGCAGTTTCGTGCCCATGCCGATGCCGGGGATTTCCTTCACCTCGACGCCCTGATGGGCGACGAGCATGATGTCGTGCCAGGTTTGCGCGGGCAGCGAACCGCCGGTCATGCGGTTGGTCGGCGAGTAGTCGTCATTGCCGTACCAGACCGCGCAGGTGAAGTTGCCGGTATAGCCGACGAACCAGGCGTCGCGGTAGGCGTTGGTGGTGCCGGTCTTGCCCGCGGTCGGAATGCCGTCGAGGGCGGCGCGGCGGGCGGTGCCCTCGCTGACGACGTGGCTCATCATCCACGCCATGTCGGCGGCGACGGAGGCGGGAATGGCCTGCACCGGCTTCTTGCCGTCGCGGTCGAAGCGCCAGACCAGATCGCCGGCGCCGGTGCGCACTTCCAGCACCGCGTGAGGCTTTACGGATTTGCCCTTGTTCGGGAACGTCGCATAGGCGACCGCGTGTTCGAGCACGGTGACTTCATCGGAGCCGATCGGCATCGACGGCGTATCCGGCAGGGGGGCTGTGAGGCCGAACTTCCGCGCCACCTCGGTGATCTTGACGCGGCCGGCCTTGGCGGGGTTCGGCGACTTGCCGCCGAGCGCAATCGACAGCTTCACCGGCACGACATTGATCGAGCGGGTGATCGCCTGGGTCAGCGTCACCGAGCCGGAATAGGAGTGGCCATAGTTCTGCGGGCACCAATTGCCGATGCAGACCGGACCGTCGACCACGATCGATGACGGCTTGTAACCGTTCAAGAGCGCTGTGGTGTAGACATAGGGTTTGAACGAGGAGCCCGGCTGCCGGTAGGCGTCGGTCGAACGGTTGAACTGGCTGGCGCCGTAGTCGCGGCCGCCCACCATGGCGCGGACGCCGCCATCGAGATCGGCGACCACGGTGGCGGCCTGCGTGGCGTGATAGTCGCGGCCGAACTGGCGGAGCTGGTTTTCGACGGCGTCTTCGGCGGCGCGCTGCACGTTCATGTCGATCGCGGTGCGGACCACGAAGACGCGCTCGACATAGGATTTCGGGAAGGTGTCGACCAGCTTGCGCATCTCTTCGAAGGCGTAGTCGAGGTAATAGTTCGGTGAATTTTCGTCGCGGCGGTCGACGGCCATCGCCGGATTGCGCCGCGCACCGAACACCTGTCCTTCGGTCATGAAGCCGGCATCGACGAGGTTGTCGAGCACGATGTTGGCGCGGGCGCGGGCGGCGGGCAGGTTGATGTGCGGGGCGTATTTGGTCGGCGCCTTGAACAGGCCGGCCAGCATGGCGGATTCAGCGAGATTGACGTCGCGCGCCGACTTGTTGAAGTAGAAATGCGCCGCGCCGTCGACGCCGAACGTGCCGCCGCCCATATAGGCGCGGTCCAGATAGAGCTTCAGGATCTCGTTCTTGGTCAGCCGCGTCTCCAGCCAGACCGCCAGAAACGCCTCCTTCACCTTGCGCTCGATGGTGCGCTCGTTGCTCAGGAACAGGTTCTTCGCCAATTGCTGCGTGATCGAGGAGCCGCCCTGGCGCACGCCGCCGGCCTGCGCGTTGGTGACGAGGGCGCGCGCGGTGCCGGGGAAGTCGATGCCGAAATGGTCGTAGAAGCGGCGGTCTTCGGTGGCGAGCGTCGCCTTGATCAGATTGTCCGGAAAGTCTTCCAGCGGGATCGAGTCATTGTGCTTGATGCCGCGGCTGCCGATCGGATTGCCGTAGCGGTCGAGGAACGATACTGCGAGATCGGATTTCTTCAGCCAGTCGTCATCGGCGGTTTCGCGAAACGCGGGGATCGCGAGCGCCAGCATCACGATCAGCCCGCCGAGGCCGATCGTGGCGGCTTCCGAAAACGGTTCGATGAAGACCCAGCGCTTCCAGCGGCCGACATAGAAGCGGTCCATGAAGGTGGAGTAGCGCTCGTACAACTCGCGCAGGCCCTTGCCCGACGAGAACAGCGTCGAATCGATGCGCGCATCCAGATCCAGAAGGAAGTTCCGGATCTTCTGATTCCACTGCGGAGGTAGGATCTGGCGCACCGGGACCCTTGATCGTTCAAAACGCTCACGCACCCGGCCGGGCGCTGTCGAGACGTCATGCTTTGTTGTTGCGGCAAACCCAAGGCGCTTTTAGGACGCTTGGGGACTCGCAATTGTTCTATCCGAGCGGGGGCTATAAACCAATGCTCTCGCTCACCATTTTGGTGGTCAGCCCTAACGCGTTGCCACCCTTTTTTGTGCCCGTAGTCAGCCGGCTTGCGCCCCTGTCGCCGGACCTCCTAGAAGGGTTGCAACCGAACTCGAGCCGTAGACCAACCGACTTCATGACCGCACCGCCCAAGCGAGCTTCCAGCCAGGAGGGATTCTTCTGGAAAACCAAGACGTTGGAGGAAATGTCCAGCGCCGAATGGGAAAGCCTGTGCGACGGCTGCGCGCGCTGCTGCCTGGAAAAGCTCGAGGACGAGGATACCGGGAAAATCTACTTCACCCATGTTTCCTGCAAGCTGCTGGATTCCGGCCTATGCGCCTGCAAGGACTACCATAACCGTTCCGACAAGGTTCCGGATTGTGTCCGCCTGACGCCCGAGAACGTCCGCACCCTGACCTGGCTGCCGCCGAGCTGCGGCTACAAACTGGTCGCGGAGGGACGCGATCTCTATTGGTGGCACCCGCTGATTTCGGGGGACCCCAACACCGTGCATGAAGCCGGGGTTTCGGTGCGCGGCAGGGTGCTGGGCACCGAGGACGAGATTCCGGACGAAGACCTCGAAGACCATATTGTGCAATGGCCGGCGCTGTTGCCGAACCGGGCGCGTCTGAAGAAGCGGCCCAAAGTTTGAGTGTGGCGGCCGTAAACGGCAGGCGCTGACGCGGTGCGCCGGACCCTCCGCGGACGACGGACGTTTCGGACGTGTTCGCGCAGGCCGGCTGACCCCGCCTTGATTTGACTTGGCCCGGACGCTACCTTGGCTTGTATTTTCGACAGATTGATTTTCAAGGATGAATTTTGAGGGGGAGCCGACATGCCGCGTGCTCACGCCAGGAAGACCCGGAACCCGACCTACAAGAAGACAGCCAAAAAGAAATCTGCCGTTCCTGTCACGAAATCTGCCATGCGCCTGTGTGCGCTGGCGCCGCGTACGGTTCGCCCACTCAGCGCCACCGTAATGGCCGATCCGATCCGCGCGCGTTCGATCATGGTCTCGCAATCGAAATGGATGAACGGAACAGTACTGCATTATTGCTTCTTCACGTCGGGGCATTTCGCCGTTCCGAAACGGCAGGCGGCCGCGATCCGCAACGCCTTCGCCCGATGGAAGCGCGTCGGAATCGGGCTGCAGTTCAAGGAGGTGAAGGAACTCAGGGAAGCCGAGGTGCGGATCGGCTATTCGGTAAAGGACGGCGGCTCCTATTCGAGTGTCGGCCGTGAAGTGCTGAACGATCCGCTGACCCAGCCGACGACGGTCTATGGCTGGAGCCTCACCACGAAGGAAGGCCGCTCGACCGCGCTGCACGAGATCGGCCATGTGCTCGGCATGGAGCATGAGCACCAGAATCCATTTGCCGGAATCAAATGGCACGAGGAGGCCGTCTACAAGAACCTCAAAGCGCCGCCCAACGAGTGGACTCGCAAAGAGACGTTTGACAACATTCTACAGAAACTCTCGCTGGAGCAGGTACAGGGATCAAAATGGGATCCGAAGTCGATCATGGAATATGAATTCGACCCGGGCCTCATCGCCGAGCCCAAGCGGTATGAGGCCGAAGGTCTGTTTCCGCCGGGAACGCTGTCGGCGGCCGACAAGAAATGGGTCCGCAAATGGTACCCGCCGCTGAAAAAGTCACCGGACAGGCTGCACGCGTTAAAGCCCGTGGTCGTCTCGCTCGACGCCGGCAAGCAAATCGACTTCGTCATCGAACCGGCGTCGTCCAGGAAGTACACGATCGAGACCAAGGGGGCGTCGGACACGACGCTTGTCTTGTACGAAGTCATCGACGGTATGCCGCGCTATGTCTCGGGCGACGACGATAGCGGCGAAGAGCGAAACGCTGCGATCAGCCACAAGCTCTTCAGAGGCCGTCAGTATGTCGTGCGACTTCGTCTGGTGCACCCCGGTCCAACCGGCGAAGTATCGCTGGTGTACTCCTAGAGGGTCCAGTTTCCTGCGAGGACCGTATCGTCCCGTACGATCACGGGATTGCGATGGTGCCTTCGCGGGATGCTCCCATGCGCGCAAGCGTCTGCCGCAAGGAAAATTTACCCTCTAAGGTGCGGGCGATATGGCGATTCCATCTCGGCGGTTTTGGCCGCGCAGAACAATATTACGTCGGACATGAACAAGCACCAACGGCAGGACCGCGAGCCTGCCGACCAGACGACGTTGCCTGACGATATCGGCAGCGAACTATCGCGCATCACGACGGAGGTCATCGATGTCAGCGATGCACCGCCGATTGCGCCACCTGCGCCCTTGAGCCCCGACGAGGTTCGCACCATCCTGATGAGCCTGTTGCTGACGATGTTCCTGGCCGCGCTCGACCAGACCATCGTGGCGACGGCGCTACCGACCATCGGCCGCCAGTTCAACGACGTCAGCAACCTGTCCTGGGTCATCACGGCCTATCTCCTGGCCTCGACGGCGGTGGCGCCGGTGTTCGGCACGCTGAGCGACATCTACGGCCGCCGCGTCATGATTACCGTTTCGCTTGTCTTGTTCACGGTTGGCTCGATCCTGTGCGCGGTGGCGCCGAACATGCCGGTATTGATCGTCGCGCGCGGCCTGCAGGGGCTCGGCGGCGGCGGCATCATGCCGGTCGTGCAGACCGTGATCTCCGATGTGGTCTCACCGCGCGAGCGCGGCAGGTATCAGGCCTATTTCAGCGGCGTCTGGATGGCGGCAGGCTTGATGGGCCCCGTGCTCGGCGGCGTGTTCGCCGAGCATCTGCACTGGTCGATGATCTTCTGGATCAACGTGCCACTCGCCGTCGGCGCGCTGTTTCTGCTGCTGCCAAAGATGGGCAAGATCCCCGTGTTCCATCGCCGCCGCAAGGTCGACTGGCTCGGCGGCGTGCTGTTGATGGCGTCTGCGGTCGTCGTCATGCTGGTGCTGACCTGGGGCGGCAACCGGTATGCCTGGCAGTCGCCGGCGATCATGGCGATGATTGGCGCGGCTGTCGCGCTGGCGTTCGGCTTCGTCTGGCACGCGCGCAATGCCGAGGAGCCGTTTCTGCCGCTGCCGCTGCTGGGTGGAACGGTGGTGCCCTACGCGATGGCGGCCGGCGGCTGCGCGCTGGGCGCCATCACCGCACTCACCGTGCACCTGCCGCTGTATTACGAGGTGGTCTATCATTTGACCGCGAGCGAAGCGGGGCTTGCGCTGATCCCGCTCGCCGCGGTTTCCACCTGCGGTGCGGCGATCGCCGGACGGACCATGGCGCGCGCCAAACACTACAAGCGCGTCGCTATCGCCGGCACGTCCGCGGCGACGATCTTTGGTGCGGTGCTGACCGTGACGACGCTGCCGTTGTGGGGCTTGCTGGTCGTGCTGTCGCTGTTCGCGCTCGGGCTCGGCACGACATTCCCGGTCAGCGTGGTCTCGCTGCAGAACGCGGTGGCGCGCGCGCAGATCGGCACCGTGACGGGTGCGATGAATTTCTTCCGCTCGCTGATGTCGTCGTTCATGGTCGCCGCCTTCAGCGCGATCCTCCTGATGGCGCTGGGCGCGGGCATCTCGCTCGGCGAACACCGCGGACCGGCGAACGCAATTCCCGCAGCCGACATGATCACCGCGTTCCACTATGTGTTCGGCGCCGCCACCGCGCTGCTGGCCTGTGCCGCGCTCTGCATCATCCTCATGGAGGAACGGCCGCTCGCCGGCCCCTCGACGCCGGCGGAGATGGCGGAGTAGGGCTGCCTAACTATTCAAGCTGCATTCGGACACCCTTCGCGCCGTTGAGTAGCCGCTTCAGGTGAAAGTTGGCCAGAGGATCCTCGGCGTGCGCGCCGACAAGTGCGGCAAAGGCCGGCATTGCATTGCCATCGCCGGCCTCAAGCCTGGCGAAAGCTTCGCCATACTGCGATGTCGCCAGCGCCGCGAAACTCGCTGCCGATAAGGGCTCATAGGCACGCAATGATTCGCTGCGCCCACGCAGCACGAGATCGCCCACCGGTCGGCCCCTGAAATTCTCCACTGCGTTTGCAACTGTCGCGCTGACGCAGATCCGGGTGCCGAGAAACTTGTTCGCCGCTTCAAGCCTCGCCGCCGTGTTGATGGCGTCGCCGTAAGCAGTATAGTCAAAGAAGCGGCTGCCCCCGAAATTGCCGACCAGTGCAGGACCGGCATGAACGCCGATGCGGGTGGCGCCGAAATTCACGCCTTTCGCCTTCCACCGTTCGCGAAACGCTTCCGCCCATACGTCAAGCTCCTGCGCGCAGGCGACTGCGCGCGTCGCATAGTCGGGCTGGTCGCTGGGCGCATTGAACAGTACCTCGATCGCATCGCCGATCACCTTGGCCACGGTCCCCTCATGCGCGAAGACGACGTCGGTCATTCCGGCCACATATTGGTTGAGCAGTTCTCCAAGGAGTTCGGGCGCGGCGGTCTCCACGAGCGAGGTGAAGCCGGTTATGTCGGTGAAGATGACCGCAACGTGGCGCCAGGTTACCTCCGTGCTGTCGCCCACGCTGGACGCAAGCCGCTTGGCGAGCTCGGGCGAGAAATAGCGGGAGAGCGAAGCATGGGCGCGCTCGGCTTCCGCCTGACGGCGACGTGCCTCGCGCAGCAATTCAATGTGCCGCAGGGTCTTGTCGATCGTCGCTTCAAGATCGACGAAATCGATCGGCTTGGTCACGAAGTCGAATGCGCCGCGATTCATTGCGGTGCGGATGTTGCTCATGTCGCCGTAAGCCGACACGATGATGGTCGATTTCTTGTCCTCGGATTCTTGCAGCTTGGCGAGCAGCGACAAGCCGTCCATGCGTGGCATGTTGATGTCGGCGACCACCAAGTCGACGTGCGGATGCTCTTCGAGCGACTGCAACGCCTCGAGCCCGTCACGCGCAAATATGAAGCTGACCAAACCCTCGCGAACCTGCCGCCGGAATTTCTGAAGGACCAGCGCCTCCAGATCCGGCTCATCATCGACCACGAGGATTGTTGCGGTCATGCGGCTTGCTCGAGCCTGGCATCGATCTTCTGACGCAGCGTCACGAAGTCGATCGGTTTGGTCAGAAGGTCAGTTGCGCCGTTCTCGAGTGCCTTGCGTCTGGTGTCGGCATCACCATAGGCCGTGATCATGATGACCGGCACCTCGGGCCGCATTTCCTTGACCTTCGGCAGCATTTCCAGCCCGGTCATGCCGGGCATGTTGATGTCGGACAGGATCAGGATCAGCGAATGCTCGATGGTCGAGCCGACGCGCGCCAGCGCATCCGGCGCGGACCTGGCGAAGTCCATGACGAACCGCTGTGCACGCAGGTCGCGGCGGAATTGCTGGCGGAACAACGCTTCCACGTCGGGCTCGTCATCCACAACTAGAACCAGAACACTCACGGCTATCCTCTGGACCTTTCTGCAAAATTGCTTTTTCGCGGCAACACGATGCGGAATTCGGTGAAATGGCCCTGTTCAGTATCCACGTCAATGGTGCCGCCATGTTGCTTCACGATGATGTCGTGGCTCATCGATAGGCCCAACCCAGTGCCTTCGCCAGCCGGCTTGGTGGTGAAGAAGGGGTTGAACATCTTCTCCCTTACCTCGGGTGGAATGCCGGCGCCGTTGTCGCGAATGCGGATTTCGACGGCATCGCCAAGGTCCTTGGTGCTGGCCCGCAGCGTCGGCTCGAAGCCGGCGGCGCCGCTCTCCTTGTCGCGTTTGGTCACGGCATAGAACCCGTTCGAGACCAGATTGAGGAAGACGCGGGTGATCTCCTGCGGGAATAGGTCGATCTGGCCGGCGGCCGGATCGAAATCGCGCTCGAGTGTGACGTTGAAGCCGGGCTTCTCGGCGCGGGCGCCGTGATAGGCGAGGTTGAGGCTCTCGTCGATCAGCGCGTTGATGTCGGACGGCCGGTGCTCGCCGCCACCCTCGCGGGAATGCAGCAGCATGTTCTTGACGATGGAATCCGCGCGCTTGCCGTGCTGCACAACCTTTTCGAGGTTGTCCTTCAAGAGCCCGGTCAGTTCTTCGACCTCGGCACGGACCTTCTCGGCGAACTCAGTGGGTTTGAGAACGTCATTCAACTCCTCGGTCAACTCGGCCGAAACGGCCGCGAAATTGTTGACGAAGTTGAGCGGGTTCTTGATCTCGTGGGCGATGCCAGCGGTGAGCTGGCCAAGCGAGGCGAGTTTCTCGGTCTGCACCAGGCGGTCCTGCGCGGTGCGCAGGTCGTCGAGGGATTTTGAGAGCTCGCGCGTGCGCGCCTGCACCTCCTCGAACAGGCGGACATTGCCGATGGCGATCACCGCCTGGTCGGCGAAGGTCTCCAGCAGCGCGATCTGCTTGTCGGTGAAGGCGACGGGTTCAAGGCGGCGCAGCGCGATCGCGCCAATTGCCTCTCCCTCCCGCAACAACGGTACGCTCAAGGTGCAGCGGTGACCCTGTTCGCGGGACTGCCGCTGTCCTTCGGGAAATTCGGATGCTTCCGGCGCCTGAAAATCGGGAACCTGCACCGGAACGCGGTCGACGACCGAACGACCCGTGGCCCAATCCCGATTGATCGGGCGGGCTTGCCGGCCCGTCGGAATCGGGCCGTGATGCGCGCTGAAGTGCAAGTCATTGCCGATCTTCAGCAGGACATTGGCATCGTACGCATCGCAGAACTTGCAAGCGCTCTCAACAATCGCCTGCAGCGCCGGTCCAACTTCGGTCGGCGATGAGGCGATCACCTTAAGCACCTCCGCCGTGGCTGTCTGTTGCTGCAATGCCTCGCTCAAATCCTCGGTGCGCTGCTGCACCTCGTTGAACAGTCCGACATTCTTGATCGCGATCACGGCCTGGTCGGCGAACATCTGCAGCAAGCGGGTGTGCTGTTCGCCGAATGGGCCGGGCGCGACGCGGGTGACGGTGATGATGCCGACGGCCTCGCCGTCGTTCATCAGCGGCGCGAACAGCATGCTGCGATAGCCGCGGGCCCGCGCAATGTCACGCGCCGCCGGCTCGCGTTCGGTATCAGGCAATTCCGCCGGCGCGCCGTTGCGCGTCAGCTGGTAGGGCGGAAACTGGTCCAGCGGGACAGGGAACGCAGATTGCAGGACGGCATCGCCGGCCGCGTCGGTCGGTGTAAAGGCGGCCAGATGAATCTTGCCGTCGATGTAGCGGAAGATCGCGGCTGAAAAGCCGCCGATCAACCGGTTGGCGCTATACGCAACGGCGTCGAACACCGGCTGCACGTCGGAGGGCGAGGAGGCGATGACTTTCAGGATGTCGGCGGTGGCGGTCTGCCGTTCCAGCGCTTCTTTCGTCTCGTTGAACAGCCGCGTGTTCTCGATCGCGATCACGGCCTGGTCGGCGAAGGTCTGCAGCAACTGGACGTGATGCGGCGCGAAGGCGCCGGGCTCGGCGCGGGTGACGCTGATGATACCAACAGGGGTGCCCTGGTTCATCAGCGGGGTGAACAGCACACTGCGAAAGCCGCGCAGCCGCGCCAACTCCCTGTTGGCGGGGGGCACATCATCAGCCTCGGTGTCCGGGAACTGGATCGTTTTTCCGTTGCGGACCAGTGCAAATACGGGGAGTTCGGCTAACGGCCGCGGGAACGACGATTTCAGCGCCCTATCGGCCTCGGGATCGGTGGGCGTGTAGGCCACAAGGTGAAGCTCTTCCCCGATGAAGCGCAATACCGTGGTGGAGAATGCGCCGAGCAGGGTCTTCGCGCTTGACGCGATGGCCTCGAACACGGGTTGGATGTCCGATGGTGAACTGGCGATGACCTTCAAGATCTCGGCGGTCGCGGTCTGCCGCTCCAGAGCCTCCCGGGTCTCATTGAACAGACGCGTGTTCTCGATGGCGATCACGGCTTGGTCGGCAAAGGTCCTGACCAGTGTCAGCTGCTTCTCAGACAGTCTGAAGCCCGCTTGCGGGGTGGTCAGATTGATGGTCCCAATGCCTTCACCCCGATGGATCAGGGGCACAAATGTCGCGCTTCGGAAGCCACCGGCCGCCGCAACCCGGCGGGTCAACTCGGGCGTACCGGGAGCTTCGATATCGGGAATCTCTATGATCCGGCGCTCCATGATTGCACGGCACGACGGGGAGCGGTCCGGGTCGAATGCGATCGGATAGATGGACCTTGCCTTTTCGTGGTCAAAACTCGGCCCGCTTGCTGCGATGGCGCGCCAATGCAGTTTGCCATCCTGCAGCGTCGTGATCACCGCGGTGTGCGGTGCGAACAGCTCGGCGGCGCTGTTCACGATGACATCCAGGACGGGCTGCACTTCGGAAGGGGAGGAGGCGATGACCTTCAGAATGTCAGCGGTTGCGGTTTGCCGCTCGAGCGCTTCGCGCGTCTCGTCGAACAGCCGCGCATTCTGGATGGCGATCACGGCCTGATCGGCGAAAACGTTCAGCAGTTCGCACTCCCTGTCCGCAAACGGCACCATCGAGGTGCGGCCCACGAAAATCGTGCCGATTGCCTTGTCTTCCCAGAGCATGGGCGCAATGGCCATCGAATAGTTTTGCCCGATCCTGCGAGCGGTCTCGCGCAGGTCGATCGGCACGTCCGGATCGTTCTGGACGTCGGCAGAACGCACCAGCCGCCGCTCGCGAATCGCAAGCTCGCTTGCGGTTCCTTCAATCGGAATTGGAAACCGCTCGCGCGCCGCCTCGGCGTTTGCACCGCGCGCGGCCGCAATTTGCAACAGGCCTTCTTCGCTGGTGAGGAAAATCAGGCTCTCCTCGCCGTCAAAAAGATGCTTGATGCTGGAGAGGATGCTTTCGAATACCGGTTTGGTATCGGCCACCGAACTGCTGATGACACTGAGGATGCCGGCGGAAGCCTTCTGCTGCTCACGCGCGAGGTTCAGTTCCCGACGCAGATTCGCATTCTCGATTTCGAGCTCGACCTGGCGCGCCTTCGCCCCGTCGCGCTCGGCGCGAACGGATTCGAGATGCGACTCCATCTCGGTGATGGCCGATCCCAGCTCATCGATCGCGACCGACATGTCCTCGGGAAGCGTCGCCATTCCAACAATCCGTGCCTGACGCGCGGGCAGGGCCAAACAGGCCGCCTTGCCCCGGTTCCAGTCAGATTATTTCATCCCGGAAGCGTTAGAGCCAGCGCTCATGAAGGTCTTAAGGGAGCCTTTCTGCCCGGTCGCCCATCTCACGCGTCACCTTGATCGCGTGAGGAAACGCGTGATCGCGCCCCCGAGCCTGGCGTTTTCCAGCGGCTCGGCGAGCGAGCCCTTTGCGGCTGCGACGAGGCTGTCAGGTGCATGGCCTTTGGTGTGCACCACCTCGCAGCAGGCCAGCGCGAAGCCGACAGAGAATTCCGGGTGTGGCTGTACCGAAAGCGTGGTGCCGCCGGCGTAGAGCAGCCCGGCGTACGGCGTGAAATCCGAAGACAGGATCGTTTGGGCGCCCGCTGGCGGCGTGATGACCTGATCCTGGTGCGAGCAGGCGAGCGCGATGTGCGTGCCCTCGATCAGGCCATTGCCGGCCGCTACGTCGTAGACGTGCCTTCCCAGCCCCCAACCTTTCTCCGACTTGCGCACCGTGCCGCCCAACGCCTGCGCGATCAGTTGATGACCGAAGCAGACGCCGACCATGGACACCTTGCCCTCATTTGCTGTGCGCACGAATTCTTCGAGCGGCGCGATCCACTCGAGCCCGTCATAGACGCCGGCCGGCGATCCCGTGATGAGGATCGCCTCCAGCCCGCCGATATCAGGCAGCGGCTCGCCGGCGGCAATGCTGACGGTATTGAACGTGACGGAGGGGTCGGCAGCGCCAATCATATGCTCGAACATCTGCGGATACGATCCGTGGAGCACGCGGTTTTTCGGGCTGACCAGTCCGGTCTCCAGGATCGTAATACGCGGCATGAGCGGGTATCCGGTAATCTGTTGCGTCGCTCCTCAGGTCCCCGGCCGCGACACCTCGGTCTCCTTGCTGGTGATGAATTCCAGCAGCACCGGGACACCTTCTTTGGTCTTCGCAATGCCGCGCTGGATGGCGGGGATGATGTCTTCCGGCCTCAACACCCGTTCGCCATAGCCGCCGAACGCGCGCGCCATCGCCGCGTAGTCGCCGGAAATGTCGGTGGAGCGGTATTTCTCGGTCGAGATCGGCATCACCTTCAATTCGATCGCCATCGAAAAATTGTTCAAAAGGATCGACATGATCGGGATGCGCTCGCGCACCGCGGTTTCGAAATCCATGCCGGTGAAGCCGATCGCGGCATCGCCCCAGACATTGATGCAGAGCTTGTCGGGTTTTGCCAGCTTGGCGCCCATCGCCAGCCCAAGGCCGTAACCGAGCTGCGTGGTCTTGCCCCAGCCGACATAAGAGAGCGGTTCGACCGATTTCCAGAACGGCGAGAGCTGGTCGCGCGGGCTGCCGGCATCATGGGTGATGATGGTGTTGTTGATGTCGACGGTGTGCTGCAGATCCCACAGCACGCGGTAGGGGTTCAGCGGCGCGTCGTTATGGGTCAGCTTCGGCATCCATTTCGCCAGCCATTCTTTGTGGGAGGCCGCTATCTCGGCTGCGACCGCGGCCGCGTCGCGGTCCGTCGTGACGGTCTTGCCGATCTCTTCCAACAGCGCGTCGAGCACGAGGCCGGCGTCACCGACGAGGCCGATTTTGGCCTCGACGTCCTTGTTGAGATGGTTGGGGTCGAGCGTCGAATGGATGATGGTCTTGCCCTTCGGCATGGCGATGCCGAATGATGTCTCGGTGAACGAGCAGCCGATGCCGAAGATCACGTCGGCTTCGCCTAAGAATTTCGGCACCGCGCGCGGCACGGCGAGGCCGCCCGACCCCAGCGACAGCGGATGCGTCTCCGGAAAGGATGATTTGCCGCCAAGGCTGGTTGTGACGGGGATGGCGAGGCGCTCGGCCAGCCGCCTGAGCTGCGGCCAGGCTTTGGCGTAATGCACGCCCTGGCCGGCATAGATCACCGGGCGCTTCGCCGCGACGAGGAGAGCCGCCGCTTCCTTCACATGCAGGGGATCCGCGCCGTAGCGGGTGCGCAGCACCGGCGTGTAGTTCAGCGGTTCCGGCACTTCCTCGTTCCACATGTCGGCCGGAATTTCGACGATCACCGGCCCGCCGCGGCCGTTCTTCAGTTTGGTGAACGCGCGCCGGAAAATGTTGCAGACCTCAGTGGCGATGTTGATCGGCTCCGACGATTTCGAGAACGCCTTCATCGCCTGGCTGGAGTTGAAGTTCGGGTCGATGTTGGCGAGCCTGCGCGCATAGCCCATCGGCAGCACCAGCACGGGCACCGACTCGCCGTAACATTGCGCCACGCCGCCCATCGCGTTCTCGGCGCCGGGCCCATGCTGCATGCAGAACGCGCCGATCGATTGCCCCGAGGTGACGCGCGAGATCGCGTCCGCCATGTGAACGCCGATGCGTTCCTGGCGCACCATCACCGGGCGGATGTCGGTATTGGCGGCATATTCAATGAGATGATTGACCGGGTAGCCGCAGAGGATTTCGATCCCCTCCCGCTTCATGATTTCCGCAATGGCGGCGCCGAGCTTCATGACGGTCTCTCCTTGGATTGCAGGCCGGTTTGGTCCGGACGATTTGCAACAGTAGGAACAGGATTTTCCGGCCCGGTAAAGCGCTGACGAAGCATGCGTGCGGAAGTGCTGATATGCGTTTTGCCGCCTGACGGGCTCGTTCGGTCAGTTCCGCGCCCAGCGTAACTTCTGAGAACGACTTCCGGACCGGGCCGTTGTGCCCGGTCCCTTATTCAACGCCGCGGCAGCTGAACATCGCGGCCATCGGGTCCGTTTCGCGCTTCTGCGCTGTCATGTGCCTCGCTTCGCAAGACGCCAATCGGGCGACGATGGACGGGCGGCGCGCAATCGATGGTAAATTTCCGTACCGTATGATTCCGGAGGCGCGGATTTCTTCGACCGCCTTAATCGATCGTTCATTCTGATCGTCAAGGCCTCTTCAACCGTTCCCGTCTAGAGTTTAACGAGTTTGGCGCGGGAGAATTCCGGGGAGCGTCTATAGGAGTTTTGTCTATGCGTCGATTACTTGCACGATTTGTCGGCGATGAATGCGGTGCTACCGCCATCGAATATTGCCTCATTGCAGCTGGCATCAGCATCGTGATCGTCACCGCCGTCAACGGCGTTGGCAGCGCGCTCAACACGAAATTCAGCGACGTCAGCTCCTCGCTCAAGTAGCGGGGTTCGGCTGCACCATGCAGGAGCCGCTGCTCGGGCCACTGCCAACGGGGCGGGGACGGCGATTGAAGCCGGCTAGCCCTCTTTCCCGTCCGCATTGAGCGCCCGCATCATCGCGATGCGTGCGAACATCAGCCAGCCGCCGCCGGTCTCCGCCGCATTGATCAGATTCTCGACTGCGATCTGCCAGTGCGCCTCGTGCTGCACTTTTTCCGGCAATGCCATGACGTAGTCGGCGGCCTGCTGCAGCGTCGCGAGCCTGCCTCCGCTGCGAAGCGCTATCGGGTCATCGAACGGGGTTGACCAGGGCATCGCGCGCTAGAAGATGCTATCGCGCTCCTTGCCCAATCATCCGGCCTTCTTGGTACGGGCGGCTGATCGCGCCGGCTTCTCCGCCTTCTTCGGCGCTTCCTTAACGGTTTCCTTGGCCGTCTCCTTGGCGCCGCGTTTGCCGCCGCCGCTGATCGGCAACAGCATCTCGCGCTGGCCGGCGGCGGCCTTCTTCGGCTTCTTGCCCTTGGTCTTTTCTTGACCCTTTTCTTGGGCCTTGACGGCAGGGGCGGCCTGCTTTTCGCTGGCGAGGCTGCGCTTGAGCGCGTCCATCAGGTTGATGACGTTGCCGGTGGTTTTCGGGGCAGCCTTTGCCGTGATGCTCAGGCCGTTGCGCTTCTGATTGATCAGGTCGATCAGCGCCTGCTCGTAGCGGTCCTCGAATTGTTCAGGCTCGAACGATCCGGACTTCTGCTCGACGATATGCTTAGCGAGATCAAGCATATCCTTGGTGATCTTCACGTCCTGGATATCCTCGAAATATTCCGCCTCGCTGCGGACTTCATAGGGGTAGCGCAGCAGCGTTCCCATCAGCCCCTTGTCGAGCGGCTCCAGCGCGATGATGTGTTCGCGGTTGGTCAGCACCACGCGTCCGATCGCGACCTTGTCCATGTTGCGGATGGTTTCGCGGATCACCGCGAAGGCGTCGTGGCCGACCTTGCCGTCCGGCACGAGATAATAGGGGCGGATCACGTAACGGCTGTCGATATCGGCCCTCGGCACGAACTCGTCGATCTCGATGGTGCGGGTCGATTCCAGCGCGAGTTCGTCAAGCTCGTCCTTCGTCACCTCGATGTAGGTGTCGGTGTCGACCTTGTAGCCCTTCATGATGTCGTCGTTGGCGACTTCCTCGCCGGTGTCGGCGTCAACCTTGGCGTATTTGATCCGATGGCCGGTCTTGCGGTTGATCTGGTTGAACGAGACCTTCTCCGTGTCCGACGTCGCCGGATAGAGGGCGACCGGACAGGTCACGAGCGAAAGGCGCAGAAAACCCTTCCAATTGGCGCGGGGGGCCATAGGGATACTCCGAAGACGCGACAGACGACCGGTAAGAATACCATCGGATCGCCGCCTCTCAAACACGGCGGGGCAGGGAATCGCGCAACGGCGTTAATCGCTGCACGGCCCCGTTCTGCGGCGGGCCTGCGGCCTTTTGGATGCTGCTGCCGCGCGGCACGGCCCGAAGGGCCGGAACATCGCTTCCGATCATGCGTTGCTTTAACCGGCGGTGTCGAAGCATTCGCTGGTATTACAGGCACTTACTCGAAGAGGTCCCTATGGCAACGCAACGACATGGCCAGATCGTCGAAACCCCGACCGAGGCACGCCAGGCCGAACCCGGCCCGTCGGTGCTCGCGCTCCTGACGGTTTCGACCGGGCTCGCGGTTCTGATCCTGGGCATCGTCTGGTTCGTATTCTTCCGCACGTGAGCGACTGACCGGTGAGGCGATCGGGCTTGCCGGCCCCTCTGCAGGCGGGAGCGTCCCGCCTTTTCGGTAGTTGTCGACGCAAGCGACCTGGTGGCCCCCCTTGGGGCAGTTAATTGGCTGTGCTAGGCGTTCGGCTTGCGGCCATGCCCGGCCGCGGAAAGCCTCATAACGAAAAAGTAACATTGCACCGTGCCCCCCGTTCATGGCCCGTTCACGCCGGTTAGCCTCATCTTGAGATCTGATATCGTAGGGCTCACTTTTGGAGGCCAGCTTGCGCCTGCTTGTCGTTGAGGACGATCCGGATCTCAACCGTCAGCTTACGACGGCTTTGACGGATGCCGGTTATGTGGTCGATCGCGCGTTCGACGGTGAGGAGGGGCATTTCCTCGGTGACAGCGAACCTTATGACGCCGTCGTGCTTGACATAGGGTTGCCCAAGATGGACGGCATCTCGGTCCTGGAGGCGTGGCGCCGCGGCGGCCGCGCGATGCCGGTCCTGATCCTTACCGCGCGCGACCGCTGGAGCGACAAGGTGCAGGGATTTGACGCCGGCGCCGACGACTACGTCGCCAAGCCGTTCCACCTGGAAGAGGTGCTGGCGCGGATCCGCGCGCTGCTGCGCCGTTCCGCCGGTCACGCCCAATCCGAGCTGACCTGCGGTCCGGTCTCGCTGGATACCCGTACCAACAAGGTTACCGTCAACGGTAATTCGGTTAAGCTCACCTCGCATGAATATCGTTTGCTCGATTATCTCATGCATCACACCGGGCGCGTAGTGTCGCGTACCGAACTGGTCGAGCATCTCTACGACCAGGACTTCGACCGCGACTCCAACACCATCGAGGTGTTCGTCGGCCGCATCCGCAAGAAACTCGAGGTCGACATCATCCAGACCGTGCGCGGGCTCGGCTATCTGCTGACGCCGCCGTCGCCCGGGACTTGATTTGCTCGTTGTTTAATTCGAGCATGCCCCCATCCGAAGGCTGGTCTCCATCCTTCGGGTCGAGGCCTTAAAGACATGCTTTTCTGGATCGTGCCCTGATGCGCGGAAGCTCGCTCGCCACGCGCTTGTTCCTGTCGGCGACCGCGTGGGTGGTCGTGATCCTGGTCATCACGGGCGTGATCCTGTCGTCGGTCTATCGCAACGCGACCGAGCGCGCCTTCGACCGCCGCCTCAACCTCTATCTCCGCACCCTGATCGCCGAGGTCGCGACCCCGGACGAGCCGCCCGACCACCAGTTCCAGTCACTCGGCGAGCCGCTGTTCGAATTGCCGCTGTCCGGCTGGTACTGGCAGATCGTCCGTACCGACGAGAAGGCCGAGACGCGGGCGTCGCGTTCGCTGTGGGACAAGAAGCTGCCGAAGCTCGAGGAGATCGGCGCGGAGCTGACCCCCGCCGGCATCCGTCTCGGTTACGTCGACGGGCCCGAGGGTCAGAGCCTGCGGGTCGTCGAGCGGCCGGTCGACCTCGGCGCCGACGGCAAGTTCCTGGTCAGCGTGGCCGGCGACGCATCGGAGATTTTCGACGAAATCCGCGCCTTCGACTATTATCTCGGCGGCACCTTCGCAGCGCTCGGCATCGTGCTGCTCCTGACCACGATCTTCCAGGTCCGCTTCGGGCTGGCGCCGCTCAAGCGCATTTCTGAATCGATCGCCGACATCCGCTCCGGCCGCGCCGAACGGCTGGAAGGCGAGTTTCCCGTCGAGATCGCGCCTCTGGCGCGCGAGACCAACGCGCTGATCGACGCCAACCGCGAGATCGTCGAGCGCGCACGTACCCATGTCGGCAATCTCGCCCACGCCATCAAGACGCCGCTCTCCGTCATCGTCAACGAGGCTTCTGCCCACGCGGTAGATTCCTTTGCCAGCAAGGTCTTGGAGCAGGCCGATGTGATGCGGGATCAAGTGGCGCATCATCTGGAACGGGCGCGCATCGCCGCGCGCGTCACCATCGTCGGCACCGTCACGGAGGTCGCGCCCGCCATCGAGGCGCTGCGGCGGACCATGGAAAAGATCCACCGGGATCGCAGTATCACGATCGCGGCGAAGGCCGACGCGCAAGCCAAGTTCCGCGGCGAGCGCCAGGACCTCGAGGAGATGGCCGGCAATCTGGTCGACAATGCCTGCAAATGGGCGGCCTCGCAGGTTCTCATCGAGGTGAGGGTGGAGCCGCCGTCGGAGCCCCGTGGCGGGCCACGGCTGCGGATCATTGTCGATGACGATGGCCGCGGATTGTCCGCCGCCGAGCGCGCGCAGGTGTCCCGGCGCGGCCAGCGCCTGGACGAGTCCAAGCCGGGTTCCGGGCTCGGGCTTTCGATCGTGGTCGATCTCGCCGGCCTCTATGGCGGCAGCCTTGCCCTGGGCGACGCCCCGATCGGCGGGCTGCGGGCAGAACTGGTGCTGCCGGGGGTCTGAACGGCTCGCCCGGCTGGTTACCCGGGGTTGAGGGGATTGATCCGGCAAGCCTGAGGTTGATTTCGTTATTCCTAAACGACTTCTTAACGCGCACACTTCTAAGGTCGGCGGTGGACGCGTTTTGCCGTCCACATGACACACGCATATCCACACCAGGCGAATGAGCCAGACATCGACCGAGCGGCTGAGGGACTATCTCGCCCAGCTCCCGCCGCAATCGCAGGCGCTGCTGATGCGGGAATTCGAGCGCGCCATTGAGCGCGGGGAGGACGTCGCCGTCGCAAATTTCGTGCTCGAGCAGCTTCGCAAGGTCGTGCGCGGAACCGAGCAAGACGACGAGGCGCGTCCGCGGACCGACGATCCGGCGCGCCTGTTGTATGGTCCGCTCAAGCCTTTTCTGGTCGAGAGCAATTTTCCCGTCAGGGCCGGGCAGATCCGGCGTGCATCGCTGCTGCCGGTCTGGCAATGGCTGGGCCGCGACGGGGCGCCCGAGGCTGCGCGCGCATTCGAAACCGCGCTCGCCGGGATCCGGCAGAGCGGGAGCAGCGCCGGCCTCGAAGGCGCGACCCGCAAGTTCCAGCTCGCCGCGGCCGAAGCGATCATCAAGATAGCCACGCCGGTCGCCGGCGAAGACACGCATCGGACGCTCGCCCGTATCGGCCCGCCCAATGTCGTCGAGGATCTATTGTCGATAGGGGGCGTGCTGCGGGCGCGCGAGGCGTTGGAGACGCTCGGCAGCCGGATGCCCGGCCAGATGCGGGTATTTTCCGAAGCCCAGATTGCTTCGGTGGGTTCGGCGCTCAACGTTCCCTCGTTGCAGACGCCGCAATTGCTGCCGTTCGCGCTGTCGCTGATCATGCAGCGGCTGGCGCAGCCGTGGCAGATCATCCGTCTCGCGATCAAGATGGCGGCATCCGACGACGAGATACGCGTGGCCGCCACGCCCTACGGCATCGCCGTCACGATCGCGCTGCACGACCTGTCGTTCCTCGCGGCCTGTCTGCGCACGGACATCAGGCGCAGCCATTTCGACAATGTCGGCGAGCAACTGAAAGCCCTGC
Organism: Bradyrhizobium algeriense; assembly: GCF_036924595.1. Classification (NCBI taxonomy): domain Bacteria; kingdom Pseudomonadati; phylum Pseudomonadota; class Alphaproteobacteria; order Hyphomicrobiales; family Nitrobacteraceae; genus Bradyrhizobium; species Bradyrhizobium algeriense. Next base: position 4,268,436 of record NZ_JAZHRV010000001.1, on the reverse strand, counting down.
ACGATGGCGTGCGCGGGCTGCGCACCGAGCTCGATCTGCGCAACGATTCCGCGTGGGGCCGCCAGCTCACGGCGATCCGCGCCGAAATTTCCAATTCACTGCAGTCGGAGATCGAGAGCGTGCCCGGCCGGGTTCGCCGCATCCTGCGTCAGCGCGCCGACAAGGATATCGCTGCCGCGCCGAAAATCGACGCCCCGGAGGTCGAAGAGATCGCCGCCCTGATCGACTTCGTGGCGGTGTGCCGCACCTATGCCAGCGAACTCGCCATCAACGAGGTCACGCTGCGGACCTATTCCGACCTGCAGCATTACGTCGAGCGATCCACCGAGAGCTTGGTGCAGGCGCTGCGCGGCGGCGACACCAGGGCGCGCGCCTACCGCCAGATGCAGGCCCAGGCGGCGATCCGCTTCTGCGAAATCCTGTTCGGCCATGACTATGCGTCGCTGATGAGCCGGGCGGCCGAAAATGCCGTGACCGGCGAGCGCAAAGCGACCAAGGCGAGCTAGGCCCGGTTTCGGCCCTATCACATCACGCTTTGCGTCGATCCCTGGCGTCGCGAAGAAATTCGGCGAAGGCCTTGAGGGTCACATCGGAAACATGATGTTCGATGCCCTCGGCGTCAGCCTCCGCGGCTTCCTGAGGAACGCCCAGCGCCAGCAGGACATCCACCACCAGACGGTGACGGGCACGGACGCGCTTGGCGAGAGTCTCGCCCTTTTCGGTCAGGAACACCCCGCGGTAGGGGCGAGCCGTGACCAGGTCTTCGCGCTTCAACCGCGCGATGGTGTCGATAGCCGTTGGGTGGGATACGCCCAGCCTGCGCGCGATGTCGGTCGGGCGCGCCTCGCCGGTCGTTCCGAGTAGATCCGAAATCAGTTCGACATAGTCTTCCAGAACCGCGGTCGACCGCGCCGATCGCGCCTTGCCAAAGCGGCGCGCCTGCGTCTGTTCCGTAGGCAGCGGCTGCATCGGTTTGGCCCGATCTGTCGAGGGCTTGCGCACCACTGCACCTTCCAGGCGAATCCATCCAGACGAGGCGCGACCATGGCGTGGTGCCGACCACATTGCAAGTTGGCGGCTTGTCGCCGATCTGCAACATTCCGGCGCTGGGCATTTGCGACTCGTTCGCAGCATCTTGACAGTTAACGGTCCAGCATTAACATGTAGCCTTACCTACGTTTTGGTGTCGCGGCTTATCGGTGCCGTTGCTGAAGCGCGATCGGCTGGGGATGAATATGCGCGCGACGCGAATGGCTCTTGTGGGCACATCGGCGCTGGCAGCGGTTTGTTTGAGCCACGCCGCGGCGCTCGCGCAAACGGTACCCCCTGCGCCGTCGGCGCCCCAGGCCGCGCCTCCTGCCGAACCACCGGCTCCCGCACCACCCCCGGCGGCGGGGCAAGCCCCGACCGAGCCGGCTTCCCCGCAGGCCGCGCCGGCCACGGCGGCCGGACCGCAAGCCACGCCGAGCGCGCCGGCGGAAGTTGACATGCCGCAAGTGACCGTCGAGGGGCGTCAGCCTAAACCCGCGCGGCGGGCGGCGCGAAGCGAGTCCGGTCGACGTTCGACGACGGTGGCGGCACCGTTGCCGGCGCCAACGCCTGCAACCGCGCCGACGTCGCCGTTCAATCCGCCATTCGCGCCGCTGTCGACGATCGGGAGCAACCAGATCCAGACCGACAGCAACAGCGGTGGATTCGGCAACTTGTTCACCAACATGCCCGGCGCGACTTCGGCGGGGCTTGCCCAGGAATCGTCCCGGCCCGTTCTGCGGGGCTTGTCGGACGCAAAAGTCCGTATTCAGGAGAACGGCGTCGGTGCGGTCGATGTGTCGGATATCGCGCAAGACCACGCGGTGCCGATCGACCCTCTCGCCATCCAGAAGGTTGATATTGTTCGCGGACCGGATGCGCTCCGCTTCGGTTCGCAGGCTATCGGAGGCGTTGTTGACGCCACCAACAATCGGATTCCGACCGCCGCTCCGCCGGGCGGGCTGGCCGCGGAGTTGAAGTCCGGTGTGACCAGCGTCAACAGGGGGTGGGAGAGCGGGCTCTTGCTGGATGCAGGCGGCCGCAACGCCGCCGTTCACGCCGACATCTACGGGCGATCCTCCGGCGATTACAGCGTCCCGAGTTACCCGTATCTCGTACCGCCAATCCCCGCGCCTGCCTTCAACGGCAAGCAACCGAATTCTGCTTCGCAAAGCGCAGGCGCGGCTGTCGGCGGCTCCTGGCTTTTCGACGGTGGTTATGCCGGCATCGCCGTCTCTCGTTTTACGAGCGACTACTACGTCCCCGGTATTGCCACCGCGGCAGCCCGCCAGCACAACGACCTCGAGCAAACCAAGATCAGCTCAAAGGGCGAGTATCGTCCGGACGCGAGCGCGCTGGCGGCCGTCAGGTACTGGACCGGATATTCGGAGTACAGGCACGACGAGACGGTGCTCGCCACCACCGGATTCCAGGAGATTACTGCCACGTTCAAGAACCGGCAGACCGAGGGCAAGCTCGAGTTCGAACTTGCGCCGTTCGCCACGCCAGTGGGTCCGCTGACCAGTATTTTCGGAGCCCAAGGCGCCTACCAGCAACTGGATACGGCAGGGCAGGCGATCTTGCTTCCGGCCCAGACCAGAACGGCGGCGGCGTACTTCCTCAATGAGGTCAGGCACACGGACACGCTGCGCACGCAATTGGCCGGACGCATCGAGGGAGTCAATGTCGCGGGAACGGCGTTCACCTTTCCGCCGAATTTTCTTCCGCCGCCGGACGTGCCGGGCCAGGCAGCCGCCAAGCTCGACTTCATGCCGAAGAGCGTCAGTTTCGGCATCATCAAGGATCTCCCAGCCTCGCTGGTCGGGAGTCTCACGCTGCAACGTATCGAACGCGCGCCACGCGCGCTCGAGCTGTTCGCCCAAGGTCCGGATGGTTCGGAGAAGACCTTCAAGATCGGCAACCCGAATCTCGGGATTGAAACCGCGCAGACGGCGGAAATCGGCCTGAAACGGACGGACGGCGATTTCAGGTTCGCCGCCAATGCCTACTACACGTCGTACAGCAAGTTCATTTTCTCGCGCGCCACCGGCATCTTCTGCCAGGAAACGTTTGCAACATGCGGCGCCGGCACCGATTACATCCAGGTCAACTACGATCAGCGCGACGCAAACTTCCGCGGCGGCGAACTGGCCTGGCAGTGGGATGCTGCAAGGCTCGGCGATGGCACCTTCGGCCTCGATAGCCAATTTGATGTCGTGCGGGCAACGTTCACCGACGGCAGCAACGTACCGCGCATTCCTCCGATGCGTCTCGGCGGCGGTGTCTACTGGCGCAACGACAACTGGTTTGTACGCGCAGGCTGGCTGCATGCATTTGCGCAGAATGACATTCCGCAGTTCGACACCACGACGCCCGGATACGATCTGGTCAAAGTGCAGGTCGAGCACCGGAAGTTCTGGAAGGATTCGCCGTGGGGCGCGGTCGAGGTCGCGACCGGGCTGATCGGCGACAATCTGCTCAACGCCAACATTCGCAACTCCGTTCAATTCCACAAGGACGAGATCCTGCAGCCGGGGCGGGGCTTCAAGCTGTTTTTCAATGTCAAATACGGCGTCGACCGGCCGAGCGGACCTCCAGGCACCTGGATCGGCGCGGCGAGACGGTCGGGCGGCAACGGATTCTACAAGAGTCCTGCGCTCGATGCGGCGGCCTGGAACTGGGCGGGCATCTATGCGGGCGGCAATGTCGGATATCTTAGAGGCGAGGGGGTTACCAACGCGGCGTTCAACGACGCTGCAACCGGTGCGTCACTTTCCGGGGCCCACCTGTCGGCAGCGCACAACACCGCGAGCTTTGGCGTTCAGTCCGGCTACAACTGGACATCGGGCCGGCTCCTGGCCGGCATCGAGGGAGATTTTGAATACCGCAATCAGCGCGGACGCAGCGCCACCGCTTGCCCCGGTAACATCTGCAACGCCGCGCTGGCTCCGCTGGACGCAACCGTGACGGCGAGCCTGGATTATCGTTTGGGGTGGGTCGCCTCAGCCCGCGGGCGCATCGGAGCGCTCGTGACGCCGGACCTGCTTGCTTACGCCACGGCGGGCGTACCGTTCGGCAAGATAACGACGGCGACTTCCGTCGCAGGTTTCGACAATGCAGGTGTCGCGACGACGGCGTCTCTGGATCGTCACCTGTATCGATTTGGCTGGGCCGTCGGCGCCGGTTTTGAGACGCGGCTTACGGGTAACTGGACCGCAAAGCTCGAATACCTTCACATGGATTTCGGTTCGGTGCGTTCGACGCCGCCCACGGTCGCCAACACTGCCGTTGCGTTCGACGCCAATACGCGGGTGACCAGCGATGGGGTCAGGATGGGCGTGAACTACAAATTCGCCGGCGGCGCGATCGTCACGGACTAACGGTCGAACGGACGCTCCGCGACCGGACGACCGGTCAAGTACCGCATGTCGTCCGTATTATTTGACGGTGAAACGGATCGGCTGCTTCACGACAACGAATTCGCCGGGAAACGTTGCGGGCGGCGCAGGGAAGGGTTGTGCGCGCTTGAGGAGCGCGACGGCTTCCTCATCAAGCGCGTTGGAGCCCGAGCTTTGAGTTACGCGCGAGCTGACAACCATTCCCTTGCGATCGAGCGTGAACGACACCTGCGCCGTCCCTTGCTCGCGCCGCGACCGTGCGGCCTCCGGATATCGCTTGTTCCTTTCGACCAAGGCAAGGACCTGGGTTCGCCACGTCACCACGGCCTCCGAATTTTTGTCATTCGGCACACCCTGGTTCGGCGCCACGGCTACCGGTGCGGTCCGTTCGTTGACCGCTGGTGGCGCTGAGGTGGTGGCGGCCGCCGCCTGCTGCTGCGGCGCCACGTCAGGCTGTGGTTTGGTCGGCAGCGCCACGGCCGCGTCCGGGCTGGGAGCGGGCGGCAGTTCAGGCGTTTCATCTGGCGGCGTTTCCTCAGGCTTCGCCACCGGCTGCGCTTCCGACATCACCTGTTCCGGACCGGGCGCGATGTCGGTCGGCGTGGTCGAGGGCGCTGCGGCCAGCGGCGCCAGATCGACCACGATCGCGCCCGAAGGTTCAGCGGCCATGGTGTCGTCCGGATGGCGCCAGTTGGCGAGCATGGCGGTCAATCCGGCGTAGACGCACAGCACCGCAAGGCTGCTGAACATCCACCGTTGCAGGTCGGAACGATCTTCGGCCGCAAGCTGCATCATGGCGACGAGGCTTGCTCCATTCCGACCAGCGCGACCTTGAGGTAGCCGGCGGCGCGCAGCAGATTCATCACCTGCATCACCTCGCCATACGGAACGAGTTTGTCGGCGCGCAGGAAAATGCGGGTATCCTTCTGGCCGCTGGTGCTGGCATCGAGCACGCCGGACAGCGCGCTGCGGCCGACCGTTTCGTTGCCGACGGAGAGCGACAGGTCCGGCTTCACGGTCAGGTAGACCGGCTTGTCCGGCCGCGGCTGCGGCTGCGCGTTCGAGGCCGGAAGATCGACGGCGATATCGACGGTCGCAAGCGGGGCTGCGACCATGAAGATGATGAGCAGAACGAGAATGACGTCGATGAACGGCGTCACATTGATCTCATGGACCTCGGACAGATCGCCATTGCCCTGGTTCAGACTCGCGGCCATGGCTGCTACTCCGCCGCCGCGAGATGCCGCCGCACGAGCAGGGCGCCGCTGTCGAGGTCACGCCCAACGAGGCGGGTGATCTCCGCAGATCCGTCGCCAAGCAGCGCGCGGTATGAGGCGATCTGGCGCGCGAACAGATTGTAGATCACGACCGCGGGAATCGCCGCCACCAGCCCGAGCGCCGTCGCCAGCAGCGCCTCGGCTATACCGGGCGCGACCACGGCGAGGTTGGTGGTTTGCGACTTCGAGATGCCGATAAAGCTGTTCATGATTCCCCAGACCGTCCCGAACAGTCCGACGAACGGGCCGGTCGACCCGATGGTCGCAAGCACGCCGGTGCCGAAGGCGATCCGCCTGCTTGCCGCCGCCTCGATCTGCTGCAGCCGGGAAGTGATCCTCACCTTGATCCCGTCCTTGTCCATTCGATCGGTACTCAATCTCAATTCCGCCAGCGCGCCCTCGAGCAATTGGGCGACCACGCCCTGGCGGACCTGCTGCATGGCGTCGTCCACGCTTCGGGCGCTGGCGAGTTCGCGCACGGCGCCTCGCGCATTTTGCCGCGCCTTGATCAGTTCGATGGTCTTCGATAGCCATACGGTCCAGGTGACTGCGGTCGCAAAAACCAGGCCGACCATCACCGCTTTGACGACGATGTCGGCCTGCATGAACATGCCCCAGGGGCTGAGATCCCGGGGTAGCATCGCGGCTGCGACTGCGGTCCGATCTGTTGCATCCTGAGCAGAGGCCGGAAAGCACAGCAACAACAGCGGAAACGAAAGAAGCGGAGTGCCACGGCGAAGTTCGCGTCGAAGTGCTTTCCAGGATCGCATCAGGTTTGCCTCTGGGGAAATTAACGCCTTAGCCTCATTATGTAGCATCACCTACGTCTTGGTGTAAACGCTAATGGCCTCCCCTCCGTGCATCTTGGTTCCGATGCAATTTGGGCGGTCCGGCGCTTCCCCGCGACGACCTGCGGCGAAGCGGCCCAGACGACGATCGCGGTTTCGCCGTTCTTTCTGCCGCAATTGGCAATTGCCGGGCTTGCCGCCGGTGGTGTAAAGCGGCGTATCGGCGCTCGCTTGGACGCGCCGTTCCGCCCCCGGGAACCGCTTGATGACGTTGTGGTTTGTGTTCGCGCTGATGACGGTCGCGGCGATCTTCGCCGTGCTCTGGCCGTTGAGCCGCGGCTCTTCCGCGTCGGCCGGTGGCAGTGAGGTTGTGGTCTACAGGGATCAGCTCGCCGAGATCGATCGCGATGTAGCTGCGGGTCTGATCGGTGTGTCCGAGGCCGAGGCCGCGCGTGTCGAAATCGGCCGCCGCCTGCTTGCTGCTGCGGACGGCCAGCGCGACCTGCCGGCGCTGTCGAATCTTGGTCTGCGCCGCGCTTCCGCGATCGTGGCGCTGGTAGGGTTGCCGATCGCGGCCGTGACCTTCTACCTCGCGCTCGGCTCGCCGCGTCTCGGTGATTTTCCGCTGGCCTCGCGCACGCGCACGGCGGATGTCAACCAGCCGCTCGACAACATGGTGGCGCAGGTCGAGGCGCATCTCGAAAAAAATCCGTCCGATGGCCGCGGCTGGACCGTGCTGGCGCCGGTGCTGGCGCGTCTCGGCCGTTACGATGATGCGGTCCGCGCCTACCGTAATGTCATCACCTATGCCGGTGACAGCGCGGAGCGTCGCTCTGATCTCGGCGAGGCGCTAGTGATCGTGGCGGGCGGTGTCGTCACGGCGGAGGCCAAGGCCGAATTCCAACGCGCGATGGCGCAGAACCCCGATGAGCCCAGGGCGAATTATTTCCTCGGGCTCGCCGCCGAACAGGACGGCCGCCAGGCCGATGCCGCCGCGATCTGGCGCGGCATGCTCGCCAAGGCGCCGGCCGACGTGCCATGGCGGTCGCTGATCGAGGCGGCGCTGGCCAGGGTCGGCGATCCTGCCGCGCCAGCGCTGTCCAACGATGCGATGGCCGCCGCCAAGGATATGAACGAAGACGACCGCGGCGCCATGATCCGCGGCATGGTCGACCGCCTCGCGACGCGGCTGAAGCAGAACGGCGACGACGTCGAGGGATGGTTGCGGCTGATGCGGGCCTATATGGTGATGGGGGAACGCGACAAGGCGGCGAGTGCGCTGACTGAGGCGCGGCAGGCGGTCGCCAACGATACCGAGCGCTTGCGCCAGCTCAATGAGGGCGTGAAGAATCTCGGGCTTGGTGGGTGAGGCAGGATGCCGGAACCCAAAGACGAGGACAGAGGATATTCATGACGCGCAAGCAACGGCGTTTGACCATGATCGGCGGTTCGCTCGCGGTGCTCGCAATTGCCGCGGCGCTGGTGCTGAACGCGATGCGCGATTCCATCGTGTTCTTTTCCACGCCGACGATGGCGGCCGAGAAGCAGATCCCGCCCGGCAAGCGGTTCCGTCTCGGCGGCCTGGTGCAACCGGGCTCGCTGGTGCGCGGCGACAATCTCGCGGTCAATTTCAGCGTCGCCGACGGCAGCGCCACGCTGCCGGTTGCCTACAAGGGAATTTTGCCGGACCTGTTCCGTGAAGGGCAGGGCGTCGTTGCCGAGGGGACGCTGGATGCCTCCGGCGTCTTCAAGGCCGATACTGTGCTTGCCAAGCATGACGAGACCTATATGCCCAAGGATGTCGCCGACGCCCTGAAGAAGCAGGGGCACTGGAAGGACGATTACGGCGCAAAGCCCGGCGCCGCGGCCGCGGCCGCGCCGGTCCAGGGGGCTTCGAAGTGATCGCGGAAGCCGGGCATTACGCGCTGGTGCTGGCGCTCGGACTGGCGCTGATCCAGTCCGCCGTGCCGTTGCTTGGCGCACGCTGGGGCGATCATGCCCTGATGAATGTCGCGCGTTCTACCGCGCTCGCGCAATTGCTGTTCGTGGCGGCCTCGTTCACGGCGCTGACCATGCTGCACGTCGTCTCGGATTTCTCCGTCGTCAACGTGTTCGAGAATTCGCACTCGATGAAGCCGCTGCTCTACAAGATCACCGGCGTGTGGGGCAATCACGAAGGATCGATGCTGCTGTGGGTGCTGATCCTCGCGCTGTTCGGCGGCCTGGTCGCCGCCTTCGGCAATAATCTGCCGCTGTCGCTGCGCGCGCATGTGCTGGCGGTGCAGGGCTGGATCGCGGCCGCGTTCTATCTGTTCATCCTGGTCACCTCGAATCCATTTTTGCGCATTGCAAGCCCGCCGATCGAGGGCCGCGACCTCAATCCTGTGCTGCAGGACATCGGCCTCGCCGTGCATCCGCCGATGCTCTATCTCGGCTATGTCGGATTTTCGATCTCGTTTTCCTTTGCGGTTGCCGCCTTGATCGAAGGCCGGATCGACGCCGCGTGGGCGCGCTGGGTGCGGCCGTGGACGCTGGTGGCATGGATCTTCCTCACGCTCGGCATCGCCATGGGGTCGTACTGGGCCTATTACGAACTCGGCTGGGGCGGCTGGTGGTTCTGGGACCCGGTCGAGAATGCTTCGCTGATGCCCTGGCTCGCCGGCACCGCGCTGTTGCATTCCGCCGTCGTGATGGAAAAGCGCAACGCGCTGAAGGTCTGGACCATCCTGCTGTCGATCCTGACGTTTTCGCTGTCACTGCTCGGCACCTTCCTGGTGCGCTCGGGCGTGCTGACCTCGGTGCACGCGTTCGCGACCGATCCGACCCGCGGCGTGTTCATTCTCCTGATCCTCTGCATCTTTATCGGCGGCAGCCTGTTGCTGTACGCTTGGCGCGCGTCGGCGCTGAAGCAGGGCGGGCTGTTCGCGCCGATCTCGCGCGAGGGCGCGCTGGTACTCAATAACCTGTTTCTCACCACGGCCTGCGCCACCGTCTTCATCGGAACGCTGTATCCGCTGGCGCTGGAGGTTGTGACCGGCGACAAGATTTCGGTCGGCGCGCCGTTCTTCAATCTCACTTTCGGTCCCTTGTTCGTGCCGCTGATGGCCGCGATGCCGTTCGCGCCGCTATTGGCATGGAAGCGCGGCGATCTGCTCGGCGCGGCGCAGCGGCTGACGGCGGCCGGCATTGCGGCGCTGGTTGCGATTGCGGTGTTGTTTGCGTGGACCCAGGGCGGGGCCACGTTCGCACCGCTCGCCATCGGGCTCGCGGTCTTCGTCATCGGTGGCGCGCTCAGTGATCTGGCCGAACGGACGGCGCTGTTCCGTGCTCCCTTGGCGACTGCGGTGGCCCGCGCGCGGGGATTGCCGCGGGCGACCTGGGGCACGGCGTTCGCCCATGCCGGCGTTGGCATCGCCTTGATCGGGATCGTCTGCGAAACTACCTGGAACAGCGAATATATCGGCTCGATGAAGCCGAACGCAGTCGCCAACGTCGCCGGCTATCAGTTGAAGCTCGATGGCGTAACGCAGCGGCAGGGGCCGAATTTTCGCGAGATGATCGCCCAGTTCACGGTCACGCTCGACGGTGAGGAGTTGCGCGTGATGACACCGTCGAAGCGCAACTTCACCACGCGGGAGTCGTCGACCACCGAGGCCGCGCTGCTGACCCGCGGCGCCAGCCAGCTTTACGTTTCGCTCGGCGAAACCAATGCCGAGGGCGCCATCGCGGTGCGCATCTATCACAAGCCGCTGGTGCTGCTGATTTGGTGGGGCCCGGTCTTGATGGCATTCGGCGGCCTGCTGTCGCTCTCGGACCGGCGGCTGCGCGTCGGCGCGCCGAAGCCTGCCAAGAAGCAGGCCAAGGCTGCCCGTGCGCTGCAGCCGGCGGAGTGAGCCGTTGAGGAAGCTTCTCGCCAGCATTGCTGTTGTCGCGCTCGTGGCCGGATGCCCGGCCGCCTACGCGGTGCAGCCCGACGAGATCATGGCCGATCCCGCAAAGGAAGCGCGCGCGCGCGACCTGTCGCGCGAGCTGCGCTGCATGGTGTGCCAGAACCAGTCGATCGACGATTCCGACGCGCCGCTGGCGCGCGACCTGCGGCTTTTGGTGCGCGAGCGGATCGCGACCGGCGACAGCGACAGCCAGGTGATCGATTTCCTGGTGGCGCGCTATGGCGAGTTCGTGCTGCTGAAGCCGCGCTTCACGCCGCATACGCTGCTGCTGTGGCTGCTGCCGCCGCTCGCGTTGATCGGAGGCGGACTTGCGCTGTGGTTCTACAGCCGGCGCCGCTCGAATAATTCCGGCAGTCCGACCGATCCCTCGCTCCTGCATTTGACGGAAGAGGAAGAGGCGAGGCTGGATCGCCTGCTCGCGGCCGATGCGCCGGACAAGCAGGCTTAAGCCCGCGCCATTGCAAGCGGGCGGGTTTGCGCTATGACTCCCTTTGTTCAATAACAAATATTGCCCAGGGAGAATCCTGACATGGCCCTTTCACTCTACGACGCCAGCGTGGCGAATTATCTGCAGACCCTTGGTGCCGTCAGCGGCTGCCTCGAGCGCGGCCTCGTCTATTTCCGCGAACAGAACATCGATCCGGAAGCCATGGTCGAAGCGCGGCTGGCGCCGGACATGCTGCCGCTGCGGTTCCAGATCATCTCCGTCGCCCAGCATTCCCGCGGCGCCATCGAGGCCGTGCAGAGCGGAGAATTTCGTCCGCCTTCAGCGAAGACGGCATACGATTATGCAGGATTGCAGTCCCTCATCGCGCAAACCATCGAGGCCTTGTCGGCATGGACGCCGGAGGCGGTCAATGCGTTGGCCGGCAAGGACGTCGTGTTCAATCTCGGCGAGCGTAAATTGCCCTTCACGGCGGAGGATTTTCTGATGTCGTTCTCGCTCCCCAACTTCTATTTCCACGCCACCACCGCCTACGACATCCTGCGCACCAATGGTGTGCCGTTGGGCAAGCGGGATTTCCTGGGCCGGCTGAAGATGAAGAAGAGCTGAGACGGGTCTTCGGGCGAGGGGTGCGATTGTTGCGCGTCCCCGCAACGATGCGCTCGATACCAACTTCCAGAATTACGTCGACGTGGTCGGCTTCTTCACCAGCACGGATACCCTCGAATTCGTGTTCGACATCAACGGCAACGGCATCCAGATCAGCTAAATTGTGATACCTAAGAAAACGGCGCAGGAGGAGTCGCTGTTATTGGCCCATCAGCGCGTCGCGCTGGGCAATGAGATTCGCGCGGGCGTCGCTGTTGTCCCGGATGTCGCGCGAGATCAAATCCATCATGGCACGTCTGGTCGCCAAAGACTTCTGCTGATCTTCGACTGATGTTGCGATGCCTTCCTTCCGGGTCGTCACTGTGCCGTCGCCCCGGAAATTGTACTGGATACCGTCTTTCACGAACCCATAGGTAACGTTTGGGTCAAGAGGAGGCAGTCTCCGGCCGGCGTCCTTTAGCATCTGCAATGCCTTGGCGGCGTCCGCAGCATTGAGCGTTACTTCGGGAGATATCGGAGAGTTCAGCATCTTGTCGTAAGATTTCTGAAGTCTCCCGATTCCGGCCTTGTTCGTGCCCTGCCTTGCGTCCTGCAAATCGAGCAAAGTGAGCTGGCTGTTGATTTTGGCCAATGCTACCCGGTGATCCATGGCCTGCATGTGTCCCTGGAAGCGATCCTCGCCTGCTTGCGACCAGGTATCCATGGCTTGCTGCGCGCCGTCTGGGCCTTGTTTGAAGGCGGCCATCAGTCGATCCAGCGCGTCCTGCGACAACGACACCTGCGTGGCGGGGCCACGGTCGCTGTCGTTCGGCGTCGCGTTCGATGCGGGCTGTTTGGCGTTGTCATCCCCGTCGAGAGCCATATAGGCGAGGGGATTCAATGTGGCGGCTTGGCTGGAAACGGCGCTGACCATGGTTTTCTTCCTGATCCTTGTCGTTGATGGCGGGATGCAAAATTCGCCTTCGGCGACCCGCAACCTCACTCTCCTTGTTCGTGCAGAGGTTGTGACACGGACAGGTTTAACGTAAGATTTAGGGGAGCTTCGAGAGTCTGCGCCTTCTCGAAATACGGGCGGCGGAGGGAAGCTGTCTTTCCTCCGAAAGTCGTTTTTTAGTCTGCGCTAACCCATTGATTGCCTGCGCTATTCTGCCGCACGCATGAGGCCCGCGCATTACCAAAGTTTAATCCCCTAGCCAGCGCGCGGTAAGGCGGCAGGCCCCATCTTCCGACGTGACAGGTGCCCAGCCCCCGCACCGTGGAAGAATGAAGAATTCACGCTCTGGAGATTTTACAGACATGACCGAACGTCCCATCGATCTTTCCTCGCTACCGTCGCACGGCGCAGCCCGCCGTTCGCTGTTCTCCGCCCGCAAATTCGCGCTGATGGCTTCCGTCGTCGCCGGCCTCGGCGCCGCTGTTTATGGTTTCAGCCCGCAGGGCCCCGTCGATGTCTTCACCAGTGCGGCGCACGCGCAGGTCAACAATGAGGTCCGCAAGGTCGAGCGGCCGATCGGCTTCGCCGACATTGTCGAGCGCGTGAAGCCGTCGGTGATCTCGGTCAAGATCAACATCGCCGACAAGAGTTCCAAGGACGACAGCGCCAACAAGGACGAGGACTCGCCGTTCCAGCCGGGCTCGCCGATGGAGCGCTTCTTCCGCCGCTTCGGCGGACCGGATGGCTTGCCCCCGGGCTTGCGCGGCGGACCGCGTGGCGGCCGTGGCCCGGTGACGGGTCAGGGTTCCGGATTCTTCATCTCGCCTGACGGCTTTGCCGTGACCAACAACCACGTGGTCGACGGCGCCGACAAGGTCGAAGTCACCATGGATGACGGCAAGACCTACACCGCGAAAGTGATCGGCACCGATCCGCGCACGGATTTGGCGCTGATCAAGGTTGCCGGCCGCACCGATTTCCCGTTCGCCAAGCTGTCCGACAGCAAGCCGCGGATCGGCGACTGGGTGCTCGCGGTCGGCAACCCGTTCGGCCTCGGCGGCACCGTGACCGCCGGCATCGTCTCGGCCTCCGGCCGTGACATCGGCAACGGCCCCTATGACGACTTCATCCAGATCGACGCGCCCGTGAACAAGGGCAACTCCGGCGGTCCAGCGTTCGATACCAATGGTGAAGTGATGGGCGTCAACACCGCGATCTATTCGCCGTCCGGCGGCAGCGTCGGCATCGCGTTCTCGATCCCTGCTTCGACGGTCAAGAGCGTGATCGCCCAGCTCAAGGACAAGGGCTCGGTCAGCCGCGGCTGGATCGGCGTCCAGATCCAGCCGGTGACGTCAGACATTGCCGACAGCCTCGGCATGAAGAAGGCGGAAGGCGCGCTGGTAGCGGAACCGCAGGCCAATGGCCCGGCGGCGAAGGCCGGCATCCAGTCGGGTGACGTCATCACCGCCGTCAATGGCGAGCCGGTCAAGGATGCCAAGGAACTCGCCCGCACCATCGGCGGTCTCGCGCCGGGCAATGCGGTCAAGCTCAATGTGCTGCAGAAGGGCCAGGACAAGGTCATCAACCTCACGCTCGGCCAGTTGCCGAACACGATCGAGGCCAAGGCCGACACCGACAAGGAAGACAAGGGCGGCCCGACCAAGGGAACCGGCGTGCCGAAGCTCGGCCTGACGGTTGCCCCCGCCAACAGCGTGGCCGGCGCCGGCAGGGAAGGCGTCGTGGTCACCGAGGTCGACCCGAAGAGCGCGGCGGCCGAACGCGGCTTCAAGGAAGGCGACGTCATTCTCGAGGTCGCCGGCAAGAGCGTTGCGACAGCCGGTGAGGTGCGCGAGGCGATCGACGCAGCGCGGACCGACAACAAGAACAGCGTTCTCATGCGCGTGAAGAGCGGCGGTTCGTCGCGCTTCGTGGCGGTGCCGCTGGCGAAGGGCTAAACGAGGACTAGATATCAGATGGAGGGTTTCGCCGGCATTCGTCGCCCCCGCCGACGTCTCCTTCCGGGGAGCGGGTCCAAAGCTCGCTCCCTTTGGCAACCTTCCAGCGGAATACGCCCCCCTCCGTCGGAAGGGCCTAAGGGCGGTGAGGTCCCCCAGCTTCGCCGCCCGCTTTTTTCACTTGATCGCGAGTATGGCCGGTCGCCTTGCATGTGCAGGGCGGCCGCGCCATGGTGAGAGAAAGCCCATTCCCGTGACCGCAACTGCCCCGCAAATGCGCCTGCTGATCATCGAAGATGACCGCGAGTCCGCCGACTATCTGGTCAAGGCGTTCCGTGAAGTCGGCCACGTCGCCGATCTCGCCAGCGATGGCGAGGAGGGGCTGTCGATGGCCGATGGCGGCGACTACGACGTGCTCGTGGTGGATCGCATGCTGCCCAAGCGCGACGGCCTGTCCGTGATCGGCGCGCTGCGCGAGAAGGGCAATCGCACGCCGGTCCTGATCCTCTCCGCGCTCGGCCAGGTCGACGACCGCATCAAGGGCCTGCGCGCCGGCGGCGACGACTATCTGCCAAAGCCCTATTCGTTCGCTGAGTTGCAGGCGCGCGTCGAAGTGCTGTCGCGCCGCAATGTCGGCCCGGCCGAAGAGACCACCTACCGCGTCGGCGATCTCGAACTCGACCGTCTCTCGCATCGCGTTGCCCGCGGCAAGGACGAGTTGACGCTGCAGCCGCGCGAGTTTCGTCTGCTCGAATATCTGATGAAGCATGCCGGCCAGGTGGTGACCCGCACCATGCTTCTGGAAAACGTCTGGGATTATCATTTCGATCCGCAGACCAATGTCATCGATGTGCATATTTCGCGGCTGCGCTCCAAGATCGACAAGGGCTTTGAGCGGCCCTTGCTGCACACGATCCGCGGCGCCGGATACATGATCCGTGACGGCCTTCGGTAAACTGATCCGCACCACGGCGTTCCGGCTGACGCTGGTCTATCTATTCTTGTTCGCGCTGTTCGCGGCGTCGCTGCTCGGCTATTTCGCCTGGAATACGCGACGGCTGATCAACGAGCAGATCACCGCCACGGTGAACGTCGAGACCGCCGAGATCACCGACATCTACACGCGCCGCGGCCTCCACGGGCTCGCCTACACGCTCGGCAGCCGCGCGCTGCGGCCGGGGGCCAATCTTTATCTCGTCACCACGCCTGAGGGGAAAGCGATCGGCGGTAATGTCGGCGCGCTGGCGCCGGGCGTGATGGGTTCGATCGGCTGGTCGGAGACTGGCTATCGCCGGCTCGACGAACAGGACACGGCGCATCATCGCGCGCTGGTGCGCGTCACCGAACTCACCAACGGTTTCCGCCTGCTGGTCGGCCGCGACCTCGAAGAGCGCCGCCGGCTGTTCGGCATCGTCGCCAAAGCCGCGCAATGGTCGCTGCTGGTCGTCATCGTGCTGGGCATCGGCGGCGGCATCTTCGTGGCGAGGCGGGTGCTGCAGCGGATCGACGCCATGACCGGCACCACAAGACGCATCATGGCCGGCGACCTTTCCGGACGCCTGCCGGTCGGCCGCTCCGGCGACGAGCTCGATCGCCTCGCGGAAAACCTCAACGTCATGCTGGAGCGTATCGAGGCACTGATGATGGGACTGAAGGAAGTCTCCGACAACATCGCCCACGACCTGAAGACACCACTGACGCGCATGCGCAACCGCGCCGAGGAGGCGCTGGCGAGCTCCGGCAGCGAGGCCGAATACCGTGCAGCACTCGAGCGGACCATCGAGGAATCCGACGGCCTGATCCGCACCTTCAACGCGCTGTTGATGATCGCCCGCGCCGAGTCCGGGCAGGCGCGCGGCAACATGGATGATTTCGACGCGGCCGACGTCGCCAAGGGCATCCACGAATTGTACGAACCGCTGGCCGAGGACGACGGCATGACCCTGCGCGTCAAGGCCGCGACTGCGCGGCTGCATGGCAACCGTGAGCTGATCAGCCAGGCACTCGCCAACCTGGTCGAGAACGCCATCAAATACGGCAAGCCGTCGCCGGTGGTGCAGCCGCTCGACCCTGCCGCCGCTGCGCGTACCAGGGAGATCCTGATCGAGGCGCGGCGCGAGGGCGACCATGTGCTGCTCAGTGTCGCCGATCATGGGGCCGGTATTCCCGAAGGGGACCGCAAGCACGCGGTCGAGCGGTTCGTGCGGCTGGAGGCGAGCCGGACGCTGCCGGGTTCCGGGCTTGGCTTGAGTTTGGCGTCCGCGGTGGCGACCCTGCACGGCGGTGAACTCAGGCTCGGCGATTCGCATCCCGGCCTGACCGCGACGCTGGTCATCCCGGCGCTATCTGCCGCGGGTGACAGGCTTGCGGCTCAAACGCCGGATGTGCCACAGAAGGTGGCATGAATTCCTCCGCCTTGGCCGCGCGGTTCGTCAGCGGGCCGTGCATCACTGCCAGCAGCAACGCCGAACAACGCCTGGGAGACTGGCTCGCCGAGCTGGAGCCGCAGCAATCGGCTGAGATCGGCGCGTGGCTGGAGCGTCCGCCGGCCCGGGCCATCCTGCTCGGCATCGCCGAGTTCTCGCCATACCTGTTCGACCTGATCCGCGCCGATGCCGCGCGATTGATCCGCCTTCTGGCATGCGACCCGGAACCGCATCTCACCGCACTGATCGAGAGCACCTCGCGCGACGTGCTCACTGCCGCTAGCGAGGCCGACGTCATGCATCTGCTTCGCCGCATGAAATCGGAGGCCGCGTTGCTGATCGCTTTGTGCGACATCGGTGGGGTCTGGCCGGTGATGCGGGTGACGGCGGCGCTGACCGATCTTGCGGTAACCTCCGTGCAGGCGGGCTTGCGCTTTCTGTTGCGCCAGGAAGTCGCGCGCGGCCGCATGACCGCCTTCAATCATGACCGGCCGGAGGAGGGAAGTGGCCTGATCGTGCTCGCGATGGGCAAGATGGGCGCTGGCGAACTGAACTATTCCAGCGATATCGACCTGATCGTGTTTTTCGATCCCGCCGCGACGTCGCTGGCAGCAGACATCGAGCCGGCGCCGTTCTTCGTGCGCGTGACGCAGGCGCTGGCCCGCCTGCTGCAGCAGCGCTCCGGCGACGGCTACGTGTTCCGCGTCGATCTGCGCCTGCGGCCCGATCCGGCCTCGACGCAGGTCGCGATTTCGACCGAGGCGGCGCTGCATTATTACGAGCGCGAAGGGCGGACCTGGGAGCGCGCCGCGATGATCAAGGCGCGCGTCTGCGCCGGCGACGCCAGGGCAGGCGAGGCGCTGATCGCGGAACTTGCGCCGTTCGTCTGGCGCAAGCACCTGGATTTTGCCGCGCTCGCCGACGTCCACGACATGAAGCGGCAGATGCAGACCTATCGCGGCCAGAGCGAGATCGCGGTCGAAGGCCATAACGTCAAGGTCGGCCGCGGCGGCATCCGCGAGATCGAGTTTTTCGCGCAGACGCAGCAGCTCATTGCCGGCGGTCGTCACCCGCAATTGCGGGTGCGCCCCACGCTGCACGCGTTGCAGGTGTTGGCCACCAGCAACTGGATCACCTTTCAGGCCTTTGACGAACTGACGGCGGCTTATGAATTCCTGCGCCGGGTCGAGCACCGGCTGCAGATGATCGCGGACGAGCAGACCCATGCACTGCCGGAAGACGCCGAGGCCGTCGAGCGCTTTGCGAATTTCTTCGGCTATGAGAGCAGGGCAGCCTTTGCCAAGGATCTGCTCGGGCATCTCAACATCGTGCAGGGCCATTACGGCAAGCTGTTCGAGGGCGATCCGACCGGCACGGTGAAGCTGCCGCAGCTCAACTACGCCGCAGGTCCCGAGGATGCACGCCTGCTCGATCATCTGGCGACGCTCGGCTTCAAGAAGCCGGTCGCGGTGGCTGGCACCCTGCAGCTCTGGATGCAGGGCAATTACCGCGTGCTCCGCAATGAAGCGACCAAGGCAGCCTTCATCGAATTCATGCCCGGCCTGATCGACGGGCTGGCGCATGCCGAAGACCCCGACGACGCCGTGACTGCGTTCGATCGCTTTCTCGGCGCCTTGCAGCGCGGCGGCCGGCTGATTTCACTGTTGAGAGAGAACCGTGAGCTGGTCGCGCTGGTGGCCTTGATCCTCGGTGCGGCGCCGCGGCTCGGCGACATGCTGGCGCGCCAGCCGCAGATCATGGACGGCCTGATCGATCCCCGTTTTTTTGGTGCGATGCCGGACCAGAAAGAATTGTCGGCGCGGCTGGCGGTGACGCTGAAGGACGCGGATTCTTACGAAGATTTTCTCGATCGCCTGCGGTTGTTCGGGCAGGAGAGCCTGTTTCTGATCGGCACGCGCATCCTCTCTGGTACGGTTTCCGCCCAGCAGGCCAGCGTCGCCTTTGCCGACGTCGCCGAGGGCATTGTGCACACCGTGCACGGCCTGGTCAGGGATCAGTTCGCCAGCCAGTACGGCCGCATCAGGGGGCAGGAGACCGCGATCCTCGCGATGGGCCGGCTCGGCAGCCGCGAGATGACGGCATCCTCCGACCTCGACCTGATCCTGCTGTACGATTTCGACTCGGATAATCCCGATTCCGACGGCGAACGATCGCTGCACGGTGCGCAGTATTTCGCGCGGCTGACCCAGCGGCTGATCTCGGCGTTCACCACGCGAACCAATTACGGCGTGCTCTATGACGTCGACATGCGGCTGCGTCCCTCGGGCCGCGCCGGACCGCTGGCGTCGCGGATCGATTCCTTTGCCGACTACCAGGAACGCGAAGCCTGGACCTGGGAGCACATGGCGTTGACGCGGGCGCGGGTGATTTCGGCGTCACCGGCGTTTCGCGCAAAGATCGAGGATATCATCCGCAGCGTGCTGACGCGGCCGCGCGACGCGGCCTCCACCGCCGGCGACGTCGCCGACATGCGCCGGGCGATTGCGCTCGAAAAGGGCGAGGACGACATCTGGGGCCTCAAGCTCGCCGCCGGCGGGCTCGTCGATATCGATTTCATCGCGCAGTATCTGCAGCTCGTGCACGCCTCGGAGAAACCCGAAATCCTCAGCGTCTCCACGCTGCAGGTGCTCGACAACGCAGCCCGCCTCGGCGCGCTGCCGCAATCCGACGTCGAGATATTGCGCCAGGCAGCGCGGCTCTATCACGACCTGACGCAGATCCTCAGGCTTTGCGTCACCGGAAAATTCAATCCGGAAACTTCCGGCGATAATCTCTTGCACGTGATGGCGCGCGCCGGCGACACGCCTGATTTCTCGACGCTGGAAGCACGCGTGCGCGAGACGCAGGCGGACGTGAGGCGGGTGTTCCTGGGATTGGTGGGCGGCGGTTCTTCCGCTTGAAGCGTCCCGGTTCTTTTCGGACCCGGACGATCGGAACTCTTATGGCCGATTTGGGATTGTTGCGGGAACAGGAGGCTGGGATGCATACCGAAATCAACATCTTCGACAAGCCGATTGAGCGTATCAGGAAAACGTGCGAGCTCCTGGGTCTCGGCGCCGATTTCGACCGCAAGCTGCCGGCACTCGAAACATATCTTGAAGGGCTCGTAGCCGAAGGGGAAACCAGTGAGGAGCGGCTGACCGCCAGCGGTCTGACCTTCGTCAAGCAGGTTCCATAGCGATGGCGTGACGGCGTCAGGAAATTTCCTCCGGAAGCTTCCCGGCTGGATCCGGCGAGCAACCCTCTTCCTCTTCCCCGATTTCCTTCACGTGGTAGTGGGCAGGCAGAACCTGTCCACCTGCCTCGTCGGCCACCGGAACATCAGAAATCAGGCGGCAATCGAGAGCTTGCTTCCAGACATCCGCTTCGGTCGGAAAGCCCGACCCGATCTGTCGGTCACCATCGAAAAGCGCGTAAGGCACGAATCTCTCCCAAATTAAAACCCCGCCAGCTATCACAAGCTGACGGGGCTTTTGAGCTGATATTTCGGGTGGATTTCTCCTTTCCTGAACTACCCGCTCATATCTTTAACGCGAGGCAGCCGGTTTCGTTCCCGAATATCTTGATTTCCGCGCGAAAAAGTTGACGGTCGCGCGCTTGGACTCGCCCCTTAGCGAGCGCGTATCCAGTACGGAAACGGCCGATGCCGTCGCCAGCCTGAAAACGATAGAGGTAGCTGAAGGGCTACCGAGAAGGTGCACAAGCCAGGAACAGGCAAGATGTCAGCGCGTACCGATGCGTTGTTATCGCGGGCAGAAACCGGAAAAATAGCACTGCGTCCATCATCTCCGCTATGGCCGCTTGTCACCCGGCATGTGCGTGCGTCAACGTCCAGCGTTTGCAAAAGTTGCTTGAAGGCCGTCTGGCGATGCATTGCAACGTGGCGTCGAATGGCCTTGTTGGTTGCGCTTTCAGCTTTTCGAAAGAAGATTTCGTTGCGCTTTTGAAGTCCGTCTTAAAAGCGCGGAACTATTGCCATTTTTTCCTGTTCTGACACCTGCGCAACTCAACCGGAATGGATGGTCCATGCGTAAACTACTTTTGGCAATGGCGCTCACAATGCCAATCGCCTTTCTTTCTCCCGCAACAGCGCTGCCTTTGGCTCATCCATCGATGCACGGTGCCCAGGTCAACGCCGATATGATCGAGGTAAAGGGCGGACGCGGCCACGGGCATGGTTGGGGCCGTGGACACGGCTATCGACCGTTTGGTTGGAGCCGCGGCCGCAAGGTCGGCTGGCGGGGCCGTGGCTGCCCGCCCGGTCACTGGAAGAAGGGTTGGTGCTAAACTAGACTGAACCGGCTGGCCGTCACGTACGAGCAGCACGGCTCGACCATTACAGCGCCCGTGCCGCATTGCCCTTGAACAGGATTGGGCCGGTCGGCCGTCCGATGGGTGAGCCGCCTTCAGGTTCCAGCGTGATCTCGAACAGCTGATTTTGCACCGTCTCTGGTAACGACTCCAGATTCAGCTGCAGCGTGCGCGACTGGCCGGTGAGGCCGATCGATTTCGGGCCAACGGCGCGATCCCACAGCGTCCAGACCTGCAGCGTGCGGCCGGCGGGAACCTCGATCGGGCGTAGCGGAATGAGCTCGACGCGGCCGTTCGAAAATGCGTTGACGATGGCTCCGGCCTCTTTGGTCGCGTCATTCACCAGCACGGCGACGTAGACGGGCTTGCTCTGCGCCAGCGCAATCAGGTCGTTGCGAAGGTGACGCGACGTTGTCAACGCGCCGACCATGATCACCGCAAACAGCAGCGCGGCGAGGGTGCCGCCGATACCGAGGCCGCGCCAGAACCTGATGTCGTGCCAAAGCGTGGCGCCACGCAGCGCGGTGCGTGCGGAGGGCAGGGCGTCGATCGGCGCGATTTTGGTTGCATCCGCGATGCGCTGCCAAAGCGCCGCGCCCGGCGGGGTTTCCTCGGCCGTGAGATCGAGGTCCGCAAGCCGTTCCCGCCACGCGCTGACGGCCTGGGCAAACGATTGGTCGGTTGCGATGCGCCGTTCGGCGGCGGCTTGCTCCTCACCGTCCAGCAGGCCCATCACGTAATCGGCGGCCATGGCGTTATCGGCGTCGTGCGGGTTCATCCCATGCACTCCTGCAACGCAAACAGGCTGCGCCGTACCCAGCTTTTGACCGTGCCGAGCGGAACCTTGAGCCTACCCGCCAATTCGCCGTGGCTCATACCGTGAACATAGGCCAGCACCACCACGTCGCGGCGGGGGCGGTCGATCTGCTCGAGACACCGGCGCAGCGCGCTGGTCTCCGGCATCCGCGACAGGGTGGCCTCGCAGTCGACATCCTGGACGCTTTCATCTGAAGCCTCATAGCGATGCTCGTCGCGATGAATGCTGAGGGCGCGGTTGCGCACCACCGCATAGAGCCAGCCGCGCGCGCTGCCGCGGCGCGGATCGAAGCCGGCCGCGCCGCGCCAGATCCGGATAAAGGCGTCGTGCACCGCCTCTTCCGCAAGGTCCTGCCGAAACAGGATGCGGCGCGCGATGCCGACCATGCGCGGCGCCTCGCTGTCGTAGATCACGCGCAATGCGGTGCGGTCGCCGGCCGCGCAACGCGCGAGCGCCGCGGCAAGCTGCGCCTCGCGCTCCCGATCAAGCAGGTCGGGAGCCTGCAGGCTCGCGGTGATGGTGCCATTTCCGGTCATGTCTATGCCTTTGCATAGCTGTTCTACCTTGAGATGCGGCATTTGGATGCATGTTCCGAAAATTATTTTTGGTGTGCTGCATCCGTTTTGCCGCGCCGCCGGTACCCGCTGTGTTGGTCCCGAGAGGATCATGGCAACACAGGGAGCTCACCGATGAATTATCGTTCTATTTTCGTCACCTCAGTCGCATTATTACTGTCCTCCGCAGCCGCCAACGCCGCGCAGGTCGCAGCCCTGATCGGCGGCGACACCATTGCGATGGTCGATACCGCGCAAAAGAAGGCGACCGGGTCCGTCAAGGTCACCGGCATTTCCGGTGCGCTGGTCGGCATCGACGTGCGCCCGGCCGACGGCATGCTCTATGGACTGGTCGATGATGGCACCATCGTGACCATCGCGACGGACGGCAAGGCCACGCTGAAGTCGAAGCTCGACACCATGCTTGCCAAGGGCGTGGCCGCGACGGTGGATTTCAACCCGGTGGCGGACCGCCTGCGCGTGATGGGCGCCGACGGGGCGAACCTGCGGGCGAATGTCGACGACGGCAAGGTGACCAAGGACGGTGACCACAAATATGCCGAGGGCGACATGCACAAGGGCGAGAAGCCGAACATCGTTGCCGGCGCCTATACCAATTCGGTGAAGGGCGCCAAGGAGACGGCCCTGTTCAACATCGATGCGACCATCGGTGGATTGATCAAGCAGGCGCCGCCGAACGACGGCGTGCTCGGCGCGATCGGCAAACTCGGGATCAAGGCGAATAGCGTCGCGTTCGACATCTGGTCCGACGGCGCCGGCAAGAATGAAGCCTGGCTGATGGCGGACGGCACGCTCTACAGCGTCGATCTCGCCACCGGAAAGGCGACCGAGGCCGCAAAGATCAGCGGTGTCAGCGGCCCGGTGAAGGACATCGCGATTATGGGAATGTAGGAGATTCCTGCAGCACGATGAACGTAGGTTGGCGCGAAGTCGCTCGCTTCCCCCTCGCCCCGCTCTTGCGGGGAGAGGGTGGGGTGTCCGCGGCAGGCGGACCTCAATTCTGCATCCGAGATTTCGCGCGGATATCGGACGCTAAGCCACGCCCGCAAGAAACGGTTGATGTGCCGGAGCGGTGACCAGTTCTTATGGATCGTGGACACTCGACGTAGCTTTGCTTTCGACTTGGTCCGAGCGAAAGATGAGGTCGTTAATCGGCTTGCCCTGTGCGAGTCGCTTCGCCAGAGCATCCGGATCGAAAGGCTCGCCGATTGGATTGGCGGCGAAGGCAGGACCGCGCATGAATCTGCTGGCTTCCTCTGCCTCCAAGAGGTCCACCTGGAACTCCAGCCCATTGTGGTCTGGATCACGGTAATAGAATGATAACGTCGGCCCATGACGGACCGGGCGCGACGGCACGATGCCATGGTTTTTCAACCTTGCGTAGGTGTCCATCAGTTCGTTGACGTTGCGCCAGGTGTAACCGAGGTGATTGAGGCCGGTTGCCGTCGCAGGCCGTTCGTCCGCGTCCTCTTTAGGACCGAGGTTGACGAAAGCGAAGCGGTGGTGCTCGTCGTCATAGGTCAGGAACGCCAATCGGTTGTCGCGGTGCTGCACCCGCGCCTCGAAAACCCTTGCGTACCAGTCGATCATCTCTTCGAAACGGTGGGTGTTCAGGACGACGTGAGTGAACTTGCTTGGCGCGGTCATGGATCACTCCCCCAACTAGCCCCAGGAGGGCTGCGACGCAGATTGCGAAGAACAGGCTTTCGCTACTGGAAGAAACATACTGCCGCCGATCGAAATGAGGTATGATATATAATCGTCAAAAACCATATCGGTAGTGATATGACACTGGAAATCAGACACTTCCGCTACTTCGTGGCCGTAGCCGAGGAAGGTCACATCACACGGGCTGCCGAGAAGCTCGGCATGCAGCAGCCGCCGCTCAGTCAACGTATCGGCTTCATCGAGGACAAACTTGGTGCACGCCTCTTCCTGAGGCGTGCGCGTGGTGTTGAGTTGACTCGAGAGGGACGGGTTTTCCTGGAAATTGCGCGGTCGCTGCTCAGCCAGCACGAGGGCGTCTTCGAGGCGGTACGGCGAGCTGCGCGGGGCCAAACCGGGCGTCTCTGCGTTGGCGCCACACCAACAAGTGCGTTTCATCCCATCGTGCCGCTGTCGATCCGCTCCTTCCGTGACGAGTTTCCGCAGGTCAAGCTAACCCTGGAGGAACGATTGCCAGCTGATCTGATCAAGGGCCTGCGGGACGAAAGCATCGATGTGGCCTTCTTGCGGGCGGATAAGTACGAGGAAGATTTGGCTTTCCGTCAGACGTTTGCTGACTGAGCCGATGGTCATCGCGCTGCCCGCCGGACACAGGCTCGCCCGCGTCACAAAAGCCATAGCATTGCGAGATCTGGAGCGGGAAAGCTTCATCATCTTCGCTCGCCAGACAGGCCCAGCGTTCTTCGAGGCAACAAACGCCGCGTGCCGGCAGGCCGGCTTTTCTCCCACGCTTGGACAGGAGGCTCCCCGGATTACGTCAGCGCTGAATTTGGTGGCCGCAGGGTTTGGCATATGCGTCGTGCCCTTCTCTGTCAGCCGAATGGACATGGAGGGGATCGTCTTCCGTCAGCTAACGGGCCCTGTACGGCCGACGGCGCCAATCAATATTGTTTCGCGCCGCAGCGATTCAGCCGCCGTCGTCCGCAATTTCCTGATGCGGGTGCAGAAAGCGAAGGCTGCCACAAATCAGAAATGAGTGTTGGAGATCGAAAGGTGACATTTGCCAAAATCGGCCATGTCCGCTATGCCGCCTTGGGGTGCTGTTCGGCAATGGAGCGCGCCCGTCCGGTTCGTCCTGACGAGCGCGTCTTGCATGCCTAATCGTTGTTTTCAGAAAATGCCGGGCACCAGCATCGCCACCTTTTCGCGATAGCGCCGGTATTCGCTGCCGAACAACGCCACCAGGTCGCGCTCTTCGAGATAGATGCCGACGAAGATGTAGGCCGTCGTCACCGCGGCGAACAGCAGATGGCCGAGCGTCATCGTCGGCGTCGACCAGAAGGCAATGATGAAGCCGAGATAGATCGGGTGCCGGATCAGGCGATACAGGCCCGGCGTCTTGAACTTCATGGGCTCAGCCACGCGCCCGGCAAAATGCGTCACCACCTGGGTCAATCCGAACAGCTCGAAATGGCTGATCAGGAAGGTGCTGTAGAGCACGATGAGCCAGCCCAGGAATCCGCCCGTGGTCGCGAGGCCGGCGAGTGCGGGATTTTCGATGTTCCAGACCACCGCTGGCATCGGCCGCCACTGCCAGTACAGCAATATCAGCGTCAGGCTTGCCAGCAGCACATAGGTCGAGCGTTCGATCGCGGGCGAGGCGAAGCGCGTGAACAGTCTCTTGAAGCCCTGCCGTGCCATGCCGCTGTGCTGCACGGCGAAGATCGACATCACCACCAGATTGATCAGCAAGGCCGTCGTCAGCGAGGACGTCGATCCGGTATCGACGGTCTTATCGACGGTCTTGGGGACGACATATCCCGAGACGAAGCCGACCGCGTAGAGAAACGTGCCGAAGAAAATCAGATAGGCGAGGCCGCCGTAGCAGAGGGTGAGCAATCTCATGGCAAGGGAGCTGACGGCCGTAGGCGCTGCATTCGGGCCGGTGTGCATCGTAATCGACATCTTAAATCTCCTTGGTTTGGAATATTGACGTCGGGAATTGTCTTGAAATTGTCTTGGGGCAATTGTCTTGCTCAGGACTGCTTGAGGCGTCTCCGCTTGCGCAGCCGCGCGGCTCTTTCGAGGGCGTCATCGAGCGGGCCGCGGTAGATGCGCTTGTTGTGCAGGCCGCGATTGCCAGCCTGGTGCAACGTGAGCAAAGCAGCCTGCCGTTCGCGGTAGGCGATGGCGGCGGCCATCCAGCCGTTGAGAAGGCGCTTGAGGCGCGCGGGCGGGATGAGAGGGCTGGCGACGGGGCTTGGGCGGATCCTCGCGCTGGGCTGCATGGCGGCCTCGTGCGGCAACAAGCCTTGCGAAACATCCGCCTTGGTGGGATTGAGCAACAGGCCGGTCATGGCCATCTCCTACGATTGTACGATGATGGACCCGTCTGTAGATTGAGATGCCTGTTCCAGCTTGGCGGATTCCTTGAGAAGACCTTTGTTTTTCCTCCGGAAGCGACTGTTTTTACTTAGTTTGTAGCTTGAACCGCCCGATAGGGGCGGAGCCTCGTACCGGATCAGCAGAAGTGGTATTAAAATACCGATTTGCCGAGTTCGAGATCGACCTCAGC
This sequence comes from Bradyrhizobium algeriense, assembly GCF_036924595.1. Classification (NCBI taxonomy): domain Bacteria; kingdom Pseudomonadati; phylum Pseudomonadota; class Alphaproteobacteria; order Hyphomicrobiales; family Nitrobacteraceae; genus Bradyrhizobium; species Bradyrhizobium algeriense. Next base: position 4,241,661 of record NZ_JAZHRV010000001.1, on the reverse strand, counting down.
CAGCACGAGCTGCGCCGGCTTGGGGAAGCCGTACATATTGAGCCGCAGGTATTCGATCTCATCGTTCATCTGGTGCGCAACCACGACCGGATTGTCAGCAAGGATGAGCTGATCGAGACGATCTGGAACGGCCGGATCATCTCCGAGGCGGCGCTCTCCAGCCGCATCAATGGCGCCCGGCGTGCGCTTGGCGACAACGGAAACGACCAGGCCCTCATTCGGACGCTGCACAAGCGTGGCTTCCGCTTCGTCGGCGATGTTCAGGCCATCGACGCGCCGAAAACGGATGCAGAGGCGGCGCGACTTGTTCCCGACGCGCCGGGCAGCATTCCGGGCCGCGTCTCGGTTTCTTCCGAAGTGTCCCGCCTCGATGATGTTGTCTCGGAATCCGTGAAGGCGGAGGCCGTCACGCGATCGTCCATTGCGGTGATACCGTTTGGAAACATGTCGGATGACCCCGAGAACGACTACTTCAGCTACGGGTTGACCGAGGACATTATTCGCCTTCTCGCCCGTAACCGGTGGCTTTCGGTCATCTCGCGACACTCGACCATTGCGTTCCAGGGACGCGTGGTGGATGCCCGCGAAATCGGTGAGTTGCTGGGCGTCAGGTATGTGATGGTCGGCAGTGTTCGCAAGAACCGCGATGCCGTGCGGATAACGGCGGAACTCGTCCGCGCAGCGGATGGAAAGCAATTGTGGGCCGATAAATACGACCTGCAGCTGGAATATATCTTCGATATCCAGGAGGAGATGGCTCGCCAGATCGCCGCAACGATCGAGCCCGAGCTGTCGAAGGTCGAGCAGCAGCTCGCCGCCCGCAAGGCGCCGGAAAGCCTGGACGCCTGGGATTGTTATCAACGTGGTCTATGGAATTTTTGGCGCTTCACCACGCCGGGATTTGACACGGCCGAAAGTTATTTTCAGCGGGCGATTGCGGCCGATCCGAATTTCGCGCGCGGCCATGGCGCGCTCAGCTACGTCAATGTGCAACGCGCCTTCATTGACGAACCGAAAGATCGCGCGGCGCGGCTGGAAACCGCGTTGCGCCAGGGGCGCCATGCGGTAGCGCTCGACGAGCTCGATTGTTTCTGCCACTGCGCGCTCGGACGCGCTTTGTGCCTTACCCATCAGAACGACGAGGCGCTGGCAGCGCTCGACGTATCGCTGGAGCTCAATCCAAGCTTTGCGCAGGCCTATTTCGCCCAAGGGTTCAATTTACTCTGGTATGGGCGAGAGATTGAAGCGGAAACGCTGCTCGATCGCGCGATCATGCTCAGCCCGCGCGACAGCCATATTTCTGCTTTCCACCATGTCCGCTCCTGGGCGCACTTCTCCCTTGGCGAGTATGACATAGCGGTCGAATTCGCGAGGCGGGCGACACGGCAGTCCAATGCCACCTATCAGGCGTTTGCGACACTTGCGGCGTCGCTCGGACTTCTCGGGGATCGGGCGCAGGCGGCAACGGCGGCCGCGGAACTGCTGCAACGCAAGTCAAGCTACAACGTTGAAACGGCGCGACAGGAGTTCTTCTTCTGCAATGATGTGGGCTTCATCAATCGGTTCGTCGAAGGGTTGCGTGTAGCCGGTATTGCAAACGCCTAGAGTCCTTCCGTTCCGATGGAATCGGAACGGGCTCCAGGGTCAGGACCCATTAAGTTTTGGGGTAACGTGACCGGTTAGAGCGCATAGAACCGCTGGCTGATGCATCCGGTGCAGCATACTGATCCGAGACCACCAGATTTCAATCGGGGAGAGCGACTGATGGAGGCTGCCGTAAGGAAGCTATTCGAGCGATACGAAAGTTTTTTTAACAGGTCCCTCGGCGATGACGTGGATATGGATAAGGTCGCATCGCTGTATGCCTCGGATTTCATCGCGGCCTCGCCGGCCGGTGTCATGACCGGGAAAAACGACGATCAACTCAAGCAGGTCATGGAGCAAGGATATGCCCGCTATCGGGCAATAGGGACCAAGGAGATGCGGATACGCGATGTCCGCATCTCCCCGATAGATCAACACCATTGTTTGGCCCATGTCGCCTGGACGGCGACCTATGCTCGCGAGGATCAACCGGACACGGCTATAGACTTCGAGGTTCACTACCTCGTGCAGAAGCTGGATGACGAGGCGAAAGTTTTCGGCTGGGTGTCAGGCGATGAGCAGGCGCTTCTTAAGAAGCATGGCATCGGCTAGCGGCGACTTCGTCCACATATCAGCCGTTTGCCTCGGCCGGATTCCATGGCGAAGGTCTCGTGATCACGGCTGCGGGCCGGACAAGTTCATTTCACGCTCGGCCCGGAAAACATTGCTGTGCAGGTTTGCGATCCATTGACGTCCACTTGAGGTGACATTGAGATAGCGTATGGCGGTCTGGATCTGCGGCGCGACGTTGTTCCAATAGAACTGCGGATATCTGTAGACAACGTCTGCCGGCGTGTCGTAGCCGAGCGTTTTGTTCATGCCGACTTCTTCGAATTCGTAGAACAGGGCATTCGCTTTTTTCAGGTAGTTGGGGTCGCCGAGTTGTCCGATAAGGTCGGCCGCGCGCAGTAGCAGGCCCTCTTCCTCGTTCAGTTCGTCGTTTGACGATGAAGCAACATAGGGAAATCGCGTATACTCGATTGCCCTGGCGATCCGGCTCGCATCGACTTCTTCAAAAGAGTCGAACCGCTCGAAGACGAACAGTTTCGAGCGGTCCACATGGTAGGGCCCCAGCGCGGCATCGGATGAACCGCGTGGCAGGCGAATGGTACGGCCGCCGAGATCTGCGACATAGGAGTCCCCGTCATCGCCCTGGACGATTCCGCGAACGTATCCGATGTCGTGGGTGAGGCACGCCAGGATGAAATTGGTGTAATCGGCCGGTGTCGTTGTCCGCAGCATCGTCCGGCCCATGAGGATGTCGTGGCCGGCGAGGGTCACGAGCAGGGTGTGTTCGATGTTGTGATACAGGGCGTCGCTGTTGCCGATGCATTCCAGTGTAAGCCTGGCTGCATAGGGGAGATACTCAGCGAGCCGGGCTTGGGAGGAGCCAAACCTGCTCCTGGTATCCGACGCCAGAAACGATCCCAAGGCTTGCGCGACCAGTTCCGGGATTGTGATCATGAGGCCTCTCCCAACTCGGTTGTGCGACGCCGCCGGTATCAATGTAGCACGTCGTTGGGCCAGACCGGGTGTCGCTCGCGCCGCGCAGGTGGGCGCAACGCAGATTTGACGGTTGGTCAGCCGCCGTGACGTATCTTGGCGCGACGCCGCGGGCAGTGCCCGGACACAGCCACCAAGCCAAAATCAAGATTATCTTTAGATTATCTGCATATGGGCTCTAAGCGCGGCAAGCCGGTCCGGGCCATATTGGCCGGCATGGATCGACGAGATTTCATTGCGTTTCTGGGAGCGGCTATGGCGTGGCCGGCCGCCGCACTCGCGCAGGATTCGACAAAAGTTTATCGCATTTTTTGGGTATCCACCGACTCCCAGCCCGACCCGTTCCTAGCCGGGTTTCGCGAGGGATTGCGGGCGCGCGGCTACGTCGAGGGAAAGAACGTTACCTTTGAGCTGCACTATGCGCCCGGCAATCCGCAGGCGCTCCGCGAGGTCGTATCCGAACTGAGGCGAGGGAACATCGACCTAGCCGTGTCGAGCGGCCCGGCGACGCGCGCGATGACAGCGGTAACGGACGTTCCGGTACTGTTTGCGTTGAGTGGCGACCCGGTGGAGTTGGGCCTCGTCAGGAGCCTCGGAGAGCCGGGCGGCAATTTCACGGGTTCGACCTTCCTTTCGCTTGAGCTGGCGGGGAAGCGGGTTGAGCTGCTAAAGGAAGCCGTGCCGGCTGTGCGCAGGCTTGCCGTGTTTTCGAACAGCCTTCATCCGGGAGAACAATCGGAGTGGCGCGCGACCAGGGAAGCCGCCAAGGCGCTGGGCATCGAGACCGTCTACGTTCCCTTTGCCGGCAAAAACGAACTGGACAAGGGACTGGCGGCGGCGGGAGACGCGCGTGCCGACGCATTGCTCGTCTTCCCGGATGTCCTCACGCTGGTGCATCGGGACAAGATTGCCCGGTTCGCCATCGCGCATCGGCTGCCTTCGATGTTCGGTTGGAGCGAATATTGTGACGCTGGCGGACTTCTGAGTTATGGCGCGAACCAGCGCGCGACCTATTTCTGGCTTGCGACCTACGCCGACCGGATCCTGCGTGGCGAAAAACCCGCCATCCTTCCCGTCGTGCAGCCCACGAAGTTCGAGCTGGTCGTGAATCTCAGGACGGCTGAACTGCTCGGCATTGACCTGGACAAATCGTCCGTCCTGTTTCGCGCCAACAGGGTGATCGAATGATCCCGGCGCGTCTGAATCTGGTTCGAAACTCCGTCTATAGAATGCCCGTTCGGTGACCCGTCCGCGCCGTTCCCTGTTCGTCAAGTACTTCGTCACGCTGTTTGTCGCAGTGGTGGTGCCACTGATGCTTGGTTCGGCGACCGAAGCCTGGTTTGCCTTTCGTGATAATCGGCTTGATCTCGATGAAATTCTTCAGGTCGAGGCGCGCTCGGCGGCCGACCGGATACAGGCCTTCACCGACGGAATACGCGATCAGCTCGGTTGGGTCGTGCAGTTTCCCTGGACGGCGGGCGAGGACGACCAGCGCAGGGTCGACGGGTTGCGTTTACTGCAGCAGGTGCCGGCGATCGTCTCGCTCTCGCTGGTCGACCCGACCGGCACCGAACGCGTTTTCGTATCCCGCGTGAGCATGAACAGAACCGGCCGCGGCGCGGACATGTCGGCGGATCCTGCGGTTGTCGGCGCGCGCGCCAACCGGGTCTGGTATGGCCCGGTGCACTATCAGCGCGATTCCGAGCCTTACATGCGGATCGCGGTTGCGGGAAACCGTGCGGCCGCCGGCATCGTCGTTGCCGACATCAACCTCAAACTGATCTGGGATATCATCGCGGCGATCAGGATCGGCGACACCGGACATGCCCTTGTCGTCGACGACTCCGGGCGTCTGATCGCCCACCCGGACATCAGCCTTGTGCTGCGCAGCGGTGCCGGGGCAGGGGAGTTCGACCGCCTCAAGTCCGTCGTCAGCGCCGCGAATGGATCGGCGGTCGCCACGACCGGCGAGGACGGCAAGCCCGTCGTTGCGCTGTCGGTGCGTGCCCCCAACGTGGGTTGGACGGTGATCGCGGAGCAGCCGGCCCTGGAGGCGTTCGAATCCATCCGTGCCGCGCTGCGGCGTTCCCTGATGCTCATCGGTTTCGGAATCGTTTTCGCGCTTGTCCTGGCCTACTGGCGAGCATGCCGCATGTGGGGACCGATCAGGCAACTCGAGGATGGCGTCGAACGGATCGGGATGGGGCAGTTCGACCATCGCATCACGATCAAGAGCCACGACGAACTGGAGCAATTGGCGATCCGGTTCAACCAGATGGCGGGAGAACTTGCCACTTCGCAGCAGAAGTCCGAGCGGATCAATCGTCTGAAGCAATTCCTTGCGCCTCAAGTGGCTGAACTGGTCGAACACTCCGATCAGGGGGTGCTGGACGGACAACGACGCGAGGTGGTCGCGATTTTTGGCGATCTGCGCGGCTTCACCGCGTTTTCCGCGCGCGCCGAGCCTGACGTCATTATCGCCGTGCTGAGGGAGTATTATGAGGCGATCGGCGCCGTCACGGCCCGCCATGCCGCCACCCTGATCCGCTTCGCCGGTGACGGCGTGATGGTCCTCGTCAACGCGCCGGTCGCTTGCGAAAATCCCGCACAGCGCGGTATCCGGCTTGCGATCGACATGCAGGCTGCGGTGCAATCCCTTGCGAACTACTGGAACGCCCGTGACTGCGCCATTGGTTTCGGCGTGGGTATCGCGATGGGACCTGCGACCGTCGGAACGCTCGGCTGGCACGGACGCCTCGACTACACGGCCATCGGAAACGTCGTCAATCTGGCATCGCGGCTTTGCGATTTGGCGGAGGACGCGCAGATATTGGTGGATCCGGTTGTCACCGGGCATGTCAAGGATAGCACCGCCCTTGCATCCATTGGAGAGCGGGCCATCAAGGGCTACGACCGTGCTCTGGAGGTTTTTGCGGTGGTTCGCAACGCCGGACCGCTGCCGCATCCCGGCTGTCGGCTCCGGCCTGCTGACGTTCGACCCGTTGAAGCAGGATTTTGCAGACTAGCGCCGGAGCTTTCTCCGACAGACGCTGGCTGAATGACGGAAAAAAGTCCTGTAGCCCGGATGAGCGCAGCGATTTCCGGGACGCTGTTGATGTCCGGGACGGTGTTGGCGTGGCCCCGGATATCGCGGAGCCCATCCGGCTACAAGAAATCCTCAATGACGGACTGATAAGATTGAAAAATGAGGCGATATGAGAACCGAATTGCCCCCTGAAATCGAGCCCTCCGGACGCCGCTTTTGACGTATTGATGGCCGCCGGTCCGTGCTATTTCTGGCCACCGGGCGACCGCCTTTGCCACCACATTTCCTGGGACCATCTCCTTGATCGACAAGCTTGAACTGCTGCTGGCGCTCGCAAAGGAGCGGCATTTCGGACGGGCCGCGGAGGCCTGCGGCGTCACCCAGCCGACGATGTCGACCAGCCTCAAGCAGCTCGAGGAAATCCTCGGCGTGATGCTGGTGCAGCGCGGCTCGCGGTTCCAGGGATTTACGCCGGAGGGCGAACGCACCCTCGACTGGGCGCGGCGCATCGTCGGCGACACCCGCGCGATGCGGCAGGAGATCAACAGCCTCAAGGACAAGCTCTCCGGCGAGATCCGGATCGCCGCGATCCCGACCGTGCTCGGCATGGTGGCGTCGCTGACGACGCCGTTCCGCGCGCGCTACCCCGAAGTGCGCTTTCGCATCCAGTCCTGCACGTCGGCCGATGTGCTGGGCTTGCTGGAAAATCTCGAGGTCGATGCCGGGCTGACCTACATCGAGAACGAACCGATCGGCAAGGTGCGCACCATTCCGCTCTACAACGAGAGCTATCGCCTGCTGACGGCGCCCGATGCCATGTTCGGCGATCGCAAGCAGGTCACCTGGAAGGAGGTCGGCCAGGTTCCGCTGTGCCTCTTGACGCCCGACATGCAGAACCGCCGCATCATCGATCGCGCGCTGGCATCGGTCGGGGCCGAAGCCACGCCGACGCTGACCTCGAACTCGCTTGTGGTCCTCTACACGCATGTGAAGACCGGGCGCTGGGCGAGCGTGATGCCGGCAAAGCTCGCGGAGACCCTGGGCTTGGCCGACACCATCCGCAGCATTCCGATTGTCGATCCCGTCGTCGATTACAGCGTCGGGCTGGTGATCCCGCAGCGCGATCCGATGACGCCCCTGATCGCGGCGCTGGTGCAGGTCGCGCGTGAAGTGGCGCCGACGCTGGAGTAGATCGCGCCAGTTCCTAATAGCTCGCAGGCATCAGCCGTAATCGCGGGTAGAGCCGGTCGATGGCGGCCATGTCGCTGTGCATCTGCTCGATGATCCAGTCGCGGATCTCGCTGACGACGGGGCGGATCGACCGGTCATGCGGGTGCACCAGTTCGCAAAGCCGCTGTGTCGTGCTGAGCGTTTCCGAGGCCGGGACCAGCGCGCCGGTCAGCAGCCAATGGGCTGCGACCGTGAGCCAGCCGAGCGCAATGCCCTGGCCGAGCAGCGCCGCCTGCACCACCACCGCATAGTCGGAAAAACTCAATGACTTGGCGGGCCCGGACCGTTTGGTGAGAAAGGCCGGATATTCCGCAGCCCAATCGCCAGGGGTATCGGCGAGGCGGATGATGGTGTTGGGCTCGATCGGCCCGTCCGCGCTATCAGCGTCGCGATAGGCCGGGCTGCAGATCGGCAGCATGACTTCCTTCATGACCAGCGCGCCGTTCCGCTCGGGATCGTATCGGTCGCGAAACCGCATGCCAAGATCGACATTGTCGACCGGGCCACGCAGCGGCCCGGAAATAAGCTGGAAGCGGAGATCGACGGTCGGAAACTGGCGCTGCAGCTTGTCGATGCGCGGCATCAGCCAATGCGTGGTGAACGCCGAGGAGACTGAGAGCGTGACCGTCTCGGTGCCCTTGCGGCGGCGGTCGATCTCGATCAGGCCGCCCTCGATGCTGCGGAATCCATCAGATACGTGGCGATAGAGGATCTCGCCGTCTTCCGTCAGGGCCGCGCGGCCATTGGTCCGGTCGAACAGCCGAACGCCCAGATAATCCTCGAACTGTCCGAGCATTCGGCTGACCGCGGGCTGGGTGACGTTCAGTTCGGCCGCCGCTGCCGTGAAGCTGCCGTTGCGCGCCGCGGCGTCAAAGACGAACAGCGCGTGGCTTGATGGCAGCTTCCGGCGGAGGTCAGGCATAACCTGATGTTATGCCGCCGGTGAGAATTTGGCAATTGCCCCTGCCGGGCAACTCTGGTTGGCTTGCCCGATCGCCCGCCAGCACGGGCAAGATTGAAAATCCGGCGCGGTGGGGACGGCCTTGGGAGCCGCCCTGAAGTGCCCGGTCTATAAGACGAGATCATGCCGGTTTCAACCGTCGCTTGCGCCATCGCAGGTGACGTCGATGGCGCGCATCGGTGCACGCCCTCGGTAACGCAACGGGGTCGATCATTGGACCAGGGCGGAGAGAGCGTCGACATCAGGGCCGCGAGCAAGAACTATGACGCCGTCCGCGCGCTGGACAACGTCACCCTCAACGTCGCGCCGCGCGAGTTTGTCTCCCTGCTCGGGCCGTCCGGATCCGGCAAGACCACGCTGCTCGGCATCCTCGGCGGCTTCATTCAACCCTCGTCGGGCTCGATCCATTTCGGCGACCGCGACGTCACGTTCGTGCCGCCGCACAAGCGCGACATCGGCGTGGTGTTCCAGAACTACGCGCTGTTTCCACACATGAGCGTCGGCGAGAACGTCGCCTTTCCGCTGCGCGCGCGACGGATTGCAAAGGCGGATTGGGCTGCGAGAGTACGCGCCGCGCTCGCGATGGTCGGGCTGTCGGGCTACGAGGCGCGCGGCATCGCCCAGCTCTCCGGCGGCCAGCGCCAGCGCGTGGCGCTGGCACGCGCCATGATCTTCGAGCCGCGCCTGATCCTGATGGACGAGCCGCTGTCGGCGCTCGACAAGCAGTTACGGGAAGCGATGCAGATCGAACTGCGCGAACTGCACAAGCGGATCGGCGCCACGATCATCTACGTCACCCACGACCAGCGCGAGGCGCTGACGATGAGTGATCGCGTTGCCATCCTCAAGGACGGGCGGCTGGTCCAGATCGATCGCCCGGAGCGGCTGCACGATTATCCCGCCGACTCCTTCGTGGCGAGCTTCATCGGCGAGGCGAGCCTGTTGCCGGTCCGGCGCATCGACGCCTGCAGCGTGGCGCTCGGGCCGGCCGTCCTGAAAAGCGCACGTGCGATTCCGAGCGGCGAGGCGCTGATGCTTGCGGTGCACAGCGAGAAGCTCCTGATTGCGGACGGCGTGGCGGATGCCGCGCTCAACCGTTTGACCGGCAAGGTCACCGACATCGTCTATCAGGGCGAAAGCCTTCGCGTGTTCCTGCAACTGGCCGACGGCACGTCCTTAAGCCTGCGTCAGCCCAGCCACTACCACGCTTCGCGCCTGTTACCTCCGGTCGGCGGCGACATCACCGTCACGCTCCACCCTGAAGACACCATCGTCGTGCCCAAAGCGCAAGAAAAGGCGCGGGAATGAGCGTCGATCACAAACCCCGAGTGCAACACCAGACCAACCAAAACAAGAGATGAAAATGTCCTATGATAGCTTCAAGGTTCTCACCTTCGACGTCGTCGGTACCTTGATCGATTTCGAAGCCGGCGTGCTCGATGCCGTGCGCAAGATCTCCGGCCGAAAGGCGGCCGAGCTCAGCGACGATCAGATCTTCGCGTCCTACAAGCGCGGCCGCGACGCCCATCCGGAGCGGTCGAGCGAAGTGATGTTCCATGTCTACCGCTACCTCGCCAAGGAGCTGGGACTGCCGGCCGACGATGCCGCCTGCGATTCCTTCCAGCTCGCCGTGTTGCGCTGGCAGCCGTTTTCGGACTCGGTCGAGGCGCTGAAGCGCCTGCGCACCAAATTTCGATTGGTCGCCATGACCAACGCGGATCGCGTCGCGCTGTCATGCTATGCCCATGCGCTCGACAATCCCTTCCACGATACGATCTGCGCCGACGATACCGGGGTTGCGAAACCCAATCCGGAATTCTTCGCCTACAACAAGGGCCGGCAGTCGGCGTTCGGCTACAAACAGTCCGAAATCCTGCACGTGGCGCAGAGCCAGCATCACGACATCGGTATCGCCCGCAAGCTTGGCTACAAGGTCTGCTGGATCGAGCGGCGCCAGGGCATGAAGGGCTTTGGCGGCACGCCCGAGGTGCCGCAGCTCACAAAACCGGATTTCCATTTCGCCACGATGAAGGCGTTCGCCGACGCCGCGGTTGGCTGAGACGGGCAGGGCGGCTGATATGGCAGAGGTCTGGACCCCAATGGCACCGGCCGCCTCGCTCTGGGCGGATACGGCGGAGCCGTTGCCTGCCTTTCCGAAGCTTGCCGGCGAAGTGAAGGCCGATGTCGTCATCATCGGCGCGGGTTACACGGGATTGTCGGCAGCGCATCATATCGCGAAGAGCGGTCTTTCGCCGGTCGTACTTGAAGCCAATCATCCCGGCTGGGGTGCAAGCGGCCGCAATGGGGGCGTCATCACCGCCAAATTCCGCCTCTCGTTTCGCGACATAGACGCCGCCCACGGCCGTGCCATGGCCAGGCGCATGTACGAGATCGCGCATGACTCCGTCGAGATGGTCGATGAGCTGGTCTCCGAATTCGGCATCGAGAGCGCGCGGCTGACACGCAGCGGACAAGTCAAGGCCGCGCATAACGATGCGACGCTGCGGGCCGCGATCGACGAAGCCGCCTGGATGACGCGCGAGATGCGCGACACCGAGGTCAGGATCCTCGATCCGCACCAGGTGCGCGACGAGACCGGCTCGCGGGGCTTTGTCGGCGGGATTCTCAATCCCGGCTCCGGCGGTATCCATCCGCTGAACTATCTGCGGGGCCTCGCCAAAGGCGTGGCGCAACGCGGCGTGCCGGTCTTTCAGGAAAGCCCGGTGCTCGCGCTGCGTCGCGATCGTGACGGTGTCGTGGCGGAAACGCCTGACGGTGTCGTGCGGGCGCGCCAGGCGATCATCGCCACCAACAGCTATTCCGATTTGACGTCGGCCACCGCGCGCGTGCAGCGGACGCTGGTGCCGTTCCGCAGCGCTCTCATCGCCACCGAAAAATTGTCGCCGAACCTCGCCGGCAGCCTGATGCCGACGGGGCGCACCTACACCGAGACCAAGCGCATGATGCGCTGGTTCCGCAAGGTCGACGACCGCGTCATCTTTGGCGGACGCGGCGCCTTCGGCAAGCAGGATTCCGAAAGCGCCTTCGATGCGCTGCGCAAGGCAATGGTCGGCATCTTCCCGGAGCTTGCGGATATTCCGCTCGCGTTCAAATGGTCGGGCCTTGTCGCGATGACGCTCGATTCCGTGCCGCATGTCGGCCGGCTCGATGATCGCACCCTTTATTCGGTCGGCTACAACGGCGCCGGCGTCGCGATGTCGAGCCTGATGGGCCGCTACCTCGCGGCCCTCGTGCGCGGGGAGAAGGTCGATCTCGGCCTGCTCGATGCTGGCCGTCTCAAGACTATTCCATTCTATGCGTTCCGCGAACCGGCCGTCCGCGCGGTGGCCGGCTGGTACCAGTTTCTGGATGCGATCGGGCGTTAGGAGTTCTAACGCCCGATCATAACAAGAGGGGTTGAACATGATGATTACATCTTGCGGCCGGCATGCACTGTTCGGCGTGTCCCTTGGCGCTTTGGCGACGCTGTCGGCACTTCCGGCCAATGCGGACCAGATCACCTTCGTTTCCCAGGGCGGCGCCTACCAGAAGGCGCAGACGATCGCGATCCTCGATCCCTCCGCCAAGAAGCTTGGCATCACCATCAACCAGGACAGCATCCCCGACGCCTGGCCCGCGATCAAATCGCAGGTCGCCAGCGGCAAGCCGACCTGGGATGTGGTCGATGTGCCGACCGGCTATTGCCTGCGCGGCGGCGAGCAGGGGCTGCTCGAAAAACTCGATTTCTCGAAATTGCCAAACGGCGCCGCGATGCCCGATGCCTATCGTTCTCCCTACTCGGTGGCCTACGAGTTTTATTCGAGCGTGCTGGCCTACAGCCAAAAGAAATACACGGCCGAGGCGGCGCCCAATAGCTGGGCCGATTTCTGGGACGTGAAGAAGTTCCCGGGCCGCCGCGCGCTGCGCAATCACCCGATCGCCACGCTCGAGGCGGCGCTGATGGCCGACGGTGTCGCGCCCGACAAGCTCTATCCGCTCGATGTCGACCGCGCCTTCAAAAAGCTCGAGGAGATCAAGCCCAACATCACGGTGTGGTGGACCTCGGGCGCGCAATCGGCGCAGCTTCTCAATGACGGGGAAGTCGATATGGTGATGGCCTGGAACGGCCGCGTCAGCGCGCTGACCAAGGAAGGCGCCAAGGTCGCTTATACCTACAATCAGGGCATCCTGCAGAGCACCTCGCTCTGCATTCTCAAGGATGCGCCCAATCTCGCGACCGCGGTCCGCTTCCTCAACGAGGCGGTCGATCCCGTCCACCAGGCCAATTTGCCGCTGCATATCGACTACGGCCCGGCCAACCCGAAGGCCTTCGATACCGGCGTCATCAAGCCGGAGCGGGCCGCGCAGCTGCCGAGCGCGCCCGAGAACGCAGCCAAACAGGCGCTGATGTCCTACGCCTGGTGGTCGTCACCGGCAGGGGAGGCTGCGGAGAAGCGCTGGGTCGGCTTCATGCAAAAATAGTTGGAACCCGGCGCGGCGTTCGTCAGCACGCCGCGCCATCGCAGGATCATCATGAGCAGCCCCGTGCAGGACCTCTCGGTACTCCACCAACGTCGCGAGCAGCGCCTGATGCTGGCGCTGGCGCTGCCGGCGCTGCTCGTGATCCTGCTGCTGGTCGTGCTGCCGGTCGGCTGGCTCGCCTGGCAGTCGGTCTATCACAACGGTTTTACGCTCGAGAATTACCGCCGGATCTGGAGCGAGGACATCTACTGGCGCAGCTTTGCGCTGACGTTCCAAATCAGCCTGCTGGTGACGCTGCTGGCGCTGCTGCTCGGCTATCCCATCGCCTATGCGGCGAGCATTGCGCCAAAACGGTGGGGCATTATCATCCTGGCGCTGGTGGTGCTGCCGTTCTGGACCAGCGTGCTGGTCCGCGCCTATGCCTGGCTCGCGCTGTTGCAACGGACCGGCGTCATCAATCAATTGCTGCGCCAGCTCGGTCTGATCGACGAGCCGCTGGCGCTGGTTCACAATACGTTCGGCACCGTCGTTGCGACGCTGCATATCCTGCTGCCGTTCATGGTGCTGCCGCTCTACGCCACCATGCAGCAGATCCCGCGCGATCTGATGCAGGCGGGCGCCAGTCTCGGCGCCGGTCCCATGCTCACCTTCTGGCGGATATTTTTTCCGCTGTCGCTACCCGGGGTGCTGGCCGGCAGCACGCTGGTCTTCGTGCTTGCCCTCGGCTTCTACATCACGCCGGAACTGCTCGGGGGCGGCCGCACCATCATGATATCGATGCTGGTGAGCCGCAATGTCGAACTCTACGACCAGTGGGGCGCCGCCAGCGCCGTCGGCGTGGTGCTGCTGGTCGCGGTCGGCGCGATCTTCTTCGCCGTCAGCCGCTTCATTCCGCTCGATCGCGTGTTGGGGCAAAAATGACGATGTCCCGTCCATTCCGCATCGTTCTGGTTGTGACCTGCGCGCTGGTGCTGCTCTATCTCATCGTGCCGATCCTGATCATCGCGCCAATGTCGTTCTCGGCCGCGCGCTACCTGAGCTTTCCGCCGCCGTCACTGTCGCTGCGCTGGTATCAGGAGTATGTCGGCAATCCGGCCTGGATGCAGGCGACCCGCGTGACGCTGACGGTTGCCGTGCTCACCGTCGTCATCGCGACGCCGCTCGGCGTTGCGGCGGCCTATGCGATCAGCCAGTCGAAATGGCGTATCATGCGGCTGATCCACATGACCCTGCTGCTGCCGCTGGTGGTGCCGATCATCATCACCGCGGTCGGCATCTTCTTCGTCTATGCCAAGGTCGGCCTGGCCGCGACCATGACCGGCCTCGTGCTCGCCAACGTCATGCTCGGTCTGCCCTACGTCGTCATCTCGGTTGCTGCGGGGCTGCAGAGTTTTGACGCCACGCAGGAGATGGTGGCGCGCAGCCTCGGCATGAACCGCTTGCGCAGCTTCTTCGTGGTGACGCTGCCACAGATCAAGCCCAGCGTGATCGCGGGCGGCATCTTCGCGTTCATCTCCGCGATGGACGAGACGATCGTCGCGCTGTTCATTTCCGGCGGCCAGTATCAGCCGCTGACCAAGCGGATGTTCACCGCGCTCCGCGACGAGATCGACCCGACGATTGCCGCCATCAGCACGCTGATGACCGCGGTCTCGTTCATGCTGGTGCTGATTGCAACCAGCCGGCCGAAGAAGGGCGCGTGAGCGGCAGGTCAGGCGGCGACCTGGTTCTTCGGCTCGGTTGAACGCGTGTCGCGCGGCAGCGTGATGCGCACCACGGTGCCGGTGCCGAGCTTCGAGCGCAGCCGCATCGTTCCGCCATGCAGGCTGGTCAGCGAGCGGGCGATTGCCAAGCCAAGGCCCGAGCCCTGGTAGGTCTTGGTGAGCTGGCTCTCGACCTGTTCGAACGGCTTGCCCAGCCGCCGCAGCGAGGCGGGCGCGATGCCGATGCCGGTATCGGCGATCATCAGCACGATCGAGTTGGGCAGCACGTGGCTGCGCACGGTTATCTTGCCGTCGTCGGGGGTGAACTTGACGGCATTGGACAACAGGTTGACGAAGATCTGCTTGACCGCGCGGCGGTCGGCCATCACGGAAATGGTGCTTTCGATATCGGCGTCCAGCGTCAAATGCTTGTCCTCGGCGCGCCCCGAGACCACGCGCACCGACTCCGCCAGCAGCTTCGACAGGTCGAGCTGCTCCATGTCGAGCTTCATGCGGCCGGCTTCGATCTTCGACATGTCGAGGATGTCGTTGATGACTTCGAGCAAATATTTCCCTGATGTGAGGATGTCGTGGCAGTACTCCTGATACTTGTCGGAGCCGAGCACGCCGAACATGCCGCTGCCCATGATCTCGGAGAAGCCGATGATGGCGTTCAGCGGCGTGCGCAGTTCGTGGCTCATATTGGCGAGGAATTTGGATTTCGCCTGGTTGGCTTCCTCGGCGCGGTTCTTTTCCTGCGAGTATTTTTCGGCGAGGTCGGCAAGCTCGGCTTGCGAGCGCTTGAGGTCGATCACGTTGGCGCGCAGGCGGGCGTCGTTTTCGATCAGCTTCTGCTCGTGCTCCTTGATGCGGGTGATATCGGTGCCGACCGAGACGTAGCCGCCGTCCTTGGTGCGGCGTTCGGAGATGTGCAGCCAGCTGCCGTCGTCGAGCTGCGCTTCGAAGGTGCGGGCTCCCGGCGCTTGCGCGCCGGTCTCCTGCAGCCTGGTGCGCACTTCCGGCATGCTGCCGACCTCGATCACGGTCTCATATGACGTGCCGGGGGTCACCGCCGTATCCGGCAGCTTGTGCAGGCGCTGGAAGTGCGAATTGCAGAGCACGAGACGGTCTTCCGCGTCCCACAGCACGAAGGCTTCCGGGATGGTCTCGATCGCGTCGCGCAGCCGCAGATCAGCCTCCACGGTTTTCTCGGCGAGGCTCTTCTGTTCGGTGATGTCGACCGCGATACCGATCAGGTGCAAGCCGCCGTCGGCGGAGTCCTGGCTAAGCTCGCAGCGCACCCGCAGCCAGATCCAGTGGCCGTCGGTGTGCTGCATGCGGAAGGTCTGGTCGATGTGGTCGATCTTGCCAGCGATCATCTGGTCGGCGATCTCAAACAGGTCGATGTCGTCGGATTTCACCAGCGCATTGACTTCGCCGAAGGTGAGGAGGTCGTTGCGGGAGTCGAGCCCGAGCATCGTGAACATCGATGCTGACCAGAAGATCCTGCCGCGCGAGAGGTCCCAGTCCCACAATCCGCAGCGGCCGCGGTTGAGCGCGGTGTCGATCCGGCCGCGCACGGCGTCGTTGATGAGGTCGCCCTCGCGGGCGCGGGTCGACTGCCAGTGGAAGGCGAAGCCGAGGATCAGCACGACGAAGCCGGTGGTGGCCGACAGCGTCACCGACAATGCGGCGTCCGAACCCCACAGCGGCTCGTTCTTTTCCTGGATGACGATGACCTGGCCCGGCAGCGATTTGACCAGCCGCGAGATCGCCATCGCGCCGTTGCCGTTCGGCAGCGTCATGTCGCTGATGACGCCCTGCTGACCGGGGGCGGCGAGCAGTTGCGCCGTGCTGATGACGTCGAGGATGCGATCACTGTCGCCAAGACTGCCCTCGACGGGGACGCGGGCCAGAATCCGGTGATCGGAGCCGGTGATGATGACGTGGCGGCCGGCGGCGGCGCCCCAGGCCGGAATCAGGTCGGGCAGCAGGCTCTGCAGCCGTTCGATGCTGGCGGCGCGGTCCTGCCGGACCGAGCCAAGGCGGTCGAGGCGTTCGGCCAAGAGGTCGGTGAGCGCGGAGAGGTCGCGCTTCATGGCGGCGCGTTTTTGCCGGCTCTGGTCGATCACCTGCACGAAGGCGCCGAGGCAGATGGTGATGAGGAAGGCAATGATGAGCGTCGGCACGGCGCGACGAAGCGCCGGCTCTGCGATGAGCAGCCGGTGGTAGGCAGGTTTTGCGATCGACTGCGCCAATCCCTTGATCGAATCGGATTGGACACATGCGTTCGCCGCATGCGCGCGCGCCATGCTTTAGACCCCCGCCGAAGGCTCTTTTGCACATTGTCCGGAAGGAACCCCACGTCATTCCGAATCACCGCGATTTGAATCCAGTTTTTCCGGGCTGTCGAGTGTCAACGATTCGTTAATTCGAAATAAATGTTGTCCAACGCGAATTAAGGCGTCGTCAGGGCGAGTCCGAAACGGGAACGGGTCGGCAAAATTACGCACGCGGCGGTTCGGCATGACTGATCACGCGCTTGATGGTCGGAAACGCGCGGCGCAGCGCGCGCTCGATCTCGTCGACGTTCTCGTGCACCTTGACGACGCTCATCGACGGCGCGGCGCGGCAATGGAAATTAACGATTTCGCCCGCGTCAGTGTCGCGCACCCGCACATTGTGAATGTCATGGATCGCGCCGTTGCCGGCAAAGCGTGTCAGCGCGGCCTTGATGGACTCGATGCGCTCGGGGGCGGCGTCGGTGCCGTGCGGCAGTTCCGGATCGAGCGGCTCGATGTGGGTGTCGACCTCGACATCCTCGCCGAAGTCTTCGCGGATGTTGCGCTCCAGCACGCGGGTCACCTCGTGGGCCGCCGCAAGCTCCATGTCGCCGTCGACTTCGAGGTCGATGCCGACGATCAGCTTCTCGCCGAGGTCGTGCACGGTGACATGGTGGATGGCGAGGCCGGAATTGCGGGCGATCACCATGATGCGCTCGCGCACGCTCTCATTGTCGCGCGCGACCGGCATCGCGGTGAAGGTGAGGTCGGCGTCGCCGAGCGCTTCGCTGACGGCTTTCTGCGCGGTCTTCTTGATCGCCTCGACGCGATCGATCGGGTAGGTGCGCGGCACCTTGGCGATGGCATCAATGAAATGCGTCGGCCCGACCATGCGAGCGCGCAGGCGCTCGACGCCGAGCACGCCCGGCACCGCGCGGATGGCGGCGGCGGCCTTTTCCGCCACGCCCTCCGGCGCGCGATCGAGCAGCGTTTCGATGGTGGAGCGCCCGAGCCGCAGGCCGAGGATCGATATCATCACGGCAACCGCAATGGCGGCGACCGAATCGCCCCAGGCATAGCCGAGACCGGTCAGCACCAGCCCGATGATGACGGCGATGGAGCCGAGCACGTCGGAGGCGAAATGCAGCGCGTCCGCCGCCAGCGCCTGGCTCCGGGTCTCGCGCGCCGTGCGATGCAGCGCCCGCGCGCGCCAGAAATTCACGGCAATGTCGATCACCAGCACCACGAAGGGGACAGCCGAGAGCGTCGGCGGCGCTGCGCCCTCGCGCAGGCGGCTCCAGGACTCGACCAGGATGCCGCCGGCGAGCACGTAGAGCAGCGCGATGACAAAGAGCGCCGACAGGCTCTCGAACTTGCCATGGCCGTAATGATGCTCTTCGTCGGCCGGCTGGTCGGACACCCGCACCACCAGCCAGGTGATGACGGTCGCGACCACGTCGACGGAGGAGTGCAGGGCCTCCGAGATCAGCGCCAGCGAGCCGATCGCAATGCCGACCGCGAATTTCGCCGCAGCCATGCCGGCGCTGGCGAAAATCGAGATCGCCGCGACATTGGTCTTGATGGTGGGGGTGTGACTCATGGGCGGCGGTTTAGCAGGGCGTCAGGTAAGATTAAAGCCGACAGTCGGAAGCGCAATCGCCACTCACTCGCAGGAGCGATTTGTTGCGAATTGTTCTGAGTTGAAGGGCCGTCATTCTGAGCCAAGGGGCTGTCATTGCGAGCGAAGCGAAGCAATCCATCCTTCCGCATGCGAGGTGACAATGGATTGCTTCGCGTCGCTCGCAATGACGTGGCTTCCACTGAATACGACCCCGCGTTCTCGCAGCGCATTTGCGCCCGAGGTTTGCAAAATCAGTCGCCCAGAAGAAGAGGGCGCAGGGAATGCCGGGTGCTTGCTGCACCCGCGATCTCGTGTGCAAATAGCGCAAAGAGTGCGCACACGAGCATACAGGTACAGCGGGAGCAGCCCGGCATTCCCTGCGCAGTGGTTTTACGGCTTATACCGCGCTCTCCCCGGAGACGAATTCCTTTTGCCTCCGTCGCCGGCGGATTGAAGGATTGTCGAAACCCGGTTGGGTCGACTTTTCCTCCGCCGGCTTGACACCAGCAACGGGTGCCAGGACCACACGGCTTTGCCGTACGCTTCAGCGCCAGTCGTCTGCGCGCTGTGCTCGCTCACGGACTTTAGGCCCGCCCTGCGACCACGACCACGCGCCCGACGCTGCCGCGTCCACCGCAACCCGCCCCAACGTTCGTGACGATGGCCAACGCCCCTCTAGCGGGACGGGATGGCGGTATTTGTAGGGGTGATTTGGGGTGCCGGCGAAGCGGAATATTTTGCGGGCGAGACTGGACGAGGCAAATCACGTTGAAGTTGTTGCGGAAAATAGATTTTTCGCGAATCGGCCGTTTGCTCCGCGAGCAGAATAAAGAACGGTACGGCCGGTTACATCAGTTCGGCGATCACCAGTTGGTCGCGCGAATACGAGCAAACGGTTAAATGCACTGGCACCGTAATTCCAAAGCCGCAATCATTATCAGGAGCGTAGTCTTGCCCGAGGCTAACGGGACGACCACCGTCAGATGCGTCGACTTTCAGGTTGACAGGATGAAGGGCACACGAAGCTTCATATTTCTTTGACAAGCCGTTCAGACGAGCGTCACCACACGCGATGCGCGCCTTCAGCTTTTCGTAACATACTGTCGACCGTAACTTGAATAGCGCGCTAGAGGCTCGACAGCATTCTGCGTCGATACATTAGGCCCCCGATAGACATCCACGAATGCTCGCAGTCTGAACGAAAAATCCGCCGCCTATTGCCAATCTTCATGTCGATCACCTCGCGCAAATGAAAATTACGTGCCCAGCGTCATTTCACAGCAGTTCGATTGCGAGAGTGGTCCGAACTTAAAAATACGAATCCATTTGACAAGGCGACAAAATGTATCTCTACCTTTGGTTGTCGAGACGGACGGCTTGATCTTGTTTAACGCGCGATCTCGCAGCCAACGGAGGAAAAATGTTCACTGCAATCGAGATTGATAGCTTCGAAGAACAATCTTGGGAGCGCCAGAACTACAATTCCCCCTGCACCATTCTCGACTCAGCAGATATTCGCCCGGCTTCACGATTACCTTCCAGCCCCGCTGGGTGTTCGACAAGATAGGCGCCGGGACGGTTGCAGGGGATAGCGCGCGAGCCGAAATCCGCCGTCGCCTCGAGTCTTACGATTCGGTCGCTCCTTTTCCACGCCTCGGTGCCTACGGCGAGGAGGATAACCGTGAGTGGGAGCAGTACTTCCTGCCCGACGACAACGCCGTGACGAACCGTAATTGCCCGATGGTCGTAACAAACCGAGCCAGGCAACGCATTGTTGCCGCATAGGGGATTCTCAATGTCTGTCGAATTTCAACATAGCGTTCGCCCCACGCTCGAGGCCGCCGTCCAGGAGCTTCTACCTGAGACCGGCTCCATCGAAGTTCAACGCGATACATCTGGTCGTCGCCACGATTGGCATACACATCAAACGGACGAAACCCTGCTGATCATCGACGGCGAATTGTCCTTTGAAAGCGAGCTGGGACTGAAGGTCTGCCGGCCTGGAGATCGTATACTGTTGCCGCAAGGCGTACGTCACGCGTCCACGGCCGGCGTCGATGGTTGTATCTATCTTATCGCATTACGCCGGGTGTCCAGCGCTCGTGACGCGAACATTCGACGGGAGCATTAGCGTCACGTCTAAGCGAGTTGCTTCGCGGCGTTTGGTTCGCGCGGCGAGCACGAAGATCTTCACCGACTTCAATGGAGGCAGACATGCAGCAGCTCGTAGAAAGCGAACGTAGGATACCCGACGGATATAGGCAGGGTCCGTACGAACTCGAGGTGTTTCGCTCGGCCTCGAATATTCCCCAACACTGCTGGGGCGGCATCATCGATCTGCTAAACGAGATCATCGCGACCAACTGGCGGATCGACACCCCTGGTGGTCGCCCTCCGACACGCCCTTCCGGGAAGGATACGGCATTGCGTTTGTCCGACACGACGATCAGATCGTCGGCTTCACAATTTGGCGCAGGCTTGTTGTCAACGATCGACCAACGATTAGTCGATCGGGAATCGAGCTCAGGCCGGAGCATCAGGGCAAGGGACTGTTCGGCCTGCTGCTGAAGGGAGTGCTTGACGCCGAATTGTCGTCAGTTCCGGAGGGCGACGAGGTCTACTATTCCTGGAGGACGCGTAATCCGGTTGCTTGGAGCGCACACGCGAAAGTCTGCACGCGGCTATTGCCTTCGCTGGTCGACGGCAATGACGACGGGTCACTGCAGGACGTCGCGCTCCAGATTGCAAATACCCTTTACCCGGACAGAGCTCTGGAGCTTCCGAACATGGTCATTCGCAACTCTTATCCGAACATCACCTACCACCGCCAACCCTCATACCAAACCGATGGCGCATTGACTGAGAAGTTCAGGCGCCTCGTTCCCGATACGGCGGACGCGATCTTTACTGTCGGGGCAATCAGGAAATCGGGCTCAGCCGCTTGACATTGCATCGGGACCAGACGATGCAACCCAAACCTCATGACGCCATCGCCCCGATTTCTCGGCGCGATCTTATCGCTTGGACTTGCGTATCGATCGCCTACGCCGTCGCTTTTTTGCAGCGCGTTTGCCCGCAGACCATCGTCGACGATCTGGCGCGCGATTTCGGCGTAGGTGCCGACGGACTAGGGATCATCGCATCGGCGTACTTCATCGGCTACATGCTGATGCAGTTTCCCGCCGGCGTGCTGGTGGATACATATGGTGTCAGGAGGCTCGTCATCTGGAGTCTCGCAGCATCCTCCTCTGGAACCTTGCTGTTCGCCGCCGCCCCCAATGTCCCGATTGCATTTCTCGCGCGGCTTATCATCGCCTGCGGTGATGCGCTGATCTTCACGGCGCTCATCAAGCTCGTAGCGCAGCAATTCCGGGAGCGGCAATTCGGGATCATGTTGGGCCTTTCGCAATTATCCGGCTACGCAGGTGGCGTCTTGGCGGCCACACCGCTTGCACTTACCGTGGCATGGATCGGCTGGCGCGCCAGCTTTGCGGGCATCGGCGTGTTTTGCTTTTTCAACCTTGTTCTTGCCGCCTCCATCCTGCCGGTGCGAGTTTCGACGGCCAAGCCGCCGGTTCTCTCGGCCATCCTGTTTTCGGCATTGGCCGAGTTAAAGAGCCGAGAAAGCTGGGGATGTCTGCTGACATTTTCATCGCATTTTGTTGCCGTCACGACCATCTCAGGCGTTTGGGGTGTTCCATTGCTTACGGACGCCTACGGACTGGAGCGGCACAACGCCACGACCGCACTGGTGTTGTTTATGGTTGGCTGTATGGTCGGTTCTGTAGTGTTCGGGCACTTTGTGGACAGGATCCAATCCTTGGCGCGTGCGCACATCCTGATGTGCCTGCTTCGTTCGGGCTGCCTGGCGCTGCTGATACCGACAATCGGAACTGCTATCGGCCTCGAAGCGGTTTTCGGAGCGTTCGTGATCCTGGGCCTGGTGGCCGGAGGCATGACTCCCATGATTCTAAAGGCGGTGAGAAATATCTATTCCGTTGCGCGCCTCGGCACCGGCGCAGCCATCAACACGACTTCAGCCGGATTGCTGACCGCGTCCCTGCAGCCAGTCCTAGGGTATGCTCTCAGCGCGAGCTGGAGTGGCATGCAACGGAATGGAGTCCCCGTCTATTCTGCGGCCGGATACAATGCCGTCGTTCTGATACTGGCATTCGTCTCTCTTCTCGGAATCGCCGGGGTACTGCTCATGAGGCGGCGGATTTGATCCGTGGCACGCGCGATCGAGGTGGTCGAGCGCCTCACCGTGCAACAACGGCAGCGCGTTAGTTAGTTAGCCGAAGGCGTAATCCGCCGCTGCATCTCGATGAGGTGGCGGATTACGCTGCGCTAAACCGCCCTTGTAATAGCGAAATCGATTATCGTCGGTGCGTTCCGAAAGAAATGGCCTGCCGCGGCTGCAACCTGCGGCAGGCCGCTGGCGATCGGATCGCGTGAAGGCCGTCAATCACCCGCGCTATTGCGGCTTCAACTGGCTGATGACGGCAGCTCCCTCGGCTGCATCGATTTGATAGAGGGCGGCGCCGGAAAAGCCGGCCATGAGCGCGGACGTCGGCCGCATTTGCTCTCCGCTGCTGCCGGCAAGAGCCTGATTGAGAAGATTTTGACCGGGTGCTGCCACCTGTGGCGTACCGACGCCGAAATAGTAGGTCTTTCCAGCCTCAATTTCTATTTCGGCTTCATAATCCATCATGATCGGATTGACGCAGGCTATCCGGTATCTTCCCGGCGGTTTTTCTGAAAAGAAATAGAACCCCTTGGTTACCGAACCAGCCGGCTTGCCATCGACCTTGATTCCTACCTCAGCGCCGGGAAGTCCCTTCTCGCGCAGAAAATATAATCGCGCGAGCCGCGCATCCCGCGGCTTGGTTTGAGGCGGAGGTTCAAGCGCCACTTCGGAAACCGTCGATGATTTGCATCCACCGAACTGAGCAACAACGCAGAACACACAAGCCCACACCACAAGACGCCGCATAACAAGCCTGACCCTCATTGACCACTGACAAAAACCACAAGTTGTAAGGTGGCGCAATTGTAATTGCGCCACACCTGTGGTCAGCCGTTCAAGTCGTGTGGTTGATATCCGCTTCCCGCCACAGCGGATGTTGCTGGACGCATTGCAGCGTGGCGTTCTTGCCATCTGGACACGGGCCGGCCGCATTGTCCAAAATCGCCGGCAAAAGAGCGGAGGCGACGATGCCGATCATCGATTCCCAGGTCCATGCCTACGAGGCGAACAGTCCGAAGCGGCCTTGGCACAGTGTGCCGAACTGGCCCGATCACGTCACGGGTGACGAGATGGTGGCGGCAATGGACAAGGTTGGCGTCGACGGCGCGATCTTCATCTCCGCCTTTTCGTTGTACCGCTACGACGCCAGCTATGCCGTGGAAGTGCAGCGGGCCCATCCCGGTCGGCTCGCCATCGTCAAGCCGGTCGACCCTGACGATCCCGGCGTGGCCGACGTCGTCGCGGACTGGAAGAAGACGCGGGGCACGGTCGGCATCCGCATCATGCTGACGAAGGAGGCGAGGCGCGCGCCTGATCACCCCGGCCTCGACCGGATCGCGCGCGCGGCGGTTCGCCATGATTTTCCGGTCAACCTCCTGTGCTGGGACAATCTGGACGCGGGCAGGGCGCTGATCGATCGCCATCCCGATACGCGGTTCATCATCGATCATCTGGGCATCCTGCAGCCACGCGTGCCGCCGGCGCCGCCCGAGCCTTGGGCCGATCTTCCGAAGGTGCTCGAGCTGGCCAAGCGACCGAACGCCGTGATCAAGGTCAGCGGCGCCTGCACGCTGTCCCGCGAGCCGTATCCTTTCCCTGATATTTGGGACCCGCTCGCCCGCGTGTTCGATGCCTGGGGCTTCGATCGCTGCTTGTGGGGCACGGACTGGACGCGGGCGTTTGCCGTCGTCAACTACGAGCAGGCCGTCGAGCCCTTCCGCAAGACCAGCCGCCTGAGCGACGCCGAGCGGGCCATGCTGATGGGCGGTGCCTCCGTCAAGGCTTATGGCTGGTCGCCGAAGAAAGAATAGCGCATTGCGGTAACACGCCAGCACGGTCACCGTAATTCGGAAGACATCTACTTGGAGTGCGTAGGGCGGATTGGCCGAAGGCGTAATCCGCCGCTGCGTCTCAAAGAAGATGGCGGATTACGCTGCGCTAATCCGCCCTACGCAAGTCATCGTAATTCGAAAGACATCTGCTCGGAGTGAGTTCTTCTGAGTTTGACCCCATAGCAAACCTGCATTCCGTCCTAGGGATGCTCGCTTTCCATCGAAGTCAACGTCGTCTGACCGGCAATCTCGTCAGCTCGCCAACAGCGGACCGAGTGTCCGTCGGGACGCGTTTCAAGCGATGGCCCAGGCTCACGATGACACACGGCTTCGGCGTAACGACAGCGCGGACTGAACGCACATCCGTCTGGCGGACTTAGCGGATTGGGAGGCTCGCCCTTTGTCGTCGCGAGCGGTGCGCGGCGTAGCGGATCGGGAATGGCGGCGATAAGGGTTTGCGTATACGGGTGCGCCGGTCGTTCGAAGATTTCGCGCCAGTCGCCTGTCTCCACAATGCGGCCGAGATACATCACGGCGACCCTGTCGCTCATGTGCTCGACAACACCGAGGTCGTGGCTGATCATGATGTAGGAGAGGCCGAGAGTTTCCTTCAATTCCAACAGCAGATTGATGATCTGGGCACGGATGGAGACATCCAGCGCCGATACAGGTTCGTCACAGATGACAATTTTGGGATTGAGGATCAGCGCGCGAGCAATGCCGATGCGCTGACGCTGGCCGCCCGAGAATTCATGCGGGTAGCGGCCGGCCTGTTCGGGCCGGAGGCCCACATGCCTGAGCATCGCCGCAACGCGCCCGTCGATCTCGCTTTTGGCCGTCACGCCATGCAGGCGTAGCGGGGCTTCAAGCGTGCGACGAACGGTCTGGCGTGGATTGAGCGAGGCGTAGGGGTCCTGAAACACCATTTGTACGATGCGGGCCAATGCCTTTCGATCGCCCGATTGCCGGCCCGTCACGATCTGCCCGTCCAGCACGATGCGGCCCCGCGTCGGCATCTGCAGGCCAAGTATCGAAAGCGCGACGGTCGACTTGCCGCAACCGGATTCGCCGACCAGACCGAGGCATTCACCGCGCTTCAGTTCGAGATCGATGCCGTCGACCGCACGCAACAGCCGCCGGCCGCCACCCAGCAAGCCGCCGCCAACCGGAAAATGGACCGCGAGATCCTTCACGCTGAGGATGACATCGTCGCCAGGTCTCTGCGCAGATTCATGCATGGTGATGGCACCTGACTAGTCCGCCTGCACCGAGCAATGTCGTCTCCGGCGCGATGGCCCGGCAAATGTCGGTCGCCCGCGCGCAACGCGGATTGAACCGGCAACCGTCCGGGAAATCCGCGATCGCCGGTACGACGCCCGCGATCTCCCTGAGCCGCGTCCGGCCAAGAGCTGCGCGACTCCCCAGCCGCGGCAGCGAGTCGACCAGGCCTTGCGTATAGGGATGCGCGCATACGCGGAAGATATCGGCCGAGCCGCGCTCCTCGACAATGCGACCGGCATACATGACGGCGACGCGGCGGCAGACGTTGGCGACCAGGCCCAGATCGTGGCTGATCATCAAAATCGCCGTACCTCGCTCGGCGCATAAATTCCGCATCAGCTCGATGATCTCCGCCTGCACCGTCACGTCGAGCGCGGTTGTCGGCTCGTCGGCGATCAGAAGATCCGGCCCGCATGCGAGTGCGATGGCGATCATCACGCGTTGACGCATGCCGCCCGAAAGCTGGTGCGGGTAATCCTTCACCCGTCGCTCGGGTGCGGGGACGCGGACGCTCGCCAGCGCCTCGACGGCCAGTTGGTTGGCTTCCCGCCAGTTCTTGCCCTTGTGCAGCACGAACATCTCCGCGATCTGCCGGCCAACAGGGGAAACCGGATTAAGCGCCGTCATCGGCTCCTGGAAGATCATGGCGATGCGATTGCCGCGCAACGCGCGTTGCTCGGCCGCGGCAAGTCTCTGGATCTCCCGGCCGTCAAATCGTATGGCACCGGCACCGATCGAAAGCGGCTGGCGCAACAGGCCGATCAGAGCGAGAGCTGTAATACTCTTGCCGCAGCCGGATTCGCCGACAAGGCCGAATGTCTCGCCACGATCGATGCGGAATGAAACGCCCTCGACCGCCGCGACATGGCCGGATCGGTCGTTGAGATCGATGCGTAAATCCTCGACTTCGAGCAGAGGAGGGCTCGTCATGTGCGTCGGCTCCGCGACTGTGGATCGAGAACGTCACGCAAGCCATCGCCGAGCAGATTCAGGCCGAGCACCGTCAAGAATATGGCGAGGCCGGGGAAAATCGAGAGCCACGGCGCCGTTGTGATCTGGTCGCGGGCCTCTGACAGCATGCTGCCCCAGCTTGGATAGGGCGGGCGGATTCCGAGGCCAAGGAACGAAAGCGCGGCTTCGGCCAATACCGCGCCGCCCATGCCCAGTGTGCCGATGACAATGATCGGTCCCAGCATGTTCGGCAGCAGCTGCGTGATCATGATGCGCAGATCGCCGTAGCCGAGCACCCTTGCCGCCTGGACATAGCCCTGGCTCTTGAGCGACAGCGTCGACGCCCGTGCTATCCGGCAAGTGAACGACCAGTTGGTCAACCCGAGCGCGATGAGCAGGCTGGTCAGGCCGGGTCCAAGGACCGCCATGATGGCAAGCGCGAAGATCAGCGAGGGGATCGCGAGCATCAGATTGGTCAGGCCATTGACGACGTCGTCCCACCAGCCGCCCCAATAGCCTGCGGTCACGCCCAGTGTCACACCGATGACGCTGTTGACCAACTGCGAGACGATGCCGACCGTCAGCGAGATGCGCGCGCCGTGCACGACGCGGGAATAAATGTCGCGGCCCTGCGCGTCGGTGCCGAACCACCAGATCCAGCTCGGTGGCTCTTCCGCATTCAGCAAATTGGCATCCATGACAGGATCGGTATGCGCCAGCCAGGGCGCAAACAGGCCGACGAAGATCGCAAGCGCGAACAACGCCCCGCCGATGATGAGACTGGCTCCGAGCTTCATCGCGGCCGCCCCGCCGCGGCAGGCGATTCAGTCAATCGCGCACAGGCATGATGGAGCCGGCCGGCGCTCATGCGTATCTGATCCTGGGATCGATCACGCCATAGAGCACGTCAATCAACAAATTGATCGCGAGAAAGAACAGCACCACAACGAAAATAGAGCCCTGGACAGCGGGAATGTCACGCTGCAGCACACTGTCGACGAGCAGCGAGCCGATGCCCGGCCAGGAGAACAATTTCTCGACCACGACCGCCTGTCCCATCAACGCGCCGAATTGCAGGCCGATCGTCGTGAGAATGATGACGAGAGCATTGCGCATCACATGCCACTTCACGACCCGGGTCTCGCTCATGCCCTTCGAGCGCGCCGTCCGGACAAAATCCGCGGTCATGATCTCGAGAACCGCCGCGCGCGTCGTCCGTGCCAGCAGCGCCATTGGCGAGACACCGAGCGTCACCGCAGGCAGGATCAGATATTTGAGCCCTCCATCGCCATAGCCAAAACTCGGCAGCCAGCCGAGTTTCAACGCAAACAGGTACATCAGCAGCAGCCCGAGCCAGAATTTAGCCATTGAAAGGCCGGAGACCGCCACGACCATTGAGATCGTGTCGACGATGCCGCCCGGCTGGAGCGCTGCGATGAACCCGAGCGGTACGCCGATCACAATCGCAAACATCATGGCGGCAAATATCAATTGCAACGTTGGCCACATTCGTTTGGCGATCATGGTCGTGACCGGCTCGCGCGTCCGGAACGACGTCCCCAAATCGCCTGTCGCGAGCCTGGCAATGTAGGCGCCGAAGCGGACGTAGACGGGATCGTCGAGGCCGAGCTGCTTTTTCATGCGCTCCGCGACCTGCGGGTCCGCCGCACCCCGGCCGTCATCGCTCATGCTCGATACGATACTGCCCGGAACGACGCTGAACAGCACAAAGATCACCAGCACGACAGCCAGCACGGTCGGAACGGTTTGCAGGATTCGACGGATCAGGAAGGCGAGCATTGCAACTATTCCTCCCTCCCTCCATCGTTGCTTGCGATGGAGGGAGGGTGAGCGCGCGTGTCACTTCGCGGGCGAGGTTTCGTCGACCCAGAGGTCTTCGACGTTTTGATGGGTCAGTTCCGTCGCGTTCAACTGAATCCCCTTGAGCCACGGCTGCACCGCCATGACCGCCTTGTTATAGTTGAAGAACCAGACCGGCGCTTCGTCATAGAGCAGGGCATTGGCCTTTTGCAGCAGCTGGACGCGCTTGGCGGCGTCGTCGGTCTGACCGGCCTCATCGATCATCTTGTCGAAGTCCGCGTTCTTGAAGGTCGTGTAGTTGCAGGCTGATTGCGGTGTGGATGAGTAGAAGCATTTCAGCGCTGCCTGGGGATCCGGGCCGGTCGCCATGGAATAGACATAGGCCTGGAAGTCGCCCTTGCGAAGGACCTCCGCCAGCACCGCGGTCTCGACCTGCTTGACCTTCACCTTGATGCCCACTCTGTCCAACATCGGAATAATGGCCTCGACGATCGGCAGGCCCCAGCTTTCATTCTGGCTCGTCGTCCATTCGAATTCAAAGCCGGTGGGATAGCCGGCGTCCGCAAGCAACTGCTTCGCCTTCGCGGGATCGAAGGCGTAGGGCTTCATCGTCTTGTCGTAGAGCGGCGAGGTCGAGGTCAGAGGCAGCCAGCTAGTGGCGCGATAGGCCTTGCCTTTGACCAGCTTGCTGATGATCAGGTCGGTGTCGATCGCATGGTTGATCGCCTGCCGGACCCGCTTGTCGGCAAACGGTTTGAATCCCGGATTCATCCCCATGTGACGCGTGAAGACCTCGGCGACTTCAGCGATAGTGCCCTTGAGGTTGGGGTCGGCCTGATAGGCGACGTATTGCGCGGGCCCGAGCACAGAGGTGTCGATTTCCTTGTTGCGGAAGGCGACGTCGCGCGCCGCGGCTTCGCCCATGGTCGAGACGATGAGCTTGTCGGCATACGGCTTGCCGGGCTTGTAGAACCTGTCCCACCGCTCCAGAACGACGCGCGATCCCGGCACATGCTCGACGAATTTGAACGGCCCAAGACCGATCGGCTTCTGGATGAAGCCCTCCTTCGCGCCTTCGTCGGCGGGATAGATGGAAGTTATCGCGGTGAAGAAGTAGAAGCCTGGATCGACCTTCTCGGTCAGCTTCATTTCAAGCGTGAAGTCGTCGATTTTCTTCAGGCCGGAGATTTCCTTGGCCTGGCCCTTCTCGACCTCGGCCGCGCCCTCGATCACGCGGACAAAACGCGCCCCGGGATAGGCCTTGGAGCCGTCCATGATGCGATTGAAGCTCCAGATGACGTCATCCGCCGTCATCTTGCGGCCGTGATGGAAATAGGCGTCGTCGCGCAGCTTGAAGGTGTAAACGAGACCTCCGCCCGAGACGGTGACCTCCTTGGCAAGCTCCGGAACCGGCTTGCCCTCAGCGGAATCCCAGAAGTAGAGCGAGCGATGCAGGCCTTTGGCGAATATCTCGTCCTGGGCGCGCTGTGTCGTATGGATGTCCATGCTGGAGAAACTGGAGCCATAGGGCGCCGTCATACGAATGGTTCCGCCCTTGCGCGGTGTCTGGGCCTCCGCCGTGGCGGCGAGTGCCAGTCCCAAACCAGCCACGATCGCAATCTTCTTGAACATCATGCTTCTCCAACCGTGCAGAAGTGTCCCGATCAGCGAGTTGACCACTCGCAGCATGTCAAGCGCAAGGTCCTGATTAAGGCGAACGGGACCAATACTTGTGCAGCGTCAATGGGAGGGGTGGGATGACCTTAGAAAGGCAGCACGTGGTGCGCCATCTGGTCCGAGGTGTCGTCGGCGGGCCAACCAGGACGCGTGTCAAATGAAGTGGGCAGGAGCGCGGAAGATAGATCGTTCACCGGAATTGATTTGATCGCTCTCGCCCCTTGCGCGCAATTTGTGCGGGCATGCAAGCGATTGCGATTGAACGGATTTTGGGTTCCGTACTGAATTCGTGGAGCCATGTTCGGAGACAATAGCCGTCGTAAGCCTTGATACCAGTTCCAGACGGCAGTCCTAAACCCCGGCCCGGCGCCGTTGGTTGAAGCGGTTAGCGTATGCGAGCCGCAGCGCTCGGGAATATCCGCCCATGACACACCGGTCCCGTGGACCCGCGCCTGTGGCCTGTCATCACGGCGGCAAATATCAAGGTTGAGTAACGGGCATTCGACATTGCATAATCTTCGTTCAGTCGGAGGAACAGCGATGCAATTGCGGGTCTCACTTCCGAATGGCGCAGCCCCTCGGGAGATCATCCGGTGGCGAGAGCCCTCCGGCGGTCGATTCCGCGCGAAATGCGTTTTGACGCATGCAGCGTTTCCGAAGGATATTCGCCGAACAGCGATCGGTAGTAGTGCGAGAAGCGGCCGAGTTCGATGAAGCCGTGTTGCATGGCGATCTCGCCGATGGTGGCGATGGCGGGGGTGTTGTCTCGTAGCGCGGAGTGGATCGCGCAGAGCCGCTTGCGGCGGAGGAAAGTAACCGGTCCCAAACCCAGCATGTCGTAGAACGCCCGGTGCAGGCTGCGCCGCGAGACGTTGAACTGGGCGCAGATTTCCGAAATGTGCACCGGCCGGGAGCCCGTCGTGTCGAGATAGTGTTCGACGTTTCGAACGAGTTGAAGAGGGACTGGAACCGCATCTTTCCAAGGGGAGGCGGGGATCAATGACCCGGATTTCCGGAACGAACCCCGGGTTTACACGGGGCGATCTGCCCGGGACGGTGGCGGGCGCCGCAGCGTTCGTGACGCGGCGTTGCGGTCCTTGACGCCACCCCAATTCCTGTCCATATGTCCGGCAGTCGACACTTGGCCGAACCGCTGGGCGCTTTGCCTTGCCACTGACAGGCACGCACGTTTCAGACCCTTCTCCAAACATCGATCAACCGACGCAGGCGCCGATCCTTCGGCGCCTCGATTTTACGTGCACTGTCAGAAGGGAATACCTCTGTGCCTAATACAGCCTTGCAGCGCTCTAACAGGCAAGAGGCCGTTGGCGTCGTTCAACCGCCCAGTGGAGGCGATGACGTCCTCAACGCCCGGCGCTGGCAGCGCATCTTGAGCAACTACAGCACCCCAAGTCGGCTGCGCAGCATTGCCGAACTGGCGATCACGGCCCTGCCGCTGGTGATGCTGTGGGCCGCGGCCTGGTTCACGTTCTCCCTCGGCCATGCCTGGGCGTCATTACTTATCGCTATTCCGGCGGCCGGCTTTCTCGTGCGCCTGTTCATGATCCAGCACGACTGCGGTCACGGCACCTTTTTTGCCGGCCGTCTGGCGAATGACTGGGTCGGCCGCGTCATTGGCGTGCTCACGCTCACGCCCTACGACTGCTGGCGCCGCTCGCATGCGATTCATCATGCCACCACCGGCAACCTCGATCGCCGCGGTATCGGCGATCTCGATACGCTGACCGTGCGCGAATACCGGGCGCTTCCCTGGTGGGGCCGTCTGAAATACCGCCTTTACCGCCACCCGCTGATCATGTTCGGGGTCGGGCCGGCCTATCTGTTTCTTTTGCAACAGAGGCTCCCGGTCGGCCTCATGCGCAATGGTTGGCAGCCCTGGGCCAGTACAATGGCAACCAATCTCGCGATTGCCGTGATCGTCGCCGTGCTCACATGGTTTATCGGCATCAAGGCGTTCCTGCTCGTGCACCTTCCGATTACGCTCCTGGCCGGCACGGCCGGCGTATGGCTGTTCTACGTGCAGCATCAGTTTGAGCATACGATGTGGGACCGCGACGACAGCTGGGACCTGCGTCAAGCCGCGCTGCACGGCAGCTCACATTATGAACTGCCGGCGCTGCTACGCTGGTTCACGGCCAACATCGGCATTCACCACGTGCATCACCTCAGCAGTCGTATTCCCTATTACCGGCTGCCGCGCGTGCTGCACGACCATCCTGAGCTGCGCGACGTCGGTCGCATCACGCTCCTGCAGAGCTTTCAGTGTGTACGGCTTGTATTGTGGGACGAGGCGCAGCGCCGCCTGGTGTCGTTCCGGGAAATCTGAGCCCCGGGAATTTTCAGGAAGCCGCGCGTAGGGCGGAGGGCGGATTTAGCCCAACGGGTCCGCGCAAAAGCGCGGCCCGCCACGAGTGCAATTGCGCTCGCGCAGTGATGACAGGCTCCGGCGCAATCCGCCGCCAAGTCTCAGGTAAGATGGCGGATTACGCTGCGCTAATCCGGCCTACACGCCGCCATCAAAGCCATCGAGCGCGCTTGAAACGCACGTAGAGCACCGTGCAAAGCAGGACGATAATGCCGACGATGATAAAGTAGCCGTATTGCGTCTTCAACTCGGGCATATTTTCAAAATTCATGCCGTAAATTCCGGCGATCGCGGTGGGTACGGCAAGTATTGCGGCCCAAGCGGCCAGCTGCCGCGTGATCACGCCCTGACGCTGCTGCTCCAGCAGATTGCTCACTTCAAAAACCGAAGTCAGAACGTCTCGCAAGGAGTTCACCATCGCATCGACGCGTCGCACGTGGTCCAGGACGTCCTGGAAATAGGGACGAGCGTTAGCATCGAGGCACGGTGTATCAAGGTGGACAAGCCGGCCGCAAACCTCCGTCATGGGGCCGATGATCCTCTTAAACCGGATCAGTTCCTGGCGTAGCCCGAAGATCCGCTTGACCTCTGCACGGCTGAGGAAGTTGTCGAGAGCGCTTTGTTCCATGGTTAGGACGCGTTCCTCGATCGTTTCGACAATCGGGAGATAGCCATCAACGATAAAGTCGAGGATGGCGTGGAGAACATAGTCTGGGCCTTGGCCCAGCAGGCTAGGCGCCGCTTCGAGTTGCGCGCGGAGTTCGCTATGCGCCCGAGCCGAGCCATGCCGAACCGAAATGATGAAATTCTTCCCGACAAAAATTGCGGTTTCGCCATAGGCGATGTGGTCGCGCTCAAGATGAGCGGTGCGTGTCATTACAAACAGTTGATCGCCGTAAACATCAACCTTCGGTATTTGGTTGGCTTTGAATGCGTCCTCAATCGCAAGAGGATGGAGTCCATAGTTTTTCTCAAGTTGCTCAAGTTCTCGTTCCGAAGGCTCGAATAAGCCGATCCAGACAAACTCGGATTTTCCCTTGCAATCGATAGGCTCGTCCAAGGAAACGACTTTTACATTCTTGCCATTACGATACAGGTGGGCTGCCACGACGCTCACAACGAGCTTCCTCCGAACTTATTGAGCGGGGTGCACCATCCAAATCAATTGAGCCGCTTGGCTACATTTTGTTGCAGTCCCTGCAGCGCTCGCGCCCGCGGATTCAACCGGCGGGCCGGGCGTCGGCTCTCCCCCGTGCATGTTGACGGTCAAGCACCAGGGCCAAGACACGCACAACGATGCTGACCAGCGTATCTGGTGCCGAAGGGCGTTCGTCCGGGTCGAATGCTAGTCCAATGACGGCATTCGGGCCTTCGGCCGTCTTCACAGGCCAAAAGTCAAACCGCGAGGCCAAGTTCGGGTAGACGTCGCTGCGCATGACAGTCCCGGTTGCCAGCGACGATCGCGCCGCCTCCAATTCGGCCTCCTGGGGTTCTACGTCGCCGACTCTCTCTAGGGAAACAACTCTGTCGCCCTCCGTAACGAGCATCACGACGGCAGGAACCTGGAAGAGCGCGGCAAGGGCTTGCGAAGTGATCGAGACGATCGCCTTCGTATTGCCGGCCGCGACGACGTCACGGCTGTAGCCTTGCAGCATAGCCGTCTGTCTTCTTAGCAGTGCCGCCTCGGTCGCCCTCTGGCGGGAGGTGAAGGCAACGCCGCTCACGATGAGACCGACGACAAGCAGCAGTCCAATCGCCCAGATGTTCGCCGCGTCGTCGACGGCCAGCGAGTAGCGAGGCTCGGTCAGGAAAAAATTGAAGGCCAAGGCGCCAAGGATCGCCGAACAGAGTGACGGGCCCAGGCCGAGGCTGACGCCCGCGATGATCACCGGAACGACAAACACCAGGGACAGGTTTGGAATGCTCATCCTGGTGTCGACACCGACAGCCACGACCGTCGCGACGGCGGTCATTGCAATGGAAGCAAGGTAGCGCATCACTTCCGATGTGACCGGGCCAAAAAGGGGAACGGCATCGGGCGCCGGGGTCATGTCCTGCAGCTTCGATTCAACGTCGGTCATCGCTTCAACTCCTGGCTTTAACTCCTGCCTGGCACCTGGACGACAACGCGTTGGCCGAAGAGCAAACCGGCCAAAGCCCTGATAAGCTGACCCGATTATATCCCAACTTCACCGGCGCGTGAGCCGCATCAAACATGAGTTCCATATGTCATCCAGACCACGGCGACATCTGGAACGCAGGAAACGGGCTTATGGCCTGCTGCCGTCGGCGAGGACGATCATCGCGTTGACCGCGATGCTGACGGTCAGAAGGCCGCCGAGCAGCACGGCCAGGTGCATGGACTTTTCGACATCCATTCCGCCAAAAGGGCGCGCCATTCCCAAACAACAGCTTGGGCAGACATGGCTCATTCTCCATTCCGTTCGGTCGTGATTTTCGACCGCACGCGAGAGATCGGTCTGCCGGCATATAAAATCGAGAGGACGAGCCGGCCGGCGGTATAGGAACGTCATAAAGGTTCCATGCCCGCTGACTGCGCGGAGGGCGATTAGCTCAATGGGTCCCGCGCAAAAGCACGACCCGATGACAGGCTTCGGCGTAATCCGCCGCTGCATCCCAAATAAGATGGCGGATTACGCTGCGCTTGATTCGCCTTGTGGTGCTCCCCGCCGCACCTTCCGATCATCGGTTCAAACGCGCTACGACGAGGTGATCGAACCGGACCTCTGTTTACTGCGGGGCCTTCAGTTTAACGCGGTGTATGGGGCTCAACCGGCAATTTTCGGACCTCAGCCTCGGACCTCAGCCTTGGACCTCAGCCTTCCTGGGCGGCTCGGGGCTCATTTTTCTTTGGCTTAGTTCGAACGGTGGCCGGAGCTGCGATCTTGTCCCTCATTTCAGCACAGGTCTTGCGTACCTCCGCCATCACCAGCGAATAGGTCTCAATCTGGAGGAAGACGCGCTTGGCCTCCTGGCGGTATCGCTCCGCGGTTTCCTTGAGCTCATCGATCACGACGAGCGTCTCGCGGCTCATGGCCTCGCATTGCTTGACGTGCTCGACCAGCTCAACGCCGAGGGCCTCGATGTCTTTCGCCACAGCTTCGTATTCGCGGACAACAGCCTCCGCCGACAGCTTGCCGATCTCGGTGGCCCCGTCGCGATGCTCGACATAGTCGGGCAGCGCGAGATCCGGCGCGCGTACCGAAGGCGGCGCGAAATCGCTCGGCTGGGATTCGCGATCCTGCGGCAGCTTTCGAAATTCTTCCTCGATCTCGCGTTCAAGATCGATCGCATCAAAGATCGGCGGTTTGGTCGACTGCGCCATGACAATGCTCCTTGAATGAAAATGTGAGCGGGCAGGCAAAATGCTGCTAAAGGGTTAGCTGCTCGGGAAAACCAAGCAACAGAAGCCCTTTGGTAAGCTTATTAGTTAAGCTTTATGTCCGCGCTGCGGGTTAATTCTGGAACCGCAAGAAACTCCCGCCGTGCGCGCCGAAAGCGGCGAGGACGTCATCAGACAAGGTCGCCACCAGACAAGGCCGTCATCAGACCAAGTCGTCCTGGGCTGCAGCTAGTTCACGGGTCCCTGGCCGCCCATCGTCTCCATTTCCGGCTCGTCGGGTCTGACGCCCTGGGCGCGGTTGACCAGCATCGTGATCAGCCAGAGCACGACGCCGATGGCGATCAAGACCCCGGCGACGTGGTACTGAACGATCGCCCGTCCGGTCCATGGCCCGGCCAGGAATGCGCAGGTGATTGCGCCCAGCACCGGCAGGATCGTCGGCGTGCGAAAATGGTCGTGCGCAACGCTATCCTTGCGCAGCGCCAACACCGCGATATTGACCACCGCAAACACACAGAGCAGCAGCAGCGCGGTCGTTCCGCCGAGCGCAGGCACTTCGCCGACGATGGTGATCAGTCCGAACGCCAGCAGCGTGGTGAAGCCGATCGCGATATAGGGCGTACGCCGGCTCGCATGCACCTTGCCAAGCAACGGCGGCAGCACATGTTCGCGGCTCATGCCGTAGACGAGCCGGCTCGCCATCAGCATGTTGATCAGGGCGGAGTTGGCGACCGCAAACATGGTGATGAAGCCGAAGATCCAGACCGGAAAGTTCGGCGCGCCGGCCTGCACCACTTTCAACAGCGGCGTCTCTCCTTCGCCGAGCTGCGCCGGCGGAACCAGCGTAATCGCCGAGATAGAGACCAGCACGTAGATTGCGCCGGTGATGAACAGGCCGGCGAGCAGCACTTTTGGGAAATCCCGTGTCGGCTCCTTGCATTCCTCGGCCATGTTGACGGAATCTTCGAAGCCGACCATGGCGAAGAAAGCGAGCGTGGTCGCGGCGATTATCGGCCAGATCAGACCGGCATCGCCTGCCTTGAACTGCATGACGCGCGAGACGTCACCCTGACCCAGGCTGATCGCCCACAGGCCGATGACGATGATGATCAGCAGGCCGGTTAGTTCGACGCAAGTCAGAACTACATTCGCTTTCACGCTTTCGCCGACGCCGCGGAAGTTGACCGCGGCAACGATCGCCATGAAGACGAGACCCGTCATGGTGATGCCGAACCCCGACAAGCCCAGGCCAAGCGCGCTCGACATGTTTGCAGAGAAAGCTCGCGAAGCCGTGGAAGCGGAGGTAATTCCCGAGCACATCACCGCGAACGCAACGATGAACGTGATAAAGTGGATGCCGAACGCCTTGTGGGTGTAGAGCGCGGCGCCTGCGGCCTTTGGATACTTGGTAACGAGTTCGAGATAGCTCAGCGCAGTGATCAGCGCCACGACGAAGGCGACAAGGAACGGCAGCCAGACGACGCCGCCCACCTGGTTGGCCACCTGGCCGGTGAGTGCATAGATGCCGGTGCCGAGAATGTCACCGACGATGAACAGCAGGAGGAGCCACGGGCCCATGACACGATTCAGGCTCGGCTCGGCATCAGTAGTGGCAGGTGATACAGGTGTCGCGGCTTTCAAGGAGAGATCGGTCATCGCACAGCCTCTCAACTGATCTTGCACGCGCATTCTTGTCCGCAAAGCTGATACCGGCCGTTGCGACTCACGCGTGCGTCTGGCGTCGTTGCCAGCACACAGCGTATTGGCTTTCACGCCGCCGCCAAGACTTATTTGCGGTGATGATCGAACTGCGATGTGGAAAGCGCGTGCGGGTGCGAAATGGAACCCGCACCGCGCCCGTCTCGAAGCCGTTCAGTGGCGGGTGATTGGGATGGTAGTCGCGCAAGCCGAAGAAGAATTGAGTAAAGTTTTCCCACTTCCACTTTTGTGGGCGCCGATCATCACGGCGGCAAATATCCAGGTTGAGTAACGGCCGTTCGACCTTGCATACTCTCTCTAACCATTCGGAGGAAAAGCGATGCAATTGCGGGTCTTTGGGCGCACGGGAATGCGGCTTTCGGTGCTGGGCTTCGGTTGCGGCGCGGTGGGCGGATTGATGGTGCGCGGCGATGCTGCCGACCAGGAGCGAACCATCGCGCGGGCGATTGCCGCCGGCGTCAACTATTTCGACACCGCCGTGCAGTACGGCGACGGCGAATCGGAGAAGAACCTTGGCCGCGTTTTGCAAAAGCTGAAGCCGGCCAACGTCGTCGTCGGCACCAAGGTCCGATTGCCGGCTAGCGAGACCGGCCGCATTGATGATGCGGTCGGAACATCACTCGAAGGCAGCCTGACGCGGCTGCGTCTTGAACAGGTCGACATCCTTCATCTGCACAATCCGATCACCGAGAACGGCGGCGGATCGGCGCTCAGCGTCCGGCAGGTGCTCGACGATGTGGCGCCGGCGTTCGAGCGCCTGCGCCGGCAGGGCAAGATTCGCTTCCTCGGAATGACGGCGCTCGGCGATACGGCGGCGCTGCATCAGGTGATTGGTGCGCGCGTCTTCGACAGCGCGCAGGTCGTCTACAACATGCTCAATCCATCCGCGGCCTGCGAATTGCCGGCGCGCTATCCGGCGCAGGACTATGCGCGATTGTTCGATGCGACCCAGGCTGCCGGCGTTGGCGTCGTGGGCATCCGCGTGCTGGCCGGCGGCGCGCTGTCGGGCTCGGCCGAGCGTCATCCGATTGCGGGGCCGGCGCCTGAGCCGATCGGCTCGGCGGTGAGCTACGATGCCGATATCGATCGCGCGCGCCGCCTGATGCCGCTGATAGAGGAGGGGTTCGCCACCAGCCTGACCGAAGCCGCCACGCGGTTTGCGCTGTCTCATCCGGCGATGGGTACGATCCTGGTCGGCATGGCGACGCCGCAACAATTCGAGGACGCGCTCGCTGCTGCCGAAAAAGGTCCGCTGCCGCAAGCTGCGCTCGACCGGCTTTCGACGCTGCGGCAGGCCTTTTCAGGCGAACCGCGATAAGCATTGATGGTGGGCACGGCGTGAAGAACGCCTTTGCCCCGCCCTACAAAGCTGCGTCGATCCTGCTGTCCGAATTCTGCAGCGCGGGCGCCAGCGTGGCGTCGGGCTGCGGTGTGATCGCCGGCAAGGTCGGGCGCTTATACGGATGCGGATCCTTTCGTCGAACGCCAAAATGGCAAATGACAGTGTCGATGCTTTCATCTGGCCTTCGCAACCTTCGTCCATGCTGCGCCAGCCAGGCCTGCATCCTTGCGATCGAAGCCCGGCCGACCCCGCTGATCTCGGAAAGCTCACGCCTCGTGTGCAGGGATATGATCTCGGGAAGGAAAACGGCGCGATCGGCAGCGCACCGCACGACGAA
Source organism: Bradyrhizobium algeriense (assembly GCF_036924595.1). Classification (NCBI taxonomy): domain Bacteria; kingdom Pseudomonadati; phylum Pseudomonadota; class Alphaproteobacteria; order Hyphomicrobiales; family Nitrobacteraceae; genus Bradyrhizobium; species Bradyrhizobium algeriense. Next base: position 4,202,233 of record NZ_JAZHRV010000001.1, on the reverse strand, counting down.
TGATGCATACGGCGCATTCGTCATCAATTGAATGATCCTGTCCGGCAGATCCGCGCCGGAAGTGACGGCAACCTTGTTTGCGCTTGTCATATGAAGCAGCTTGATCCTGAATACGATAGGTGGGGTGAACCTGAATCATCCTAAGGTTGCTCGCAATCATACATGACCGCGTCAAATTATCACGCGCCATGAATTGATGTGCTCAACGCAGTCAGCACTTTAGAATTAGAACAATTAGAAACTGCTGCACTCAACTTGGGCAATCGACTTGCAACGTTGCCCGGTTGTCACAGACGCAATCCGTCGTGCACGCACACCATCATCTTAGATGACTTCTACTCGCCCATTCGACTTGGGAAGTTAGAACGACTTCGTGGGGAGTTGGGTGAAAGTATGACGCATGCGATTGCGACCGGAAATGTTGTGCGTGTTATTTCGTTGGGGGCGGTGAGCTATCTTGCTCTTTCGCTGGATTTTGCAAGTGGTCAGAAAGCATTCGCGCAATCGAATTTGCCGCCGGTCACCGTCGATGCTCCAGGGCAGCAACGTGCGCGGCCCGCAGCACAGAGATCGCAGACATCCACCTCGCGTGTGCAACGGCGTGTCGCTGCACCGGCGCCTCGCCGCGTCGAACCGGTCCCATATGTGACGCCTTCGACCGGAACGCTCGGCGCACCGCCGGCTCCCTATGCTGGCGGACAGGTGGCGACGGGCGGCAGCCTCGGATTGCTCGGCAACCGCGGCGTGATGAATACGCCGTTCAACCAGACCAGTTACACGGCAGAACTGATTGCAAACCAGCAGGCACGCACCGTCGGCGATGTCCTGTTCAACGATCCGTCGGTCCGGATGAAGACGCCCGCCGGCAACGGCATCGACGGCCTCTACATCAGAGGTTTCTACCACGACAGCGGCGACTTCTTGATGAACGGCCTCTATGGAATGGCACCGTTTTATGCATCATCGGCGAATTTCCTCGATCGTGTCGAGGTTCTGAAGGGGCCGGGTGTGCTGCTCACCGGCATGCCGCCCGCAGGTGGCATCGGAGGCAGCATTAACCTGGTGACGAAGAGCGCGCCCGACTTCGACATCACGCAGTTGACCACGAGATATATATCCAAATCCCAAGTCGGAGCGCTGGTCGATGTGGCACGGCGCTACGGCGAGCACAAGGAATGGGGAATCCGGTTCAATGGTGGGGGAGGAGGCGGACGGACCGCGTTCGACCGGCAGACCGATCAGATCGGCAACGCCGTACTCAATATGGACTACCGCGGCGAGCGTGTGCGCTTCTCCGCGGATCTCGGTTACCAGGCCGAAAATCTTTCGCCGCCGCTGCGGTTCCTGACGTTCACCACCAGCCCTCCTTTTGCGACCACCATTCCGGTTCCAGCCTTACCGAAGCCCGGCGCCAATTACATGCCGGACTGGGCGTCGTGGAAGCCGAGGGACACGTTCGCAATGGCGCGCGGCGAAGTCGATCTGACCGAGTCGGTCACAGCATATGGCGCGTTGGGATACCACAAGAGCGAGATCGACTACATCTATCCGTCGCCGCGCATTACGAACGCCAACGGCAACTGGACGGCCGCTCCCTTCAATGGACGCGACGTCTATGACAATTATGCGGGTGAGGTCGGCGTTCGCGCTTCGGTTGACACCGGCCCCGTCAACCACCTCCTGACCGTCAACTACTCGGCCTTCGATCGGGACTACAGTTCGTTCGGTAAGGCCGGCGCGGCCGTCAATTCAAACCTGTACAACCCGGTCGCGATCCCTTACCCGAACTTCGCCACCGTCGTCCAAAATCTGGAGACCCGGACGAAGCTTTCGAGTGTCGGCATCGCGGACACGATGTCGATGTTCGACAACAGGCTTCAGTTCGTCGTTGGGGCCAGACGGCAGACGGTGGGTGTGGACAGTGTAAATCTCCTGAGCGGCGCCAAATCGAGTATCGATGTTCCGACCTGGAGCCCCGGCTATGCAGTAATCGTTAAGCCGGTGGAGAACGTCTCGCTCTACGCGAACTACATCGAGGGTCTCAAGGTGCCGGAAGTTGTCACCGGAGCCACGACGTACTCGAACGTCGGAGAAATCATTCCGCCTGCTCAGACCAAGCAGAAGGAAGCCGGCTTCAAGATCGATATGGGCCGCATCACCTTCACGGCGAGCGTGTTCGATATCACCAGCCCGAACACGATGTCGGTCCCTGTGCCGGGAGTAGTACTACCCGCAAAGCGACTTGCCGGCGAGCAGCGCAATCGTGGCCTCGAACTGTATACCTTCGGCGAACTGACGCCGACGTTCCGAGTCCTGGGCGGCGTGACTTTCATCAACGGCGAAGTGGTCAAGCAAGCGGTCTCGGTTGGACCGATCATTATCAGCTACAACGGCAATACACCCGTGGGTGTATCGGCGACAAACCTCAATCTTGGCGCCGAATGGGACACTCCGTTCATGCGTGGGCTCACGCTGACGGGCAGGGTCATCTATACCAGCGAGAGTTACGCCAACGATGCGAATACGCAGGAGCTGCCGGCGTGGACGCGAGTCGACCTCGGTGCGCGCTACACCTTCACGTCACCCTGGAACGGCAAGCCGATTGTCGTTCGCGCCAGTGTCGAGAACGTCTTCAACGAGGCGTACTGGAACTCCTATCGCACGGTTAGCAGCGCCGTATCCCTCGGCGCTCCCCGAACCTATCTGCTGTCGACGACGTTCAATTTCTGAGGTGAGGGGAGGCAATTTGGCGGCTGCGAACTCCAGCATTGCGGAACCCGGCCGCCTGCATCCCTGGCTGCGCGCGTTGCTGGCCGGACCCTGCGCCGTGGGGCTCACGGTTCTCATCATCGCCGTGATGCCGTTCTGGGTGCCCAAAGGGAGCGGCGGAGTTGACCACATCGCGTTGCCGTTGTTCTTCATGCCGGCGATCTGGGGCTTGATCTTCTTCTATGCCTTGCTCGACCGGAGCCTCGGCCGCATCGTGATCATCATGACGGGCATCGCCGTCATTCACCTGATCGCGTTAAGAGCTATTCTGTTCGGCTGAGACGATCCTTCGACCCCGCGGAGAAGTCGTGATTAACCTGAAAGCACGCGAAACCAGGACGCTGGTGGCGGTCCACGGCTGGGCCGGCGCATTGCTGGGCCTGTTGCTGTACGCCGTCATCGTAACCGGCACGGCCGCCGTGTTCGCGAACGAAATCAAGGCCTGGTCGGGCGGGCTGCTCGGAACAAGCGAGCCGCTGAGCCAGCCGCTCCATGCCGTGCTCGCGCGGCTGGAGGCGGAAACGCCCGCTCAGTTCCGCGAGGACCTCTCCTTGCGGGCGACGCCCGCCGGCAATGTGTGGGTGTTCTTCCACACCGACGAGACCATCAACGGCGCGCGCCGCGAGCGCGGAATCCTCACCACGATCGGGCCGGAGGGCCGGATCGTCTCGCGCGCCGAAGGTTTTGGCAACGAACTCGCGGCCAACGATCCGTTCACGGCGCTCGGGCGCTTTTACGTCGACCTCCATGTGCGGCTGCACCTGCCGAATCCGTGGGGGCTGATCCTCACGGGCATTCTCGGTCTCGCCATGCTGGTGGCGGCGGTCTCGGGCATCCTGATGCACCGGCATTTGTTCCGGGACATCTTTATCCTGCGCGGACGTGACCGGCTGGTCGGCCTGCGCGACCTGCATTCCGTTGCCGGGACGTGGACGCTGCCGCATGCCTTCGTGCTCGCGTTCACCGGCGCCTATCTCAGCTTCACCATCGCGGTCGCCTTGCCGATGCTGGCGAAGATCGCGTTCAAGGGCGATGTGCGCGCGATGGTCACGACGCTCAACGGGATGCCCATGGTCGATCCGCGTCCTGCCGTATCCGCCAATCTCGACGACATCCTGTCCGATGCGCGCAGGCGCGCCGACGCGCCGCTGTTGTTTGCCGCGTGGGAAAACCGCGGCCGCGCCGACGCGCGCATTACCGTATTTCCGGCGCCCAGGCGCGGCGATCTGTCGGCGTCGCGCCTGATCTACAATGGGGCGACCGGCGAACTCATTCGCGAGCGGCCGATCGTCGGCACAAAACCGTCGCTCGGGGCATCCTTGCTCGGTCTGATCGGCCCGGTTCACTTCGGCAATTTCGCTGGATGGTGGTCGCGCGCCGTGTGGTTTGCGCTTGGCGCGGCCAGCGCCTACGTGGCCTGGAGCGGATTGAATCTCTGGGTCCGGCGACGCGCCGACCAGCGCGGCTGGCGCGTGCTCGGGCGCGTGACCGCGTGGGTGGGAGGCGGCCTGCCTTTTGCGATGGCAGCGGCAGCCGCGGCCTATTTCATCAGCCTGCCATCGCTGGCATCCGTGTTCTGGACGCCGGCGGCCTTTCTGATCGCTGCCGCACTCGCCGTTGTCCCGGCACTGCGGATGCGATCGATCGAGCGGGTCCCGCCGCTGCTGTTCGGCGCGACCGGCGTGTTGCTGATGGCGCTTCCGCTGCTGCGTGCCGCGGCCGGCGGCCCAAATTGGCGCGCAGCGCTTGCGACCGGGCAGAGTGCGGTGCCGGTGATGGATGTCCTGGTCGCGCTCGGCGGCGTCGTTTGCGTGCTGTCCGCCACCATGGCATTGCGAACCCGCGAGCCGGCCGCATTCGACGCGGGCTCCTTCGTGCAGTCCGCCGAATGATGCTGCTCGGCTGGCTCGGCTTATCCGGTGCGCTGGTAAGCGCCGCCTGCATCGCGCTCCTTGCGGCGGTCGATCCGAAGCGTCGCGGTGTCGCCCTCGCGCGGCCCGGCCTGCGCTGGTTGCTCTTATCAGGTGCGTTCATGCCCGGCCTCGCACTCGGCCTCGCCAGCCGCTGGAGCGATTTTCTGATCTGGATCGGCGCGGCCGCCATCCTCGGATGGGCGATCGCAGCGCTGGCCAACACGCGCCGAAAGCCTCGTTCATAGGCCGTGGGGCGGATGCCCTTCCATTTTGGGCGGTTCGACCGTATCTTTCTCTCATGACAAAACTGCTCGAAAAAGCCCTGGAAGCCGTGCGGCGCTTACCTCCTGACAGCCAAGATGATCTGGTCTATTACACGGCTCACGATGAGGCCGAGGAAATTATTGTCCTCGCCATCCAGCATCCCGCCCGCGAGCGCGAACGTTCGGATGCGTAACGGCGTGGGTCCCGGCTCTGCGGAGCAGCGCTCACGCGCTGCACCCCGTCCGGGACAGGCATCTACAACGTCACCACGATCTTGCCGAGGTGCTTGTTGGCTTCCATGTGCTCGAACGCTCTTCCGATCTCGGCGAAGGGATAGACCTTGTCGATCGGCAGTTGCAGTTTTCGCGATTCCACCGCGCCCCAGATGTCCTTGCGGACTTCGTCGAAAATCTCGCGGATTTCCTCGATGGTGCGGGTGCGGAAGGTGACGCCGATATAGTTGATGCGGCGGGCGGCGTGCAGGTCGAAATTGAAATCGGCGTGGGTGCCGCCGAGCCGGCCGACATTGACGATGCGGCCCTTGACCTTGGTTGCCGCGAGATTCTGGTTCGCAACCTTGCCGGAAACCTGGTCGACGATCAGGTCGACGCCTTCGCCATTGGTGGCTTTCAGCACCTCGTCGACCCAGCCGGGATCGCTGGAATCGATCGCCAGATCGGCGCCGAACTCCTTCAGCCGGCCGCGGCGCATCGCATCCGTCGAGGAGCCGATGACGAGTTTTGCGCCCTTGAATTTTGCGATCTGCATCGCCATCAAGCCGACGCCGGAACTGGCGCCCTGGATCAGGACCGTCTGGCCTTTCTGCAGCGCGCCGTTGGTCACGAGCGCGTTGTGCATGGTGGCGAGCGCGACCGGGAGGGTGGCGGCCTCCTCGAAATTCATGTTCGAGGGCGCGCGGAACAGCCGGCCATGGTCGGCCAGCGTATACTCGGCAAACGCCGCGCCGCCCGAGCCCATGATCTTGTCGCCGACCTTGATGCCTTTTGCATCAGGGCCGAGTTCGGCGACTTCGCCGGCCCATTCCATGCCGAGCACGGTGCCGACGCCGCCGGCCGCGCCATGCGCATGGCCCTTGGTCATGCCGAGGTCGGCGCGGTTGAGGCCGCAGGCATGGACCTTGACCAGCACCTGTGTGCCCTTCGGCGAAGGTTTTGCAACATCGGTGATTTCAGCGCCGCTGGCGCCGTAGACATAGGCTTTCATGGCTCTTCTCTTTCTTTGCTAGTAGCGCGCGCCTATTCGGCGGCCTGCCGCTGGGCGCCCGACATCATGCCTTCGAGTCGACTCTGGATGATCGCTTCCGCCTCGCGCATGATGCGGGACACCAGTTCGGCGCAGGTCGGAATGTCGTGGATCAGGCCCTGGACCTGGCCGGCCGACCAGATGCCTTCATCGGCATCGCCTGTCGCGTAGACCATCTTGCCGCGGGCGCCGGCGACCAGTTCGCGCACGTCCTCGAACTTCGCGCCTTCCTTCTCCATCGCCACCACCTTGGTTGAGATGGTGTTCCTGGCGACGCGCGAGGTGTTGCGCATGGTGCGGAAGATCAATTCGGTCTCGCGCTCGTCATTGGCGACGATGCGCTCCTTCACGAGCTGATGGATCGGGCTTTCCTTGGTGCACATGAAGCGCGTGCCCATGTTGATGCCCTCGGCGCCGAGCGCGAGTGCGGCGACCAGGCCGCGGCCGTCGCCGAACCCGCCGGAGGCGATCATCGGGATCTTGATCTTGTCGGCGGCCGCCGGGATCAGGATCAGGCCGGGGGTGTCGTCCTCGCCGGGATGTCCGGCGCATTCAAAGCCGTCGATCGAGAGCGCATCGACGCCCATCCGCTCCGCCGACAGGCCGTGACGGACACTGGTGCATTTGTGGATGATCTTGATGCCGTGCTTCTTGAACTCGGTGACGTGTTCCTGCGGCTTGTTGCCGGCGGTCTCGACGATCTTGATGCCGGCCTCGATGATCGCCTGGCGATACTCGGCATAGGGCGGCGGCTTGATCGCGGGAAGAATGGTCAGGTTGACGCCGAACGGCTTGTCGGTCATGTCGCGGCAGCGCGCGATTTCCTTGGTGAGATCCTCCGGCGTCGGCTGCGTCAGCGCCGTGATCAGCCCGAGCGCGCCGGCATTGGCGACGGCCGCGACCAGCTCGGCGCGGCCGACCCACTGCATGCCGCCCTGGACGATCGGATGCTCAACGCCAACGAGTTCGGTAAATCGCGTCTTCATGTCTGCCCTCTGTGTTTCCATAAGCATTTTCCAATTGGAAAATGCGTTTCCTATAATTTTATGTCCGCGGGAGGCCGCGCACGTCATCTTGTGAGATTTCGGAGAACAGGATGCCGTCACCCCCCACAAAAGTCTACGGGGAGCGGGCGTAGGTCAGGGCAACGCCATCATGCAAAAGCGAGGACTTGTTCCGCAGTGCGAACAATTGCGCATGGAGTCCGGCATTTCCTGAGAACACCTCGCTAATCGGATATGCTGCGGACACGCCAAAATCGACTTTTTTGACCTGGACCGGACATGGGCTGAACGGGCATTGCGACGCAACACATTGCTGCTTTGGTTTTCATCCAGGGTGCTGCGCACGATGCATCCAGGGACTTGCCGATCTTAAGCGCCATGAACGATCCTCGCAAAGTCGACATCTACTCAGCCGAGCACAAGCGCGACCCGTTTCCGTTCTATGCGTTTCTTCGCAGCGAGGCGCCGGCTTTCGAAGTTGGCGTACCCGTCCTGAAGCGGGCGTGGCTGATTACGCGTTACGATGACGTGGCCCTGTGCCTCCAGGACAGCGCCAGGTTCGTCAAAGACGCGGGCAATGCCGGCTTGCGCTCGCCTAAGTCCATGCCGTGGTGGACACCCGTGAGCCTCAGGACACTCTCGGAGAACATGCTGGACCTGGACGATCCCGCACATCGAAGGCTGCGGGCCCTCATCAACAAGGCGTTTAGCCGTGCACGCATCGAGCAGTTGCGAAACCGCACCGAAGTCCTGGCTGAGGGTCTCGTCGATCGGTTGCGCGCCAAGTCGAAGCCCGACCTTATCGAGGATTTCGCGCTTCCGCTGCCGTTGACCGTGATCTCGGAGCTGCTGGGCCTGCCCGAAGAGGCCCGGACGCGCTTTCGGAAGTGGACCAATGTTTTTCTCGGAGCGCGATCGGAATTTCGCATGGCGCTCTCGCTGCCCTCGATCTTTGCATTGATGCGATATTTGCGGCGCCTCGTTGCCACGCGCCGGCGCACCCCGAAGGATGATCTCATCTCCGCGCTGATCGCCGTGGAGGAGGGGGGCGATCGGCTGAGCGAGAGCGAGCTCATTGCCATGCTGGTGCTCCTGATCATCGCCGGCCACGAGACGACCGTGAACCTGATCGGGTCCGGAATGCTGGCGCTGATGGAGAATCCGCGCGAAAAAAAGCGGCTCCTCGGAGATTTCTCGCTCCTTGGGTCTGCGGTCGAGGAGTTGTTACGCTTCACGGCACCCGTCGAGACCGCAACGGAGCGATATGCGGCCCAGGACATCGACCTGCACGGCACCACGATCAGGCGCGGCGATGTTATTTTCCCCGTCATTGCCTCCGCCAACCGGGATGCGCAGAAATTCGCGGAGCCCGATCGGCTGGATCTGGCCCGCAAGCCCAATCCGCATCTTGCGTTTGGAGATGGCGTTCACTTTTGCGTCGGCTCGCATCTGGCGAAGATGGAGGCCGAGATCGCGTTCGGTTGCCTGCTGCGACGCCTGCCTGAGTTGACGCCTGCCTGTCCTGCTCACGAACTGCAGTGGCGCGCCGCGCCGGTCGTTCGTGGCCTCAAGTCGTTGCCGGTCATCGCGTAGTCGTTGTTGCGCCGGAAGACCCGTCGGGCTTTCACCGCCAAGAACCCCGCACGGTTGCCCAACAGCGGACCAAATTCGAACTGGCGATATCCGAGTCAGGGGCGTCTCGGTGCCCGAAGTGCGTACAGTCTTTGGTAGATCATCGAGTCCGGTATCCAATCAAGCAAGGTGTGTCCAAGTGGCAGCTTGATCAGGCCAGCGATAATTCTGGATGAAGGCGGATACCAATAAACCGACAGGTTATAAAATTTAAGCGGAGTGAACCCCAAAGTCGTAAACTCGTGCATCAATCGCTTATGACTGAAGTGCCTTCTGTAATCCACAATTGGACCCGAGAGCAGAAGTATTTTGTCAGGGTGTTCTTTGGCAACTTTCTCCAGGAACGCTCCCTGCTCTTGAAAGGACAGATAGTAGACGCATTCGAGGGCCGCAATCACATCGTAACCCTCGAATGACGCTTGTAAAAAATCAGCGCATTCAAATCGGGCATTTGGCAGGTTCAGCGATTTAGCGCGAGCAATCGCTACATCGCTTATGTCGATGCCAACCACGGATCGTGCTTTGTTAAAAATTGTTTGGGTCAGGTGACCTTCACCACAACCCAGTTCAAGAACGGATTTGCCGCGGATGAACGGCTTCAGGCGTCGGCGCAAGACCTTATCCCTGAACTGCGCGTGGGAAATATGCCAGGGGTCAGGAGTTGCGTAATAGAGATTGAAATCTGCGGCCGTTCGCATTGCTGGTTTCCGCATTACGCCTGGTTAGAAAACAAGAGTTCTTCGCGAGTTCCCCAAAACTGATTGTCGGTGCTGCACAGGCGCGATCCCGGCGCTTAGCGACTTTCCTTTGGGGCAACGCCTATTGCATTTTCACCCTTTCGCGCCATCGCGCTTCGAAACTGTCAGAACCTTCCAGTGCTCGGGCTTGCGCATCTAACGGATCGCCAGGCTTCTCTGTGACAACGCTTTGAACTTCTTCTCTGTCGGAAACGGGTTGCGCGAATGCCCCCTTGGGCCATTCCAACAACGATTTTGAAAGCATGGGCTTGCCTTCGTACCAGCACTTTCGTCCATCGATCAGACGATAGGACCACCAACGCCCGTGCGGATTTGATGGTGCTGCGGCGCTGCATTGTTGTTTGGCCTGCGCGGCGGTTGGCGTCCCAACTGGTAGGAGCGTAGCAACCCAGGCGGCCAAGGCGATTGCTGGCAGTTTCCTCATTTGCGCACTGAGAGATTGCTCTGCTGCTGCAAGCGACTTACAGCAACTACCAAATCGGGGCGTTCGAGAACTTCCACGAGCTTGTCGAGGATAAGCTCATTGTTTTGCGGCCGGGGCCGAAGGTATTCTTCCAGTATGAGTTGCGCTTCGTTAATCGCCTGAAGAGCCAATTGCTGATCAGTCATCTCTTCTTCCTCCCCATCAAAGAAATGCCGTCCGACCGGGAAAAAGAGGCAAGAAATCAAGCCTCCTTTTGGGAGATATCCCCGCTTTTTCTGGATTATCCGATCAATTTTTATTTCAACGCGGGAGGCGTTTTCTGGTTCCACACGCGTCCGAAGTTCCTTGGCACCTTCGAACGGCGCGCCGCGCCTGAGCCGGAGCGTTTTATGAAGTTCCGCTCTGGCGGCGCTGTTCGGAAGTGGGGCGGTCTCCGACCTATCCGCAAATGACCGTCGAAACGCGAAGGAAGATCTTCGATCGCGCGGTTGCCGACAAGCTCACCATTTCGGGTACTCGCTGGTTGATGCCGACCGTCGGCACGCTGGCCAAGGATGGCAGCAGCTACGTATTCGCAGCCGAGGGGTAATCGTTGCGAGAGTGGGACCTTCGTTTCCACGAAGGGCGCTCGACGTGCTTGCTGACATGCCAAAATCGACGCTTTGACCCGAAGCGGGACACACGGGCTCTTGCTTGAACTGACGACACCGCACTTCACGGTAAACTGAGACCCCACCACCGGGCGCCTCGTGCTAATCTGGCTAAGGCAGGTTCTGCGTGTGTGCGGTCCAGCATGCCAAACGGACCAAAAGGGCGATGCATCTTCTTCACCGAGCGTGGTCGGCTGATTGCGCTAGCCGTCGCGGTGGGCTTGGTGTTCGGCCTGGCCGGACCTACCTCTGCACAGTTTTTTAATTTCGGCGAATATCAGCAGCGACCGCAACCACAACGTGGCGGCGGCTGGTTTGGTAACGAACAACGCGGTGGAGGCTGGTCCGGTAACGAACAACGTGGTGGAGGCTGGTTCGGCAACGACACGTTTGCGCCGTACCAGCAGCAGTACGCGCCGCCACCTCGTTCGCATGGGCGGCAAGCGCCCCCGGCGGTGCGCGAGGATTTTTCAAAGGCCCCGCCGCCCGAGAAGCGCAACACTGTACCCGAGCGCCACATTCTTGTGCTCGGTGACGCCATGGCGGACTGGCTCGCCTATGGGCTTGAGGACGTCTATGCTGATCAGCCTGAGATGGGCGTGATCCGCAAACACAAGTCAGCCTCCGGCCTGATCAAGTATCAGCCGAAGGGCGATCCAGCCGATTGGGCCGCCGCCGCCAAAGGCATTCTCGCCGTCGAAAAAGCGGACGCCATTGTCGTCATGCTCGGGCTTGACGACCGCGTCGCAATCCGCGAGCCGGCAGCCGAAAAATCCGACAGTAAGCCGGGGGACAAGAAGGACGCCAAGGCCAAACCTGATGGCAAGCCCTCGGTCGCAAAACCCGCGGCGAAGCCCGATGGTGCAGCCAAGGTGACGGATACCGAATTGTCGCCAGACGATGCCGCCGACAACAATGACGCGCGACCGGTCACTGGACCGGAGAAGAGCGCGGGCTCGCCGAACGGCCTCCATGAGTTTCGCGAGAAACGCTGGGTCGAACTCTACAGGGAAAAGATCGACGAAATGATCGGCGTACTCAAGTCCAAGGGTGTGCCAGTGCTGTGGGTGGGTCTGCCGGCGGTACGCGGCCCCAAGGCGACAGCCGACACGGCGTTCCTGGATACGCTCTATCGCGATGCGGCCGGCAAGGCCGGCATCACCTATATCGATGTCTGGGACGGATTTGTCGATGAAGCCGGCCGCTTTTCACAGCAAGGCCCCGATTTCGAAGGGCAGATCCGCCGGCTGCGTTCCTCCGATGGCGTGTACTTCACCAAGGCCGGCGCGCTCAAGCTCGCGCATTATGCCGAGCGTGAAATCAACCGGCTGCTGGCTGCGCGTTCCGCGCCGATTGTGCTGCCCACCGAACCGGCAACGCCCGACGCCAGTGCTCGGCCGGATCAGCCGGCGCCGCGTCCGCTGGCCGGGCCGATCGTTCCCTTGGTGGGCTCTTCTGTCGGCACGGATCAACTACTCGGCGCTCCCGGGGCGCGGCCGGTGGCGATCGATGCGCAAGCCGCCCGGGTCTTGATCACAGGTGAGCCCTTGTCGGCACCAGCCGGTCGCGCCGACGATTTTGCCTGGCCGCGACGCGAAATTGGACGCGAAGGAGCCAAGGGTGACACGCCAGTGGCGTCAACATCGCTCGATGCCAATGCGCGAGCGCCGGCGGCTTCGCTAAAGCCGAAAAAGCAGCGCCGCTAGAGCCCGATCGCTTTTGGCGCTCCCGAAAAACCGGTGTCCCACTTCGCTCGAGGGGTTACCACCTTCCGCCCTATGACGCGCGGTTGAGAAAGATCGGCTGCCCGCGCTTATTGGTGTAGATGGGACGGTAGCGGTCCGTGTTGTACGTGCTGGCGACGTCCAGCTTGCGCGGCCCGAGCCTGACATCAGGGATGGGCACGAGGTCGTAGCGCCCCTCCACCAGCGCCGACATGAGGCCGGTCTTGCCTTCGAGGACGGCATCGTACGCCATATTGCCGAAAGTCAGGGCCACGAGCTTGTCCATGAAGTCAGGATTGCCCGATCGCAGGTCGTATGTGAGATCGGAGGTGATCGTCTCCTCGCCGACGCGTCGCTTGATCTCGTCGGCGAACGATTCCGCCACACTCGCCTTCTTGCGATGACCGTAAGCATCAGGCTCACCGTATTCCTGCACCTCGTAGCCCTCCCACGCGGCGCCCTCGCTGAGCACGACGAGCGCATAGTTGCTTGGGTTGGCGCGCTTCTCCTCGACGAGCAACTGGATCAGTTTGTCGAGATCGACCTTGTACTCCGGTATGACGCACCGTATCGAGGTGGCGTACGCGGTGTAGAGCGCCGTAAATCCGGCATCGCGGCCAAAGACGCGGAAAATGCCGATTCGCTCGTGCGATCCGACAGTGGTGCGCTGCCGCTGGATGGCGTCGCTGGCGCGGGTGATCGCGGTCGAGAAGCCGATGCAGTACTCGGTGTTGCGGACGTCGTTGTCCATCGTCTTCGGGATGGCGATGATCTTGACGCCGAGGTCGTTGAGCTTGGCTGCGTAACTGAGCGTGTCGTCGCCACCGATGGCAATCAGATGTTCGATGCCGAGCCCCGAGAGGTTAGCCAGCACCTGGCCGGTGACGTCCCACGTCCTGGTTGCGATGCCGCCCTTCGTGCTGAGCGAGGCCGGAAAGTCGTGGCCTGCGAGATGATCTGGCAGCTTCTTCATCCTGGACGGATTGGTGCGGCTCGAGTGCAGCACAGTGCCGCCGCTCCGGTCTATAGTGCGCGTGTTGTCACGGTTCAGCGGGATGATGTAGTGGGACCTAGAGGCCGGGTCCTCGAGGTTCACGTGCGTAAGGGCCTCCCAACCACGGCGGAGGCCGACGACCTCGATGTCGTTCTCGCTGCCGCGATATGTCACGCTCTTGATGACTGCGTTGAGACCGGGAACGTCGCCGCCGCCCGTGAGAATGCCGATACGCCTTTTTGCCATACCCACCTCGCAGGCAGTCCCTTACTCGGCCGCTTCCGGCTTGCGCTCCTCGCGCACCTGAAAGCGCTTCAGCAGTGAGGACACGGTGTCGCGGAAGCCACCATACTCCAACTCGGAATAGGGCAGCATCGCGGCGCCTGACCAGCCCTGGCTGCGCATCTCGATTGCCTTGCGCTGGGCGCGCCGGCGGACCTCGTCCCACGCCGGATTGTCGAAGAAATCGGTAAAGGACTCTGAAAAACGGCCGTCCTTGTCGATCGAAAAGCCGGTGCAGGAAACGATCGGCAGGCAGTACATGCCCGTCACCGGAGTGTTAAGTGGCACCGGCATGAGCGGCATCACGTGCGAGCCGCGCGCATCGCCGCCTACGAAGTGCGCCTTCGCGAACGGTGAAACGATTTCTTCGGGGGCCGGGAAAATCCCCTGGTTCCGGACGATCGCGACCGGATCGTCCTTGCCGGTGTACTTGCCTGCGATCGCGTGAAGACGCTGCGCCGAAACGGCGACGGCGACCTCGCCATGGGTCCGGGAAACAATGCGATCAATGCCAAAGCGCTCGTTGTCGCGGAGCAGCGCGGCAATGTGGTAGCCATCCGCGGGCGCGTCGAGTTCGATCACGCTGTCGCCGGCCGTGTGGTCCATGTCGATGACATGGAAACGGAATCCCTTGATCATCGGGGGCAGCATCAGCCCGGCGCAATACATGGGATCGGCGAAGGCGAGGTAGAGCGGCAGGTTGTAGGCGCCGGGGCCGCATTTGTCGGCGGCGAACACCATGAAGGACTCCGCAGGTCTCGTGCCAGAGAGGCTGTGGTCGAAGCTGAGCTCGGCGACGCCCGGTCCGGCGCCGCGAACGTTTCCGGAAGGTGCGTCGACGAGAAGATCCTGGCCGGCGCCATAAAGCCCGGAGGTTTTCGCGACCGAGGTGGCCGCGAGGAACGCCTTCCAGGCAAGTTGATGCACCTCGGAGCTCCCTTCGCCCCGTGTGTGTGTCATGATGATCGCAATGTCGTCGCCGGTGTGGCAGACGAAAGCGTCGATCAGCAGGCCATCGCAGATCGCCTTCGCGACCTCGCCCTCGACAGCCGCCATCATGCGTGTAGACGGTTTCGTGTGGCCGCCGACGGAGCCTATGTCAGCCTTGATGACCGAAAGGGTGAGTCTCATGAGCGTTCCCTCCGACCAGCGCGGCGCAACGCCTCGGCGTCTGCGCTTGCTGCGCCGGGGCGACGGCGCTGCTCATTTCCGCGAAAAAGAACGCCTGAGGTTCCGTTACGTTCCACAAATGCCCTTCTCGAAATGCGGGCTCATCCGGTAGCCGGGAGTTGGTTTTCGCGGGAATCGAATTCAGGTCATTGCCGGGCGACCATGGCGTTCCACCACGGACAAACGCCGCTTAGCCTCTGGTAGTTGCCGTCCATCACCTGGAGCGGGCACGGCGTCCTTCGGGCGGCGCCGGCAGGCGCACGAGCAGCAGATCATCCAGGTTCATTTCGGCCGCTCGCCCCGAAAGCGCCAGCAACGCGGCAATGGCGCCAAACAGGCGAATTTTCGAAGACGCGGCTTCTGATCGCGCATCGAATTTGCGCAGCGCGGCAACAAGTTTGCACTGCCATCAGGCCGACAATTGTGCTCTCTTTGGCTGCGCGACCTCTCGCTGATCATTTCAACCGCAGCCCCATGGTCGGCTCGAGAGCGAGCGCCGCCCCGGCGTTGATCCCCACGATTCGAGCCGGTCGCCTTGTTCATGAGTTCACCTGGAGTGACAGCCATGGTGCAGAACCTAGTAGCCGGATTGGTCGTGGTGGCCTTGATTATCATGGGCGTGCTTGCCTACGCCCAGAAACATGAGGGGTGCTTGCACGGGCGCTCGCTCCAAACCTTCAAGCCCTGCGGATCAGTTAGCGTTGACCTGTAGCGCTGGCGCGACGCCGCGGCCAACCTTGCGCGATTTGGTGCCCATGATCCCGGGCAAATCCCGGTTCGCCTATTTCCGTCTGTATGGGCCGAGCCGTTCCTCAATCGAACGTGGGTTCTTGACAAACTGAGCGACTGATCAGGCGACGCTTTGGGCTCGCTTCCGTTGGTGGTCTGTTGAAGTCTGTTCTTGGCCCCAGCGGATATGCCGACCCTTCCGACTGGTCTCTGCTTCCGTGGGGAAGACCGGACATGGCGAAGTAATCGCCGCTTCCGCCAATTGACCACAACCGGAAATTTTCGAACCCAACCGGCGGCGCCGGTGTTCGAAAATTGCTGGCATGCAAAAATTCCGCACCTCTTGAACATAAAACATTTGACGCGCTGAATTTTCTCTGCGCTTAGATCATGACATTCGTCCTGGGTGAGATTGCCTGCACTCTTGAGGACCGTAATGCGCAACGCACGACACATCGCAGAGACTACCGCCCGCGTCCGGCCGCTTAATTGGCTGGCCGATTGGTCGTGCATGTCCGTGATGACACGGGGTCCGAATTTTCAGCTCCAAGCGGGGCTGATCCGCAAGGCAAGAGTGTAACTCTCGGTGCAGGGCCGCTCCCTCCGCCGAACCGGCAGGAGGGCAAGATGAGCGCCCGCAACGACGTCAAGAGACCATCCGATCATGGCTTGGATGCGAGGCTTGTGCTGGCCGCGGCTCGACTGCGATTTGCCACGCGGGTTGATTTTCTCGTGGCTCGCTGGCTCGAGCGCTGCGCCACGAACGTCGAGGCCGCACAACTGTTGTTCAAGACTGATCGGAAGCCCACACGTGAGGTCGGGATGGGCGTGAGCCTTGTTTCATCTCCACGTTGGGATGACTCCCCATGACGGGGTCAGCCGGGGTGGAAATAGCATCAAGGTAGAAAGAGGCTGCCTACATGGCAGCCTCCCACTCCATTGCAGATCACCAGTGTTGAATTGGTGGATCCTCAAAAGCGAGGCTCTTCCTCGAACGCGGGGGACTTGACCGACTGATCTGACGATGTCTGCGTACGCGGGCAAAGCAGATCTCGCCCTTGCACCTCCGGACTTCCGAGTTTGACCCTGGCTGTGTGACCCACAACGGACATGCGCGGCGCGCCATTGAGCTTAAGTACTATAAACTCAGCGAACCAAATGGTATCTGCCAAGGCCAATTGCAAAAGCAACGGAAACACGCACATGCAAGACCTTATCGGACGAACAGCCTTCGTCACCGGAGCAGCATCAGGCATCGGATTAGGGATAGCCACGGCGCTGTCGCGGGCGGGGGTGAAGGTCATGCTATGCGACATCGAGGAAGAGGCGTTAGCAACGGCGGTAGAGAAATTGAAACTTACCAACGCCGACGTTGACGGCGTGAGAGCGGATGTATCGCTCAAAGCAGAACTCCAAGCCGCAGCGGACGCCACCGTGGCGCGGTACGGCAGGGTCCATATTCTCGTCAACAATGCGGGGGTCGGCGGCGGCCGGGGTTACGGTCATTGGACAGATGCAGGTTGGAATTGGGTTCTTGGCGTCAATCTGATGTCGGTGATTTGGGGCATCGAGATTTTCGGTCCGCTGATCGAGGCGCATGGCGAAGGAGGGCAGATTGTTTCCACGGCGTCCGTCTCCGGACTGATTGCGGGACCAAATCCCGGGTACGATGTGAGCAAATATGGAGTAGTGGCTCTGTCCGAAGGACTGCGGACGGTGCTCGCGCCGCGGAAAATCGGGGTATCCGTTCTGTGTCCGGGCGTCATCCGCACTCAGATCATGAATTCTCGGCGCAATGTGCCGCAGCGGTTCGCCGGGAAGATCGGCAGCCCGCCGCCGACGGAAGGACCGCTCGCCGAGTTCATCAAGGCGCTTCAGGAACGGATCAACAATGGCATCGATCCGCTCTATGTCGGCGAACTGGTTCGCGAGGCAATCGAAAATGACTGGCCCTACATCTTCACCGACACCGAGCACGAACCCTTCATCGACAAACGCTTCGCCGCTATCAAGCAGGGCTTCGATCGCATACGTGGAAGGACGCCGCGGCGCTAGCTATCGCATCTGTGATTTCAATCAGAACCGAAAGGGATCTACGTCACAGCGACTGGAGCACCTCGCGGTGCGCCGGACGCGTTCGCCGTGATGCTCTCATTCAGTTTCTGATTGACGATCTGGACCGTACGGTCGATTTCGGCATTGGGTGCGCCAAGCTGATGCGAAATCAGCTTCACCAGCAGGTCGACGCGTTCGATGGAAGGCGCGCCACCAGCGACCGCCCGGGCTGCTGACGAGGGCCTGAGAAGGCTTTCCGCCGCTTTGGCATATTTCTCGAAAGGTACCTGATCCGTGGGATCGGCGCCCAAACGCTGGGCGATGGCATCGACGTGGTCATAAATCGATTGCGAGAGGTTGATATCGCCGTGCACCGCGTCGCGGATCGATTGCGGCTCTTGCGGCGTGATGCAGCGGTAATTCCCGGTCAACAGCATCGACCATTTGGCCAGAGGGACGAACATCGAATCGAACACTTTGAGCTTCACCGGAACGTCCTGGCCATCCAGCTTCACCCCATCGATGTCGGCTTCCAGCTCTCGAAGCAGCAGATTGTGCTTCTCGTCCGCAAATGACGCGGCCTTGAAGTTTGTCGGCAAGCCGACGTGAAGAACATTCGCCGCTTCCTCTGGGGGACGGAAGGCCTGCGGATCCGGAGAGCAGAGCGACACCAGGCCTGGCTCAAACCGATCCCATACCGCAGCGTTGGTATAGGCCTTCTCCAACTCCATTTCCGCAAGGGCCGGGATGCGCTTGAGATAGGGCAGAGGGGGCATGTTCATGATCGAAAGGCAAGGCAGCTTCGCTTCGGCGATTTTGATCATCAGAAGCCGCATCGCGGGAGCAGCGTATTGCGGCTCCTGCATCGCAAGACCAACCAGATCATAACGGGAAGGATCGACGTCGGCGGGCTCGACTGCGTCCAAGATGCCAGGCAGGTCGCGCGAGAAGATCGGCCGGTGGGCCGCCTCGTCGCGCAGCTTGATGCGAACTTCGGTGCCGTCGCGATTGATGAGTTCTGCCGTCTGCTTCCGGCAAACCAGGGTCACGTTGTGACCCGCCATCAAAAGCTTTGTCGCCAGCAACGAGCCATACGAGGCCCCGAGGATCAGAATGTTACGCGCCATGCGCCCTCCCACAGATGATGTTTTCCGGCACCACTACTCCGGCGCAGATTTGCGAGCGCCTGCTTTGCGACAGGAGTTAAGCCGACTATTGCGGTGCGATACCGTCTTCCCTGGGAGTGCAGCCCAAAAAATGCCGGCGCAGTTCGAAGCGACGGTCAGGCCGATGCGGCGAGCTTAAAGGGCGTTGCTTCGTCGTCGAACGCGTTGAAGATATCGCGAATGCTGATGACGCCGATCAGGCTGTAATTGTCGATCACCGGCACGTGGCGGATGTGATGCTTGCTCATGAGGTGGCGGACATGCTCGAGCGTATCCGTCGACGTGCAGGAAACGAGCTGTTGCACCGAAATGAATTGCGAAACGCGCATGTTCACGCCGGCTGCGCCGTGTGCGGCAATCGCGCGAACGACGTCGCGCTCGGTGAACATGCCGACCGCCGTGTTGCCTTCGGTGCGGACGACATCCTTGACGACCAGCGCGCTGATATTGCTGGAGCGCATCAGTTGGGCTGCGACGGCGACGGTCTCGTTCATGCGGACCGTTGCGACACGGGCGGCTTTGTTGCGCAGGATATCTCCGACTTGCATGGCAACCTCCTTGGGGTGAAACATTGATCTAACTCTGGTATACATAATGCCAATTGTCAACACGTTTGGCCTTGGAAATCTTTCGCCGGGATGAAGATAAATAGGCAGTATTACTGACGTTATTGAAGCGCTCCATTCCGACCCGAGGATAGAGGAACGTCCCTGGGGCGGGCCGAAAAGCGATCTGGTATACCAGATGACGCCCAGGCAAAAGAAAAACGCGCCCATCCCGGAGGATGAGCGCGCTTGTTTCGAATAGCCGATCCGGTTTGGATCAGGCCGCGAGCTGCGATTTGGCGACCACCGACTTGCGCCAGGGCTTGAGCAAGGCGATCGCCAGCACCGAGGCCAGGATGTTCGCACCGGCCGCGACGATGAACACGGTGTCCCAGGTGCCTGAAGACTGCTGCATGTAGTTCGCGACAGGCACCAGCAGCGCCGCGGTGCCCTTCGCCGTGTAGAGCAGGCCGGCATTGGTGGTCGCGAACTTCGCGCCGAAGGTGTCGGTGCAGGTCGACGGGAAGAGGGAATAGATCTCGCCCCAGGCAAAGAACACGAAGCCCGACAGCAGCACGAACCACACCGGATCGTGGCCCAGCATGTACAGGCCCCAGATGCCGATGCCTTCCATGCCGAACGCGATGAACATGGTGTTCTCGCGCCCGATCATGTCCGAGATCCAGCCGAAGAAGGGACGGGTGAGGCCGTTGAGGACGCGATCGATGGTGGCCGCGAACGTCACTGCCGTCATCGTCACCGCCATCAGTGTGACGGGTACGCTGTCGACCTTCCAGTCGACGGCGATCGGCTTGAGGTTGGCGGTGACCATCAATCCGCCGGCGCCGACGATCACGAACATGAAATACATCAGCCAGAAGATCGGCTGACGGATCACCTCGGTCGGCTGATAATTGCGCCGGGTCTGGATGATGTTGGCATTCTGCGTCACCGCAGGCACCTGTCCCACTTTGGGCGCGAACATCAAGAAGGCGAGGATCACGATGATGATGCCTTGTCCGAGACCGAAATAGAGGAAGGTGGTCTGGAAGCCGGAGTCCTTGATCATCGCCTGGATCGGCGCGACCGTCAGCGCCGAGCCCGCGCCGAATCCGGCGGCGGTGATACCGGCAGCAAGGCCGCGCTTGTCCGGAAACCATTTCAGCGCGTTGCCGACGCAGGTGCCGTACACGCCGCCGGCGCCGATGCCTGCGATGATCATGCCGAGATAGAAGCCGTTGAGGGTGGTCGCCTGGGCGTTGATCGCCCATCCGATGGCGCAGAGGATGCCGCCGACCAGGACGACGAGGCGCGGGCCGTATTTATCGACGAACCATCCTTCGACCGGGACCAGCCAGGTCTCGAACAGCACGAACAGCGTAAATGCCCACTGGATCGAAGCGCGATCCCATCCGAATTTCTTCTGGATGTCGGGGACGAAGAAAGTCCAACCATATTGATAATTGGCGATCATGACCATTGCGGCGACGCCGATGGCTAACTGGGTCCAGCGATAAGCATCGCTGACTCGGGCCGCCGCGACGGGGGCCGCTCCGTGCACTGTGTCCGTCATCTTCCCTCCATAGGCTGTTCTATCGATACCCGACAGCTCAAGGGAAGAGTTTGGTATATGTTATGCCAGTAGACAAGAGAAATCTTGCCAGTTTGTCGCATTTCCTGTTGCTACTGAACACGCGTCATTAGAACTGCGGTGATCAGGCCACACGTTAAAATACTGAAACAAAAAAGAAATTAGTAGACGAGCGCTGCTGGCTGCATTCGTTATGAGAGCTTGCACTTTCTCGCGCCTGATATCCCAGCGCCCAAAAACGATGATGGCCGGGACAGTGCCCGGCCATCATGACCCGTTTCAGGTGGTTAAATGAAGCCTGACTATGCTCCTCGTAGTCAGGCTTCAGGGAAGGATTTTGTTCGCTCTGGCGATGGCGCCTTGCTCACTTCAGGCAACGGCGCCGCGCAAGCGGGTATAGCCTTGCTGGATCACCGACCAGAACAGTGCAACCAATCCCAGGATCATGATCGTGCTGACCAGCGTGTTGGAAAAGAATATGCCGAGCGAGCCCTGGGATCCCAGCAACGATTGCCGGAATGCCTCTTCCGCCTTGTCGCCGAGCACGATGGCCAGCACCAGCGGGGCGAGGGGATAGTTGCACTTCTTGAGCAGGTAGCCGATCACGCCGAACACCAGCATCAACACCACGTCGAACGTGCTGCTGTGAACCGAGTAGGCGCCGATCGCGCACAGCACCAGGATGAGTGGCGCGATGATGCTGAAGGGGACGCGCAGGATGGCCGCGAAGACAGGCACGCAGGTCAACACAACGATCAGGCCGACGAGATTGCCGAGATACATCGAGGCGATCAGGCCCCAGACGAATTCCTTCTGTTCGACAAACAGCATCGGCCCGGGCTGCAGGCCCCAGATCAGGAGGCCGCCGAGCAACACGGCGGCTGTCGGCGAACCCGGAACGCCAAGCGAAAGCATCGGCAGCAACGCCGCGGTGCCGGCGGCGTGCGCCGCGGTCTCCGGTGCGACCACGCCTTCGATTTCTCCCTTGCCGAAATTGGCGCCTTTCTTCGACACCCGCTTGGCGATGCCGTAGCTCATGAAGGATGCCGGCGTTGCGCCGGCCGGCGTGATGCCCATCCAGCAGCCGATCACGCAGGAGCGCAGCGACGTCACCCAGTAGGCCGGCAACTCCTTCCAGGTCTGCAGCACCACCCGCAAATTGATCTTGGCGCTGCCGCCGCGGAAGGCGAGCCCTTCCTCCATCGTCAGCAGGATCTCGCCGATGCCGAACAGCCCGATGACGGCGATCAGGAAGTCGAACCCGTTGAGCAGATGGGTAACGCCGAATGTCAGCCGTAGCTGTCCGGTGATGGAGTCGAGGCCGACGGCGGCGAGCGCAAATCCAATCATCATCGCCGCAATGGTTTTGAAGGGTGGTTCCTTGCTCAAGCCGACGAAACTGCAGAACGCCAGAAAATAAACCGCGAATTTCTCGGCTGGTCCGAATTGCAACGCGAAGCTTGCGACCAGCGGCGCGACTAGCGTGATCATGATCACGGCGAACAGGGCGCCCACGAACGACGAGGTGAAGGCCGCCGTCAAAGCTTCGCCGGCCTTGCCCTTCTGCGCCATCGGGTAGCCGTCGAATGTCGTCGCGACCGACCATGGTTCGCCGGGTATGTTGAAGAGAATCGAGGTGATCGCTCCGCCGAACAATGCGCCCCAATAAATACAGGACAGCATGATGATGGCCGACGTCGGCGGCATCGAGAATGTCAGCGGCAACAGGATCGCAACGCCATTGGCGCCGCCCAATCCCGGAAGCACGCCGATGATGACGCCGAGCACGATGCCGAGGACCATCACCATGATGTTGAAAGGCTGCAGCGCGACCGCAAAGCCATGAAACAGATTGACGAGTTCTTCCATCCCGATAATCCTGACTGTGCGCCGATGTTACAGACCGAGCCACTCTTCGATCGGCCCCTTGGGAAGCGGGACCAGAAAGTAGCGCTCGAAAATGAAATAGGTGACAATGGGCATGCCGAGCGCGACGGCCAGCACGGTAATCCAAGGGTACTTGCCCAGCCATCGCATGAACCATGCGATGAAGACGATCGAGGCGAGATACAGCCCGGTGAACGGCATGGCGCCGACATAGATCGCGGTTGGAATGACGACGCTCATAACCTGGCGAAGCTGTCCCCATTCCGCGAACAGCTCGTCATTGTCGTCGCGCAGTCCGTTCCACAGGTTTATCCCGCTGGATGCGACGATGAAGATTCCGATGTAGAATGGAAAGAAGCCGGCGCGCGGACCCTCCGCGCCCCAGTTAATGCCGGCCTTCAGGCTGCCGACGATAACGATGACGCCGAAGAGGGCGATCAGCAACGTGATCCCAGCCTCCACCAGCTTGTGGGTGGGGCCTGTCTTGCTCGAGCTGCCTGTTGTCATCAAAACTCCATGCGCGGCCGGGCCCGAGGCCCGGCGCCTGCGTTATGATCCCGGTTGCGGGCGATGCGTCGATCAGTTGCCAGGTGCGGCAAGGAAACCGGCATCCTTCATCAGGACCTCGTGGCGCTTTTCCTCGACCTCGACCCATTTGGCATATTCTGCCCCGGTCAGGGAGGTCGTGTTGAACGCGCCGCTCTTCATGAAGTCCTGCCACTCGGGCGTGGCGCGAACCTTCTTGAACAGCTCGACGTAATATTCGATCTGATCCTTGGTGGCCCGTGGCGACATGAAGATGCCGCGCAGCATCAGATATTCCATATCGAGACCCTGCGACTTGCAGGTCGGAATATCCTTCCAGCTCTTGCCGTCCGCGACCTGTTCGTCATAGCCCATCGGCTGCGCGTCGAACACGCAAAGCGGACGCAGCTTGCCACCACGCCATTGCGCGACGGCCTCAATCGGATTGTTGACAGTGGAGTCGACATGGTTGCCGACGAGCTGAACCGCGACTTCGCCGCCGCCCTTGTAGGGAATGTAGGTGAACTTGCTGCCGGTGGCTTTCTCGACCGCGACCGTAATGATCTGGTCTTCCTGCTTCGAGCCGGTGCCGCCCATCTTCATGGTACCGGCAGGAGCGGCCTTCACGGCATCAATATATTCTTTCGTCGTCTTGTACGGTTTTTCGGCGTTCACCCACAGCACGAACTCATCGAGCGCCAGCATCGTTACCGGCGTGAGATCCTTCCAGTTGAACGGGATGCCGGTGGCAAGAGGGGTGGTGAAGAGGTTGGAGAGCGTGATGATGATCTTGTGCGGATTGCCGCCCGATGTCTTGAGGTCGAGGAAGCCTTCGCCGCCGGCGCCGCCCGCCTTGTTGATGACGACCATCGGCTGCTTCATCAGATTGTGCTTGGTGACGATGCCCTGGATCGTCCGCGCCATCTGATCGGCGCCGCCGCCGGTGCCGGCAGGAACGATGAACTCGACTGGCCGTACCGGTTCCCATGCGGCGATCGCAGGAACAGAAATCCCGATCGCGCATAAGGCGGCGATTGCGCCCAACGCCGTTTGTGCAGTGTGCTTCATTTTGTTTCTCTCCCGTCGAACTGTGGTTACGTCGGTCTTTGCCGGCTTTCTAGTTCTGTCCCGACCATTCGATCGGGTTGTTCTCGCACTCATGACTGTTACACCGCAACGGTTGTCCCCGTGCGATGATTGCAGGCTCGAATTGTAAGAGGGACCTTTCGGTGCGGCATCCGCTCCTTTCGGCCAATTGTGTATTTGCATAACGCCGAAGAGGGCAGGTGAGATGCACCGCCGGCTTCGCGCCAGATCGCCTTGGCTGTCCTCGTGGACCGCACGACCTTATCCCCCCAAAATGCGCCCTTCTTTTCGGTGCGGGCGCCCTTGATGTATCTTTGTATGCGATATGCCAGGACGCAAACGGTTATTGCGGCGAATTGGCATTCGGGCTGATTTGTCGCAGATGTTGGTAAAAGTCGGCGGCCCGCTGCAAACGAAAAATGGCCCCGGAAGCCGGGGCCATTGGTACAGAGAGATCATGCGGAGGACCGTTCGCCTGAAGAAGACCTTCGATCGCAAATCGCTTATTTTATAGGCTCAGAGACCGAAACGGGGGAGGTCGCCGTTGCGGATGGCGATACGGCTGCTCGCGGTCAGCAGGCGGTCGATGGAAGCCATCAGACGGCTGAACAGGGTGCTGGAGGGCAGGAGGCCCATGGATGCAGTCTTGGACATGTTTGTCCCCTTTTCTTGGAGCGGAACCATTCCGCTTGGTAATCTCGGGACAATTTATGTATACCAGATGCCAGCTACAACGGGCTTGTTTGCATAGCAGCAATTGGCTGTTTGCATTGCAGCAAAACTAAAGAAAGTGGCATTCCAGACGGAACATCCCAGACAGAAAAAGGCCGCCGGAAACCGGCGGCCTTGGCATTTTGTGTTCTCTTAAGAGTTGGCTTATTCGGCCGCCTGCTTCCGCGGCGGATCGAGCGCGCCGGAGTCGTGGATCTCGGCGACCTGGTGATCGGAGAAGCCGAGAACCTGGCGCAGGATCTCGTCGGTGTGCTCGCCGAGCAGCGGCGAACGCGTCACCTCGCTCGGTGAGTCCGACAGCTTGATCGGATTGCCGACGGAGATGTACTTGCCGCGGGTCGGATGATCGACCTCGACCACGGTGCCGGTCGCGCGCAGCGACTGGTCTTCGGCGATCTCCTTCATCGACAGGATCGGGCCGCAGGGGATGTCGTCCCTGTTGAGGATTTCCATCGCCTCGAACTTGGTCTTGGTCATCGTCCACTGTTCGATGCGAGCGAAGATCTCGTTCAGCCGCGACAGGCGGGCAGGCGGCTTGGCGTAGTTCGCATCGGTCTTCCAGGTAGGCTCACCGATCACGTCACAGATCTTCTCCCACACCGGCGCCTGGGTGATGAAATAGATGTAGGCGTTGGGATCGGTCTCCCAGCCCTTGCACTTCAGGATGCGGCCGGGCTGGCCGCCACCGGAATCGTTGCCGGCGCGCGGCACCGCGTCGCCGAACGGAATGCCTTCGCCGAACTGGCTGTATTCCTTCAGCGGACCATGGGCGAGGCGCTGCTGGTCGCGCAGTTTGACGCGCGCGAGGTTGAGCACGCCGTCCTGCATCGCAGCCGTAACCTTCTGGCCCTGGCCGGTCATGGTGCGCTGGTAGAGCGCGGTGACGATGCCGAGCGCGAGATGCAACCCGGTGCCGCTGTCGCCGATCTGCGCGCCGGTGACGAG
This sequence comes from Bradyrhizobium algeriense, assembly GCF_036924595.1. Taxonomy (NCBI): domain Bacteria; kingdom Pseudomonadati; phylum Pseudomonadota; class Alphaproteobacteria; order Hyphomicrobiales; family Nitrobacteraceae; genus Bradyrhizobium; species Bradyrhizobium algeriense. Next base: position 4,176,125 of record NZ_JAZHRV010000001.1, on the reverse strand, counting down.
CGGCAGCCCGTCGCGGAAGCCAGTGGTCGAAGCGGCGCCGCCGGTGCACTGGGCGACGTTCTCATACACCTTGCAGTCTTCGTAAGGCCCGGGACCAAAGCCCTTGATCGAGGCCACGATCATCTTCGGGTTGATGGCGTGGATCTTCTCCCAGGGGAAGCCCATGCGATCGAGCACGCCGGGGCCGAAATTTTCCACCAGCACGTCGCAGCTCTTGATCAGGGCGGTGAGGACTTCCTTGCCCTTCGGGTTCTTGGTGTCGAGCGTGATCGAGCGCTTGTTGTGGTTGAGCATGGTGAAATACAGGCTGTCCACATTGGGAATGTCCTGCAACTGGCCACGCGTGATGTCGCCGACGCCGGGGCGTTCGACCTTGATCACGTCGGCGCCGAACCAGGCCAGCAATTGCGTGCAGGTCGGACCCGACTGAACGTGGGTGAAATCAAGAATACGAACGCCCTTGAGCGCCTTTGTCATCGTCTTTGCTCCGTACTGTGTCTGTCTGCGCCTTGCGCGTGCAGGATGAAATGGGTTGAAGTCGGTTATTTCTTTTTCAGAACGCTTTGCGGATTGAGGTTGCCGATGCGGCCGCTCTCGGAACCGGCCGCCGGATCGATCACCGCGTTGATGAGCGTCGGCTTGCCGGAATCCATCGCTGCGTTGACAGCGCGCTTCAGCTCGTCGGGCGAGGTGGCATTGATGCCGACGCCGCCGAACGCTTCCATCATCTTGTCGTAGCGTGAGCCCTTGACGAACACCGTCGTCGCCGGATCGGAGCCGCTCGCATTGACGTCGGTGCCGCGATAGATGCCGTCATTGTTGAAGATGACGATGCAGACCGGAAGCTGGTAGCGGCAGATGGTCTCGATCTCCATGCCGGAGAAACCGAAGGCCGAGTCGCCCTCGATCGCGAGCACCGGCTTGCCGGTCTCGACGGCGGCCGCGATCGAATAGCCCATGCCGATGCCCATGACGCCCCAGGTGCCGACGTCGAGCCGCTTGCGCGGCTTGTACATGTCAATGACGCCGCGGGCGAGGTCGAGCGTATTGGCACCTTCGTTGACCAGGATGGCGTCGGGCCGCTCCTTGATGATGGTGCGCAGTGCGCCGAGTGCGCCGTGATAATCCATCGGCGAGGCGTTGCTCATCAGCTTCGGCGCCATCTTGGCAACGTTGTCGTCACGCTTCTTGTTGACGGTCGAGACCCAGTCGGCCGGCGCAGCGGACCAGCTGCCGCCCATGCCCTCGAGCAGCGCGGACACGCAGGAGCCGATATCGCCGACCACGGGGGCCACGATCTCGACGTTGGAATCCATTTCCTTCGGCTCGATGTCGATCTGGATGAATTTCTTAGGCGCGTCGCCCCAGGTCTTGCCCTTGCCGTGCGACAGCAGCCAGTTGAGGCGGGCGCCGATCAGCATGACGACATCGGCGTCCTTCAGCACGGTCGAGCGTGCCGCACCGGCCGACTGCGCATGCGTGTCGGGCAGCAAGCCCTTGGCCATGCTCATCTGCAGGAACGGCGCGCCGGTCTTTTCGACGAAGGCGCGGATCTCGTCGTCGGCCTGCGCATAGGCCGCGCCCTTGCCGAGAATGATGAGGGGGCGTTTCGCCCCCTTGAGCACGTCGAGCGCGCGCTTGACGGCGGATGGGGCAGGGATCTGGGCCGGCGCAGCGTCGATCACCTTCACCAGCGACTTCGCGCCGGCAGCCGCGTCCATCACCTGACCGAAAAGTTTTGCGGGCAGGTCGAGATAAACGCCGCCCGGGCGACCCGAGACGGCGGCACGGATCGCGCGCGCCAGGCCGATGCCGATGTCGGCCGCATGCAGGACGCGGAAGGCGGCCTTGCAGAGCGGCTTGGCGACCGCAAGCTGGTCCATCTCTTCATAGTCGCCCTGCTGCAGGTCGACGATCTCGCGCTCGGAGGAGCCCGAGATCAGGATCATCGGGAAGCAGTTGGTGGTGGCGTGGGCGAGCGCGGTGAGGCCGTTGAGGAAGCCGGGCGCCGAGACGGTGAGGCAGACGCCCGGTTTCTTGGTCAGGTAGCCGGCGATCGAGGCGGCGTAGCCGGCGTTCTGCTCGTGGCGGAACGACAGCACGCGAATACCCTCGGCCTGCATCATGCGGCCGAGGTCCGTGATCGGGATGCCCGGCACACCATAGATGGTGTTGATGCCGTTGAGCTTGAGCGCGTCGATGACGAGATGAAAGCCATCCGTCAGCTCTTGCTCGGTGCCCGGTGCTTCGGACTTGGTCGCGGTATTCAGCATGGGCTTCATCTCCCTGATCGTTTTGGTTCGGACGATTTTTCGTCGTCTTCTGGTGCGAAGTTGCGTCTAGGTAAATAGTTCCTGGCCGTGCGCCTCGACGTAGGCGGCAAGGCCCAGCGTGTGGTCGCGTGCGCGTTTCTCGGCGAGTTCGGTGTCGCGTGCTTCCAGCGCTTCGATGATGCCGAGATGCTCGGGCAGGGAGGTCGCGGTGCGATCCTTCCGCCCGATGGTCAATTGCCGGTAGCCGCGCACATGCAGCAGGAGGTCGTTGGTCAAATCGACCAGCACCGGCGATTCCGAAAGCGAGATTAGCGCCTGATGGAACGCGATGTTGGCTTTGGAGTATTCCTCGACATGATCCTGCGGCAGGCGATCTTTGCCAAAATCCTTGAAGAAATCGCGCAGCGCCGTGATGTCCTTCTTGCGCGCGGTGGTCGTGATCAGGCGCGCGGCCATGCTTTCGAGCGCAGCCCAAGCGCGGATCATGTCGACGATCTCGGTCTTGGTGCGGCGAACCACGACGATGCCGCGGCGCGGAACGGTTTTGACGAAGCCATCTTGTTCAAGCATCGCGATGGCTTCGCGAATAGGGGTGCGGCTGACGCCGAGGCGTTCGGACAGCGCGCGCTCGTCGAGCATCACCTGCTCGGGCGTCGCGTAGATGTCCATCTTGAGAATAGCTTCCTTCAAGGCCTCGTAGGCCTTGTTCTTGAAGCTCGTCTCGGGAGCAATCCGGACGATTGCAATATCTGCCTCAGCCATGACAGGCGGCGCCTTGGTTTGTTTTGGTGCGGGCACGACTCGTCTCCTCCCTGTGTTGGAGACGTCTTCTTAGCAGAAGAAACACTCGAATATTTTTGGCATACCAAATACCAGTATGTCAAGATGCCCGTGTTTTCGCTGTTTCTGCGCGATAGTTTGTCTTGACAATCGGATCTCTGGCATACCAAATGCCATAAAATTAGCCCCAGGAGGAAGCCAATGTCAAATTCTGCAGATGCGGCCCGCAAGATCGCCGAGCCCAGCGCCCACCAGGCTGTCCGCCGGGTGCTCGATGCGGTGAAATCCGACAAGCGCACCAGCCTCACCGCGCCGGAAGGCAAGCTGGTGTGCGACGCCTACGGCATCCCGGTTCCGAAGGAAGGCGTGGCCAAGTCTGCCGCCGAGGCCGCCAAGCTCGCAACGGGCATGGGTTTCCCGGTGGTGATGAAGATCGTCTCGCCGGACATTCTCCACAAGACCGAAGCCGGCGGCGTCGTGGTCGGCGTCAACACCGCGGCGGATGCGGAAAAGACCTACGAGACCATCCTCGCCAATGCCAAGAAGTATAAGGCTGACGCCAAGATCGAGGGCATCCAGGTCCAGCAGATGCTGGCCGGCGGCACCGAGGTCATCGTCGGCTCCATCACCGATGGTTCGTTCGGCAAGCTGGTGGCGTTCGGCCTCGGCGGCGTGCTGGTCGAAGTGCTGAAGGACATCACCTTCCGTCTCGCGCCCGCGACCAGGGACGATGCGCTGTCGATGCTCGACGGCATCCAAGCCCATGACATGCTCAAGGGCGTGCGCGGCGGCGATCCGGTCTCTCGCGAGGCGCTGGCTGATGTCATTGTCAAAGTGTCGCAGCTCGTCAGCGACTTCCCCGAAATCGTCGAACTCGATCTCAACCCGGTGTTCGCCACCAAGAAGGACGCGATTGCCGCCGACGTGCGCATCGTCGTCGACTTCGACTACAAGCCGCGCCCGGCGCCGCGCCCGACCGAAGAAATCGTCACGGCGATGAACCGCATCATGCAGCCGAAGGGCGTTGCCGTGATCGGCGCCTCCGCCGAAGACGGCAAGATCGGCAACTCCGTGATGAAGAACCTGATCAACGGCGGCTACAAGGGCGAGATCTATCCGATCCACCCGAAGGCGGCGGAGATCCTGGGCTACAAGGCCTACAAGAGCGTCAAGGACGTCCCCGGCGTGATCGACACGGCGGTGTTTGCGATCCCCGCGAAGTTCGTTGCCGGTGCGCTGGCCGAATGCGGCGAGAAGAAAATTCCAGGCGCCGTTCTGATTCCGTCGGGCTTTGCCGAAGCGGGCGCGCCTGAATTGCAGGCCGAGATCGTCGAAGTCGGCAAGAAGTACAACATCCGCCTGATGGGGCCGAACATCTACGGCTTCTATTATACGCCGGCCAATCTCTGCGCCACGTTCTGCACCGCCTACGACGTCAAGGGTTCGGCGGCGCTGTCGTCGCAGTCCGGCGGCATCGGCATGGCGATCATCGGCTTCTCGCGCTCGGCCAAGATGGGCGTCTCCGCGATCGTCGGCCTCGGCAACAAGTCCGACATCGACGAGGACGATCTGCTCGCCTTCTTCGAGCAGGATCCGAACACCGCGATCATCGCGCAGCACTGCGAAGACCTGAAGGACGGCCGCGCCTTCGCGGAGGCCGCCAAGCGCGTCTCCAAGAAGAAGCCGGTGGTGGTGCTGAAGGCGGGCCGCACGTCGGCCGGTGCAAAGGCGGCCTCGTCGCATACCGGCGCGCTCGCCGGCAACGACAAGATCTACGAGGACGTGTTCGCCCAGTCCGGCGTGATCCGCGCTCGGTCTTTAAGGCAATTGCTCGAATTCGCGCGCGGCGTGCCTGTGTTGCCGACGCCGAAGGGCGAGAACATCCTGATCATCACCGGTGCCGGCGGTTCGGGCGTACTGCTGTCGGACTCGGTTGTGGATAACGGCCTGTCGCTGATGACGATGCCGCCGGATCTTGACGCCGCGTTCCGCAAATTCATCCCGCCGTTCGGCGCGGCCGGAAATCCTGTGGATATCACTGGCGGCGAGCCGCCGATCACCTACGTCAACACCGTGAAGCTCGGCCTGTCGGACGAGCGGATCCATTCGCTGATCCTCGGCTACTGGCACACGATCGTGACGCCACCGATGGTGTTCGCGCGCAACATGGTCGAGGTGAAGAAGGAGATGGAGGCGAAGGGTTTTGTGAAGCCAATCGTCGCCTCGCTCGCCGGCGACGTCGAGGTCGAGGAGGCCGCCGAATATCTCTACCAGAACGGCATCCCGGCCTATGCCTATTCGACCGAACTGCCGGTCGAGGTGCTCGGCGCCAAGTACAAGTGGGCGCGCGGCGCGGGCCTGCTCTAACGACGGGTGGGTGAGGGGAGTCTCAGCGTATTCACGTCTTGCGAATTCGCGGAGGCAGCCCCTCACCCCGACCCTCTCCCCGTGAAGAACGGGGAGAGGGAGAACCGGCTAATCACGCGCTAGCACTCTGACTGATTGATGGATGCAGGTCGCGATGAAGCGAAACGTGATCCGGCGCAAACCGGTCGAGCCGAAATCCGGCGCCGACAATGATGCCGATTCCCGGGATGGCGGCGTCCAGTCGGTCGACCGCGCGCTCTCCATCATCGAAGTGCTGGCCGAAGACGACGAGGGCTATCGGCTGACTGATCTCGCGGTTCGCACGGGGTTGTCGACCTCGACCGTGCACCGCCTGCTGGCGACGCTGGAGAAGCGCCGCTTCGTCCAGTTCGACCGCACCGAATTGAAATGGCATGTCGGCGCGCAGAGCTTTGCGGTGGGCGCGACCTTCACCCGCCGCCGCAATTTCACGGCGCAGGCGATGCCTTATTTGCGCAAACTGCGCGACCTGACCCGTGAAACCGCCAATCTCGCCGTAGTCGACGACGAATCCATCATCGTCCTGACCCGCATGGAGAGCCGCGAGATCATGCGCTCGCTGACCAAGGTGGGCGGCCGCGTCGCGATGGTCGCCTCCGGCGTCGGCAAGGCCGTGCTCGCCACCTATTCCGATGCTGACGTCAACGCGATCATTTGCCGCCAGGGCATGCCGCGCCTGACGGAGAAGTCGATCGTGCGGCCGGGCGAGCTGTTCAGGGAGCTCGAGGTGATCCGACGTCGTGGCTATGCGGTCGACGATGAGGAGGCGCGCATGGGGCTGCGCTGTGTTGCCGCCGTCGTCTACAGCGACTGCAGCGAGCCGCTGGCGGCGATTTCCGTCTCCGGCATGACCTCCCGCGTCACCGAAGAGCGTGTGCCCGAACTCGGAAAAATCGTGCGCGACGTCGCGGCGGAGCTGACGGTTGCGCTTGGGGGCGTGATGCCGGCGGCGAAAACGGCCTGAGCCGCGTTTGCGGCCACTCGTGCCCGCTGAGAGAAATTTAGGTCTGGTGGCGAGAGCCCGGGCACCGGTATTATCCAGCTATCGCTCGTTCATGCAGCGGCTTCGAGGGGGCGACGTCCTCGGGCTCAACGGCCTGCGGGCGGCCTCGCCGTCTTCCAGGTTTCCATTTCCTTTTTGGGGAAAGTCATGCCTTCCGAACTCCGCTCGCCCCGTCTCGCCGTTCTGATCGACGCTGACAATGCGTCCGCAAAGATCGCGGACGGATTGTTCGAGGAGATTGCCAAGATCGGCGAGGCCAGCGTCCGCCGCATCTACGGCGACTTCTCCAATGCAAGGTCCAAGGGCTGGGCCGACATTCTGTCGAAGCATGCCATCATACCCCAGCAGCAGTTCGCCTATACGACTGGAAAGAATGCGTCCGACATAACCCTGGTCATTGACGCAATGGACCTGCTTCACAGCGGCCGGTTCGACGGATTTTGCCTGGTGTCATCAGACAGCGATTTTACGCGGCTTGCCGCCCGCATCCGGGAGCACGGCGTCGATGTGTTTGGGTTCGGCGCGCAGAAGACGCCGGAAAGCTTCAGGCAGGCCTGCCGAAGATTCTTCTATACCGAGAACCTGCTTGGCGGCACGGCGAACACCCAGGATGCCGCCTCGAAGTCGAATCCGCTCCAATCCCCTGATGAAGCCACCTCTATCATCAAGAAGGTGATCGCCCAGATGGAAAGCGAAGACGGGTGGGTCGATCTTGGGGAAGTCGGAACACGGATTACCAACCTGGCTCCCGATTTCGATTCGAGGACCTTCGGCGCCCGCAAGCTGAGCGACCTCGTGCGAAAGACAAACTCTTTCGAGATCGATCAGCCCAAGGGTGGATCGATGCGAATTCGGATCAAGTCCACCGCCGAATCACTTCCGAAGACGAAAACCGCTCGAAAACCTGCGGGAGGTGAGTAACCGAAGGCTGTCTGAGCCCCGACCGCAGCGAGCGCAACCACAAGCCATCAATGATTAGCGGCATGGCACGGGCCCCGCTTTTGTGGAAAGTGGACATTAGGCGAGTTGGCCATGTCCACTAGCGGTCATCCTGGCCGACTGCTGCCGATCACTGCGAACGAACGTGCTCAACCGCCAGTTGCGCAGATGACCTAAAAAGGGCTAGCTTCGCCGAATTTAGGAGAGCGCAATGACGCAACCGATTCCAGAAGCGATCCGGGCTGAGCGTCTCACCGCGGCACTCCGCCGAACTAGCGTGCTTGGCGAGGCTCACGTCAGCGATGTCACGGTCGAAAGCTCCCGCGATACCATCCTCTCTCGGATCATTCGGGTACGCTTGACGTACAGTGCACCGACCGACGACGCCCCGCGCTCCCTCATCTTCAAGACTTGTCACCCTGATCGCGTCGGAGATGTGCTGCATGCCGGCCGTCAGGAGGTCGCGTTTTATGATCAGATTGCGCCACTGATGGTGACCAACATAGTGCCTCGCTGTTTCGAGGCGTATCACGATGCAGAGACGAGCGCGTGGCATCTCCTCCTTGAGGACCTCACAGAAACGCACGCCGTTCCGACCCAGTGGCCGCTGCCGCCCACAAGGCAGCAATGTGGAGCAATCGTTCGAGCGCACGCTCGCCTCCATGCTTCTTGGTGGGACAGCCCGCGACTCGGTGTCTCCGTAGGGACGTGGCTCGATCCCGAGGCCATGGATCGGCAGATGCAACTTGTCGCGAGCGACTTCCAACGTTTTGCTGATCGCGCGGGTGACCTACTGTCACGCGAGCGGCGCCGGCTCTATGAACAATTGCTCGGCTCTGCACCTCGTCTGCTTCAGCGCTATCACTCACATCGAAACTTTACGATCACCCAAGGCGACGCGCATGTTTGGAATACGTTTTTGCCGCGAGACCATCAGTCCGACGATGCTCGACTGTTCGACTGGGACAGCTGGCGCCTCGATGTCGCATCGCGGGACCTTGCCTACATGATCGCGATGCACTGGTATCCTGACCGTCGACAAGCGATGGAACGTTCACTTCTCGACGAATACCACGAGACGCTGGTTGCTCACGGGATCCAGGGCTACGATCGACATGTGCTCGAAGCCGATTATCGATTGTCGGTGCTTTGGCAAATTACGACGCCCGTGTGGCAAGCTGTAAACAATATCCCCGCCGTGATCTGGTGGAATGGTCTTGAACGCATCATGCTTGCCGTCGATGATCTCGATTGCAGGTCGCTACTTACCTGAACCCAAGTCCGAATTGGGTCAGAAGCTCACCTCTTGGGAATGACCGAATTTTGGTGGCGGGTTGGCAGGGCCTCTCGATCCGCTAGACTGTCCTGCAACGGATGAGCGGGCGCGGTTGCATCCGCCGTCGCAAGAAAATGCAGGGGGGAATCATGGGCCGGAAAATCGCGATCGTCGGAGCAGGCGCCGTCGGCGGGTATGCCGGCGCCCATATGGCGCAGGCGGGGGAGGACGTTACGTTCCTCGATCCCTGGCCCGAGCATGTCGAACACATGAGGAAGCACGGGCTGCGCGTCACCCACGCCATGGATGTTGGGGAATTCTCGGTGCCCGTGCGCGCGCTCCACGTCACCGACGCGCAGCAGCTCGCCAAGGAGAAGCCGGTCGAAATCGCCTTCGTCTGCATGAAATCCTACGACACCGCCTGGGCCACCATGCTGATCCGGCAATATCTGGCGCCGGACGGCTATGTCGTGTCGCTGCAGAACTGCATGAACGAGGAGACGATTGCCGGGATCGTCGGCTGGGGCAAGACGCTGGGCTGCATCGCCAGCAGCATCACAGTGAACCTGCCGGAGCCCGGCCACATCCACCGGGGCGCCGGCAAGGGCGGGGCGGCGCATACGGTGTTTCGCGCCGGCGAAGTCCACGGCCGCATCACGCCGCGGGCGGAGGAAGTCTGCCGCCTGGTCGGCTACTCCGACAGCGCCAAGGTGACGGACAATCTCTGGGGCGAGCGCTGGTCGAAACTGGTCGCCAACGTCATGGGCAATGGGCTCTCCGCCTGCACCGGCCTGCCGGGCGCAGAAATTCTGCAAAGCGAGCCGCTTCGCCGTTTCTCCACGCGGCTCGGCAGCGAAGCGATCCGCGTTGGCCAGGCGCAGGGCTATCAACTGGAAGAGATTTTGCATCTTGCGCCCGACACGATCGCCCGTGCCGGCGAGGGCGACGAAGCGGCGATGCGCGTCTGCGACGAGCGGAGGTTCAAGGACGGCAAACTGACTTCCTCGCAGCAGCGCCCCTCGATGGGGCAGGACATGCAGAAGGGCCGGCGCACGGAGATCGAATTCCTCAACGGCCTTGTGGTGCGCGAGGGCGAGAAGATCGGCATTTCCTGCGCCGCAAATGCTGCGCTGACTGATATCGTCAAGCGCGTGGAGCGCGGTGAGCTGAGCCCGGATCCGCGGCACATCACGGAACTGCGGATGAACTGAGCTGGTTTGCGCCGTTGCGGGGCAACGATATTTCCAAAGCTTTCTGACCCGGCGCCGGTCAGTGACGCTTCAGCGCTTGCCCACGCGCCATCCCATTTCCCAGAAGTCGGCTTCGAGCCTTGTGGCTTCCCTGAAGATCGCGATCAGCTCTGCCTCGCGGGCCGGCGTGGCGTAGAGATCGGCGAGACCTTCGAGATGCGCCCGAGCTTTTGCCGCGACTTCCTGATAGGGGCCCCCAGCATACTCGGCGATCCAGACGCTATACGGGTTTGTTGCAGCGAGCGCATTGGGCCGCGCGGCAAGCCGCGTCGCGATCTCGGCGTAGCCGATCACGCAAGGAGCGAGCGCCACCTTGAGCGCCAGCAGATCGCCGCGCATTCCCGCGTCGAGCACGTAGCGGGTATAGGCCAGCATCTCGACCGCCGGAGGGGCTTGTTCAAGGTCGGCGGCCGACAGGCCCCAGCCGGCGCAGAGTTTTACGTGCAGGTTCATCTCGACGTCGAGAATGGCCGAGAGGCCGGACGCCGCTTCGCGCATGTCGGCGAGCGTGGGCGACTTGTAGACGGCGAGCGCGTAGGCGCGGGCAAACTCGATGAGGAACAGGTAATCCTGGACGAGGTAGTGACGAAACGCCGCCTCGGTAAGCGAACCGTCTGCCAGCCCCTCCGTGAAGGGGTGCTCGGTATAGGCCCGCCACTCGGCGGATGCCGCTGTCTTCAGTCGCTCGAAGAAACCCATGATCTTTCGCCGGCCTTTCGTTTCAAGGGAGTGCCTTGGCGCACCCCAGAGGAAGGCTATCGCGTTTTCGGGCGAAGTGGATAGCGTGCAGTCCGGAAAATGCCGGGGAATGGACATTGGATCGGACTGGAGCTTTGGCCTCGCCAAGCCGCGCGTTCGTTGTTTACGATCCAATGAGTCGTATCCGATGAAATTTGGGCATGGAAAATCGCCATGGGGATAAAAAGCCATACCGCTGCGCCCACGGCAGCGCTTGCTCTCGGACTCTGCGCGGTCGCGTCGCTGGTCGCGGCCGTCATCGGCAATCTCGGCTTGATGTCGCCTGCAATGGGCGAGCCGGCCGCACTCACGAAAAAGCAATCGGAGGCGCTCGATACATACAATAATTCACGAAACCACTTTGAGGCGATCCTGGGCCAGCGGCGCACGCAGATCAATTCCAGGCAACCGCTACCGAACCTGCCGGGACAGGCGCTCTACCTTGCACGCAACAACATGATGAGCGCGTACAAAGACCTCACCGACGCGCTTCCGTCCAAAATTGGCGGGCCCAATAAATATGGAATCCCTCCGGCATATTTTAGCGCCGACAATGAACCGCTGCTCGACGAGTACAGGAGACTTTTCGACCTGATGCAGGCGCCGCCCGTCAACGCGCAAAACTCAGATACCCCATTCAAGGACGTTGTCGATCTGGGCACGGCCATTGCGCGAGTCAGGGGCCTTGATGCGGCCAATGCCGAAGCGGCAGGACGCACCAGCCTGGGGCTGTTCTTTGCCGAGACAAATGGCAATCAAAACATCGGGAATGCGCGCTCGAATAAATACAAGGGAAGTCTGCAAACAGGCATACCCGAAGATCAAAATGGGCGAAAGAAATGGGCGGCGATAAAAAAGTCGATAGCAGCCCTTGATCCTGCACTCAGCCTTCGCGACGACAAGGAAGAGGCACGGGTCGGCAATCTGGATCACCGGTACAACCACTGGACCGCTGTGCGCGATGGCCTGATGAACGCGCACGCGGATATTTTCCCGCAAGTCCCGTCGATCGTGAAAACACTACCGGATCCGATCGATCAGATGAAGCTGTTCGAACTGATCCAGATTATTCCGAGTCCAACGAAGTCCGCACTCAAGTCAAGCAACCTGCTCAACTATAGAATTTCTGACCCGACAATCATGGGATACCTGCGAAACAACAGCGTTTTCACCTTTGGACAGGCTGACAGAGCCAAAACATCTGCAACCTTCCGCGAAATTCTCGATGCGATGTGGCTCTTCAACGACAAGTTTGAACGAGCGCTTGCCGAATTCGACAAGATCAAGGCGCGGTCAAAAGGTTGAAGCCGGCAGGCCGGGTTCGGATGCGAGGCGGGCCGCCACCCCGCCATCAGAGCGGACCGAGGATGCCCCATCGCGGCTCGCAGAATTCCTTCACCGCCGCTGTGACGCCGCTGCTGATGATGTCCCGGCGTTCAGGCGAACTCATCTTGAGCTCTTCGTCCCGGTTGATGATCGAGCCCGCCTCCAGCAGGGCGGCAGCCATCTGCGTGTTTCTCAGCACGATGAGCTCATCGTAGCGGTAGACGCCGGTTTCCTTGTTCAGCAGCGGACGCTGGTAGCGACCCATGATGGCTTGCGTGTATTGCTTGGCATACTCAAGGCCCTGGGCCTTCATTTCCTTGCCGATCAGTTCGGCGAAGGCGAAGCTTGTCTTGAAGTCCGGATTCCTGCGGGAGACGAAGACGGAATATCCGCTGAAGCGGTCGCTGAAACGGCTTTTCTTTCCCTCGAACTCCCAGTCCTCGAGGAACTTGTTGGGCACGGAGTCATGGTGGATCGACAGGAAGAGATCCGCGGCCAGATTGTTGGCGGCGGCGACGCGTTTGACCAGGCTGCGCCTGGCCTTGCCCTCGGTCAGAAGCAATCTGGTCTCGGCAAAACCTTCGGCCTTCAACTTCTCCTCAATCTGCCTCGCAAGGCGCAGATTGAAGGCAAACTCGGAGACGTTGCGGGCGCTGATCGCGCCTTCCGATTCGGCGGTATGTCCCACGTCCAGAACGATCCGGAATTTTGCGGGATCGCAACGGGTCGCGACCGGTTTCAAAGCGGCAGGGGGCAAGCCGACCGGCCCCAGGGCGGCAAGCTTTACGTTGCGGGGCTTTGGCGAGACGGCACGCCTAGCCAAAGCGGCAGGCTTGCGTGAGGTGACGTGCTTTGGCGATTTGGCTTGTCTTGGCGATTTGGCCTGCTTTGACGAGCCTTTGAAGATATCCGACAGCCAGCCGGCATCGCTGACCTCGATCGGCAGAAGCACCATTGCGGCCATCGTGACGATGATGGTGCGGCGGCGGGGCCAAAATCCCGAAGCGACACTACCGAGAACACAAATGAACCCGCGGCGCTTCATGCTCGCCCCCCTCCCGAAGGGCCATTATAGCAGCTCAGATCGCGATAGCGGAAGGGGTCATGTCAAGGTGCTGGCGTGGAGCAAGGTGGGGTTGGCGTGGACGAAAGCCGTCACTTGATACCGTATTGCGTCATGTAGTCTGCCACGGCCGGAAGGATGGCCAGGGCTGTCGCGATATCGACCTCGCTTTCCGCAATGTCACCCTTCCGTCGTTTGACGAGCCCGCGTCCATACAGCGAGAGGGGTCTTCGCGCGTTGATATGAAGCACTTTATCATAGTCGGCGAGCGAGTCGCCGAGCGATCCTTTCCTGAGATAGGCGAGTGCGCGGCTATCGAGAAGGCTGGGATCGCGGGGTCGTATCAGTAATGCCTCATTGCAATCGGCGAGGGCGCTGTCGAATGCGCCGGCGATTGCGCGGATGAAACAGCGGTGGTTTAGTGCGCGGGCATTTCTGGGTTCGAGTTTCAACGCTTGTCCAAGGTCCTGGATGGCGCGGTCATAATCACGTTTTGCCTGGAAGGAGGTGGCCCGACGCAAGAAAGCGAAGGCATTCCCGGGATCCGAATCAAGTTCAATCGCCCGGTCGTAGTCTGCCGTGGCGCGATCACGCTGGCCTTTCAGATCGTAGGTGAAGCCTCGTGCATTGAAGCCGGACGGGCAGAGGGGATCCAGTTTGATCGACTGGTCGAAATCCTCGATTGCCCGGTCGTATTCGCGTTTGTCGCGATAGACAATACCGCGGAGCAGGTAGCCACGGGCGTTGGCGGGAAAGAGCTTGATGGCTTCGTCGTAATCTTCAATGGCATGGCCGAATTCGCTCATGCCCGCGTAGAGCACCCCTCGTTCGAGGAAGGCGACGGAGGAGCCGGGATCGAGGCTTATTGCATGATCGAGGTCCTCAACGGCTTCCCTGAACTGGTGGTTGGCCCCGCGGGCGATGCCTCGCTCGCTATAGAAACGCGGATTTGCTGGATCGGCTTTGATGGCCTGATCAATCTGTTCGATGGCGCGGTCGTAATCGCCCGTGAACTTGAAGCGGGTTGCAGCCAGGATGAAAGGGTAGCCTTTCTTGCTTTCGGGCGATGGCTTTCGGATTTCCCCGTACGCTGCGCGCGGTGGAACGCGGCAGGCCGAAAGGATTTTGGCTGACAGCGGATCCTCCGCCCGGGCGAGCTCCCCCGTTCCAGCCAGGATGGTCAAGCATGCCGACAGTGCGAAGGCCAGTTGCCCGAGGGGGGCCGTTTGGTGGGAACGCCAGCGATGCGAACGCCACAACCTTTTGTCCGCGTATGAACGGACCACTGCACGACTTCCAAACCAAAACATTCGCAATTTCTTCAACCGACCCTGATGCAACGTTAGCATGTATTGTTGCGAAGCAAACCATAGCTCGTCTGTACAACGAAACCTTCGATGCGCGGCGTTTCCATCTTGTGATGGCAATAACCAATTGATTTATCGTAACTTTCGTCGATCCCTTCCACTCCGCGGGAAATAAAATCACCCGCGTTGAGATCGCGTGTCGCTGTCGCGAAGATCGCTGCCAGAGCCACACCCCTTGAGCGAGGCGCGAAATGGCGAAGATGCGAGCGATCGATGCGGCCGTACGGATCCTGGAAAAGGAGGGCGTGACCATCGCCTTCGGAGTTCCCGGAGCTGCGATCAATCCGTTGTATTCCGCGCTGAAGAAGCGCGGTTCGATCGGGCACATCCTGGCGCGCCATGTCGAGGGCGCCTCCCACATGGCCGAGGGCTATACCCGTGCCGAGGCGGGCAATATCGGCGTCTGCATCGGCACATCGGGGCCGGCCGGCACCGACATGATCACCGGACTCTATTCGGCGATCGCGGACTCCATTCCGATCCTCTGTATCACCGGGCAGGCGCCGCGCGCACGGCTCTACAAGGAAGACTTTCAGGCCATCGACATCGAATCCATCGCGAAACCCGTGACGAAATGGGCGGTCACCGTGCGCGAGCCGGCGCTGGTGCCGCGCGTGTTCAGCCAGGCGTTTCATATCATGCGCTCCGGGCGCCCGGGCCCGGTCCTGATCGACCTGCCGCTCGACGTGCAGCTTGCGGAAATCGAATTCGACGACGAGACCTATGAGCCGCTGCCGGTCTACAAGCCCGCGGCGACGCGCAAGCAGATCGAAAAGGCGCTCGAGATGCTCAACGCGGCGGAGCGGCCGCTGATCGTCGCGGGCGGCGGCGTCATCAATGCCGACGCATCGGAGTTGCTGGTGGCGTTCGCCGAGACCGTCAATGTTCCGGTGGTACCGACGCTGATGGGGTGGGGCGCCATTCCCGATGATCACGTGCTGATGGCGGGCATGGTCGGCCTGCAGACCAGCCACCGCTACGGCAACGCCACCATGCTGCAATCCGACTTCGTGCTTGGGATCGGCAACCGCTGGGCCAACCGGCACACCGGTTCGATCGAGACCTACACCAAGGGTCGGACGTTCGTGCATGTCGATATCGAGCCGACGCAGATCGGGCGCGTCTTCAATCCCGATTTCGGCATCGTGTCCGACGCCAAGGCGGCGCTGGAATTGTTCGTCGCGGTTGCCAAGGAGTGGCGGAAGGCCGGCAAGCTGCGGGAGAGGCAGGCGTGGCCGGCGGCGTGCCAGGACCGCAAGCGCACGATGCTGCGCAAGAGCCATTTCGACGACATGCCGATCAAGCCGCAGCGCGTCTATGAAGAGATGAGCAAGGCGTTCGGGCGCGACACCTGCTACGTCAGCGTGATCGGCCTGTCGCAGATCGCCGGCGCGCAGTTCCTGGGCGTCTACGGCCCGCGCAACTGGATCAATGCGGGGCAGGCCGGTCCGCTCGGCTGGACGCTGCCGGCGGCGCTTGGCGTGCGCGCGGCCGATCCAAGCCGCAACATCGTCGCGCTGTCGGGGGATTACGATTTCCAGTTCCTGATCGAGGAGCTGGCGGTCGGCGCGCAGTTCAAGTTGCCTTACATCCACGTCGTCGTGAACAACTCCTATCTCGGATTGATCCGCCAGGCGCAGCGCGGCTTCGACATGGACTACCATGTCCAGCTTTCCTTCGAGAACATTAACGCGCCCGAGCTCGGGGTCTATGGCGTGGACCACGTCGCGGTGGCCGAGGGGCTGGGCTGCAAGGCGATCCGCGTCACCGACCCGAACCATGCGCAGGCGGCGTTCGCGACCGCTCGGGAATGGATGGCGGAGTTCAAGGTGCCTGTTGTCGTCGAGTTTATTCTCGAACGCGTCACCAACATCTCGATGGGCACCGAGATCGACAACATCGTCGAATTCGAGGAGGTGCTCGATCTACCGCTGGACGACACACCGGCCAAGTCGAGCGCGCCGCAATCCGGCAAGCTGCTGCCGGCATAAATCGAGGAGAGTAGATCGTGCCAAAATTTGCCGCCAATCTCACCATGCTGTTCGGCGAGTTGCCGTTCCTCGATCGCTTTGCCGCCGCCAAGGCTGCAGGCTTCGGCGGGGTGGAATATCTATTCCCGTATGATTTCGACAAGGCCGAGCTGCGCGAGCAGTTGCACCAGCACGGGCTGACGCAAGTGCTGCACAATCTTCCCGCGGGCAACTGGGCGGCGGGCGAGCGGGGCATCGCGATCCTGCCCGACAGGGTCGAGGAGTTTCGCGATGGTGTCGCGCGCGCCATCGATTACGCCAAGGCGCTCGATTGCCGTCAGCTCAACTGCCTGGTCGGTATTGCGCCTGACGGTGTGGACAGGATCGATTTGAACGAGGTGCTGGTGGGGAATCTGCGTTTCGCAGCGGATGCGCTCGCGAGGGAAGGGATCAAGCTTCTGATCGAGCCGATCAACACGATCGACATCCCCGGCTTCTTTCTGAACCGGACCGAGCAGGCGCTTCAGCTCATTGCGGACGTACGTTCGAGCAATCTGTTCGTGCAGTACGACATCTACCACATGCAGGTGATGGAGGGCGACATTGCGCGCACCTTGCAAAAGCACCTGGCCCGCATCGCCCATGTCCAGCTCGCTGATAATCCCGGCCGCAATGAGCCGGGCACCGGCGAGATCAACTATCCTTTCCTGTTCCGCCACCTCGACGCTATTGGTTATCGCGGCTGGGTCGGGTGCGAATACAAGCCGAGGACGACGACAGTCGAGGGCCTCGGTTGGCACGCCGCGCTGACGGCCGACACTTGAACAAGAAACAAGAAAAGACAAAGGGGAGTTTGAAATGATCGATATCGGCTTTATCGGCCTCGGCACCATGGGGCGCCCGATGGCAGGCCATCTCCAGGCCGCCGGCCACCGCCTGCTTCTGCACGATGTAGGGCCGATTGCGCCGGATCTGGTCGCGGCCGGCGGTCTGGTCTGCAAGTCCGGCAAGGAAGTCGCCGAGAGGGCCGACGCCGTCATCATCATGGTGCCGGATACGCCGCATGTGGAAGCGGTGTTGTTCGGGCAGGACGGCGTCGCGGCCGGGCTCTCCAAGGGGCAGATCGTCGTCGACATGAGTTCGATCTCGCCGCTGGCCACCAAGGAGTTTGCAAAGAAAATAGAGGCGCTCGGCGCCGATTATCTCGATGCACCGGTTTCGGGCGGCGAGGTCGGCGCCAAGGCGGCGAGCCTGACCATCATGGTGGGAGGGCCGGAGCGCGCGTTCAACACCATGAAGCCGGTGTTCGACAAGATGGGCAAGAACGTCACCCTCGTCGGCGGCAATGGCGACGGGCAGACGACCAAGGTCGCCAACCAGATCATCGTCGCGCTGACGATCGAGGCGGTCGGCGAGGCGCTGCTGTTCGCGTCGAAGGCCGGCGCGGATCCGGCGCTGGTGCGGCAGGCGCTGATGGGCGGCTTTGCGTCGTCGCGGATTCTCGAAGTGCATGGCGAGCGCATGGTGAAGCGCAATTTTGAACCGGGCTTCCGTATCGAACTGCACCAGAAGGATCTCAATCTGGCGCTGGAGGGCGCGCGTGCGCTCGGCATTTCCTTGCCCAGCACGGCGGTGGCTCAGCAATTGTTCAGTTCCTGTACCGCCCATGGCGGCAAGGCGTGGGACCATTCGGGCATGGTGCGTGCACTGGAGATGATGGCGAACCATCAGGTCGCAAAAGGCTGAATCCTTTAGGACTGGAACTCCCCTGTGACTGGAACCGCGTCGAAATTTCGGCGCGGCTCTTTTTGCTGCCGTATTGGATCCGGAACCTTCTCACGCTTCCAGTGGTTGAGACGCATCGTCAATTTCGCTGGAGGAATGCGATGAATAATCGTTTGGCTGTTTCACTGATTGCCGCCGCGCTGCTGGCGCCTGGCGCAGCTTTTGCTCAGTCGACCACCGCCCAAGGTGCGGCGGAGGGCGCCGCGAGGGGTGGTGAAGCCGCTGGTCCGGTCGGCGCCATCGTCGGTGGTACCGTGGGCGCTGCGGTCGGTGCAGCCGTTGAAATTCCGAACGCCGTGATCACGTCGATCCCGCGCGATCGTTCTGTCGTGGTTCGTGAGGAAGTGGTGGTGGGTCAGCCGCTGCCGCCGACCGTCGCACTGCGTACGGTGCCGCGGCACACTGAATACCGCTATGCGGTCGTCAATGATCGCCGTGTGATCGTGGAGCCGCGCACGCGCAGGGTCGTCAGGATCCTCGACTAACGAAGACCGCGTTTCCAGGATTAATCCTCGCGGGGCGTTGTCCCGCGAGGATTTTTTGCGACGGGGGCTACGGCAACGATCGCTGGGTTCGCCTGATCGTCCAGTCGAGAGCCGCAGCAGCCACAAGGCCGAGCGATGCCGCCAGCGCGTCGACCACAAAATCTTCCAGGCGTGCGTGCCGGCCGGGCGCCAGGAACTGCAGCACTTCGATCAGACCTGTGAAGGCGATGACGAGGGCGGCCGTGCGCGATGGAGCGCGCGTGTAGGCCAGTCCGAAAGCCAGTCCCAGCAGCACGAAGGCAAGCGCGTGCTCTCCGTTTTGTCCCAGGTTTGAATGGGGCCGCTGTTCCGCCGGCCCGAGGGTGGCGAACGCGATGGCTGCGGCAAGGCCCCAGGCGAATAATCGAAGGATGATCGTCATCGGGACCGCATAGCACGAATTATGTGCCGGATATTCCCGCGCATGCGAATTGGCGATGCCTGTGGTTAATTCGCCTCAGAGCGGCTCCCGTACGCCCATACCGTGCATGAAGCGTTCCCGGATCTGCACGGGATCGCGGCGGGTGGTGCCTGTGCCCGGCTTGTCGTCGATGCGCACGCCGATCAGCGTCGGGCCTGCGGCCGACATGGATTGTTCGATCAGCCGCTCGAAATCGTCTTCATCCGCCGCCCAGCTGGAGTGGGTGAGCCCGCTCGCGGTGGCGATGGCGACGATGTCGGCAACAGTGGCGCCTGGCGTCGGTTGCGCGCCGGTGATCTGATAGATGCCATTGTCCATCACCACCATGGTGAGGTTTTTCGGCGCCAACGTCGCAATGGTCGAGAGCGAACCCAGTTGCATCAACAGCGAGCCGTCGCCCTCGAGGGCAAATATGCGCCGATCCGGCTGCGCCAGCGCTACGCCGAGCGCGATCGGGAAGGCGAGGCCCATGCTGCCGAGCATGTAGAAATTCTGCGGCCGGTGGCCGGCGGCCCACAGGTCGAAATTGGTGTTGCCGATGCCGCCGATCACGGCTTCCTCGTTCTTCAACTTCGCGATCAGCCGCGAGGTGAGATCGAAGCGGTTCATGACCTTGGTATTGCGGGCGGAGGTGTCGCTGTTCATGGGATCGCTCACTTGTCGAAGACCTTGCCGCCGGTCAGAAGCGGCGAGAGGATCAGCGCCACCGGCGCCTGCGTGGTGATGGCCTGTTTGATCGAGCGGTCGACGATGAATTCGAACTCGTCGAGACGTGTAGCGGTGTGGTGCTCCATCGCGAGCGAATCCAGCACGGGGCGCATGGTGCGGCACACCAGCGACTGGCCGTAATTGAACTCGCCGAGCGTGCCGCGCTCGGACACGAACATGATCAGCGGGATCTGATAGGGGATCGCCAGCGACGCCAGCACGTTCGCGAGCGTGGCAAACCCGGACGTCTGCATCAGCACGGCGCCGCGCATGCCGCCCATCCAGGCGCCGGAGACGATGCCGACCGCTTCCTCCTCGCGCGCGGTGGGGAAGGTCGTGAAAAAGGGATCGGCGTGCAGGCTCCTGATCAGCGTGGTCAGGACGCGGTCGGGTACGTAGGGGACCAGGCGGATATCGTTGCGCTTGAGGCTTTGCAGCACGATGCCATGCCAGCTCTTCTCAGAGGTTTCGGGCGAGGTTTTTTCCTCCACAACCGCCATTTTGGTCTCCCTCATCCGCGCCGATTATTCGTCGGCTTTCATTCTTGGAGCGGCGAAACTTGACGCCATCGGCGAGATTGTCAACATGTTCCGATCGTATCCTGCTCTGCGCCGCGCGCCCCTACATCGGGTATGCGACGATATGAGATAAGCAAGAAGAGATGCCGGGAGGGGCAATGGCTGGATATATCCGAAATGCTGCCAGCGCGGCTGTTGCGCTGCGGGCGCTTCCACTGAGACTTGTTACCTGACCATGGCCGCCAGCGGCCCTCCCGCCAAACCAGTCAAGCCCTACGCTCTTCGAACTGAAAGTTGCCAAGAAAAATGACCGTCAACAACAAGCGCGTGTTCTACGTCAAATATCTCGCTCACGAGATCTACATCGACATCCTGAAAGCGCGCGCCGACGTGCGGCTGGACCGGCTGGAAAACGAAAGCCCCGATACGATTGCAGCGCCAATTTTGGCGGCGGCGCATGCCTATCAGGTCGGAGCGGCGCGCGACGAGATCGCAAAACATTTCCATGTCGGTCGGGATTTGCTGAAGCGGGCGCCGAACCTCCTGATCGTGTCCTCGAACGGCGCTGGCTTCGACCCCGTCGACGTCGATGCCTGCACGGCGGCGGGGGTGCTCGTCGTCAATCAATCCGGCGGCAACGCCAATTCGGTCGCCGAGCATGCGCTCGGCATGCTGCTGACGCTGTCCAAGCGCATTCTCGAGTCCGACCGCGCGCTGCGCCGAGAGGCCAACGTCAATCGCAACGCGCTGATCGGCAACGAGGCGCAGGGCAAGACCATCGGCATCGTCGGCATCGGCAATGTCGGCCGCCGCATCGCGGAGCTGTGCAATGGCCTGCTGCATATGAAGGTGATCGCCTACGATCCCTTTCTGACCGCGGAAGAAATCGCCGCGCGGGGCGGCGAGAAGGTCGAGCTTCACGATCTGATGCGCCGCTCGGATTTCGTCTCGATTTCCTGTCCGCTGACCAAGGACAATCGCCGCATGATCGGCGCCCGCGAATTCGCGCTGATGCAGCCGCACGCCTTTTTCATCACCACGGCGCGCGGCTTCATTCACGATGAGGAAGCGCTGTACGAGGCGTTGCGCGACAAGCGGATTGCGGGCGCAGGCCTCGACGTCTGGGACAAGGAGCCGCCGCCGCCGGAGCATCCGCTGCTGCAGTTCGACAATGTGCTGGCGAGCCCGCATACGGCAGGCGTCACCAAGGAAGCGCGCATGAACATGGGCAAGATCGCTGCCGAGCAGATTCTCGATGCGCTGGATGGCAAGCGGCCGCCGCGCATCGTCAATCCCGAGGTGTGGCCCGATTACGTCAAGCGCTTCGAGCGCGCGTTCGGATTTGTGCCGAAATAGGCCATCACCTCCACGAGAGACGATCCCACGATGGCCGAGCCGGCAGACCGCTTTTATGAGTCCCAGGGGCTGCGGTTGCACTATGTCGACTGGGGTAACGAGACAGCGCCGCCCCTGATCCTGGTCCATGGCGGGCTCGATCATTGCCGCAACTGGGATGCGATCGCGCGCGAATTACAACCTCATTTCCATATCATCGCGCCGGATCTGCGCGGCCACGGCGATTCCGATTGGGCGAAAGGAAGCAGCTACAGCCTGACCGACAATGTCTATGACCTCACCCGGCTGATGCGTTTTGCGGCGCTGCAGGATGCCGCAATTGTCGGCCACTCGATGGGCGGCATGGTCGCGCTGGCCTATGCCGGGACCTATCCGGAGAGGGTATCGCGCCTTGTCGTGCTGGATGGCGCCTTCCTGTCGGGCTCGCAGCCCGCGCCGATCGCCGAGCAGATGTCGCGCTGGATCGACCAGCTCGACCGTATCTCGGCGTATCAACCGAGCGCGTTCCGGACGATCGACGAGGCGGCGCGGCGGCTTTCGGCTCGCAACAAAAGGCTGACACCAGCGCTGGCGCTTCATCTTGCCCGGCACGGCGTTCGCCAGGGCTCCGACGGTCTCTATCGCTGGAAGTTCGACCATTATCAGCGGGCGAGGGCGCCGTATCGGCTGTCATCGGACGAATATGTCGCCTTGTGGTCGCGCATTACCTGTCCAACCCTGCTGATGTGGGGCGATGAAAGCTTTCTGCCCGATCCCGAGGCCGCCGGCCTGCTCGCGCATTTTAAGCAAGCTGAACTGCAGAAGATCGCGGGCGCCGGACACTGGCTTCATCATGACCGGCTCGATGAAGTCCTGGCGTCGTTGCGGCGATTTCTCGGCGCGCCGCAGCCCGTTCAAGCACGGTGAGCACCGGGCTATGAGCCAAAATCCGGGGGGAAGAATTTTGTCGCCGGCGGGTCGACCGGGGCAATAATTCCACTGCCGATCAGCCTCCGGACGAAGCGCACATTGCTATTTTCCCTGACGTCTCGACTAGTTGGCGGCTTGAGACCATTTTCCCTATGCGCCCCCGTTCCACCGGCGCCCATGGAAGATGTCAGATGCGACAGGTTCGTTCATTTCTGCGCAGCGCCCCGTCCCGGATCGGGCGCCGGCTGGCCCAGATCGTCGCCATCGCCGCCGCTAGCCTGCCGGCCGCCGGCGCGTAAAAGCGCGCGCCCTTTACTCCCCCGACATCATAGTTGCTTCCGCCAGCGTCTGGTCGAGCGTCTCGACAAGCAGGTCGGCATGCTCGGTGCCGAACACCAGCGGTGGACGGATCTTGAGCACGTTGCCGTGCGGTCCGGCGGAACTGATCAGCACGCGCCGTTCACGCAGGAGGTTCACGACACGCGCGGCCTCCGCCGTGGCTGGCGTTCCCGTTTGTCCACCGAGTCGGAGTTCGACGCCGACGAATAGCCCGGCACCGCGGATTTCCGTGATCAATGGATGTTGCGCCCGTAGCTGCCCGAGCAATTTGACCAGGTAGCCACCGGTGTGTTGCGCGTTCTGCATCAATCCTTCGGATTCGATCACGTCGAGCACCGCAATGCCGGCGGCGGCGGAAACCGGGTTGCCGCCGAAGGTGTTGAAGTAGCGCGACCGCCGGCCAAACTCTGCCAGCAGCTCAGGGCGCGCTGCCATCCCGGCAACCGGATGGCCGTTGCCCATCGGCTTGCCCATGGTGACGAGATCGGGGACGAGACCGTGGCGGGCAAAGCCCCACATATGTCCGCCGCAACGGCCGAAGCCGGGTTGCACCTCGTCGGCGATGAATAGCGCGCCTTCTGCCCGCACGGCTTCGACCGCCGGTCGCAGAAAGCCGGGCGGGTCTGCGAACACGCCGTCACTGGAAAAAATGGTATCGACCAGAAGCGCGGCCGGACGGATGCCGCTCTTCTTCATGTCGTCCAATGCGGCTCGAACGTGATGCGCAAAGACATCACCGGCATCGGCGGCCGAGGAGGGCGCCGGCACGAGGCGCACGTGGCTTCCTTCCGGAAGCGGAAGTCCGAGCGAGGGAGACAGCTCAGCCAGCGCGCTGGTGACGCCGTGATAGGCGTTTGCGGTGACGATGAAGCCGGTGCGGCCGGTGCAGGTTCGCGCCACCCGCAAAGCGAGGTCGTTGGCCTCGCTGCCGGTGCAGGTGAACATCACGTGACCGATCTCGGCCGGAAACGTGGCGAGCAGTTTTTCCGCGAAGTCGAGCACGGTCTCATGCAGGTAGCGCGTATGGGTGTTGAGCAGAGCGGCCTGCCGTGCGATCGCCTGCACGACATGCGGGTGACAGTGCCCGACGGATGCAACGTTGTTGTAGGCGTCCAGATAACGATGTCCGGCAGCGTCATGGAGCCATACGCCTTCGCCGCGGACGAACTGCACCGGCTGCTCGTAGAACAGGCGATACGCCGGGCCCAGCAGCCGGTTTCGCCGCGCGATCAGGTCTTGTGCCGAAACGGCCTCATCGGCGGCGGACATCTCTCTACCCCACATGGCATGCGCGTTGGATTTGAAGTGTGGCCTGGTCTCGCGACAGTGTCGCCATGCGCCGCAGCCGCGCCCAGGCCGCGGCATTGTTGCGCAGAATGTAGTTCCGGTTAGCAGGATAACGGGCGGCTCGCCAACTGCTGATCACGATCGTCATGGTCATGCGCGTGGCGATCAGGTCGAACAGCACGCTGAATTCGGCCGGTTCGAGCGGCAGCATGGCATGGTAGGCCGCGATCATCTCGCAAGCCGGTGCAAGGGGATCGTCGTCATCGGCAACCTGATATGCCGCCGTGATCGCAAGGTCGTTGACCCGCGCCGTGCAGGTGAGGTCGCCGAAATCGATGATCCCGGCAACGACGGCATGGGTTTCGGGGTCGACGACGACGTTGTGCGGGTTGAGGTCGTTATGGACGGGCTGGTTCGGCAATTGCGGAAGCATCGGCAGCGCGCAGGTCTCGAAGCCGCCGAGAACGTCCTCGACCAGGCTGCGCCGCTCGCCAGGGACGGCGTCGATCAGCGGCCGGAGTTCGGCGGCATGCTGAAGGTCCCAGAGCAGTTTGTGATTGGCGGCGCTGTGGCTGAAATCGGAAAGACCCCGTGCGAGCCTTGCGGCGCAGCGACCGAGATCGCGCCGCAGCACCGTCGACCCCGCGGCCGCATGCATCGGGGTTCCCGCCAGATACGACAACAGGCGCACGACCCGGCTCGAGCCGTCGTCGAAGGCAACATCAAGCTCCGTCATGCCGTTCCGCGCCGGAAAGATGCGCGGGATCGGCAGGCCGGGGTCGGCGGCAGCGAGGTGGAGCAGCGCCTCCGTCTGCAGGTTGGTCACCGCGCGGTCTTCCGCAGGGTTCGCAATCTTCAGGACATACTCGCGGCCGCTCAGCGAGCGCAGCCGAAAGTTCTGGTCGCGCTCACTGTCGAGCCGGTGCACGGCGGCGATCAGGCCGTAGTGCTCGGCCGCCAGCCTTTGGGCCAGCGCTTCCGGGATGGCGGATGCGGCGCGGAGGGTATCGATCGGGTGAGCGGCAACAGTCGCAGGCGACGGGTCCGGTACGAGAATGTCCATGGCTGTCGCTCAGTAGCCGCGTTCGCGGTCGATGGAGTGCGGTGGTCGCCGGCCGGCGCGTATCGCTTCTGCGGTGGCGCGAAACGTCGCCCCGATCGCTTCCATGCTGACTTCGCAGGCATCATGCGGCGTGACGACGATGTTGGGGTGTCGCCAGAACGGATGCCGCGGCGGCAATGGTTCGGTCGAGAACACATCGAGCGCGGCGCCGGCAAGCTGGCCGTCCTCCAGGGCAGCGAGCAGATCCGCTTCGACCAGATGCTCGCCGCGGCCGACCTGGATCAGGTAGCCGCCGCGATACATTCGGGCAAATGTCCTTTGATTGAGAATACCCTTTGTCTCCGGCGTCAGCGGCAGCAGGTTCACGAGAACCTCGGTCTGGCCGAGCATGGCATCGAGACCTGCGGCGCCGTCGAAGCCGGTGATGCCTTGCGGTGTCGGCTTTGCGGTCCGGCTCCACGCCATCACCGGGAAATGAAGCAGCGCCAGATCGGCGGCGACCTTGCGGCCAATCTCGCCAAAGCCGAGAATCCCGACCGGCACATCCTGCGCCCGACGCAGGGCGAGACGCTGCCAGCGTTCCTCGCGCTGCTGCGCCTGATAGGTCGCAAAGCGCCGCTGATGCCCGATGACGTGCCAGGCAACGAAGCCCGACATCATCTGCGCCTGCGCGGGGTCGACGACACGGATCACGTCGACATCGGGGCGCAGGCTGGGGCACGCCAAAATGTTGTCGACACCGGCGCCGATCGAGCAGACCGCCTGCAGATTGGGATAGCGCTCAAATGCGTCATCCGGCGGATGCCAGGCCACCGCCAGCCGGACGTCCATTGCCGGCCCCTCGTGCGGATGGCTGATGATTTCGATACGGTCGGCGGCGCGCATGAATTGCGGGCCGAGATAGCCGCGAAGATCGAGGCTTTTGCTAACCAGGACACAGCGCATCGTTCGTGGTCCCGTTATGCCGCCTTGGACGATGACGTCTGACCAGGCACCGCCGAGAGCAATTCGCGCGTGTAGGCGTGCTCGGGAGCGGCGAACAGTAGCGACGCGGATTTGAGTTCAACGATCGCGCCGTGCTGCATCACGGCGATGCGGTCGCAAATCTGCGCGGCCACGCGCAAATCGTGGGTGATGAACAGCATCGACAGGCCGAGCCGGGCCTTTAGATCCTCCAGGAGATCCAGCACCTGTGCCTGCACCGACACGTCGAGCGCGGAGACCGCTTCGTCGGCGACCAGGATTTCCGGGTCGAGCGCCAGCGCGCGGGCTATCCCGATGCGCTGCCGCTGTCCGCCGGAGAATTCATGCGGAAAGCGTTCCATCGCGCCGGCATTGAGGCCGACGAGGCTAAGCAGCTCGCCGGCGCGCTTTCGCGCCGCCGCCGGATCGACGCCATGCGCAATCGGGCCATCCGTGATGATGTTACCGACCTTCCGGCGCGGATTGAGCGAGGCGAACGGGTCCTGGAACACCATCTGAATGCGGCGGCGCTGTTCGCGCAGCGCCTTTCCCCTGATCCGGGTGAGATCGACGTCGCCGATGCGGACGGTGCCGGCGTCTGGCTCGATCAGCCGCATGACGAGGCGTGCGACAGACGATTTCCCCGAACCGGATTCGCCGACCAGGCCGAGCGTCTCGCCGCGAAAGATGTCGAAGCTGACTTCCTTGGCCGCCTGCACGCGCCGTTCGGCGCGAAACCATCCGCCCCCGCTGATGTAGGTCTTGCCGAGGCCGATCACTTCCACCGCCTTGCTGCGGTCGAGCAGGGAAGTCCGCGGCGGTGGCTGCAGGGTGGGAACGGCGGCAAGCAAGGCGCGGGTATAGGGATGCTGGGCGCGCAACAGCACGTCGTCGGCGGTGCCCTGTTCGACCACCTTGCCGTGCTGAAGCACGACCACGCGATCGGCAATCTCGGCGACGACGCCGAAATCATGGGTGATGAACATGACGGCCATGTTGCGGCGGCGCTGCAGGTCGCGGATCAGCTTGAGGATCTGCGCCTGGGTCGTGACATCGAGTGCGGTAGTCGGTTCGTCGGCCACCAGCACGGCGGGTTCGAGCGCCAGCGCCATGGCGATCATGGCGCGCTGGCGCTGGCCGCCGGATAATTGATGGGGGTAGGCGCGAACGATCCGCTCGGGGTCGGGCAGGCCGACTTCGCCGATCAAGGCGAGGGCCTTTTGACGACGCTCCTTCGGCGTCAAAAGATCATGCGCCTCGAACATTTCGGCGATCTGGTCGCCGATCCGCATCAGCGGATTGAGCGCCGTCATCGGCTCCTGGAAAACCATGGCGATGCGACGGCCGCGCAGCGCGAACCATTCCGTCGGGCTGAGCGTCAGCAGGTTCTTCCCGTCGAAGAGAATCTCGCCGGACTCCGACTTCACCGTATCAGGCAGCAGGCCCATCAGCGCGTGGGCGCACATCGACTTGCCGGAGCCGGATTCGCCGACCACGCAGAGGATCTTGCCGGCGGCGAGATCGAACGAAACATCGTCCACCGCATGCGCGCGGTCGCCGCCGGGCGGCAAGGCCAGCTTCAGGTTCCTGATGACGACGGTCATGTTCAACGTCCCCCCTTGGCGAGGCGGGGGTTGAGCGCGTCGTTGAGGCCTTCACCGATCAGGTTCAGCGCCAGCACCGAAACAAGGATGGCGATGCCGGGGAATACCGTGATCCACCAGGCCTGGCGGATGACGGTGCGGCCCGCGCCGACCATGTAGCCCCACGACATCAGGTTGGGATCGCCGAGGCCCAGGAAGGAGAGCGAGGATTCCAGCAGGATCGCGGTCGCGACCATCAGCGAGGCCAGCACGATGACCGGCGACAGCGCATTGGGCAGGATCTCGCGCCAGATGATCCACCAGTTGGTCTGGCCGGTCACGACGGCCGCCTGGACATATTCGCGCGTGCGCAGCGACAGCACTTCGCCGCGCACCAGC
The DNA here is from genome assembly GCF_036924595.1 of Bradyrhizobium algeriense. Lineage (NCBI taxonomy): Bacteria > Pseudomonadati > Pseudomonadota > Alphaproteobacteria > Hyphomicrobiales > Nitrobacteraceae > Bradyrhizobium > Bradyrhizobium algeriense. Next base: position 4,147,879 of record NZ_JAZHRV010000001.1, on the reverse strand, counting down.
CGTGCCACCGGTGGCCAGCTCACGATCGCAATGGCGGCCACGATCGAACCGATGGAGGGTTGCATGATCGCGACGAGCACGATCGCCAGCGCAAAACTCGGGACGGTCTGGAAGAATTCAGTGAACCGCATCAGCGCATCGTCAATCTTGCCGCCGAAATATCCGGCCGCCGCGCCGAGCGGGATGCCGACCGCCAGCGAGGCCAGCGTCGAGATCAGGCCGACCAGCAGAGAAACCCGCGCGCCGTAGATGATGCCCGCCATCACGTCGCGGCCGAGCGCATCGGTGCCGAGCGGCAGGTTGGCCATCGTGAACGGCGGCAGGAACGGCCGCTGCACCATGCGCCAGGGCGAGGTCGGAAACAGCAGCGGACCAAACAGCGCAACCGCGATCGCAATCGTCAGGATCGCGACGCCGATCATGCCGCCGGGATTGCGCAACAGCATTCGCCAGACCTGTCTCATGAGGCGAACTCGATGCGGGGATCGACGGAGCGGTAGACGAGGTCCGTGATCAGGTTGAAGGCCAGTACCATCGCCGAGCAGACGACGAAGACGCCGAGCAGCAAATTGTAGTCGCGCTGCAGCAGGGCCTCGTACATCAGGCGGCCGATGCCGGGCCATGCGAACACGGTCTCGGTCAGAACAGCGCCGCCGACCAGCGTGCCGGCCTGCAGTCCGGCGAGCGTCACCACCGGCAACAGGGCGTTGCGCAGCACGTGGCGGCGCTGGATCACAGAGTCGGACAAGCCCTTGGCGCGCGCGGTCTTGACGAAATCAAGTCTGCTGACCTCGAGCATCGAGGCGCGGGTCATGCGGGCATAGGTGGCCATGAAGAACAGGCCGATGGTCGTCGCCGGCAGGACCAGATGGGCGGCGACGTCGAGCACATGCGCCAGCCCGGTATAGTTTGCGCCCACCGTCTCGTAGCCGAAGCTCGGCAGCCAATCCATCGTGACCGAAAACAGCAGGATCGCCATCAGCGCGACCCAGAACAGGGGCGTGGCATAGAAGACCAGCGCCAGCACCGTGATCGCGGTGTCGGCCCAGGTGCCGGCAAAGCGCGCGGCCAGCGCGCCGAACAGGATGCCGAACGCCAACGAAATCGCAAACGCGGTCCCCGTCAGCAACAGCGTCGCCGGCAGCCGCTGCAGGATCAGGGTTGCGACCGGCATCTGCTGGCGAAACGAGAATCCGAGATCGAGGTTGAGAATGCCTTTGACGTAGAGAAACAGTTGCACCGGCAGCGGCTGGTCGAGACCGAACTTCTCGCGCAATTGCGCCAGGAAAACCTGATCGCCCGCGCCGGCTTCGCCCGCCATCACCAGCGCCGGGTCGCCCGGCGCCATCCGGATCAGAAAGAAGTTGAGAACGACGAGCGCAAGAAGGACGACGATGGCCTTCGCGATCCGCTGGGCGATGAAGGAAATCATGTTCTGTCGATTGCGTTGGAGGCGCGGTATCCGGACGTCAGACCTGAGGCCTGACGCCCGACGGGTCGGCGATTACTTCTCGATCCATGCGTCACGGAAACCGTCGTTCACGCCGATGCCGGTCGTGATCAGGTTCTTGACGCTGCAGCGGGTGATGGTCGGGAATTGCAGCTCGAGCATCCACGCCACCGGCACGTCCTCGACGAGGATCTTCTGGGCCTTGGCGTAGATCTCCGCGCGCGCCGCATCGGGGAAGGCGACCGCGCCATCGGCGAACAGCTTGTCGATCTCGGGATTCGAATAGCCTTCGGCATTGTTGAACGGCGAGCCCTTGGCGATCTGGCTGGAGATATAGTTGCGACCGACGCCGAGTGCGGGATCGCCGTACTGATAGAGATAGGTAAAGGCGATGTCGTAGTCCCACTCGCTGACTTTTTGATTCCAGCCGGGGACGTCGGTCGCGACCATCTCGACGTTGATCCCGACGTCCTGCAGGTTCTGGCGAACCATTTCGGCCCAGCGCTGCCACGTCTCGCCATAGGGCAAGGGCAGCAAGCGAAGCTTCTCGCCGGTGTAGCCGGCTTCCTTGAGCAGCGCCTTCGCCTTGGCCGGATCGTAATCGTATTTCGGCACCGCGCTCGTGTAGTACTTGATCGCGGAGCCCGACGGGCCGGTCGCGACCTTGCCGAGGCCGTTCCAGACCACGTCCTTGGCCATGTTGCGATCGATTGCAAACATCAGCGCCTGGCGGAACTTCTTGTTCGCGGTCGGCCCTGAGCGGTTGTTGAGCCAGAGCCAGGAATGCGGACTGAAGAACTCCCAGCCCGCACCGGTGACGCAGGTGTTCTTGAGCTTGCTCAGGCGCGGCACGTCGAAATTTTCCACCGAGCCGCCGGGCAGCACGTCGACCTTGCCGGTTTCGTAGGCCACCGAACGCGCGGCCGCGTCGGGAATCACGTGCCAATAGATCTCGTCGATATTGGGCTTGCCCTTGATGTGGTAGTTTGGATTCTTGACCAGGCGGATGAACGAGCCCTTCTGCCATTCCTTGAACATGAAGGGGCCGGTACCAACAGGCGTGTTGTTGGCCGGGTTGGTTTTGAAATCGGTGCCTTCATAGATGTGCTTGGGAATCATCGGCAGCGAGCCGACCTCGAAGATTCCGATGAAGGGGCCGAACGGCTGCTTCAGCGTGAAGATGACCGTCGATTCATCTGATGCCTCGACCTTGTCGAGCTGCACCAGATTGCCACGGGCGCGCGCGTGGGTCTGCTTGAGGAATTCGATCGAGAACAGGACGTCTGCTGCCGTGAACGGCTTGCCGTCGTGCCAGGTCACGCCCTTTACGAGTTTGAACGTGTAGGTCTTGCCGTCCTCGCTGACCGTCCAGCTCTCGGCGAGGCCGGGCAGGGGATCCAGTTTGGAACTGTAGCGCAGCAGGCCTTCATAGATGTTGCCGGCCACCATCTGCGTCGGGCCGTTCTGGACCAGGCCCACCATCAGGCTCGGCGGCTCCGGTTGAATCACGGCATTGACAACGCCGCCGGCCTTCGGTCCCTCGGCCACTGCTGCGGTGCTCAGCATGCAAAGGGCGGCAAAGCTCATCAATAATTTTCGTTTGGACATTACTTTACCTCGTTCAAAAAAGGCCGGCCGGTGCGCTACCGGGTTGAGCGTTGCGTTTGTCAGTTCGCAAAATCCGGATCGGTACGTTCAAGCATCCGCTTGAAGGCGGCCCATTCGCTGTCGGGCACGCCATTGGTTTCGATCGCGTCGTAGAAGCTGGCGTATTGGCCGGCCGTCTTGCGGGCCACTGCAGCCGATAGCTCGATGATCTCGGCGCCGGACGACTGCACGGCGAGCTGGGCGCGGCAGGAGCGTTCCAGATTGTGCATCAGCTTGAAGGCCTCGGCGACGGAGCGCCCGCAGGTCAGCATGCCGTGGTTGCGCAACACCATCACGAACTTGTCGCCGAGATCGGCGACAAGGCGCGAACGCTCATCGAGATCGAGCGCGATGCCTTCGTAGTCGTGATAGGCGAGGCAGTCGGTAAACTGCAGCGACCATTGATTTAGCGGCAGCAGGCCCCGCTTCTGGCTGGCAACGGCGATGCCGGCCACTGTGTGCGTGTGCAGGACGCAGATGGCGTCATGCCGCGCGGCATGGATCGCGCTGTGAATCGTGAAGCCGGCCGGGTTGATGCCGAGGCCCATGGGGTCATCGATGACGTTGCCGTCGAGGTCGACGGTCACCAGGTTGGACGCCGTGACTTCCTCGAAGCGCAGGCCGTAGGGGTTGATGAGGAAGCGGTCTTGCCGGCCCGGAAGCCGGGCGGAGATGTGGGTGTAGATGCTGTCGTCGAGACCAAGCCGGTGGATCAGCCGGTAGGCCGCCGCGAGGTCGATCCGGATTTGGAGGGTCTGGTCTTCCACCGCCGCCGGCCATGCCTTTGCGGTGTTTTGCGCTGCACTTGTCATTTCTGCCTTCTGCCCACGTTCAACGTTTTCAGCTTGCGTGGGGCATGACATTAGGGCAAGACTAAACTGTCGACAATCGACGATTAAAAAATATACACAGACTGACGCGGGTTTAGCCAATGCGACCTATGTCTCTTCCTGTTGGATTAGCGGCAGTTGCGGACAGCGATCTGGTCGGCCAGGTGGCTCGTATCCTGACCCAGGCGATCGTTCAGGGCCGCCTGCCGCCCGGTTCAAAAGTGGTGGAAGCGGGCATTGCCCGCGAATTGGGCATCAGCCGCGCGCCGGTGCGCGAAGCGGCGCGGCTATTGGAGAAGCAGGGGCTGCTGGTGGCGAAGCCGCGGCGCGGCTTTTTCGTGCGCAAGCTCGAAATCAAAAACATCGACGAGATCTATGATCTTCGGCTTTGCATTGAGCGCCACGCCGGCGTGCTGGCGGCGCGGAATCTGACGAACGACGCGCGCGACGCCTTGCGGCGGCAACTCGATATTCTGCACAACACTGCCGATCTCGACGATCCGGCACGCCAGGTGGAAGAGGATTATCGCTTTCATCGGCTGATCTTCGAAATCGCGGACAACAGTCGCCTGCTGCGGCTGTTCGATGATCTCGCGGCGGAGCTGCGCATGGTGATCGGGCTGATCGGCCGCCTGTACGACGATCCGCACGAGATCGCGCGGACGCACGAGCCGCTGCTTGCGGCCATCGAAGCCGGGCACCCCGAACGCATCACCGCGCATGTCGATCACCATATCGGTCACGCCTGGCGCGAGGTCGGCAAACTGGTGCGGGAGCTTACGCCGGCCGCCGGAAATGCTGCATCCCCGAGCGGGATTCTAATTCCAACCAACGGAGTAACCGTGTGAAGGCCGTCTATACCGAACTGCATCGCAGCCACGATCCGCAATTCTTCCTGGTGCGCGGCGTGGTCCAGCGCACCACCGAGCAGCCGGAACGCGCCGATCGTTTGCTGGCGGGATTGAAAGCCGGCAAGCACGATTTGATCGCGCCGACTGTTTTCGGTCAGGGACCTCGAGCGCGAGTACATAGTCCTGAATATCTTCGTTTCCTGGAGGAGGCGTGGACCGCCTGGACCGCGCTTGGCGATTCAGGCCCTGAGATGATCGCCAATGTGCATCCGGTCCGCAACGCCGCCACTTACCCGACGCATATTGTCGGCCGCCTTGGCTGGCACGCGGCTGACACGGCGTGCCCGATCGGTCCCGGCACCTGGGCTGCGGCCTGTGCGGCGACCGATGTTGCCACCACGGCTGCCCAGCTCGTGATGGACGGTGAAGGCGCGGCCTACGCGCTCTGCCGGCCGCCCGGTCATCATGCCTACAGCGATCTCGCGGGCGGATTCTGCTTTCTTAACAACAGCGCAGTCGCGGCGGCTCAACTTAAACTGAAGCACGAACGGGTCGCGATTCTCGATGTCGATGTGCATCATGGCAACGGCACGCAAGGCATCTTCTACGAACGCCCCGACGTGCTCACGGTTTCGATCCATGCCGATCCCGTCTTCTTCTATCCCTATGTGTGGGGATATGCGCATGAGCGCGGCGCCGGCCCCGGCCTCGGCGCCAATCTGAACATTCCGCTGCCGAGGGGCACCGGGGACAACGACTACATCAAGGCGATTGGCGAGGCGGAAAAAACCATCCGCGCATTTGCACCCGGCGCCCTCGTGGTGGCGCTCGGTCTCGATGCCTCCGAGCACGATCCGCTAGCCGGCCTTGCGGTGACGACGGCCGGCTTCCGGCGCATCGGCGCCGCGATCGCCCGATTGGGCCTTCCGACTGTTTTCGTTCAGGAGGGCGGTTATCTGTCCGATATCCTCGGCGCCAATCTCACCGCTGCGCTCGGCGGTTTCGAAGAGGCGCGTTAGCGTACACATCGGCTCGTGCCACGCCGGCTTGCAGGTGTGGCACGATGTACTGTTGGACAATGTATTCGCCTAGAAGGTGTCATTGCCGTTGGTCGGCGCGGTCGCCAGCGCCAGCAGTGAGGCGCGCGTCCACACCGTGCCGTCGGCGAACACCACCTGGTCGACACCGCCGGCCGCCGACAGCAACTGGCTGCGCAGCGTGATCTTGTCGGTGGTGCCGGTGATGCTCAGCACCAGATCGCCGGTGCCCGATTCCTTCACGCTGACCTGGGCAGGCGCGATTTATCAGGATCTAGCTGTGGGTGCTGATCAACAATAGGAAAAATTAGGTCCCGCGCAATATAGCCCATTATATCCTCGATTGCGCGCTTGTAGCACGTCCGTTCTTGATCGTCGCTGATATTTTCGACCTCATCCAATATAGCCCCAATCGTTTTGTCTATGGAAATCGCTAACGCTATAAGTTTTTGGGCGGTTGCAGCATCCATTTTGAGACTCCGCGATCAAACATTCAGCTAGTAATTGGCATTTGGCCCCAAGCATTTTCGCATACAGCGCCGATAGAGGCTAGGGCGGTCGAGATGATCGGCGTGGACGTACCAGAGGTTCGGCGCGGCGGTGTCGAGATCGGCCGCCGGCGCGAGCGGCATGTCGTCGAGCCAGACATATTCGCGGGTGACGACGCCGACAATTCTCGACATTGGCCCAGGGTCGATCTAGGCTCAGGGCGCGATGCAACGAAGAACGGTCCGAATGCTCTCAGCTTTGCGGGCTCTGCTGGCTCCGTTCTGGAGCTATTCCCGAGAGCGGACGGCTGCGCAGCGCGATGCGACCGACAAATCGGCCTCGCCACTTCTCGTTTACATTGTAGTTGTTCTCTTCTTGATCCTGTCGATCCTGGTGATCGATATGCACCGCGACGAATTGCGGGCGCTTGGTCTTGTCGTTGGAGCGGAGCGAGTCAATCCGGTCTTCATGAGCCCGTGAGTTATCAACGCGCGGGCGTCTACTCGATGACGATGCGCGGCGGCGGCCGGTGTGCCGCGCCGGTGACGATCGTGGTCCAGATCTCGCGTGCCATGCCGATATAGTGCTTCGCATGGACGCCGTCGGGCTCGACGGCGACGATCGGACGGCCATCGTCGGAGGTCTGGCGGATCTGGATATCGAGCGGGATCTCGCCGAGATAGGGAATGCCGCGGCTTTCGGCTTCCGTCCGCGCGCCGCCGTGGCCGAAGATCGGTGTGACGTGGTTGCAGGTCGGGCAGCAGAAGCTCGACATGTTTTCGATCAGGCCCAGGATCGGAATGCTGACCTTCTGAAACATCGCGATGCCGCGCCGCGCGTCGATCAGGGCGATGTCCTGCGGCGTCGAGACGATGATCGCGCCGGCCAGCGGCGCCTGCTGCGCCATGGTTAGCTGCGCGTCGCCGGTGCCGGGCGGCAGGTCGACCACGAGAATATCGAGATCGTCCCATGCGACTTCGCGGAGCATTTGCGTGATGGCCGAGATCACCATCGGTCCGCGCCAGATCAGGGCGTTGTCTTCCTCGACCAGAAAGCCGATCGACATCACCTTGACGCCAAAACGCTCCATCGGTTCCAGCATGCGCGGGCCAAGCTGCCGCGGTTTGCCGCGCAGTCCGAACAGTTTTTGTTGCGACGGACCATAGATATCGGCGTCGAGAATGCCGGTCTTCAATCCCAGCGTGGCGAAGCCGAGCGCCAGGTTGCAGGAGGTGGTGGATTTGCCGACACCGCCCTTGCCGGAGGCGACCGCGATGACGTGCTTGACGCCGGGAATGCCGGCGGCCCTTGAGGTCGCGCGCGCCTTGAGATCTGGAGGGGTGGCGGACACTGGTTGCTCACGATCCAAGCGGATCGTCCTTCTTCACATCGCGCGCGCGCAAATAATCTTCCGTCGTCATGACCGGTGGGCGCTGCGGCGCCGCATGCGGATCGAAACTCTCGTTGACTACCGCTTCGACGCGGCAGTCCGCGCACATCTTGATGACGTCGAGACGTTTGGCGTTGGCGCCCTGGAACATCCAGTGTTTTTCGCCGAGTTTTGCAAGCACCCGGTCGATCGAGCTTTTGGTCCCGAACGGTTTGCCGCAGGCGATGCAGTTGAACGGCTCTTCTTCCTTCAGCACGCGCAGCGGCGCATTCCAGGCCTGGAAGTCGAGGCGAGGTTCAATGCTGATGACCTTCTCGGGGCAGGTGGATTCGCAGAGCCCGCATTGCACGCAGAGGCTTTCGGTGAAGCGCAGCATCGCGCGGTCAGGGTTATCGGATAGCGCGCCCGTCGGGCAGGCGGTGACGCAGGCATGGCACAGCGTGCAGCCGTCGACATCCAGCTTCACGGTGCCGAAGGGCGCGCCCGGCGCCAGCGGTACGACATCGACCGGCGTGGGCGCGGCAAGATGAAGCTCGCTAAACGTTGTTTCGAGCACGCCGCGTTTCGCGCCCCGCGGCATGAAGCCGGCCGGCCTTTGTGTGGCGACCCCGCGAGGGGCGGCATCCAGCATCGCGCGCAGTTGGTCCGGATCGTCGGTCTCGATGACCTGAATGATGCCGGTGCCGAAACCTAGCGCGCTCACGACGCGATCCGAGGTTTCGACTGCGCGGCGGAGCGCCGTGATGTCGTGGCGCGGCTTGGCACGCGTGAGCAGCGCGACGCCGCTGCCGCCATAGGCAAAGACGGACGCGAGGAGTTCCGGACCGAGCTGCGTTACTTCGTTGACGCGCAGCGGCAGTACATTGGCCGGCAAGCCTTCGCCGAACCGCGCCAGGGCATCGATGATGTCCTCGCCGTGCTCGCCGTCGTGGAACAATACCACGGCGTCGCTTCCGCCAGCCTTGCGGTAAGTCTGCAACAGCGTCCGCAGCCGGCGCATCAGGGCGTCCGCGCTCGGTAGCGCGTAGGAGGCCGCGCCGGTCGGGCATACGGATGCGCAAGAGCCGCAGCCGGCGCACACATTGGCATCGATCGCGACTGCGTTCCCGTTCGGCGTGATCGCGCCGGTCGGACACAGATCGAGACAGCGTGTGCATCCCGTGATGGACGAGCGCGAATGCGCGCACAGCGACGGCTCGAAATTGACAAAGCGCGGCTTGTCGAAGGTTCCGACCAGGCCGCCGGCATCCGCGATCGCGCGCTCGACGGCGGCTTTGTCGCGCGGATCGGCGCGCAGATAGCCGGGCCGCAATTCATGCGCGGGAAACAGCGGTGGGCCGCCCGAAAGATCGAGGATGAGATCGCAGGTGGAAGTGGCGCCGTTGCGCGAAGGCCCGAATACGAGCTTTGCGCGCGAAGAGGGAGAGGGCAGCGCGTAATCGTCGATCGCAAGCTCGAAATGCCCGAGATGTCCTCTTGCATTGCGGATCGTGCCCTTGAGCACGGGAAATTCGTTCGTGCGGCGTGGCGGCACATCGCCCGGCTTCGTCAGAAGCACGGTGATGTCCAAGCGGTCGGCGAGACGCTGCGCCGCCTCGATGGCAATCTCGTCGCGGCCATAGATCAGTGCAACGCCGCTGCTCTCGAGCGTCACCAGCGAGATCGGCGGCATGTCTTCGCCCGCAGCGGCAATCAGTGCGGCTGCTTTCGGACCGGCTGCCGCGGCATCCTTCGACCAGCCGCCGGTCTCGCGGATGTTGACGAAGGTAAGCTCGGCCTGCGGCGAGTTCTCCGCGACTTCCCGAAACAGCGGTGCTTCCTGGGTGCAGGCAACCGTGATCGGCGCGCCATCGGCGAGCGCTTCCTTGAAGCGATCGAGGTCGAGGCCGCAGAGCTGGTTAGCCTGCGTGACCTTGGCCGTGCAGCCACGACCGATCGCTGCCGCATCGAGCGGCATGGTCTTCTCGCAACTGCAAATCAGGAGGCGAGACGCCGCCGCACTCATTTTGAAATACCTTGAACCCGGAGCATCAACGGGTTGTTGCTTCATCCTACGGTTCTGCGGTAACCGCTCGGACGGATATCTGCAAGATACAAAGGCCGCTCGCGTGGCCAACCTGCGCGTAATAGCATACACCCGCGGCTCGTGGAGCAATTAGGGATTAGCCGCTCGTGATCGTTCGTCCAACAGATATGGAACAGACGCTCGATTTGCCACCCGGTTATACTTTGGTCGCGTTGCGCGAGCTCGGCGACGCCTTCGCCCATGCTCGCGAGATCGCGGCCGAGGCGGAGGCTGGAACGCTGGTATGGGTGCGCCGCTACGATCTGGTCGAGTTCGCGGTGGTGCTCGAACCCGACGAACCGCTCCGCTCGGCGCGGCGGGCGTTCTTTGCCGGCATGAACGCGCTGGGGGACGCGATTGCCGCCCATTGTCCGCCGGAGCGTGAGGTTACGTTCGACTGGCCTGACGCCATCAGGTTCGACGCGGGATTGCTCGGTGGCGCAAGGCTGGGCTGGCCGGCCGAATGCACCGAAGACGACATACCCGCATGGCTCGTTTTCGGCGTGATCCTGCGCGCGGCCGACATGGCGCATGTCCCGGAGGTGCAGGCGGCCTCGGGCGTGTCCTTGCTGAGCGAAGGTTTCGAGATGGTCGATACCGATGCGATCATCGAGAGCTTCACCCGTCACCTCATGACCGCCTTCGACCGCTGGAAAGAGCGCGGCTTCGAGGCGATTGCGCGGGACTATCTGGAACGCCTTCCCAAGCGCAAGGCCGGCGAGCGCCGGGGCATCGACGTCAACGGCGATCTTCTGGTCAGCATGCCGGCCGGTAGCGGAACGCCGGAACGGAGCAGTCTTAAGGATGCGCTTGGACGCGCGGCTTGGTATGATCCGCAGGCGCGCGGTCCGAAATTCGGATGAGGCGGACATGTTGAAATTTCCGCGAACCATCAGGCTGGACCCGTCGGATACGTTCGTCTTCGAGCGGGCAGCCGAACCCGGCGAATGGGCGGTTTCCGGCGCGTTCGTGTTCTGGAACCGGGACCCGACGACGCTCGGCCAGAAGCAGCGCGTGGCGCTGCGTTCGGGGTTTCTCGGGATCGACAGTCTCGGTTGGTCGACGCTTGCCATCGTCACCGAAGCCACCGAAGCGGAGCGGGAGGCGATGATCGAGCGGCTCGCAGGGCAGTTGATGGAGAAATTCGGGGCGCCAGACGCCGAGGCAGCGCGCCTTGCCGCCGAGGAGGAGATCGCGTTCGCAGGCTCGCTGTGCGAACATCCGCCGCAGACACTGCTCGCCGTGCAGCGCAGCGTCGAAAACGGCGAAATCCGCGAACGCTTTCGTACCCTCAAGCCGCGCCCGGTTGCCGCAGATGCCGACCGGTTGCACGCGCATGCCAGCGCCTTTACCTTTCATGAGGTCGAAGGCGATCTCGAACCTGCCGAAGAAGTCGATCTTCTCGGGCTGATCAGGACCGACGCCAGGACGACGGATCGCACATGAGAGAATTCTGGGTCGCCTCGGGCCATCACCTCACGCGCCGCGCCGATCATGGCGGGCTGGTCGCGACGCCTGAACTCATCATGGCCTATCTGGCGCGGCCCGAATTGATGCCGCCGGCGGATGCCTGCGAGGCCGAGCGCGATCTGCATGCGAGCCTGATGGCCGATCCGCTGCGCCCGGTGTCGGGCACGGACATCTCCCGGCTTGCCGATGCCGACGCGCGCGAAAACTGGTCCTTCATGATGAATTTCCGCGACCGGCTGATGGCGGCGCCGTCGCTGGAGGCGGTTTATGTCGCGCTGGCCCGAAAAGGGGCCGGCGATCTGCCGCCGATCTTTCTGTCGCAACTGTGCCACCTGATCCTGCGCAACGCACTCGAAGGCTGCGAGGACCCCTATGTATTGCGTGCGGCAGAGCTGTTCTATCGCAGCCAGCTGGCCGCCGTTCACGACGGCACGCTGCTGCTGGCCGATGCGGAGGTGATCGAGGCGGAGCAGCATGCCCAGCACGACCTGCATTCATCGCCGCTGACGGCCATGCTGCAACAGCCGAAGTCCTTTGGCGAGATGGACGTGATGGACGACGAAAACGCCTGGACCTACTGGTCGCGATCGGACGCGCACGCGATGGCCATGAATCTCGGCGGCAATGCCAAGGCGCGCGCCGGGCTGTGCCGGGTCATCGAGCGATGGATCGGCCACTTGCTCGGCATTACCGTCAGCGTCGAAACGGTTCCCTCGATCGAGGACCGCGACTGGCGCTGGTTCGTCGGCCTCGACAGCGACGCGACGCGGATCGGCAATGCGCTGTGGCGCGGCGAGCGGCTGGAGGGCGGCGTTGCCGAGCGCATCGTGGCGCTGATGCGCCTGGGCTTCGAAGATGCGCGGCTGGTGGATGAGCGCGTTGGCGACAAGCCGGTCTATCTCATCCTCGCCATGGGTGCGGACAAGGTGGTGAGATTAAAGCCGCAAAATCTGGTTGCGGGGTTGCCGCTTGCGGCGGCCGCGAATGTCACATGATCCACCGAAGAGAGGATCGGGAATGGCAATGACTGAAGCATCCCGCGAGGTCGGCGTGGTGGTGCGACGCCGTTCGATCGACAATCCTTGGATCGACCAGTTGTGGTCGCCGGCGATGATTTTGGACGAGGTGCCGTCAACGGCGCCGTGGACTGCGCTGTCCACCGAGGCCGATGCGACGACCTATTACGCGGGCTCGGCGAGCATCGATTTGTTCAGCGCGGAAACGGCGAATTATCGCGATAACCTTGCCGATGGCGCGCCGCGCATCTGGGTGGCATTGCGCCGTCAGGACGGCGGCGCCGAGCTGGAGCTGACCAAAATAACGGCCGACCCGACCGAAGGGGAGGCGATGTTCGAAAGCGGCTGCGACGTGATCGGTACCGTGCCGATGCCGCCCGAGATCGCGTCGTGGATTGCCGCCTTTGTCGATCGGTTCCATGTCGAGCGCGTGTTCCACAAGCGCAAGCGGGATCGCGCGAGCGGCGATCGGCCGCGCGTGCCGGGCGGCCGGCCGGATGAGGGAACGGGACGCACATGAGTGGTCCGGACGAAGCCGATCGTGACAAGGGCTTTCTGGCTCGATGGTCGCAGCGCAAGCAGGAGGCAAAACAGCCGGAGCCGCAGCCGGACGCGCCGGCTGCCGAAAGCGTCGAATCGTCAGGCTCGCCCGCACCGCAAGGCGACGACGTCACGCCGGAATTCGATCTCTCAACCTTGCCAAAGCTCGAGGATCTGACTGCTAGCACCGACATGTCAGCATTTCTTCGCAAGGGCGTTCCCGAACATTTGCGGAATGCGGCTTTGCAAAAATCCTGGGCGCTGGATACCGCGATTCGCAATTACGTCAATCCAGCACTCGAATACGCCTATGACTGGAATACCCCGGGCGGGGTCCCCGGCGGCGGCGAACTCGGCGCAGGTGTCGATGTGGCGCGGCTGGTGTCGCAGATCATGGGCGAATCCGCTGCCGAACCGATAAATTTTGACGTAAATTCCGGCGATGAGACGGCACGCTCGCCGGTAGAGCCGCCCGAACGCGAACTGTCGGCAAAAGCGCAGGAAGATCTTGCGGCGCAGCCCCTCGGACGGTCCGATGAGCCGGAAACGGAAGCCGTTTCAAAGGCCGAAGGCGGTACCGCGGAACCCACGCAGACCGACGGGTTCCAACTGGCAAAGCCTGCTGCACCGCAGCAGCCCGTGCGACGTCATGGCACCGCGAAACCGATTGTTTAGACAAAAGTATTTGCGGAAATAGGCAAAGCCTATGATACAGATTCCCAGCTTGGAATAATTCCAGTTCTAAGTTTGTACGCCCGAGGGACACGGGTGGGGCGCGAATGGGCGGGGGAGAAATCGGTAGCACCATGCGTGACACCGGTCTGGAACTAGCAATCAGGGCAGCGGGTGGCGTTGCATCGCTGGCGCGAGGGATAGGCATTGCGCAGCCCTCCGTCTCGGCGTGGTCGCGCATCCCCGCTGAGCGGGTTCTCGCCGTCGAAGCGCTGACGCAGGTCAATCGATTCGTTCTTCGTCCCGATCTCTATGGACAGTCCGAGGACCAGGTGACGTCGAAGCCCGAAATCGACGAGATCGATCAACTGCGCGCCGCGGAATACGGCCTGCTGTCGCTGCTGCTCGGCAAGGCGCCCGATGCCGAGACGCTCAAGCGCGTTGCAACGCTGAAGGGCGACGGTTCCGAACTCGGCATGGCGCATGTGGAACTCGCTGCCGCTGCTGCCGCGACAGACGACCGCGCCGTCAGCAAGGAATTCTTCGATCTCTTCATCGGGCTTGGCCGCGGCGAACTACTTCCCTATGCCTCCTACTATCTGACCGGCTTTCTTCACGAGCGTCCACTGGCGCGGGTGCGCGAGGATCTGCGCGGGCTCGGGATCGAGCGCGCGGGCACCTCGCGCGAGCCGGAAGACCACATCGCTATTTTGCTCGAAGTCATGGCCGGCCTCGCACGCGGCGACTTCGAGGCTGAGTTCGCCGAACAGGCGCGCTTTTTCGAACGGCATCTCAAGTCGTGGGCGGCGCGGATGTTCGCCGATCTGGAAACGTCGCAATCGGCGCGCTTCTACCGCGCCGTCGGCCGCGTCGGCCGTGTCTTCATGGAATTGGAATCGGAGGCCTTCACGCTGTCCGAGTGACGGCGATAGGCAACGCGAAAACGGGAGATCGCAATGAGCAAACCATCTGACAGCAAGGGCAAGTCTCGGGCCACCGGGGTGGATCGGCGCAGCCTGTTTCTGATGGGCGGTTCGGCGGTCGCAGCAGCAGCCGTTGTGCCGTTGACTGGCGGCGAGGCTGTGGCGGACGAGTCGCAGGCCGAGCGCGTCAAGGCGCGCTACAAGGAAACCGATCACGTCAAGAATTTCTATCGCGTCAACCGCTATTGATGGGAACACGCACATGTTGATGAAGCGAAAAGACGGATCCGCGGGCAGGGCGCGTTTGCAGGGTATCGCCGCCGGCCTCGCGTCAGGCGTTCTCGACCGCCGTACGTTCCTGCGGCGGTCCGGTCTGGCGGCGGGTGCAGGTGCTGCGATCGGCCTGATGCCGCTCGGCTCGGTGCGCAAGGCGCAGGCCGGGCCTGAGAAGGTCGGCGCACCGACGGAAATCAGGAAGAATATCTGCACGCATTGTTCGGTCGGCTGCACCGTGATTGCCGAAGTGCAAAACGGCGTCTGGGTCGGCCAGGAGCCGGCCTGGGACAGCCCGATCAATCGCGGCTCGCATTGCGCCAAGGGCGCTGCGGTGCGTGAACTCGTCCATGGCGACCGCCGGCTGAAATATCCGATGAAGCTGGTCAACGGCGAGTGGCAGAAGGTCTCGTGGGATCAGGCGATCAACGAGATCGGCGACAAGATGCTTGAGATCCGCGCCAAGTCCGGCGCCGACTCGGTCTATCTGTTGGGCTCCGCGAAATTCTCCAATGAAGGCGGCTATCTGTTCCGCAAGTTCGCGGCGTTCTGGGGCACCAACTCGATCGATCACCAGGCCCGCATCTGCCATTCCACCACCGTCGCCGGCGTCGCCAATACCTGGGGCTACGGCGCGATGACGAATTCCTACAATGACATGCGCAACTCGAAGACCATCGTCTTCATGGGATCGAACGCCGCCGAGGCGCACCCGGTTTCGCTGCAGCACATCCTCTCCGGCAAGGAGCTCAATCGTGCCAACGTGTTCGTGCTCGACCCGCGCTTCACCCGCACCGCGGCGCATGCCACCGAATATGTGAGGTTCCGTGGCGGCACCGATATCGCCGTCATCTGGGGCATGCTGCACCACATCTTCAACAATGGCTGGGAAGACAAGGAATTCATTAAGCAACGCGTCTACGGCATGGACCAGATCCGCGCCGAAGTCGCCAAATGGACCCCCGAAGAGGTCGAGCGTGTCACCGGAATTCCCGGCGAGCAGTTGAAGAAGGTCGCCGAGACTTTTGCCAAGCAGAAGCCAGCGGCCTTTGTCTGGTGCATGGGCGGCACCCAGCACACTGTCGGCACCGCAAACGTCCGCGCCTACTGCAACTTACTGCTGGCGACGGGCAACGTTGGCTCCTTCGGCAATGGCGCCAACATCTTCCGCGGCCATTGCAACGTGCAAGGCGCGACCGATATCGGCCTCGATATCGTGACGCTGCCGCTCTATTACGGCCTGGTCGAAGGCGCCTGGAAGCACTGGGCGCGCGTCTGGGAAGTCGAATACGATTATCTGCAGTCGCGCTTCGACGAAGTCCCGGCGAAGGCGGGCCGTCCGGCGCGCACCCGCAAGCAGAACATGGAACTGCCGGGCATCCCGTGGACCCGCTGGTTCGATGCGACGCTGGCCAATCCTGACGACGTCGATCAACGCGATACCGTGAAGGGCGTGGTCATCATGGGGCACGGCGGCAATACCGTGCCGCGCATGACGGAAATGGTGAAGGGCCTGGAGAAGCTGGAGCTGCTCGTGGTTGCCGATCCGCATCCGACCACGTTCGCCGCGATCTCGGACCGCAAGAACGGCACCTACCTGTTGCCCGCCTGCACCCAGTTCGAAACCTCCGGCTCGCGCACGGCCTCCAACCGCTCGCTGCAGTGGGGTGAGCAGATCGTCAAGCCGATCTTCGAATCGAAGGACGACTATGAGATCATCTACCGGCTGTCGACGAAGCTCGGCTTCGCCGACAAGATGTTCAAGAACATCAAGGTCGAGAACAACCGTCCGTCTCCTGAAGACCTCTTGCGCGAAATCAACCGCGGCGGCTTCTCGACCGGCTATTCCGGCCAGTCGCCGGAGCGGCTGAAGGCGCACATGGAAAACCAGGGCAAGTTCGATCTGGTGACCTTGCGCGCCAAGGCGGACGAGCCCGAGATCGGCGGCGACTATTATGGCCTGCCGTGGCCGTGCTGGGGCACGCCGCAGATCAAGCATCCGGGAACGCACACGCTCTACAACACCAACCTTCATGTGAAGGATGGCGGCGGCACGTTCCGCGCCCGCTTCGGCGTGGTCTACGAAGAGAAGCAGCCGGACGGTTCGGTGAAGAACGTCAATCTTTTGGCCGAAGGCTCCTACAGCAAGGGTTCGGAGCTGACCGACGGCTATCCCGAGTTCACCTACGGCGTGCTCAAGAAGCTCGGTTGGGACAAGGATCTCACCGCGGACGAACTGGCCACCATCAACAAGATCGGCGGCAACAATCCCGACGGCGTCGGTTGGGCCGTCGATCTGTCCGGCGGCATCATCCGGGTCACGCTGGAGCGTGGCGTGATGGCGTATGGCAACGGCAAGGCCCGCGCGGTCGCGTGGAATCTACCTGATCCGGTGCCGGTGCATCGCGAGCCGATCTACACGGCGCGGCCCGATCTCGTCGCGAAGTATCCGACGCGTCCGGACGGGCGCCAGTTCCGCATGCCCAATCTCGGCTTCTCCGTTCAGAAGGCGGCGGTGGACAAGGGGCTGGCCAAGCAATTCCCGATCATCCTGACCTCGGGACGCCTCGTGGAATACGAAGGCGGCGGCGAGGAAACCCGATCGAACAAATGGCTTGCCGAATTGCAGCAGGACATGTTCGTCGAGGTCAACACATCGGATGCCGCCGAGCGCGGCATCAAGGACGGCGGCTGGGTCTGGGTGTTCGGTCCGGAAAACAGCTCGAAGGCCCGCGTCAAGGCGCTCGTCACCGACCGCGTCGGCAAGGGAGTGGCATTCATGCCGTTCCACTTCTCCGGCTGGTTCCAGGGCGTCGACCAGCGCGGCAAGTATCCGAAGGGATCAGACCCGATCGTGCTGGGCGAAAGCGTCAACACGATCACGTCCTACGGCTACGACCCGGTCACCGGCATGCACGAGGGCAAGGTGACCCTGTGCCAGATCCAATCGGCGTGAGAGGAGAATAGACATGGCTCGCGTCAAATTTCTTTGTGATGCTGACCGTTGCATTGAGTGCAACGCCTGCGTGACCGCCTGCAAGAACGAACATGAAGTGCCGTGGGGCATCAATCGCCGCCGCGTCGTCACCATCAATGACGGCAAGCCCGGCGAACGCTCGGTCTCGATGGCCTGCATGCACTGCACCGATGCGCCGTGCGCCGCGGTCTGCCCGGTGTCGTGCTTCTACACCACCGCCGACGGCGTGGTGCTTCATTCCAAGGACCTGTGCATCGGCTGCGGTTACTGCTTCTACGCCTGTCCGTTCGGCGCGCCGCAATATCCGAAGGTCGGCAACTTCGGATCGCGCGGCAAGATGGACAAGTGCACCTATTGCGCGGGCGGGCCGGAAGCCGACTCCACGCCGGCCGAATACGCCAAATACGGCGCCAATCGTCTGGCCGAAGGCAAGCTGCCGATCTGCGCCGAGATGTGCTCGACCAAGTCGCTGCTCGCCGGCGACGGCGCGATCATTGCCGAGATCTACAAGGAGCGGGTGATGAAGCGCGGTTACGGTTCCGGCATGTGGGGCTGGAAGACCGCCTACAGCGATTCACCGACCGGCTGATAGAACGGCTGTCGCGCTCCGGCGCGGCGGCATCAGCGTAATTCCGATAACCGAAAGGGCGTTGTGCAAATGCCAGGCTCACTTTCAATTCTAAAACTCGCCGGCTTCAGGCCTTTGTTCGCCGCGTTCGCGCTGCTGTTCGTCATGACCTATCCCGCCGCCGCGCAGCTTTCCTTCAGGCCGACGGCCGAAGCCGTCCAGGAAGACCAACTCCTGAATGAGCTGCAGAGAGGCGACAAGATCACCGGCCGGATCACCATTCCGGATGCGAGGGCTGCCAGCCTTATTCAGCCCGCCGGGCGCGACTGGCGCGATTTCCAGCGCAGCAGGTTGCCGATCATTGGCGGCGTCGCCATCATCGGGATGGTAGCCCTGCTGGCGATTTTCCTGATGGTGCGCGGGCGAATCCGCGTCGAGCATGGTTTCTCCGGGACGAAGATACTGCGCTTCGCCGGCCTCGAGCGCTTCGTCCACTGGCTGACGGCAAGCTGCTTCATTGTGCTGGCGCTATCGGGCCTGAACATCAGCTTCGGCCGCATGCTCATTCTGCCGTTGTTCGGTCCCGAAGTCTTCGCCACCATGTCGACTTACGCAAAATTCGCCCATAACTATCTCGCGTTCCCGTTCATGCTCGGCCTCGTCATCATGTTCCTGATCTGGATCAAGGATAACATTCCAGGCAAGCTCGATCTGGAATGGTTCAAGCAGGGTGGCGGCATCCTGTCGGCCGGCAAGCATCCGCCGGCGAAGCGCTTTAACGCCGGGCAGAAGGGTATTTTCTGGATCGTGATCATCGGCGGCGCGCTGATGTCGGTATCCGGCTGGTTCCTGATATTCCCCTACCTTGCGGCCACTGTGACGGCGCTTCAGTTCTGGACCGTGATCCACGCCGTGATCGCCATGCTCTTCATTGCTGTCATGCTGGCGCATATCTATATCGGCTCCATCGGAATGGAGGGGGCTTTCGACGCCATGGGGACTGGCGAGGTCGATCTCAACTGGGCCAAGGAGCATCACTCGCTCTGGGTCGAGGAAGAACAGAAAAAGGCTGGCGCGCCGTCCGACCGCACGCCGCATGCAGTGCCGGCCGAATAGTCCGGCTCAAGTCAAATGTGAGGAAGTGCCATGAAGGTGTTTATTGCGGCTGTGGCTTTTGCTGTGGTTGCCGCCGTCGGCGTCGCGATGGTCCTTAACTCCATCCAGGAGCCAAGCTCCGTCGCCTTTACGACGAGCGGCGCCAGGGTCAGCGATCCCGGCCACAATTTGGTCGGTTCGAGCTGACGCCGGCGGTGCGAGCGCCTGACGTCACGCTGGCGTGGCCGGTCGAAATTCGCCTGCCGAAGGATCGCCGGACGTTGAGCGTTGCTTTTGACGACGGCCGTACCTTCGATCTCCCCGCCGAGTTGCTCCGGGTAACCAGCCCGTCCGCCGAAGTGCAGGGGCATTCCGAAGCCGAGCGCAAGACGGTCGGCGGCAAACGTAATGTGACCATTCTTTCCGTCGATCCTGTCGGCAATTATGCCATCAGAATCGGGTTCGACGACATGCACTCGACCGGTATCTACTCCTGGGCGTTCCTGCGCGACCTCGGCGTGAATGCCGAACGGCGCTTTCAGGACTACCTCGACGACCTCCAGGCCAAGGGGCTCGACCGCGACAGGCCAGGCGTGCGCTGAGGGCCGACGGGAATGGTACGCAGGGTCTTGGCACAAACTCCACGTCGCAACAGAGGCAGATCGGCGCTCCTGGCCGTGTTGATCGCTCTGCCGATCGGAGCCACCTCAGCTTTCGCGCAACTGCGCGGGCATGGCGGGCCGGTGCGGGCGCTGGCGATATCGGCCGACGGGCAAGTCGCGATCTCCGGCAGCTTCGATGCGACGGCCATCCGCTGGTCGCTGACGCGCAATGCGGCCGAGCAGGTGCTTCGTTTCCATTCCGACGCCGTCAACGCGATCGCGCTGCTCGGCGAGGGGCGTGCCGCGACCGCCGGTGCCGATGGCCGCATAGCCATCTGGACTCTTGGCAAGGCAGAGCCCGACGCGGTGTTCGAAGGCCACACGGCGCCGATCGTCGCGCTGGCGGCATCGCCCGATGGCGCTACGCTCGCGTCCGCCTCATGGGACCACACGGTGCGACTCTGGCCGCTCGCAGGCGGCGCACCGCGCATCCTTGATGAGCATACGCAGAACGTCCACGGCGTGGCGTTTACGGCGGATGGCCGCGCCGTGGTCAGCGTCAGCTACGACCTCAGCGTTCGCATCTGGCCGCTGTCGGGAGCGCAAACGCCGACCGTCGTTCCGATGCCGACCCCGCTCAACGCCGTGGCCACCGGCACCGATGGTGAAATTGCGGTCGGCGGCGCGGACGGCAAGGTCTACTTCCTGACCGCCGGCGGCGCGCGTGCCGGCGAGGTTGCGGCAGGGCCAAGGCCGGTGATTTCGATTGCGATTTCGCCTGACGGTGCGCTGGTTGCCGCGGCGGGCATCGGTGGATCGGTGGGCGTAATCGATCGCAAGACGCGCACGCTGGCGCGCACCCTGGTCGGTCCGGGCCTGCCGGTCTGGTCAGTGGCATTCCTGCCCGACAGCCGCACGTTGCTCACGGGCGGCGCGGACAATATCATCCGGCGCTGGAACGCGGCGACGGGTGAGCCGATCGATCCGATTCTGCTGGAGACGGCGGGAGATCCGCTCGCCGCCTATGCCGGCGATCGCGGCGCGGAAATCTTTCGTGCCTGTGTCGCCTGCCATACGCTTGGCGCCGAGCAGGCCAACCGCGCCGGACCGACGCTCGCCGGCATCTTCGGCCGCCGGATCGCCACCGCGCAGGGTTACAATTTTTCCGAAGCGCTCAAGCGGCTCGATATCGTCTGGACACCGGAGACGGTTTCCAAACTGTTCGAGATCGGGCCGCAGGCCTACACGCCCGGCACCAAGATGCCGGAGCAGCGCATCGGTTCGGAGCAGGACCGCGCCGCGCTCGTGCAATTTCTCGAGCGGGCTACCAAGCGATAGGGCCGATCCTCGGCGGCGACTATCCCGGCTTCGTCAATGCTTCGCTGGAGCCGAAAAGACCAGCGACATATCTTCGAAGTCCTCGATCGGAAGTCTGGTTACGCCCGCGGCCGCCGGAGATTTCTTCGACAACGCCACGCCTGTGGTCACGGTGGGGCGCTCGGCGGAAATGATTGAATGCGAACGAAATGTGGTGGCGACAGCGAGCAGGGCGACTGCCACGAATCCGGAAATCAACAGACGCTTCATGGAAAACTCCGTTGGTTCGATATGCAGTGTGGCTTGCACCATCCGCATTACGGCCAACGGCCACGCGCGAATGTGGCCTGCGTCACCTATCACGATCTTGTTTTTGGCAATGTGAGCCGGTTCCACACGAACACATGAGGGGCGGCGCCACCACTATAAGTTGAATTGAATCTCTACGCGTTCACTGCGTGCCGCCACTTGATACGTCTGCGTTGTCCGCGCGAATTGCGCGTGAAATTGATTCTGCCTACGGGGTGGGATGGCGGCCAGTCCGTGGGTTGAGCGGACCTGTCGGCCGGCGCCTCAGCGCTTCCGGCAGAAACTCCTCGTCCGACGCGGGAAGGGCGCTGGAGCGGACGTCTGCCGCGGACTGGGCGCGTTCGTGAGGCGTCTGGTTGTCGTTGAATCTTCGCTTCACGTCGACGCCATCAACGGGATCGTTGACGCCGTGCTGAATGTCCCTGAAATCGCCCATGAAAATTTTCTCCGACGTTCATTGATCGGCACGCTCGAAAAACGCGAGTTGGCGACCAGGGTTCCCTCTCGGTTCGGCCAGCAGAGCAGCTAAATTGAAGCATCGAGTGGAACCGCAGGTGCCATGCCCGATTGATTCCAGACGAAGATAGCTACCGCATCCTTGAGCCATTTGCGGATGTGGAGGCAATCGCCGACTGTGCAAGCGGATGGCCACGACGAAATGAAAGCGTGGTCAGGTATACTAGATGAGTATGGGAGAATGCGATGGGACTCGAAGCCGCGTATTTCCTCGGAGCGCTGGTACTTCTTATCGCGCTCATCTATGGCACCCTGAGCTATCATTATCGCAACAGGGCTGCGACGCGGGCCGGAGGTGAAATCGTTCGTGAACGGTATAGACAGAACCAGGGCTGAGGCGCCGAAAATCCGATACCCTGTTCGACGATTAGTGCACCCGGTAGCTCCGTGAATCGGGTGCAAGAACAAATTCAACCCTGAAACCGAATTCCTGAAAGGCAATCCTGAAACCGCAACGGCGATGCAAGCCGCGTTCGACGAAATCTGCGAGCGCATCGCGCCGAGCCGATTTCAGCACGCAGGTTTGTAGCCCCGCGGCGCGCGTATTGCGTATCACGGCACGCTTTGGGAATCCTTGGCGCCAAGCGCGGTCTTGTTGCCGGCGTCGCGACCGGGAACGCTGACATGGACCTCGTGGCCCTGGCGGATCGCCAGCGACGCAGCCGCGACGGCCGCTTCGAACGCCGCTTCCTTTGTGTCGTAGTTGTGCGGCGCGGTCCCGTCGTGGAGAACCGTCCAGCCTTCCGGCTTGGAAACGATCATGTATTCGGCCAATCCCATCGTTGCCTCCTTGCTATCGGGGGAGAGCAACGTTGAAACACGTTTCCCGGTTCCGATGGTTCACCCGGCGGCGGGCGCTTGCGTGCGGCTACGCGCGCGGCTGTGCCCGCAACAATCCTGTTCGAAGGATTGGATCAGGTTTTCGGTGGACGTCCACGTTTGGCGAAGAGCAATCCCTGCATGTCAGCGGCGTTCTGAAGAATACCCGCGCGCTTCAGCGCTTCGCTTCGCGCACGACCGTGAGGCATGGCCCGCGCTTGCTCCAGCGCCGCCAGCGCCTCGATTTGCAGATCCTGCTTGGACCGAATCTCGGATTTCTTCTTGTCCATTCGAAAACACTAGGAGCGGGAACATCAGCCGTCTGTTCGGTGCCGGACGTTGGAACCAAAGTTAAGTGGATATCCAATCCTGGATGGCAGCCTGGTCCAGTCGAGGGGTCGATTCGGCAGGAACCAAATCGCGGGCTCATCGCTTCCAATTCTGGAGGTGCCCCATGAGCAAGGAAAAGCCCACCGATGACCCGCGTGACCGGACGGACTGGGGATCGCACAAGCAGACCGACAAGCCGTGGAAAGGCAATCCGGAGAAGGAGCAACGGCCGGGACCGTCAAAGCCCGATCTGGAAAAGTGGCATGAGACCAACACCCATTAGCCGCGGCGCGATGGATGGAGATATCGCGGATGCTTGAAGAGAAACTGAAGGAGGCGATCGTCGCAGAGCTGAAAAGGCAGGCGGCGAATGATCCGCAGTCGCTTAGTATCGACGACTCCGAAGACCTCATCGTCAAGGGCAAGATCGATTTGGACGATCTGACGATGGTGATCGCAGGCGCCGTTGCAGGAGGGCCGTGAAGTTTTCCACGGGGTGTGCCTTCGGCCAACAGGCCGAATCAGGAACAGAGATTGCCGCCGGACGTTCTCCCAAAAAATGGTTGGACGTAGACATGACGGAACCGCTACCGCTGCTGATAGAGAGTTCGATTGAGATCGCCTGGGACTATCTCGCGCGTACGGGGGAGTTGGACGATGCGATGGTGGCCGGCCGTTTCCTCAGCGACACGATAGAGTTGATGGTGCGCCGCGGCGAGCGGCGGCGGTTGATGCTGGCCAACAAGGCAATCTCGGCCTATCAGCAATTCAGGCGGCAGCAGTCCCATCACCCGGTGCTCGCCTCGGCGTGATGGCCGTTCAGCTGTTTGCGTCGGAACCCTTTGCGTGAACTCTGGTTGAAGAATCGCTTCAATCAAAGGAGTTCCCCTATGAAGAAAACTATCCTGGCTTGCGCATGCGCTCTGTTACTGTCGACTGGGAGCGTGTTCGCACAAGCTCAGCCGGCCCCCGGTGCGTCAAGCGATCAAAAGGTCGGCCAAGGCCAAGGCGCGACCAAGAGCACGACCAAGCACACGAACATGAAAAAGGGAACGACGACGGGGACGGCTACCGGCAAAATGAAGTCCAGTAGCAGTCCTTCCAGCATGGGTAATGTCGGACCCGGTACCAACAACAATGCTGGACCGCAACCGGGCGGTCGTTAAGCGCTTAGCGAATGCCGTTTGCTTGCGAGAGCAACGGCATTCGCCTGTTACGCGCGGCGACGCGGCAGTGCCGTCTCGATGTGAGGTGCCGGCCAGCTAGCTTCGATGCGTCAGGCCTTGGTGTTGCTCCGCGGCTTTCCACCGAAGTTCTTCGATCATATGCTGCGCGCCCGGACGCGTGAGCAATTCGCCGGACTTGTCGGGAATATCGGCCTGGTCGCAGAGACGCTTGAGTGCCTTCCTCTGCTCTTCCGTCATCGGATCGGTATACGCGTTCAGGACCATGGTGACCTCCGTCGTTCGAACTAACGCAGATGAGGAGGGCGCGTTCCGGTTTATGGATGGCGGCGCTGGTCCTTGCCATGAGCAACAAAATGACAGGACCAAAGTCTGACCAGCGACGTTTAAAGTCCATGAAGACGAGTGGCGAGACCGTGCACATATGCGACGTCGAGATCATTGCCCACAACAAGGGCAAGCTGGTCAGCGTAAGCTACGAACAGCACAGGCGCGACGGCGAGCAGCAACGTCGCAAGCGCGAGATTTACGACAACGGCAACTCGGCCGTCGTTCTTCCCTATGATTCCGAACGCAGAACCGTGCTGCTCACCAGGCAATTGCGCTTGCCGGTATTTTTGCAGGATGGCATCGAGCGAACCGTGGAGGCGTGCGCCGGCAAGCTCGACGGCGAAGAAGCCGAGCAGCGCATTGTGAAGGAGATGCAGGAGGAGCTTGGTTACCGCATCACGAATGTGCAGCGATTGTTCGAGCTCTATGTGAGTCCCGCCGCCATCATGGAAAAGATTTCCTTCTTTACGTGCGCCTATTCGCCGGCCGACAGGGTTTCCGGTGGTGGCGGGCTGAAGGAGGAGGGGGAAGATATCGACGTGGTCGAGACCACGTTGGAGGAAGCTGCCGCGATGATCGCGAACGGTGAAATCGTTGACGCAAAGACGGTGGTTCTCATTCAGTATTTGAGCAGTCGCATGCAGGCTGCGGCTCGTGGCTAACCCCAACCAGCACCGGCAGTGCTGTGTTCGGCGGGCCTTTGTCCGCTACAGGAACGGCTTTCCGCCGGTAACCGCGATTGTCGCGCCGGATACGCAGGATGGGATTGGGCGCATCCGAATTGATCGATGCGGTATTTATGATGCAGCTTCCAGGCTTCATGTGAGCTACGGCGGCCTTGGTGAGATAGAACATCGCGTGAATATTGACCTTGAAAGTCAGTTCCCATTCCTCGTCGCTGATGTCATCGATCGACTTGAAGTTGGCTTGATGCGCCGCGTTGTTGACGAGGATATCGATGCCGCCGAACTCCGATACGGCTTTGGCAATGACGGCCCGGCAATGATCAGGGCGCTGGATGTCGCCCGAAACCAGAACCACCTTTCTGCAGGCTCCCGTCACCAGCCGTTCGGTCTCCCGCGTGTCGTCGTGCTCCTCGAGATAGGAGATCAGGACGTCGGCTCCCTCCCTAGCGAACGCAATGGCGACCGCGCGGCCGATACCGCTATCCCCTCCTGTGATGACCGCCTTCTTGCCGTTGAGCCGGCCGCTGCCCTTGTAAGAAGTTTCGATTTGAAGTCCATGGTTTCGGGCGGCGAGTTGAAAATGGCGCTGCCGACTGAGCTCGATAGCTCGCACCAGAGCAAGATCGACAA
This sequence comes from Bradyrhizobium algeriense, assembly GCF_036924595.1. Classification (NCBI taxonomy): domain Bacteria; kingdom Pseudomonadati; phylum Pseudomonadota; class Alphaproteobacteria; order Hyphomicrobiales; family Nitrobacteraceae; genus Bradyrhizobium; species Bradyrhizobium algeriense. Next base: position 4,121,863 of record NZ_JAZHRV010000001.1, on the reverse strand, counting down.
GTTGAAGTCGCTGAAGGGCGCCGACTTCAGCTCCCGCTATAACATCAATCAGATCAGCGATCACAAGGACGCAATATCGCTGTTCGAGCGTTACGCCAAGGGCGGCGACCATCCAAAACTGAAGGAGTGGGCGGACAAAATGCTTCCGACGCTGCGCCACCATCTCGAGATGGCGCAGGATCTGGCGGCGGGGAAGACGATCGGAAGGCACTAGAAGGCGCGGCCTTGGCGGCGAGCCTGACACGAATCGCGCGGGAGTGCTGGCGGCGCCGTGCCGGCGCGAACGCTTGAACGCTGAGGAGCGGTAAGATGGCGAAGAAAGCAAAGAAGCGCAGATATTCAAAGGGTGCGGCGAAGAAGGTCGGCCGCGCCATGAAGAAGCGCAAGTCAGGCACGCTGAAGAGTGGCCGATCCGGCAAGAAGGTAAAAAGCAGAAAGCAGGCGATCGCGATCGGCCTGTCCGAAGCCCGAAAGAAGGGCGCCAAGGTGCCCAAGAAGCGTTCGAGGAAGAAATCCTGAAGGGCTCAGTCCGACCGGGTCAGATCGACGGCCGGATAGGCCACCATCCAGTCGTCAAGCAGTTCATCTCCGAAATCATCGAGCGCGCGAAATCGATAGCGCTCGGAATTTCGGGACGGGAAGATTTTGTGGTTTCGAGGGAACGTGCGTTTGTGTGACATCGGTCTTCACCGCTCCGTCGGCGTCCCCTGTCCGCATGATGAGCATTAGAACGGCGAGCGGCTGAACGATGTTCCTGGGACCTCGTGAAAAAAGCGTAGGAGGCGTCGCTACGCCAGCGGCGGCTGACCGTTGGAAGCAGAAACGCCGCCGTCCACGGCTACATTTGCCCCCGTGACGAAGCTTGCGTCATCGCTGGCGAGAAACGCAATGACGGCGGCGACTTCATGCGGCTCGCAAACCCGCCCGAGCGGAATCCGCTCCCGGAACTTCGCGAGCAGTTCCTCGTCCTGCATCATATCGGCCGTCAGGCCGGTCCGGGTCAGGCTGGGACAGACGGAATTTACCCGAACGCCTTTCTTGCCGAGGTCCAGCGCCAGCGACCGCGTCAGGTTCACGACGGCGCCCTTGGCGGCGTTGTAGGGGCTGGTCGCCCAGTCGCCGCCGGTTCCGGATACCGAGGCCGTATTGACGATCGAGCCTGACGTCTTCTCAAGATGGGGGAGGGCCGCGCGGCAACCGAAGAAGACGCCGTCAAGATCGGTCGCCATCACCTTGCGCCACTGCTCGTTGGTGATTTCAGCCAAGTCGCCGCCCTCATAGACGCCGGCATTGTTGACCAGGACGTCCAGCCGCCCAAATCGCTTCACCACCGTCGTCACCATGGCGTCGACGGCTTCGCTATCCGAGACGTCGGCGAGGTGAGACAGGGTGAACTGCGCCGGCAGATCTTTCGAGACATCGGCCAGCGGCATTTCGTTGCGATCCACCAGCGCGACGCATGCGCCTTCGGACGAAAAGCGCCGCGCGGTGGCTTCGCCAATGCCGGAGGCCGCCCCGGTTACGATGACGACCTTTCCCTCAAAGCGCTTCATGCTCGCTCATGTCACAACAGGGGCATTGCACAGATCAAACTTGTGTATGCTGCCCGCCAGGCCGTGAAATTTCACTCAATGCCGCGCCCGTGCCATTGCCGCTCTGGACCAGCGCGATGTCGCCCAGCGCAATGATGCCGACGAGCCGCTTGTTGCGATTGAGCACTGGCAGGCGGCGGACCTGGATGTCGCCCATGTTCGCGCTCACCTCGTCAAGGTCCTGATCCTCGTAGCAATATTTGACGTCGGCGGTCATCACGTCGCCGACCCGTCCCTCCGGGCCTCGGCCCATGCCGATCCCGCGGATCGCGATATCGCGGTCGGAGATCATGCCGACCAGGCGCTCGTTATCGGTCACCGGCAGCAACCCGACGCCGAGCGCCGCCATCGCCTGCGCGGCGTCCTTTAACGTGTCATCGGGAGTGCAGAGCTGTACTTCAGGTGTCATCGCATCGGAAACTTTCATAGGAGCCTCTCCTTTTGCTTTGTCCGTTGCTTCATCCGCTAACAGGCGCCGCCGCCCGCCGTTCCTGAAAGGAAAATGAAATATTTCCGACGCGGGCGGAGAGACTTCAGACTGAGCTGAAGTCTCTCACCGACCCGTTTCTCTTCGTCCGCCTACCAGCGATCGTTGTCGACGCCGACGCCCACGCTTACGCCAGGTGCGCGAATGCCGACGCCGGCTCGCGGCCCATCATCCCAGTCACGGTAGCGTCGATGCTCGATATATCGCTCGCGCGGCGCATAAGCGTATGAATCGCGGACGACCGTGCGGCTGCTGCCGCGGGTGCGATAGCAGCGTCCGTTATCGTCACAGACCATACGAACCTGCTGTATCAGGTCGGAGTTGCTATATTCGCTGCTGGTGTAGATGTCAGACGCATTTGCGCTGCCGGCCAGGAGCGCGCCCGCGCCGGCCAGCAGGCCGATTGCGATCTTCCTCATAAGTTCCTCCTTGCTCGAATGCTGCCCTCGGCCCTCAAAGCATCGCACCCGCTTTGGTTCCGTCGCGGGGAAGCAATGAGGCCGGAGTTCCATTCGTGTGCGCGGGAGCAGGCGGTGTTGAGGTGCCGACCATGGTCGGTGACCTGGGCGCCGTCGTCGCAGAGGCAACCACGCGGCTACTCATGCGTTGGCCCACATGGAGGCATCAAGTAATGACAAATGAGTCTACCCCGGTCATCTCCCACAATGCACTCGTTCTGATCGGCGACGGCCAGAAGGCGCTCTTTCTGCGCAACAAAGGCACCGCGCAGCAGGTCAAGCTCGAAGTCGAGCATATCCTGGAGCAGGATAATCCGGCAACGCGCGAGCAGGGCACCGATCGTCCGGGGCGCTCCGTTTCGAGCGTCGGTACGGCGCGAAGCGCGGTAGAGGAGGTCGACTGGCACCACATCGCAAAGGAGCGGTTCGCCGGAGAGATCGCGGAAGCGCTCTACCGTCATGCCCACGACAATCGTTTCGACAAGCTCATCGTCATCGCGCCGGCGAAGATTCTCGGCAATTTGCGCAAGGCATTTCGTGCCGAGGTGACGGACAAGATCGTGGGCGAGATTCCAAAGGAATTGACGTCGCATCCGATCCCGCAGATCGAAAGGTTGGTCGCGGCCTAGCCACGTATCGGCTGGGCCGTGGCGCTTGCAGCCCATTCCGACGATGGGGCGCCGAGCCGTCGTTATGTCACCGGGCCCGGATTGAACAGCGCAAGCGAGTTGGTGAGATTCCAGTGTTCGGCCCAGGTCTCGCGGCCGCTTGCCACGTCAAGCATGAGACGGAAGAGTTCCCAGCCGACATCCTCGATTGTTGCGTCACCGGTCGCGATACTGCCGGCGTCAAGGTCGATCAAATCGTGCCAGCGTTGCTTCAACTCACTGCGCGTCGAGACCTTGATGACCGGCACGGCGGCAAGCCCGTAGGGCGTGCCGCGGCCGGTGGTGAAGACATGCAGCGTCATGCCCGAGGCCAGTTGCAGCGTACCGCAGACAAAATCACTGGCTGGCGTGGCCGCAAAAATCAGCCCTTTTTGGCTGACCCGCTCACCCGGCGCGAGCACGCCCGCGATCGGGCTGGTGCCGGATTTGATCACAGAGCCCATCGCCTTCTCGACGATGTTGGAGAGGCCGCCCTTCTTGTTGCCCGGCGTGGTGTTGGCGCTGCGGTCGGCTTCGCCGCCGGCGAGATAGCGGTCGTACCAGGCCATCTCGCGCACCAGCGCGTCCGCAACGTCCTGGTTCGCCGCGCGCGGCGTCAGCAAATGGATGGCGTCGCGCACCTCGGTGACTTCGGAAAACATCACGGTGGCGCCGGCGCGCACCAGAAGATCCGCGGCAAAACCCAGCGCCGGATTGGCGGTCACACCCGAGAACGCATCGCTGCCGCCGCATTGCATGCCGACCACCAGCGCCGACGCCGGGCAGGTTTCGCGGCGGCGCTGGTTCAATATCTGCAGCCGCGCGTCGGCCATCTGCACGATGTCCTCGACGATTTCGCCGAAGCCGGTGAGGCCTTCGTCCTGCATGCGCATGATTTCGTCGTCGGCGCTCATGCCCTCAGGCAGCAACAGCTCGGGCTGCAGCTTCTCGCAACCCAGCCCAACGATCATCACCTCGCCGCCGAAATTGGGATTGCGGGCGAGGTTCTGCAGCGTGCGGATCGGGACCGCGGCACCCGGCGCGTTGATCGCGACTCCGCAGCCATAGGCATGCGTGACCGCCACCACGTCGTCGACGTTGGGATATTTCGGCAACAGCTCCTTGCGAATCCGGTCCAGCGCGAACTCGACCGTGCCGGCGACGCATTGCACGCTGGTCGAGATCGCGAGGATGTTGCGGGTGCCGACCGAACCGTCGGCATTGCGATAGCCTTCGAACGTGTAGCCTTCCAGCGGCGGCAGCTTGATCGCGCCGCCGTTCGGCTGCGGCAGATTGTCGAACGACGGTGCGTCGGGCATCTGCACCAGCGATTCCTTGACCCAGCTACCGCGGGCGATCGGCGCTGCGGCACGGCCGATGACCTCGCCGTAGCGGCGAATGGCGTCGCCTTCTGCAATGTCGGCGAGGGCAACCTTGTGGCCCTGCGGAATCTGCTCGACCAGCCGCAAGCCGCACGCGAACTCTGCGCCCGGGTGCAGGCCTCCGCGGTTCGCGACGATCGCGACGTTATCGTCCGCGTGCATGCGGATGTAGAGCGGTTTCGCGGTGACGGGCTGCATGTCGAATCCTTGTTCACGGGCGGCATCAGGCAACGCGTAGCTGCGCGGCATGATCGAGGCAATCAAGGTCAAACCGCGGGTGTGAGGCGTCTAGAGAACTCAATAGTCAAATAATATTACTAGTCAGGGCCGATCTTCCGTGAAATATTGCCCGCGCTGCCGTCAATGGACAGCTTAAACGGTGCCGTGATACCGAATTCGGGCATGCAGGCACCCTGAACAACATTTGGGAGAATGCGCCTCATGACCTCCAAAGCCCTCCTTGCGGCCACCGCGCTGGTCGCCATTACCCTCGCGCTTCCGGCAACAGCCGCTGAGCTTACCGTCGGCTTTTCCCAGATCGGATCCGAATCCGGCTGGCGGGCGGCGGAAACCTCTGTCTCAAAAACCGAGGCCACCAAGCGCAAAGTCACGCTCAAGATCGCCGACGCCCAGCAGAAGCAGGAAAACCAGATCAAGGCGATCCGTTCCTTCATCGCCCAGGGCGTTGACGCCATCTTCCTCGCGCCTGTCGTGTCGAGCGGTTGGGACGCGGTGTTGAAGGAGGCCAAGGAAGCCAAGATTCCGGTTGTGCTGCTCGATCGCGACATCGATCCGTCGGGCAAGGAGCTTTATCTCACCGCCGTCACCTCGGACAGCGTGCACGAAGGTGCCGTCGCCGGCGAATGGCTGGCAAAGACCGTGGGCGGGAAGGCATGCAACGTCGTCGAGTTGCAGGGCACGGTCGGCGCGAGCGTCGCCACCAACCGCAAGAAGGGCTTTGACAGCGTCGTCGCCAAGAACGCCAATCTCAAGGTGGTGCGCAGCCAGACCGGCGACTTCACCCGCGCCAAGGGCAAGGAAGTGATGGAAAGCTTCATCAAGGCCGAAGGCGGCGGCAAGACGATTTGCGCCGTCTATGCCCACAACGACGACATGATGGTCGGTGCGATCCAGGCGATGAAGGAGGCCGGCCTCAAGCCGGGCAAGGACGTCCTGACGGTGTCGATCGATGCAGTGCCTGATATCTTCAAGGCAATCGCGGCCGGCGAGGCCAACGCCACCGTGGAGCTGACGCCGAACATGGCGGGTCCGGCGCTGGACGCCGTCATGGCCTTCAAGGCAAAGGGAACGGTGCCGCCGAAGTGGATCCAGACGGAGTCGAAGCTCTACACGGCTGCCGATGATCCGCAAAAGATCTATGACAGCAAGAAGGGCCTCGGCTACTGATCGGCCGGCGCTACGCCGCCGGGCTCAAGCCAGCCCCGGCCCGGCGGCAAAAGCTTTCTCGACGAATCCGCCGCATGAGGCGAACATGCCGGGCGTTCGCGTTGACGCGAGCGTCGGTGGGAGTGATGCCGGCATGACTGCAAGTTCCGATCATGGCTCGGCCCTGCTGGAAGTGCGGGCCTTAAGCAAAAGCTTTGGCACGCTGCGCGCCCTGCAGGAGGTGGATTTCACCTTGCGGGCCGGCGAAATTCACGCGCTGCTCGGCGAGAACGGCGCGGGCAAGTCCACTTTGATCAAGGCCGTGACCGGCGTGTTCCCGCGCGATGCTGGCATCGTCAGGCTCGGCGGAGTGGAGGTTGCGCCGCGCTCGGCCAAGGCAGCGGTCGATGCGGGGATCGCGACCGTCTACCAGGAGGTCAATCTGCTGCTGAACTTGTCGGTGGCGCAAAACCTCTATCTCGGCAGGCAGCCGACGCGGTTCGGCCTGGTGCGCGAGGGCGAGATGCGGCGCCGCGCCACCGAACTGCTTGCGGAGTTCGACCTGCATATCGATGTCGCCGAGCCGCTCGGAAATTATTCGGTCGCGGTGCAGCATATCGCCGCCATCGCGCGCGCCGTCGACCAGTCGGCGCGCGTGCTGATCCTCGACGAGCCGACCGCGAGCCTCGATCGCCATGAGGTCGAGATCCTCTTCGCGGTCATGCGCAAGCTCGCGCGGCGCGGCATCGGGGTCGTCTTCGTCACGCACTTTCTCGATCAGGTCTATGAGATCTGCGACCGCATCACGGTCCTGCGCAATGGCCGGCTGATCGGTGAGCGGACGACTACCGAACTGCCGCGGATCGAATTGATCCGCATGATGCTCGGCCGCGAACTCGCCGAGACGACCAGTGAACGCGCGGCGACGCAGGCGCGGCAAATGGGGGAGGTCTGCGCGCGCTTCGAGGGTTATGGCAAGGCCGGCTATGTCGCGCCGTTCAATCTCGCGCTTCGCCGCGGCGAGGTGGTTGGCCTCGCCGGCCTGCTCGGATCGGGGCGCACCGAAACCGCGCGGCTGGTGTTCGGCGCCGAGCGGGCCGATAGCGGCAGCGCCACCGTCGAAGGCAAGCCGGTCCGGCTGCAATCGCCGCGCGACGCGGTCGCCCATGGCTTCGGCTATTGCCCCGAAGAGCGCAAGACCGAAGGCATCATTGCTGACCTGACCGTGCGCGAAAACATCGTGCTGGCGCTGCAGGCCAAGCGCGGTCTCGCAAAACCGCTGTCGCGCGCCGAGCAGGACGAGATTGCGATGCGGTTCATCAGGCTGCTCGACATCCGCCCGCCGGAACCGGAGCGGCCGATCGGATTGTTGTCCGGCGGTAACCAGCAGAAGGTGCTGCTCGCCCGCTGGCTCGCCACCGCGCCGCGCGTTCTGGTGCTCGACGAGCCGACCCGCGGCATCGATGTCGGCGCCCACGCGGAGATCATTCGCCTGATCCGCGAATTGTGCGATGACGGCCTGGCGCTGCTGGTGATTTCGTCCGAGCTCGATGAGATCGTGACCTATTCGGACCGGGTGATCGTGCTGCGCGACCGCGCCCATGTCGATGAGCTGGAAGGGGAAGCCATCGACGTCTCCAATATTCTGGCAGCGATCGCTGTCGCCGGCACTGCCGGTGCGGAAGCCGGGCAGCCATGATGCCAAGACTTCTACAAAGACTGCTGCAAAGCCGTGGCCTCGCCCAGATCATCGCCTTGCTGGTGATCCTTGCGGTCGACCGCGCCGTCTCACCGCAATTCTTCGATCTGCGGATGCAGGACGGCCGGCTGTTCGGCAGCCTGATCGACGTCCTGAACCGCGGCGCGCCGGTCGCGCTGCTTGCTTTGGGCATGGTGCTGGTTATCGCGACGCGGGGCATTGATCTATCGGTGGGCGCGGTGATGGCGATATCAGGTGCCATTGCCGCGAGCCTTGCCGATGCCCACGGCCTGCCGCTGGCGCTTGCCGCTGCCCTCGGCGCCGGGCTGCTGTGCGGGCTGTGGAACGGCTTTCTCGTTGCCGTGCTCGGCATCCAGCCGATCGTCGCCACCTTGATCCTGATGGTGGCCGGCCGGGGCGTTGCGCAGCTCATTACCGAGGGCCGCATCGTCACCTTCACCGCGCCCGATCTGGTCTGGCTCGGCAACGGCGCCGTGCTCGGCGTTCCGGCGCCGGTGGTGGTCGTGCTCGGCATGCTGATCGTCACCGGCGCGGTGGTCCGTGGCTCGGCGCTCGGCCTGTTGATCGAGGCGACCGGCGGCAATGCAAAGGCGAGCGAACTGGCCGGGATCGGCACGCGCGGCATGATCCTCGCGGTCTATGTCTGGTGCGGCCTGTGCGCGGCGCTCGCCGGTGTCATCGCCGCCGCCGACATCATGGGCGCGGACGCCAACAATGCCGGGCTCTGGCTCGAACTCGACGCTATCCTTGCGGTGGTGATCGGCGGAACCTCGCTGTTCGGCGGGCGCTTCAGTTTGGTGCTGGCGATGGTCGGCGCGCTGATCATTCAGGCCATGAACACCGGCATCCTGCTGTCGGGCTATCCGCCGGAGTTCAATCTCGTGGTGAAAGCGGCCGTGGTGCTGATCGTCCTGCTGCTGCAGTCGCCGCGCTTCGCCAATGCCGGGGCCGTGCTGGGGAGGGCCCGCCAATGAGGGGTCTGCCGCCGGTCGCGATCACGGCCATGGTGTTCGTCGTCGGATTTGCGCTCTGCACGGTGCAATTTCCCAATTTCGCGTCCACCCGCGTGGCCGCCAATCTGCTGACCGACAACGCCTTCCTCGGCATCGTCGCCACCGGCATGACCTTCGTGATCATTTCCGGCGGGATCGACCTGTCGGTCGGGTCGGTGATCGGCTTCACCACCGTGTTCGTCGCGCTGGCGATCGAGCGCCTCGGCGTGCCGCCGCTGATAGCCTTCGCCGCGATCCTCTTGTTGTGCGCCGCGTTTGGCGCGGCCATGGGCGCCGTCATCCATTTCTTTGACATGCCGCCGTTCATCGTCACGCTGGCGGGCATGTTCCTCGCCCGCGGCGCCAGCTTCCTGATGTCGACGGAATCGACGCCGATATCAGCGCCGCTCTATTCGACGGTGTCGGATTTTGCGTTGCGGCTGCCCGGGGGCGGCCGGCTCACGGCCATCGCCCTCATCATGCTGGCGGTGGTCGCGGCAGGCGCCGTGCTGCTGCATTTCACCCGCTTCGGGGCCAACGTCTATGCGCTCGGCGGCAGCCGCGCGACCACGGCCCTGATGGGCATACCGGTCGGGTCCATGACGGTGCGCATCTATATGCTGTCGAGCGTCCTTGCCGGGCTCGCCGGCATTGTGTTCTCCTTCTACACCGCGGCGGGCTATTCCCTGTCGGCCGTCGGCGTCGAACTGGATTCCATCGCGGCTGTGGTGATCGGCGGTACCTTGCTGACCGGCGGCCAGGGGTCGGTGGTCGGCACGTTGCTCGGCGTGCTGATCCAGGGCCTGATCCAGACCTACATCAATTTCGATGGAACCTTGTCGAGCTGGTGGACCAAGATCGTGACCGGTGTTCTTCTTTTCGCGTTCATCGCCCTGCAGCAGGCCATGCTGGGCATCGCCCGCCGCGCCGGCCCTCGTAAGGCAGGAGTCCTCAAATCATGACGTCCCGGCTTGTCGTCATCCCGACGCGGCGCGCGCATTCCAACCACGCCGAGGTTGCCCGCAGCATCGGCGTCGACATCATCGCCGGCCGTTACGCCGAAGGAGGCCGCCTGCCGGGTGACGTCGAACTCACGGCGATGTTCGGCGTATCGCGACCGGTGTTGCGCGAGAGCGTCAAAACCCTGGTTGCGAAGGGGCTGCTCACCACCAAGGCGCGGGTCGGCACCGTGGTGCGCGAGCGCGGCGCCTGGAACATGTTCGACGCCGATGTGCTGGCCTGGCATCTCGATGCTGGCATCGACCGCCGCTTTCTCAACGATCTCGCCGAGATTCGCCTCGCCGTCGAGCCGCGCGCCGCCGCGCTCGCGGCTGGCCGCCGCTCGGAGGCCGACATCGCCGAATTGCACCGGAGCATGGCGCGGATGCGGCGCGAGGCTTCCGACTCGGTGGGTTTTGCCGACGGCGATCTTGCCCTGCACCTGGCCGTGGCCAACGCCTCCGGCAATTTGTTCATGCGCTCGATCGGCAACGTCATCGAGGCGGCGTTGCGCGCCTCGTTTCTGCTCAGCGCGCCGGTCGAAACGCAGGACCGCGAGACGGTGCTGTTGTGGCACCAGCGCATTGTCGATGCGATCGAGAGCGGCGATGCCGAGGCAGCCACCGCCGCTATGATCGAGGTGATCCATAATGGATTGCGCCGGCATGAGGGTGGTCCGGCATCGTCCGGAGCCGCACCTGCGACATCAGCGGCAGTCGAGTCCGGAGAGCAATCATGAACCCGCTTCGCGTCGCCATCGTCGGCTTCGGCAAGATCGCACGCGACCAGCACGTGCCGGCGATTGCCGCGGCTGATGGCGTGGAACTCGTTGCAGTCGCCAGCCGCAACGCCTCGCTTCCCGGCGTACCGCATGCGGCGACGCTTGATGAATTGTTGCGCGACGGTCCGCCGATCGACGCGGTGGCGCTGTGTACCCCGCCGCAGGTTCGTCACGCGCAGGCGGCGATGGCGCTTGCCGCCGGCAAGCATGTGATGCTGGAAAAGCCGCCGGGGGCAACAGTCGCTGAAATCACTCCGCTCGTGACCGCCGCAAGGGCAGCACAACGCACGCTGTTCGCCACGTGGCACTCGCGCTTCGCGCCGGCGGTCGAGCCGGCGCGGCAGTTGCTGGCCGGCCGGAAGGTCACATCAGTCAAAATTACCTGGAAGGAAGACGTGCGGGTCTGGCATCCGGGGCAGGTCTGGATCTTTGAGCCGGGCGGGCTCGGTGTGTTCGACCCCGGCATCAACGCGCTTTCGATCCTGACGCGCATTCTGCCGCAGCCCTTGTTCGTGACGTCGGCCGATCTCGCATTCCCCGCCAATCGCGACGCGCCGATCGCCGCCACGCTCGCGCTCAGCGATGCGCAGGGACTGAATATCACAGCTGAGTTCGACTTCCTGCAGACCGGCCCGCAGAGCTGGGACATTGATCTCGACACCGACGGCGGCCCGGTCACGCTTTCCATGGGTGGGGCGAGGTTGCGGGCAGGGGGCAAGCAACTCGTCGATGCCGCCGAAGCCGAATATGTCGGGCTCTACCGCCGCTTCCGCGAACTCGCCGCCACCGGCGAGTCCGATGTCGATCTCGCGCCGCTCCAGATCGTTGCCGACGCGTTCCTGCTGGGGCGACGCCGCACGGTCGAGCCCTTCGAGGAGGCGACATGAACGTGTCTTCCAATCCTCACGTCGCGCGTTCCACCTTCGGGCTGCTGCCCGACGGGACCGAAGTCGAGCGCATTACGCTGCAAGCGGCTGATGGACTGGAAGCGCGTATCATGACCTATGGCGCATCGCTGCAGGCATTGCTGGTGCCGGATACTGCCGGTCGTCGCGACGACATCGTGCTCGGTCATGACACGTTCGAGGGATATCTCGCCCGGCGGCAGTTCTTCGGCGCAACCGTCGGACGCTATGCCAATCGCATCGCCGGCGCGCGCTTCAGGCTCGACGGCGCCAAGGTGCAACTCGCGGCAAATAACGGTGCCAATGCGTTACATGGCGGGCTGGAGGGCTTCGATAGCCGCAACTGGCGGATCGTCGCGATCGAAGATGGAGATCATCCGGCCGTGACGCTTGCCTACACCAGCGCTCATGGCGAGGAAGGATATCCCGGCGCGCTGGAAGTGGAGGTGACCTGGCGTCTTGCCGGGCCGATGGAACTTATGCTCGACATGACGGCGCGGACCGATCGCCCCACCGTGGTCAATCTCACCAATCACAGCTTTTTCAATCTGGCCGGTGCGCGGTCGGGCCGGAATATTCTCGATCATCGCCTCACTGTGGCGGCAGATCATTTCCTCGCCATTGATGCCGGCGCGATCCCGCTGCCGCAGCCGCCCAGTGCGGTAACGGATACGCCGTTCGACTTCCGGGCAGGCGTCGAGGTTGGCGCGCGGATCCGCAACGACCATCCGCAACTGCGAGTGGGCCGCGGCTATGACCATAATTTCTGCCTCGCGCCGGCCAACGGCGAGCCTCGCTTCGCTGCGCGGCTCGCGGAGCCCGCGTCCGGCCGCGTGCTCGAACTGTTCACCAACCAGCCCGGGCTGCAGGTCTATTCCGGAAACTTTCTCGACGGCTCCACCGCCGGAAAGGGCGGCCGCCTCTATCGGCAGTCGGACGCCATGTGCCTTGAGCCGCACGCCTGGCCCGATACGCCGAACCGGCCCGACTTCCCGACCGCACGGCTTTCCCCGGGCGAGGTCTATCGCCACACCACGCTGTACCGCTTTACGCATGCAAACGGGGGCGCAATCGGGACACAATCCGAGGTAGAGTTGCCTGGAGGGGGCGGGTAATGATCGGCGATCGCACAATGGAAGAGGTGCCGACGACCGTTCTCTGTAGCGAGCGGTGTCATCTTGGCGAGGGACCGACCTACGACGCCGCCACCGATACGGCCTGGTGGTTCGACATCGTCGAATGCCGGCTGTTCAAGGCGCGGCTCGATACCGGCCGGATCACGATCCATTCGCTCGACGTGATGGGCAGTGCGCTTGGGCGGATCGATGCGCACCGCCAGCTCCTCGTTGCCGATGACGGCCTCTATGTCCGCGATGCGGCCGATGGTCGGATGACGCTGTACTGTCCGCTGGAAGCCGACAATGCGGCGACGCGTTCGAACGATGCGCGGGTTCATCCGTCCGGCACTTTCTGGATCGGCACCATGGGGCGCCAGGCCGAGCGGGAACTGGGCGCCATCTATGCGCTGCATCGCGGCGAACTGTCGTGTCTCTATGAGAGCATCACGATCCCGAACGCGATCTGCTTCTCGCCGGACGGGACGATCGGCTATTTCGCCGACACCGGGAAGAACATGCTGTTCCGCGTCGACCTCGATGCGGCGACCGGCCTGCCGCGCGGCGCGCCGGTCGCGCTGGTCACCCGGCGAGGTGGCGGCGGCATCGACGGTGCGGTGGTCGATGCCGACGGGCTGATCTGGAATGCGCGCTGGGGCGGCGGCTGCATCGATGTCTACAGCCCGCAAGGCGAGCATCTGCGCACGCTCCGCGTTCCGGCACGGCAGTCGAGTTGTCCTGCCTTTGTCGGGCCAGATTTCTCACGCCTGCTCGTTACCTCGGCCTGGCAGGGGATGGCGGAGGAGGCGAAACGCGCCGATCCCGATCATGGCCGCACCTTCGTGCTCGATGTAGCAGCGCGTGGCCGCCCTGAACCGGACGTAAAACTTGCAACAGGTTGATGGAGGAACACGAGGCGCACACAAATGCGCGAGAACGACTGAGTTTCAAGAACCGCATTCAGCGGTCCGACAATCCAGGAACCATAGATCCTCTGATATCAAGGGAGTGAAGCATGACTAGTCTGAAGACCACATTGTCGGCCCTGGCGCTGGCAGCAACCATGGCCGCAACGGCGGTGACCGGCGCTTTCGCCCAGAGCAAGGGAACGGTCGGCATCGCCATGCCGACAAAATCCTCGGCACGCTGGATCGACGATGGCAACAACATCGTGAAAATCCTGAAGGAGCGCGGCTACGGCACCGATTTGCAATACGCCGAGGACGACATTCCGAACCAGCTCTCTCAGGTCGAGAACATGGTGACCAAGGGCGCCAAGGTGCTGGTGATCGCGGCGATCGACGGCACCACGCTGTCGGACGTGCTGAAGCAGGCCAAGGCCAAGGGGATCACGGTCATCGCCTATGACCGGTTGATCCGCGACACGCCCAACGTCGATTACTACGCCACGTTCGACAATTTCCAGGTCGGCGTGCTGCAGGCGCAGTCGATCGAGCAGGGGCTCGGGCTGAAGGAAGGCAAGGGGCCCTTCAACATCGAATTGTTCGGCGGCTCGCCGGACGATAACAACGCCTACTTCTTCTACAACGGCTCGATGTCGGTGCTGCAACCCTATATCGACAGCGGCAAGCTGGTGATCGGCAGCGGCCAGAAGGGCATGGACAAGGTCTCGACCTTGCGCTGGGATGGCGCCACGGCTCAGGCGCGAATGGACAACCTCCTGAGCGCGTTCTACGGCCGCAAGCGGGTCGATGCCGTGCTCTCTCCCTATGATGGCCTGTCCATCGGCATTCTCTCTTCGCTGAAGGGCGTCGGCTATGGCAGCGGCAACATGGCGATGCCTGTCGTCAGCGGCCAGGATGCCGAGGTGCCGTCGATCAAGTCGATGCAGCGCGGCGAGCAGTATTCGACCATCTTCAAGGACACCCGCGATCTCGCCCGCGTCACCGCCGACATGGTGGACGCCTCGCTCAGCGGCAAGGAAGTGACCGTCAACGACACCAAGACCTACAACAACGGTGTCAAGGTGGTACCGTCCTATCTCCTGAAGCCTGTCGTCGTCGACAAGAGCAACTGGGAGAAGGTGCTGATCGACGGCGGCTACTACAAGCGTGCGCAGTTCGACTGAGCGGGACGGCGGCGCCGGCGATTACCGGCGCCGCCACCTGCCTGTGTGCGACCGCAGCGAGATAAACAGATAATGGACGTGATGGCGCGATGACCGCAATTCTCGAAATGCGCGGCGTGAGCAAGAGCTTTTCCGGCGTTCAGGCCCTGCGCGACGTCAACTTCACGGTTGAGGCGGGCCAGATCCATGCGCTGGTCGGCGAGAACGGCGCCGGCAAGTCGACCCTGATGAAGGTTCTCAGCGGCGTCTACCCCCATGGCGATTATGAAGGCAGCATCATCTTCGACGGCGAGGAGCGGCGCTTTCGTGACGTCAATGATTCCGAAGCGCTCGGCATCATCATCATCCACCAGGAGCTGGCGCTGATTCCGCTGATGTCGATTGCGGAGAACATCTTCCTGTCGCATCCGCCGTCCCGTCTCGGCGTGATCGACCGCGACACGGTCTATCGCCGGACCCAGGAACTGCTCGCCCAGGTCGGCCTCACCGAGATGCCCGATACGCTGGTGACGGACCTTGGCGTCGGCAAGCAGCAACTGGTCGAAATCGCCAAGGCCTTGTCCAAGCGGGTGCGACTATTGATCCTCGACGAACCGACCGCCAGCCTGAATGAGAACGACAGCGCGGCGCTATTGGATCGTCTGCTTGCGTTCCGCGCGCAGGGGATCGCCTCGATCCTGATCTCGCACAAATTGTCGGAGGTCGCCCGCGTCGCCGACCGGATCACGGTGCTGCGCGATGGCCGCACCGTCGACAGCATCGATTGCCGGGCCGAGCCGGTGGAAGAGGACCGTATCATCCGCAGCATGGTCGATCGCGACCTGGCCCATCGCTTTCCGCAACGCACGGCCGCGATCGGCGAGCCGGTCTTCGCCGTGCAGGACTGGACGGTGTACCACCCACAACACCGCGAACGCCGGGTGATCAAGGAAGTCGATTTCGAGGTCCGGCGCGGCGAGGTGGTCGGGATTGCCGGGTTGATGGGCGCCGGCCGCACTGAATTCGCCATGAGCCTGTTCGGCCGCGCCTGGGGAGACCGCATCAGCGGCCGCGTCTGGCTCGATGGAAGGGAGGTCCACCTGTCGAGCGTGGCGGCGGCGATCGATGCCGGCCTCGCTTACGTCACCGAGGACCGCAAGCAACTCGGCCTGATCCTTGACAGCGACGTCCGCAAGAACATCACGCTGGCAAGCCTCAGCCGCGTGGCGCGCCAAGGCGTGATCGATGACATGTCCGAATTGCGCGTTGCGAGCGATTACCGCAACCGGATGCGGATCAGGTGTTCCGATGTCTATCAGGAGACCGGCCAGCTCTCCGGTGGCAACCAGCAGAAAGTCGTGCTGTCGAAATGGCTGATGACCGATCCGAAAGTATTGATCCTCGACGAGCCTACGCGCGGCATCGATGTCGGGGCAAAGTACGAAATCTATTGTATCATCAACGAGCTTGCCGAGGCCGGCAAGGGGGTGGTGATGATCTCGTCGGAGATGCCGGAACTGCTCGGGGTTTGCGACCGCATCAGCGTGATGAATGACGGCGCCTTTGTCGGAGAATTCGCGGCCGCCGAGGCCACCCAGGAAAGGATCATGCGGGCCATCATGCGCAACAAGGAAATGGACAAGAAGGTACTTCAGGGAGATTTGCGGCCATGACCGACAAGGCGGTTGCGCTGCCCGGGCACACCGGCTTCATCAAGAACAATCTGCGCAATTACGGCATGCTGCTGTCGCTGTTTGCGATCATGCTGTTCTTCCAGGTCATGACCGACGGCACGCTGCTGCAGCCGCTGAACCTGACCAATCTGGTGCTGCAGAACAGCTACATCGTGATCATGGCGCTCGGCATGCTGCTGATCATTGTCACCGGCCATATCGACCTGTCGGTTGGCTCGGTCGCGGGCTTCGTCGGTGCCGTCGCCGCGGTGCTGATGGTGCGCTATCACATTGCCTATCCGCTGGCCTTCGTCGCCTGCCTGCTCGTCGGCGCGCTGATCGGCGCCGCCCAGGGCTATTGGGTTGCCTATTTCAAGATCCCGTCCTTTATCGTCACGCTCGCCGGCATGCTGGTGTTCAAGGGCCTTGCGCTCGCGATCCTGGCGGGCCAGTCGGTCGGGCCGTTTCCGCCGACCTTCCAGAAGCTGTCCTCAGGCTTCATCCCCGAACTGTTTCCCGGCGCCGGCACGCTTTATCCGACATCGCTGTTGATCGGGGCCGTATTGGCGGTGGCTTTGGTCTATACCAGCGCGAAGAACCGGGCGCGGCAGGCCTCGCACGGTATCGAGGTCGAGCCCTTTGGGTTCTTCGTCGCCAAGAGCGCGGTGCTGTTCGCCGTGATCGTGTTCTTTGCAGGTCTCATCGCCTCGCACCGCGGCCTGCCCAACGTGCTGGTGATCATGACGGCGCTGATCGGGCTCTACGCTTTCGTCACCACCCGCACCGTGATTGGCCGTCATATCTATGCCATCGGCGGCAACGCCAGGGCCGCGAGCCTGTCCGGCATCAAGACCGAGCGGCTGACGTTTCTGACCTTCGTCAACATGGGCGTGCTGGCCGCATTGGCCGGACTGGTGTTCGCCGCGCGGCTCAATACGGCGACGCCGAAGGCGGGAGCCGGCTTCGAGCTCGACGTCATCGCGGCCTGCTTTATCGGCGGCGCGTCCGCCTATGGCGGCGTCGGCCGGGTCGGCGGCGCGGTGATCGGGGCCATGATCATGGGGGTCATGAACAACGGCATGTCCATCCTCGGCATCGGCATCGACTACCAGCAGGTGATCAAGGGGCTGGTGCTGCTCGGCGCCGTCTGCCTCGACGTCTACAACCAGCGGCGATAGGGCAGGATGAGCTCAGGTTGGGCCGTGAAGACGGGCCATTTGGTGCTCCAATCCTACTTTGCATGGTCGTCGGTGAAGAATTCCCAAGTGACTGATATGGAATCTGAAAACGCGACATTTGGGCAGTCGAATTTGCCGGAAACCTGGCGTGCGGAAGGGGATTCCTTGCAAACTTGATTCGTGATTCTCTCGCCTGGGAATGATTTGGCGGGGGCGCGATGCGGCCACGGGAACGGCGAGAAACGGGTGAGCAGGATCTGTTCCGGTCCCGGCTCGATCAGATCATCGACATGAAGCATCCACTGGTGACGCTGGGGCGCACGGTGGATTGGGGG
The DNA here is from genome assembly GCF_036924595.1 of Bradyrhizobium algeriense. Lineage (NCBI taxonomy): Bacteria > Pseudomonadati > Pseudomonadota > Alphaproteobacteria > Hyphomicrobiales > Nitrobacteraceae > Bradyrhizobium > Bradyrhizobium algeriense. Next base: position 4,104,145 of record NZ_JAZHRV010000001.1, on the reverse strand, counting down.
TTCCTGGAAGGGCGCCTCGGCGAGGTCTACACGGACGGCCCCGGCCAGCCGCCGCTGCCGACGCGATTGATGGCGGGGCTGGCGATCCTCAAGCACAGCTATGACCTCTCCGATGAGGTGCTGTGCGAGCGTTGGGTCGAGAACCCCTATTACCAATACTTCTGCGGCGAGGAATTCTTCCAGCACCGGCTGGTGTTCGACCGCTCGTCGCTGACGCGCTGGCGAAGCCGCATGGGCGAGGAGCGGCTGGCTGCGCTGATCCAGGAAAGCCTGTCGGTTGCCACCAGGACCAAGGCGATCAAGCCATCCGAACTGTCACGGGTGATCGTCGATACCACGGTTCAGCCCAAAAACGTGACGTTCCCCACCGATGCGAAGCTTCTGAACCGGGCGCGCGAGAAATTGGTGCGGCTGGCGAAGCTGCGCGGGGTGGATTTGCGCCAATCCTATGCGCGGGTGGGCAAGCTCGCGCTGATCCAGCATCAGCGCTATGCCCACGCCAAGCAGTTCAAGCGCGCCAACCGGATGCTCAAGAAACTGCGCACCTATCTCGGCCGCGTCATCCGTGACATCGCCCGCAAGATCGAGGGCGACGGCGGGCTCGAAGCGGCGTTTACAAAGCTGCTGGCGCTGGCTCGGCGGGTGCGCGAGCAGAAACAGCATCAGCGCGGGCCGAAGATCTATTCCCTGCACGCGCCGGAAGTCGAATGCATCGGCAAAGGCAAGGCGCATCGGCCTTACGAGTTCGGCGTCAAGGTGAGCGTCGCCACCACCCTCAAGCACTGCAAGGGCGGCCAGTTCGTCGCCCATGTGAAAGCGCTGCCCGGCAACCCTTACGACGGTCACACCCTGGCAAGCGTGATCCCGGACATGGAGGCGCTCGTCGGCAGCACCATCGCGCGCATCCTCGCGGACAAGGGATACCGCGGCCACAATGCGCCGCCCGACTACAGGTTCAGGGTCTTCATCTCTGGCCAGAAGCGTGGGGTGACGCCCAAGATCAAGCGCGAATTGCGCCGCAGGTCCGCCGTCGAGCCCGTCATCGGCCATCTCAAGGCCGAGCACCGCATGGGTCGCAACTATCTCTGGTTCCGCCGCGGCGACGCTGCCAACGCCGTCCTCGCCGCCGTCGGCTACAACTTCCGCCGTCTGATCCGCTGGCTCACACTCTTGTTGCGCCAAATCCTGACGGCACTCTTCCCGGAGCCGTCGATCAATCAAACCTGAGATCAGGATTCTTCACGGGCGACTGCATGGGGTTGTTTTCGATATTTTGATTCTGGTACGCTGGCCCGTCATTCCTGCAATGGCCAGCGGCCAATGACCCGAAACCGCGAGTTCGGAGTTTCCTGACGGCATAGGGCAATCGCGTCGATCGCGAGCGGCCCGATGCCCGTTGCCGCAAACCTCTCGCGCAGCATTGCCACAACATGCTCGCGCCGTTCTGCGGGAAGCCGTCCCGTCAGCGTCATATGGAATCGAAATTCCTCGAAGACGTAAGGGTAGCCCCAGCGGTCGAGATAGTCGCGCTGTCGCGCCGTCAGCTTGTCGGGCTTTCGCCGCGCACGGTCTTCCGGGCTGAGGGGAGCCCGGAACGGATCGAATGCCTTCGTCGCTTCGGCGGCGAGCAGTTCGAGCTCTGCCGACGGTTCGGCCGGAATCACCGCGATGAAACCGCTGATCGAATCGACCACCGGTTGGATCACCGGTACGGGCCGGGCCAGATCGGCGAATAATTCGCATGCCGCGGCAAGCCGTGCCTCGGCCTTGCCGTCGGCCAGCGCCATCGGCGCCTTCAGCGTGGCGTGAAAGCCGTATTTGCGGGGATCCTGCGTCAGGTCTCGCCAGTCCAATGGGAGCCCATCCGGAAAGGGCAGTTCGTCGCCGCCATGGGCGTCGTAACCGAGCAGCGAGGCACCGAACCGGTCGAGCACGCTGCCTTGCGCTGAGGTGTAATAGATCGCGTAACGGGGATAATTTGCCATCGCGCCAGAATAAGGCCGTCTTACGCGGCTGCAACTGCCTTGCGGGAAGCGACGGACGAGCGGACGAGACGGTTTGCCTCCGTCAGATGCACCAGGCGCCCCGCGGCAACGACCGCGACGATTCGTGGCCGCCGCGGCGCCGTGTCGTCGACCAGAACGATGTCGGCGCGCAGTCCCGCGGCGAGCATGCCGCGATCGGCGAGGCCGGCGGCGCGCGCCGGTGCTGACGAGATCAGTTGCCATGCCGCGGCCAGCGGCAGCACACCGTCGGCCGCAAGCCGGAATGCCGCCAGCAGCGGCGCCGGGTAGTAATAATCCGACGCCAGCACCGAACACAGACCCTTGGCGACCATGTCGGAGGCCTTGGTCCAGCCGGTGTGGCTGCCGCCGCGCACGACATTGGGCGCGCCGAACACGATGAAGTCAGAGGCTGCGGCAGCGTCGCGGGCGGTTTCCTCGTTGACCGGAAATTCGGCGATGGCAACGCCCTGCGCACGATAGGCTTGCCGCATCGCCGGGCTTTCATCGTCATGCGAGAGCATCCGGACATCAGCCGCGCGGGCGGCCTGCGCCAGCCGGGCGATCGAAGCCGGCACGTCGTGGCCGCGGGTGACCACGCTTTGCACCAGGCGGTCGAACGCCTCATTGGTGAGCCCCGTGCGCTCAACCATCCGGCTGCGCTTCAGCGGCTTGGCGAGGCTCGCGACGGTCGAGTCCATGTGGTCGTTGAATGCGAACAGGTCGACGCGGCCTTCCGACAGCCAGTCGATGATTTCGCTTTCGGCGTCGATATTGTAGGTCTCGTGACGCAAATGGAAGCGGGTGTCGGCGGCGAGCTGCGGCCGCATCTGCTCGATCGCCTCCAGCAAGCACCTGGCATTGTCCGCGCTGCGCAGGCCAGGCTCCCACGACCAGGTCGTGGCGTGATAGACGGTCGTGATGCCGTTGCCGACCGCCTGCCGGTCGCTGTCGATCAGTGCGACGTCGATCGGAAAATCGACGCCTGGCCGCGGCATCATCTGCCGCTCGAAGGCATCGCCATGCAGATCGACGATGCCCGGCAGCACCAGCAAGCCGCCGGCATCGATGCCGGGCGAGCTGTGGCTGTTGTCCGTGCCCACGGCGACGATCTCGCGGCCGGCAATCCGCAACGTGGTTTCTGATATCTCATGGCCGAGCAGCGCCCGGCCACCTTCAATGAACAGTTCGGTCACGATGCGGCACTCTGGTTGAATTGCTGACGGACGGATGCTTCGGCCGATTCGTACTTGTCGAGAAAGGCCTCGACATCGAGCTCGCGGAAATCGGGCAGGGCGCCGGCCATCGGTGTGGGTCCATCAGCAATCGAGGAAAGGATCATTGGCGCCGCCCGTCTTCGATGCGCTTGATGACGGGATCATGACGGATACGTGACGCTGGCCGGGACTGTGGACGAGCGCCGCACCGCAGCACTCGTGTCACACAACTGTAAGATCGAGTCGTTAGCGATGCTCTACGACTGGAACTCTGGAGCAGTGCATGCTGGTGGTGGAAGGTTTGACGTGTCGGTTCGGCACCAAAGCCGCGGTGGACAACGCGTCATTTTCGATTCAGCCCGGCAGCTTCGTCGGTGTGATCGGCCGCTCCGGCGCCGGCAAGTCGACGCTGCTCCGGATGATCAACCGCCTCGCTGAACCTTCCGAAGGGCGCATCCTCTTCGAAGGTGTCGACGTGACCGCGCTACGCGGCAAGGATCTGCGGCAGTGGCGTGCGCGCTCGGCGATGATCTTTCAACAGTTCAATCTGGTCGGTCGGCTCGACGTCCTGACCAACGTGTTGATGGGAAGGCTGGCCGAAATTCCGTCCTGGCGCTCGCTGACGCAGCTTTGGCCCCAAGAGGACAGGGCGCTGGCGATGTCGGCGCTGGAGCAGTTCGATATGGCTGGTATCGCCGCCCAGCGCGCCGACCAGCTTTCCGGCGGCCAGCAGCAACGCGTCGCGATCGCACGCGCGCTGGTGCAGGAGCCCGACATTATCCTTGCCGACGAGCCGATTGCTTCGCTCGACCCGCGCAACACGCGGATCGTGATGGACGCACTGCTGCGCATCAACAAGCATTTCGGCATCACCGTGATCTGCAACCTGCATTCACTCGACCTGGCGCGAAGCTATTGCGACCGCCTGATCGGCATGTCGGCCGGGCGCGTGGTGTTCGACGGCGCGCCTGAGACGCTGACCGATCGTATCGCGCGTGAACTCTACGATCTCGAAGCCGATGACGTCATGGGTGCCGCACCCGCGCAGGCACCCGACGGTGCGGCGATGCCTGAACTGGGCACGGCCGCCGCAGCCTGAGTTTCACTTCGGTACAGGGTAGCCGGTTGCAAACCTGCAACCGGCGAAGAGGCGTAACCACAACAAGAGGGCTCACCATGATCACTCGTCGTATCGTTCTTGCAGGCGCGGTCGCGCTGGCGTTTACCGCTTCCGCCTCGGCGCAGGACTGGAAGAGCAAATATCCGGAACTGACTTTTGCGGTGGTGCCGGCCGAAAACGCTTCGGGCGTGACCGAGCGTTGGACGCCTTTCGTGGCCTATTTGTCGAAGGAGCTCGGCATCAAGGTCACACTGCGCATCGCCAATGACTACGCCGCCGTGATCGAAGGCCAGCGCGCCGGCAACATCCATATCGCAAGCTACGGCTCGGCGTCGTTCGCCCGCGCCCGGCTGACCGGCGTCAAGACCGATGCCTTCGCCAACGACATCAATGCCGACGGTTCGACCGGCTATTATTCCGTGTTCTTCGTCAAGGCGTCGAGCTCTTACAAGAATATCGATCAGTTGAAGGGCAAGAACCTCGGCCTGGTCGATCCGAATTCGACGTCGGGCAACAACGTGCCGCGCTTCGAGCTCGACAAGCTCGGCATTTCCGACGCCGATGGCTATTTCGGCAAGGTCGTGTTCACCGGCAGCCACGAGAACGCCATGCTGGCGCTGTCGCAGGGCACCGTCGAGGTCGCCGCCAACCAGTGGACCAACGACGAGGATTCGACGCTCTCCCAGATGCTGCACAAGGGCATGCTGAAGAATGCCGACGGCTCGCCGATGAAGAAGGACGATTTCCGGATCATCCACAAATCGGCTCCGATCATCAACGGACCCTATGCCTATAATTCGGATTTACCCGCCGATCTGAAGGCCGCGATTGCCAAGGCGTTCACCGAAGCGCCGACCAAGGACAAGGCGGCGTTCGACCGCCTGTCCGACGGCCAGAAGAAAGGTTTCAATCCGGCCACCACGAAGGATTGGGATGGCACTATCGAATTGATCAAGTTCGTCGATGCGTTGCGTAAAAAGAAGGCGTCCTAATCAATAGACCTAGACGAGCCTGGCCGGGTCCAAGCGACCCGGCCTTTTTCTGTCTGACACCCGTTCTGTTTAACACTCGTTCTGTTTAACACTCGTTCTGTTTAACACTCGTTCTACTTAACGCTCGTTCTACTTAACTCCTGGGCACAGTGATCCCGATGGCGAATGCCATATCCATCCTTCCAGACCAGCAACTTGCGGTGCTCAACGATACCTATCGCAAGGCGGTCGCGCGCAAGCGTTTGAAGGTGACTTTGGCGGCGGTGGCATTCTTCGCCGCGTTGATTATCGCAGCGATCGGCGCGGAAGTGAATCTGCGCACGCTCTTCAGCTATTTCGGCAACTTCATCAGCTATTTCGACCGCATTCTTACCCTGGAAGACGGCACGCGGGTATGGACCAATTTCGGTGAATGGTTCTGGGGCTGGCAGAAGTGGCTCAAGATGCTCGGCGAGACCATTCTCATCAGCTATGTCGGCACCCTGACCGGCGCGGTCATTGCCTTTGTGCTGAATTTCTTCGCCGCGCAAAACACGTCGCCTGCGCCATGGCTGCGGTTCGTCGTCCGACGTCTCCTCGAATTCGCGCGCACCGTCCCCGGCATCGTATTCGCGCTCATTTTCGTCATCGCCTTCGGCCTCGGGCCGATGGCGGGCGTACTTGCAATCGCCGTGCATTCCGCCGGTGCGCTCGGAAAGTTGTTCTCCGAGATCGTCGAGAACGCCGACATGAAACCGGTCGAGGGTGTGCGTTCGACAGGCGCAAGCTGGCTCTCCTGCATGCGCTTTGCGGTGTTGCCGCAGGTCACGGCCGGCTATGCCAGCTACGCGCTGTTGCGCTTTGAGATCAATGTCCGCGAGGCCTCGGTGATGGGTTTTGTTGGCGCCGGCGGCATCGGGCAGGAGCTCGTCGTCGCGATCCGCAAGTTCTATTACTCCGACGTGAGCGCGATCCTCGTCACCATCATCGTCACCGTCTTCGTCATCGATATCACGACCGGCTGGCTGCGCGGAAAACTGTTCGGCAAGGAGGCGCGTGCATGAGCCAGTTGCCGAAACCGGATACAGATGCGCTCCGGACCAAATATCCTGACGTCTTCGACCGGCCCGCATCCGCGCGCCTCGCCATGCCGGCGATGATTTTGGCTGTGTTCGCGATCTTCGTATTCGGGTTGGTCGATCTCGGCTTCTCGCCGGCCAAATTGGTGTCGGGCCTGAGCCAGCTCGGCTGGATCACGGTGATGATGATTCCACCCGATCCCGGCTCCTCGCTGCCCGCCTATCTCGCAGCCCTCGGTGAGACGCTGTCGATCGCGCTGCTCGGCACGACCTTGGCCGCCGTTGCGGCGCTGCCGGTCAGCCTGCTGGCGGCGCGGAACATCATTCCGTCGAACCTGCTTCGCTTCCCGGTGCGCCGGTTCCTCGATTCCGTCCGCGGTGTCGATACGCTGATCTGGGCGCTGGTGTGGATCAACGTCGTTGGCCTCGGCCCGTTTGCCGGTGTGCTGGCGATCGCGCTGTCCGACTTCGGCGCGTTCGGCAAATTGTTTTCCGAAGCCATCGAGGCCGCCGACAGGAAGCAGGTCGAGGGCATCAGGGCTTCCGGCGGCAACGCGCTGCATGAAATACGCTTCGGCCTGATGCCGCAGGTGCTGCCTGTTATAGCGGGGCAGGTGCTCTATTTCATTGAATCGAATACCCGCTCGGCCACCATCATCGGTATCGTCGGCGCGGGTGGCATCGGCTTGCAGCTGGCCGAGCAGATCCGGGTGCTGGAGTGGCAGAAGGTCTCGTTCCTGATCCTGATGATTTTGGTCGCGGTCGCCGCGATCGACTGGATCTCGGGCAAATTGCGCTTTGCCATCATCGGACAGCGGGCAATCGCGTGATGAATCCGTAACTCAGTGGGGTGGGCAAAGCGAAGCGTGCCCACCATCTTTCCGAATCTTTGGCATAAAGGGTGGGCACGCTTCGCTTTGCCCACCCTACGAGCTGTCAACTATTCTCCACCAAAAACTCGACGCGTTCCGCAGCAAAGCGCGAACGCTTGGTCGTCAGCGGCTCGCCGCCGGTATCGACGTCGGTGCTGTCGACCACGAGCACGGGACGTCCGAGCGCCAGGTCCAGCCGCGCGGCGTCGGTCGCGTCGACGATACCGGCGGTGATCCGGGTCGACGCACGGCGAAAATCCCGGATACCGTAATGCGCCACTAGCTTGGTCATCGAACGCACATCGGCAAACACCTTCCCGGCGTTGGGAAAGCGTTCGGCCGAAAGCCAGGTGGTGCTGACGCAGATCGGTGCGCGGTCGGCCAGCCGCACCGATTCGATCCGGATCAAGGGTGCCCCGGTCTTCAGTCCGAGTTCCCGCGCCAGCTCGCGCGTAGCGGCTTCCTCGGTCGCGTCGATGAATTGGCCGCGCGGCTCGCGGCCGCCGGCGCCGACGATTTCGGAAAACCGCGTTCGCGAGTGCAGCGGGTAGGCGAGGCGCCGGGTCTCGACATAGGTGCCGCTGCCGCGCTCGGCGCGCACCAGGCCGCGTTCGGCGAGCGTGGCGAGCGCTCGGCGAACGGTGTGGCGGTTGACCCGATAGGTTTCGGCGATCTCCATCTCGCCCGGCAGCTTTTCGCCGGCAACAAAGCGGCCGTCGGCGATGCCGCGTTCGATGCCGTCGGCGACCTGCCGCCACAGCGCGACGCCGGAGGGCGTATCCTGGATGCTCATGGCGTAAAGCGGGCCATCTGGAAAAATCACCTCATTGTCACGAAATCGTCATGGCGCTTCGCTATCAAGTTGTCTAGTATCATAGACAACTTGATTCCGGCAAGGCCGATATGATGGTGAGCGACGAAAGTATGGAAAACAAGGGTGGCGGGCAGGCGCGGCGCAGGGCCATGATGGCGGTGCTGGCTCATTCTGCAACGGCCGACATAGAAGGGCGTCTCGGAATGGTCGCGTTGCCCGCGCACGAAGACCTGCGCGCGCCCGAGAATGGGCTCGTCATGGTGCGCGGCCGCGTCGGCGGCGACGGCGCGCCGTTCAATCTCGGCGAGGCGACGGTATCGCGTGCCGCGGTGCGGCTGTCGACCGGCGAGGTCGGTTTTGGCTACGCGCTCGGCCGCGATCGGGAGAAGGCCCGGCTGATCGCGCTTTGCGACGCCATGGTGCAGTCAGCTGAGCTTGCTGGCGCGATCGAAACCCAGGTCGTTGCACCGCTGCGTGCGGCGATGATCGAAAAACGAAACCGCAAGGTCGCAGAGGCCGCGGCAACACGGGTCGATTTCTACACACTGGTGCGGGGTGAGGGCTGACATGACGAGCGTTGCCGAACTGCCCGCAGGATTTGCCGACAAGGTGTTGTCGGCGCAATCGGTCTTCCGTTCCGTGATGGATGCGATGGCGCGTCCCGGCAGCGTCCAGCGCGTCCAGCCTGCAGCGGGCGGGCCTGATACGATGATGCGTGGCGCCGCCGCCATCGCGCTGACCTTGTTCGACCACGATACGCCGGTCTGGCTCGACGGCCGGATGTCGGCCGCAGCTGATGTCGCCAAGTGGCTCAAGTTCCACACCAGCGCGCCGGTCGTTGTGGATTCGTCGATTGCCAGTTTTGCATTGATAGGCGATCCGCAGAGCCTGCCGGCGCTCGATCGCTTCGCGTTCGGCAGCAATGAATATCCGGACCGTTCGACGACGCTGATCCTGCAGGTCGAGAGCCTGACGGATGGCCCCGTGGTCGAGCTGCAGGGCCCCGGCATCGACGGCTCGGCAGCGCTTCGCGCTTCAATCCAGCCGCGTGATCTGTTCGAGCGGTTGGCCATAAACGCCGCACTGTTTCCGCGCGGCATCGATGTCGTGCTGGTTCATGACGATTCCATCGTCGCCATACCGCGCACGACGCGGCTCGTGAGGGGAGGCTGACCATGTACGTTGCCGTCAAGGGAGGCGAACGCGCCATCGAGAATGCCCACCGCCTGCTGGCGCATGAGCGGCGCGGCGATCGTGATGTTCCCGAACTGTCGCTGGCTCAGATATCCGAGCAGCTTTCGCTTGGCGTCGACCGCGTCATGACGGAGGGCTCGCTCTACGACCGCGAACTCGCGGCGCTCGCCATCAAGCAGGCGCGCGGGGACCTGATCGAGGCAATTTTCCTGGTGCGCGCGTTCCGCGCCACGTTGCCTCGCTTTGGCGCGACCGAGCCGGTCGACACCGGCGCGATGCAGGTGCGACGACGGATTTCGTCGACGTTCAAGGATGTTCCGGGTGGACAGATTCTTGGTCCCACCTTCGATTACACCCATCGCCTGCTCGACCCCCAGCTCGCCGATGGCTTCTCACCCGAGGTGCCCGCGATCGGAGAGGCGTCCACTGCTGCGACCCCGCGCGTCACCGACATTCTCGGCCGCGATGGATTGATCGAGCCGTCGCCGGCGGCAGATGCCGATGCACCGGTTGGTGATCTCACGCGCGAACCGCTCAATTTCCCGGCGGATCGCGATCTGCGCCTGCAAAACCTGGCGCGTGCCGACGAGGGCTTTCTGCTGGCGCTCGGATATTCCTCGCAGCGCGGCTATGGCCGCAACCATCCCTTTGCCGGCGAGATTCGTTTCGGCGAGGTGGAGGTTGAATTCATGGCCGAGGATGCCGGCTTTGCCGTTCCGCTCGGTTCGGTCGCGCTGACCGAATGCCAGATGGTCAATCAGTTCAAGGGATCGGCGACCGAAGCGCCATGTTTTACACGCGGCTATGGCCTGGCGTTCGGGCAGAGCGAGCGCAAGACCATGTCGATGGCGCTGGTCGATCGCAGCCTGCGCGCCCGCGAACTCGGCGAGGAAGTGATCGCGCCCGGCCAGGACGAGGAATTCGTGATGTCGCACTCGGACAATGTGCAGGCGACCGGTTTTGTGGAGCATCTCAAATTGCCGCACTACGTCGACTTTCAGTCCGAACTCGGCTTGCTGCGCAAATTGCGCAAGGAATTTGCCGAGGCGAATGAGGCTCCGCAAATGCAGGAGGCCGCCGAATGAATGCGCCAGCTTACAATTTCGCCTATCTCGATGAGCAGACGAAGCGGATGATCCGCCGCGCGATCCTCAAAGCGATCGCGATTCCCGGCTATCAGGTGCCGTTCGCCAGCCGCGAGATGCCGATGCCCTATGGCTGGGGCACCGGCGGCGTGCAGGTCACGGCGGCAATCCTTGGGCCTGATGACGTGCTCAAGGTGATCGACCAGGGCTCGGACGACACCACCAACGCGATTTCGATCCGGAAATTCTTCGGCAAGACGGCCAGCGTCGCGACCACCACGTCGACGACGGATGCCACCGTGATCCAAACCCGGCACCGGATTCCTGAAGCGCCGCTGCATGCGGGACAGGTGCTGGTCTATCAGGTGCCGATCCCCGAACCGCTGCGGTTCCTGGAGCCGCGCGAGACCGAGACGCGGCGCATGCATGCGCTCGGAGAGTATGGCCTGATGCACGTCAAGCTGTACGAGGACATTGCACGCTTTGGTCATATCGCGACCTCCTACGCCTATCCGGTGAAAGTGAATGCGCGCTATGTGATGGACCCGTCGCCGACGCCGAAATTCGATAATCCGAAGATGGACAATTGTCCGGCGCTGCAACTGTTCGGCGCAGGGCGCGAAAAGCGCATCTATGCGATCCCGCCGCACACCGACGTGGTATCGCTCGATTTCGAGGATCACCCGTTCACGCGCTACCGCTTCGACGCGCCCTGCGCGCTGTGCGGCGCCGGCGATTCCTATCTCGATGAAATCGTCACTGACGACAAGGGCGGCCGAATGTTCGTCTGTTCCGACACTGATTATTGCGAGTCTCGCCAGTTGGCCGGTCATCGCGGCAGCGAGAACGCCGCGCCGCACAAGGAGAGGGCGCATGGCTGAGCTGCCAGACGTTGTGCAGGACGATGAGCCGCTGTTGGTCGCCGAACACCTCGGCAAGAACTACGGCCGGCTGACTGCCTGCCGCGATGTATCCTTTGCGCTCTACCCCGGTGAAGTGCTGGCCATCGTCGGCGAGTCCGGGTCGGGGAAGTCGACGCTGTTGCAGCTGTTATCGGCGCAACTCGCGCCGAGCGCCGGGCGGGTGTCGTATCGGATGCGCGACGGCGTGTTGCGCGATCTGGCCGCGTTAGGTGAAGCAGAGCGCCGTTTTCTGTTCCGTACCGACTGGGGCTATGTGCATCAGGACCCCGCGCTGGGTCTGCGGATGGCGGTTTCGGCCGGCGCCAATGTCGGCGAGCGGCTGATGGCGGTAGGCTGGAATCACTACGGCCGCATCCGCGATACCGCCTCGTCCTGGCTGGAGCGAGTCGAGATCGATACCGCGCGCATCGATGACGCGCCGCGAACCTATTCGGGCGGCATGCGGCAGCGGCTGCAGATCGCGCGCAATCTGGTGACAGAACCGCGCCTGGTGTTCATGGACGAGCCGACCGGCGGGCTCGACGTATCGGTGCAGGCGCGGCTGCTCGATCTGATGCGCAATCTCGTCAGTGAGCTCGGCCTTGCTGCCATCGTCGTCACCCATGACCTCGCCGTGGCGCGGCTGCTGTCGCATCGCGTGATGGTGATGAAGGGCGGTCGCGTCATCGAGACCGGCCTGACCGACCAGGTGCTCGACGACCCCCGCGAGCCCTACACCCAATTGCTCGTTTCCTCGATTTTGCCGGCATGAGCGCGCCAATGACAGCGATGATCGACATCACCAACGCCGAAAAGACCTTTACGATGCACCTGCAAAGCGGCGTCGAGCTGCCCGTGGTGCGCGGCGTCTCGTTCCATGTCGAGCCGGGGGAATGCGTGGTGCTGTCGGGTCCTTCAGGCGCCGGCAAATCCTCGATCCTGAAAATGATTTTTGGCAATTACCGCTGCGATGGCGGCCGGATCGGCATCCGGCATCAAGGCAAGGTGATCGATTTGGCCACGGCCGAGCCGCGGCAGGTGCTCAGCGTGCGTCGTTCGACCATCGGCTATGTCAGCCAATTCCTGCGCGCGGTGCCGCGGGTCGCCACCATCGACGTGGTGGCGGAGCCTCTGATTGCGAACGGATCCGCACGCGCGGAAGCCCGCGAGAAGGCGGGCTCGCTGCTGCGCCGCCTCAACATTCCCGAGCGGCTGTGGGCGTTGCCGCCGTCGACGTTCTCCGGCGGCGAACAGCAGCGGGTCAACATCGCGCATGGCTTCATCTCCGACTTGCCGATTTTGTTGCTGGATGAACCCACGGCCTCGCTCGACGCGGCCAATCGCGCGGTCGTGGTCGAGTTGATTGGAGAGAAGAAGCGTCAGGGGGTTGCAATGGTGGCGATCGTCCATGACGATGAAATACGCCATCTGATCGCCGACCGGATCGTCGACGTGACATCATTTGCCGCCGCCGCTTGAAGGAAGAATGCGAGATGACAAGGCACGAAACAGTCCTCGGTAACGCCCGCATCGTGCTGGCCGATCGCGTGATCGAGCGCGGCTGGGTTGCCTTCGCCGACGGCCGCATCGCCGAGTTCGGGGAAGGAAGCGCGCCCGCAGGTAGCGAAGACGCCGGTGGCGACCTGATAATGCCTGGCCTGATCGAGCTGCACACCGACCATCTGGAAATGCACTATGTGCCACGCCCAAAGGTATTCTGGGATCCGATCGCGGCGGTGGTATCCTATGACGGACAGTTGGCCACTTCGGGCATCACCACCGTGCTGGATTCGCTGCGGGTCTGGCGCGAGGATGGCGCCGAGGAGGTTGACGGCAGGGCGGGCGTGCTGGCGGAGGCGATCACATCCGCCCGCGATGCGAACCTGCTCCGTGCCGATCACTTCCTGCACCTGCGCTGCGAAATTCCGATGCCGAGCGTGGTTGAGGAAGCCAGGGAGCTGATCGATCGGCCGGACGTGCGGCTGATGTCGCTGATGGATCACACGCCGGGGCAGCGCCAGTTCCGCGATGAGGTCAAGCTGCGCGACTATTATCGCGGCAAGGGGGGCGGCAAAACCGACGCCGAACTCGATGCGCTGTTCGAGAAGCGCTTCCACTATCAGAAGACTTATGCCGCAAGCAACATGCGCGAAATCGTGGCCCTCGCGCATCAGTATAAAATCCCGCTTGCCAGCCACGATGATACGACCGAAGAAAATGTCGCCGACGCGATACAGGATCGCGTTGCGGTGGCGGAATTCCCGACCACGATGGAAGCCGCGCGCGGGCTGCATCAGGCCGGCATCGGCATTCTGATGGGGGCGCCGAACGTGGTCCGGGGCGGCTCGCATTCCGGCAACATCGCCGCCGTCGATCTCGCCCGCGAGGGGTTTTTGGATATCCTGTCGTCCGACTACATCCCCTCGAGCCTGCTGATGGCTGCACTGCAACTGCCGCGACACGTGCCCGCGATCGATCTGGCATCGGCCGTTCGCACGGTGACAAAAACGCCGGCCGAAGCCGTGGGCCTTGCGGACCGTGGCGAGATCGCACCCGGCAAGCGCGCCGATCTGATCCGGGTGCATGTCGCCCGCGACATTCCGGTGGTGCGCAGCGTCTGGCGGGAAGGGACGCGGGTCGCATGACGGAGACGCTGACACCCACAACCGAAGACAAGACCGCTGCAATCGGGCCGGGCCGCTTGGTGCTCGTGGTCGGCCCAAGCGGCGCGGGCAAGGATACGCTACTCGGCCTTGCCAGGGCAGCCTGTGCCGATGCTGGCAACATCGTGTTTCCGCGCCGCGTGATTACGCGTGAAGCCTCGGCATCGGAGGAAAACGAAGAGGTCAGTGCCGGAACGTTTCAGGAGGCGCTGACGCGTGGCGAATATGCCATGCATTGGGAAGCCCACGGTCATTGCTACGCGCTGTCGCGCGCGATCGATGACGAAATCCGCGCCGGACGCACCATCGTCGCCAACGTATCGCGCACGGTGATCGGTGCGATGCGCCGCGCCTATGCCGACGTGGTGGTGATTTCGATCACCGCGCCGCCAGACGTTCTGGCCGAACGGATTGCGATGCGGGCACGAAGCAGCGACGGCAGGGTCGAAAACCGTCTGCGCCGCACGGTGGAAGACGCCTCGGCAGCGCCCGACGCGACCATCGTCAACACCGGCAGCGCCGAATATCATTCCCGCCAGCTCGTACGCGTCATCAAGGGCGAGAAATGGGACGATTGAAAGGAGACCGGAAATGACCGTCGTCGCGACGATCGAGCAGCTCGAGGCCATCTACGGCTTTCCCAACGATGCCTCGACGGTCAAGGTCGCGGACAGGGTCACGCCGGCCTATCGGGTGTTGATGGACAAGTCGCCGTTCGCGGCGCTGGCAACCTGCGGGCCGGAGGGACTGGACTGTTCGCCGCGCGGCGACCTGCCGGGCTTCGTTCGCATGCACGACGAGAAGACACTGATGATGCCGGATCGCCGCGGTAATAACCGCTGCGATTCGCTGCGCAATATCGTGCGCGATCCGAGGGTCGCGCTCCTGTTTCTCGTCCCGGGCTCCGGCAGCACGCTGCGCATCAACGGCCGCGCGCATGTCTCGACCGATCCGGAACTGCTCGCGTCGTTCAAGATGGAGGGCAAGGCACCGCGCACCGTCATCGTCATGACGGTGGAGGAGGTTTACTTCCAGTGCGCGCGCGCCATCGTGCGCGCCGATCTCTGGAATCCCGACAAGCGCGTCGATCCCCGAAGCTTGCCGACGCCCGGCCAGATCCTCGCCGAGATGAGCGAGAACACCGTTGGCGGCGAGAAATACGATCGGGAATGGCCGGAGCGCGCGCGGCAGACGATGTGGTGATGTGCTGTCAGGCGTAGCGGATCACCTTTTCCGCGCATTTGAGAAAATTCCGGACCAGCGGATTGAGAGAATCCCTCCGCCAGCAAACCGCGACGTCGATGGCATCGTCGGCGTCGAGGAAAGGCCTGAACACGACGCCGGTCGGGCATCCGAGCTGGGCGCAGGCGGGAAGGATCGCCATGCCCTCTCCGGCAAGGACGAGGCTGAGCGCCGAGTGCACCGTCTCGACCCGGTTCGCGACCGGCATGCTGACCTGATGCCGCCGCAGCAGCGACGTGACAACGGAGGTCGACGGATCCTCGGCAGCCCCGGGCAAGCTTATCAGCGGGCGGCCCTGCAGCTTTCTCACCGGCACGGCCGCTGAGCGCGCCAGCTGCGAGCCGGCCGGCATGGCCAGCATCAATCGTTGCTTTCCGATCGTGGAAATCTCGATCTCGCTGTGGCGAATGGCGGGCATGCACAGCGCGACAGTCACGCTGTGATCCAGCACCCGTGCCTCACGCGTCGATGCGCTCAGTTCGATGAACTCCAGATCGACCTTTGGAAGGGACCGTCGAAGTTCCGGAACGAGCCTCGGCAACACGGCGTGGGCCAACGCGAACATGTAACCGACCGACAATCTTCCCCGGCGTCCCGCCGCCACCGCGCGGGCTGCCTCAAAACCTTCGGCCGTCAGGGCCAGCGCTTCACGCGCGCGCGATAGCAAGGCGCGACCGGCCGCCGTCAGCTCCATCCCCCGCGTGCCGCGGCGAAACAGCGGTGTTCCTACTTCCGATTCCAATTTGCGGATCTGGACCGACAGTGGCGGCTGAGCCATGCGCAGGCGGACGGCGGCCCGGCCAACGCTGCGTTCTTCTGCGACGGCAACGAAATACCGGAGACGCCGGAGATCCATTTTTGCCATACCAAAATCGTATGGGTCAGTTGTGCGATGGTATTGGACCTGAAGTCAATGTGAATGTCATCCTTGCGTCATTCGACCCTGGGGACTTTAGCGCGATGAGCGATGAACTGTGCTTTCTGCCTGCGACCGAACTCCGCGCGCGGATCGTCCGCAGGGATGTTTCACCGGTCGAAATTACGCGTGCCGTTCTTGCGCGCGCCGAGCGGATGCAGCCCGAGTTGAACTGCTTCATCACGCTGTGTGGGGATGAAGCCATGGCCGAGGCGAGGAACGCAGAGCGCGAGGTCGTGGCCGGGGGGCGGCTCGGCCTTCTTCACGGCATTCCGTTCACCGTGAAAGATCTGGTCAACACCAAGGGAGTGCGAACGACCTTCGGCGCGGTCCCCTACAAGGACAACGTGCCTGACCATGATGCGGTCGCCGTGGCGCGAATGCGGGCAGAGGGTGCCATTCTCGTGGGCAAGACCACGACGCCAGAGTTCGGCACCAAGTGCCTGACGGATTCGCCGTTGTTCGGCCGCACGCGCAATGCCTGGAGTGGCGCACGCTCGAGCGGTGGTTCAAGCGGGGGAGCGGCGGTCGCGGTTGCCAGCGGCATCGCGCCGCTTGCCATCGCGACGGATGGCGGCGGCTCGACGCGGATTCCGGCGGCCTGCAACGGCGTCGTCGGGCTGAAGCAAAGCAACGGCGTTATTCCGCACAGCCAGGTGCAGGACGCGTTCGGCAACCAGACCTATGTGACGCCTACGACGCGCACCGTCGCAGACACCGCCCTGATGATGCAGGCGATGTCGGGAGAAGACGCTTCCGATCCGTGGTCGATCGGATTGCCGCCGTCGAATTTTGTCGAGGGATCGGCGCCAAACGGCGATCTGCGCGGGCGCAGGATTGCATTCTGCCTCGCGCCGCTCGGCCGGCCGGTTGCGGCCGATGTCGTCGCTGCATTCAAGGTCGCGCTTGCCAGGCTGGAAGCCCTCGGGGCCGAGGTCGAGGAAATGTCCGCCGACGGATTTGAGGTGGAGCCGATCTGGCGCGCCATCAATCACACCGCGTGGCGCGCGCGGTTCGAGAAGCTGGCGGCCGACCATGGCGACGTGCTGAGCGAGACTTTCATGAAGCAACTGGCGCTGGCCACGAAGGTCAGCGGTGTTGACTATCAGCGGGCGATGTTTGACCGTACGGCGCTGTTTCGGCGGGTTCAGACATTGTTGCAAAGGGTCGACATTCTCGCGATGCCAACCATCACCCGAACCGCGCTTCCGATCGACCAGGACCTGTTCGGCACGATCGAAATCGACGGCCGGGTCTTCAGCGACGTGCGGCCGAGCTGGTTTCCCTGGACGATGCCGTTCAATATGACCGGTCATCCCGCCGTCAGTCTGCCCTGCGGCTTTGATGCGGACGGCCTGCCGATCGGCATCCAGTTGGTCGGGCAATTCCGTGGAGACGTCGAATTGCTGCGCATCAGCGCGCTGTTTGAGGCCTCGCAAGATCTTCTCGGCCGGTGGCCGAATCTAGCCGGCTAAACGAAAATGCGGCTGCCACCACACTTGATCGCTAACAAGGGATTGGCCGCTAACAAGGGAATCGGGACTTGAGCGTCTTCATTTTCCGCCGATTTCTGACGCTGATAGCGACGCTGGTCGGCGCGTCGCTGATTATCTTCCTCGTTCTGGATGCCTTGCCCGGCAACGCCGCACAGATGCTGATGGGCGCGGATGCGACGCCTGATGCGGTCCGGGCGCTGACGGTCAAGCTCGGGCTCGATCAACCGCTGCACTATCGGTACATCCATTGGATCGCGGGGATGCTGACGGGCGACCTCGGCAACAGCTATGCCTATGGCACGCCTGTTGCAGGATTGATCGCCGAGCGTCTCACGCTGACAATTCCATTGGCGATCATGTCCATGTCCATGACGGTCGTGCTGGCCCTGTCCGCCGGCATCTATACGGCGGCAAATCACAACAAGCTCGGCGATGTGGGCGTGATGTCGCTGACGCAGTTCGGCATAGCGCTTCCCAACTTCTGGTTCGCCATCCTGCTTATTCTGTTGTTCTCGGTGAAGCTGCAATGGCTTTCGGCCGGCGGATTTGCGGGCTGGGACGAAAGCATCATTGCCGGGATCAAGTCGCTGCTGTTGCCTGCGATCTCGTTATCGGTGGTGCAGGCGGCGATCCTCGCTCGCGTCACGCGCTCCGCGGTGCTCGAGGTGCTGCGCGAGGATTTTGTGCGCACCGCGCGCGCCAAGGGCTTGAGCAAGCGCGACGTATTGTGGCGGCACGTGCTGCGCAATGCGATGATCCCTGTCATGACGGTGATGGGCCTGCAGTTCGCCAACCTGCTGGCGGGCACGATCGTGATCGAGAACGTGTTCTATCTGCCGGGTCTTGGCCGGCTGATCTTCCAGTCGATCGCCAATCGCGACCTGATCGTGGTGCGCAACTGCGTGATGCTGCTGGCAGCCGTGGTCGTCATCGTGAACTTCGTGGTCGATGTGCTCTATGCCTTCATCGATCCGCGCATCAAGGTACACAACCTATGAGCACCCCGCTGAGCGCCTCAGTCGAGGTTGCGGCCACCACTGCGCGTCCGCGGCTTGCGAACGGCTTCTGGCGCCGCGCGCTGCGCCATCGCAGCTTCGTTGCGGGCGGCACGCTCAGCCTGATGGTGCTCTGCGCCGCCTTGCTGTCGCTGGTCTGGACGCCGTGGTCGGCCTATGAAATCGACGTGGCCTCCAAGCTGCGGCCACCGTCGGCGGCGCACTGGCTCGGCACCGATGTGCTTGGCCGCGATATCGTGTCGTTACTGCTGGTCGGCGCCCGCTCCACCATCATGGTCGGCATCATCGCGGTCGGGATCGGCCTCACCTTCGGGGTGTGTCTCGGGCTGATCGCCGCCGCGCGCAAGGGCTGGACCGAAGAGCTCATCATGCGGATGAGCGATTTCACCTTCGCGTTTCCCGCGGTGCTCTCGGCCATCATGCTGGCAGCCGTCGCCGGCCCGGGCATGGTGACCTCGATCATCGCCATCGGCATCTTCCAGATTCCAACCCTGGTCCGGCTGACCCGTGGATCGGCCAATGCGATCTGGGCGCGGGAGTTCGTGCTGGCCGCGCGCGCCTCCGGCAAGGGTGGCTTCCGCATCACCATCGAGCACGTGCTGCCGAACGTCCTGCCGATCCTGATCGTGCAGGGGACGATCCAATTCGCACTCGCGATCCTGGCCGAAGCGGCGCTATCCTATCTCGGGCTCGGCACGCAGCCGCCGCAGCCGTCCTGGGGCCGCATGCTGAACGATGCACAGACGCTGTTGTTCCAGTCGCCGATGCTCGCGGTCTATCCGGGCGCTGCGATCGCCGTCGCCGTGCTTGGTCTCAATCTGCTCGGCGACGGGTTGCGCGATCTGCTCGATCCCCGGCTGGCGCGGGAGCGTTGAATATGAGCAAGTCCGCCAACGCACCTCTGATCGAAGTCCGGGATCTCGGCGTCCGGCTCAACACAAGCCGCGGGCCCGCGCAGGCCGTTCGTGGCGTCAGCTTCGCGCTGAAGCGTGGCGAGACCTTGGGCCTCGTCGGCGAATCCGGCTGCGGCAAGTCCGTCACCGCGCTCGCGCTGATGGGCCTGCTGCCCGACAGCGCCGTCGTCAGCGGCAGCATCCGGCTCGATGGCAGCGAGCTGGTGGGCCTGTCGGATACGAATTACTGCAAGCTGCGCGGCAATCGCATCAGCATGATCTTCCAGGAGCCGATGACCGCGCTCAATCCGATGCACACGATCGGCCGTCAGGTGGCCGAGCCGTTGCGGCGCCACACCAATTGCTCGGCGGCAGAGGCCCGCAAGGAAGCCATCGCCTTGCTCGATCGTGTCGGGCTTCCCGATGCGGCGAAACGCGTCGATGCCTATCCGCACCAGTTCTCCGGCGGACAGCGGCAGCGCGTCACTATTGCCATGGCGCTGGCCTGCCAGCCCGACGTGCTGATCGCCGATGAGCCGACCACCGCGCTCGACGTCACCATCCAGGGACAGATCCTCGACCTGATCGCAGACCTCGTTGCCGAGCGCGGCATGTCGATGGTTCTGATCTCGCACGATCTTGGCGTCATCGCCGAGAATGTACAGCGTATGATGGTGATGTATGGCGGCACCGTCGTTGAGAGCGGCGCGACGAATGCCGTGTTCACGCGCATGGGGCATCCCTATACGCAGGGCCTGTTTCGCGCTCGCCCGCGCCTCGGTGCGCGGAAGGGGACCCGGCTGCAGACCATTGCCGGCACCGTGCCCGAGCTTGCCGATCTGCCCTCGGGATGCACCTTCGCGGACCGTTGCGCGATCGTCGAAGACCGTTGCCGCGTGGCGTTGCCGGCGGCGGTTGATGTCGGCGCCGGCCACGGCGTGCGCTGCCTCAGGACGGATGTTTCGATGGCTGAGGCGGCCGGAGTTTTGAGTGCATGACCATGCTGGACCAGGCGTCACCGTCCGCCGAACCGCCGCTGCTCGAGGTCAAGGATCTGGCCCAGCGCTATACACTGCCGCGCGAAAGCGTGTTCAAGCCGGCCGGGCAGGTGCATGCGCTCAACGGCGTCACCGCGCAGGTGATGGCGGGCCGAAGCCTCGGCGTGGTTGGCGAGTCCGGATCGGGCAAGTCGACCTTCGCGCGGCTGGTGATGGCGCTGGAACAGCCGTCGTCGGGATCGGTGTCGCTGATGGGCCGTGACCTGCACCGGATGCCGGCTGCCGAGTTGCGCCGCGCCCGGCGCGATTTCCAGATGGTGTTTCAGGATCCCTATGGCTCGCTGGACCCACGACAGACCATTGCGCGTATCGTCGCGGAGCCTTTGACCGCGCTCGGGCGCATGGATCGCGCCGCGCTGCGTCAGCGCGTTGCCGGCGTGCTGCGCCAGGTCGGCCTGCGCGACGCCGACATGGACAAGTTCCCGCATGAATTCTCCGGCGGCCAGCGCCAGCGCATCGCGATCGCGCGTGCGCTGATCACCCAGCCAAAACTGATTGTCGCCGACGAGCCGGTCAGCGCACTCGATGTCTCCGTGCAGGCGCAGGTGCTCAATCTCCTGCAAGACCTGCAGGATGAGTTTGGATTGAGCTACATCCTGATCAGCCACGATCTGGCGGTGGTGGATTATCTCTGCGACGAGATCGCGGTGATGTATCTCGGCCGGATCGTCGAGCAGGGCCGGCCGGAAGATCTGTTCGCGCACTGCGCCCATCCTTATACGCGAGCGCTGCTTGAGGCCGTGCCGCGCGCCCGCGCGGGTGGGCTACGCCGCCGCCGCGGCGCCCAGTCGATCGCCTCCCAGTCGACCGGCGCGGCAGGATGCGCCTACGCATCGCGCTGTCCACTGGCCGATCAGCATTGCCGCGACACCGCGCCGGCGCTGCGCAATTTCGGCATAGCGCACCTTGCGGCATGCCATCACGCTGAGGCCGTGATGGCATTGCCTGCAGTGTCGTCGGAGGAGAGTTAGTCTTTTGTGCGGGACTGGCTTAGTCTGGTCACGCGATATGTCAGGGGAGCAAGCGAATGTTCAGGAAGCTAGCCGTTTTTGCACTTATCGCCGCGTTCGCCGCAACGCCGCTGCCGAGCCTCGCGCAGGGCAAGAAGGACAGCGTCGTCATAGGCATGGGGCTGGAGCCGCCGGGGCTCGATCCCACCAACGCGGCGGCTGCGGCGATCGCCGAGGTCACGCTCTATAACCTCTATGAGACGTTGACCAAGATCAACGAGGACGGTTCGGTATCGCCGCTGCTCGCCGAGAGCTGGCAGGCGTCGGCCGACCTGAAGACCTATACGTTCAAGCTTCGCAAGGGCGTCAAATTCCATAACGGCGAGCCGTTCGATTCCGCGGCGGTAAAGTTCTCCTATGATCGCAACGCGGTGCCGACCAGCACCAATAAGGACAAGAGCCTCTACCAGGCGTTTGAGCAGGTCACCGCGCCCGATGCGGAGACGATCGTGGTCGCGCTCAAATATTCCGAACCGAACCTGCCGTTCCTGCTCGGTCAGGCGGGTGGCTCGATCGTCGAGCCGAAGAGCGCGCCGACCAATGCGACGCAGCCGGTCGGCACCGGACCCTATACGCTCGGCGCCTGGGCCAAGGGATCGTCGATCACCCTGAGCAAATGGCCGGATTATCGCAACGCCGCCGCGATCAAGCTTTCCAAGGTGACCATCCGCTTCATCAGCGATCCCTCAGCGCAGGTCGCGGCGCTCCTGTCGGGCGACATCGACGCATTTCCGCGCGCCGCAGTGGCGCGCAGCGTGGCGCAGTTCAAGGCCGATCCGCGCTTCAACGTGTTGATCGGCGGCTCCAAGGCCAAGACCATCGTCGGCATCAACGAACGGAAGAAGCCGCTCGATGATGTGCGGGTTCGCCGCGCCATTCTCGCTGCCATCGATCGCAAGGCGATGATCGACGGCGCCGTTGATGGCTTTGGCGCGCCAATCGGCAGCTTCTATACGCCGGGATCGCTAGGCTATGTCGACACGACAGGCATCAATCCCTACGACCCCGAAAAGGCCAAGAAGCTGCTGGCGGAAGCCGGCGTGAAGACGCCGCTTGAGCTCAGCCTCAAGCTGCCGCCGCCGCCCTACGCGCGGCAGGGCGGCGAAGTCCTCGCAGCCCAGCTCGCCAAGGTCGGCATCATCGCCAAGATCGAGAACGTCGAATGGGCGCAGTGGCTGTCGCAGGTGTTTGCCGGCAACGGTCCGCATAACTTCGATCTCACCATCGTCTCGCATGTCGAGCCGTTCGATCTCGTGAAGATAACCGAGTCCGATTACTATCTCGGCTATAACAACGAGGCCTTCAACGCGCTTTACCAGCAGATCAGGGCAACACCGGCCGAGGCCGAGCGCGCCAAACTGCTTGGCGACGCACAGCGCATGCTGGCGACCGACGCGGTCGCCGGCTTCCTGTTCCAGCCGCAATGGATCACCATCGCGAACAAGAAGCTGAAGGGCGTGTGGAAGGAAGTCCCGCAATTCGAGAACGACTTCTCCGCCTGGTCCTGGGATTAGCCGGCTGGGATTAACCGCGGCGGGCACGAGCCTGCCGCGGCTTTGGCTTCCATCGCACGGCTGATGCCGTGCGGCTGAACCGCGGCGCTGCTTGAGTTCACTCGGTCGGTGTCGTCGTGTCGCGGACAGCGCGGCGGCGCTGGATCACATTGCGCAGCCGTGGCGTTGCACCGTCGTCGCCGATCATCCCGACGGAACATGCGGGCAGGTGCTGGATCGTGGCCTGCTCCCGCGCTTGTCGATCGGCACGTTGCAATTGTCGATCCGTTGCTCGTCCATCCACTTCTTGCCCATGCGCTCTTTTCCGGTCAGTGACGGCCCGTTGGCGGGATCAGCGGTCTCGGCCTTTGGTGCGGTTTGGTCAGGCTGCCTGTCCTGCGCAAAGGCCCCCGACGCAAAGCACACCGCGAAAAGAAAACTGATCAACCCTCGGTGAATCGGTTCCATCGACTGTCCTCACCAAAAACCCGGACGTCAGATTAAACATGCCGAGATTCGCGTAGCCACCCGGAACCTGCAGGCAGCGGGTCGGTTGCCTCTCATCATGTCGAGCGTACTTCACGAGAACAGGAGTGAGACAGATGAAAATGAAACAGCTCATGATTGCTGGTTGCTCCGTCCTGGTTTTGAGCACCGGCGCAGCATTGGCTGGTCCCTGTGATACGAGCCGTGCCGCCAACTTGAAGGATGCAGGCTCCGGACCGGCCAAGATGGGCGACAGCCAGACCACGGGTATGGCCAGCAGCACCGATCGACATCCGCCGACCGAAACGATGAATCAAAAGACCGGAGACGTTGCGGCGTCTTCGCAGGATACGCAGCGGCAGATGCAGGGCGAACCAACGGCGGCACAGCAGGCCGAAGGCGCCAAAGCGGACAGCAAGACCGCAGACGCAGACAAGGATTGCTGAGGGCGTGTAGCTGAGGCGGTGTCGGATTGTCGGCGCTTCGGCCGGCGCTCCGACATCCCCGAGGTGTCCGACTGCAACAGACAGTTTTTGCAGGCGAACCGAATTCGCCAATAGTGACCGACGCGACGTATACGTCGATTCGTCGCTTTCGCTCCTTCGCCTTGTCCAAGAGTGAAGTGGCTTTGCCCAAGAGGGAAGTTTCCGGCGTCAGATGCGCCGGGATGCCGTCAATGTCTGATGTTCCGAGCTTGCGCTACGTTCGAGGTCAACCTAGTTTTGGTGCCGGCACGAATGTCGTGCCAGCACTGCTTGGGAGAAACCCTGATGAGTTGGAAAACTCCGAAGATTGTGGAAGTGCCGGTGGGCATGGAAATCAACATGTACGCCTGCGCGGCGCGTCAATAGACGCGTCGAAACGGTCTGCCCGGCTCCGACAACTGCTTGTTGCTGCGGGCCGGGCAAGCTGTACGATTCCAAGCTGTATGATCCCTGGAAGTTCTCCACTGCCTGCAGCAAGAGCAGGGCGCGGATCCTGCCAAAGTGGACGGGACCCCCTTGTAGACGGCCGCCGGAAGGCGATCCGGTCCTGATTCCTCTCTCCCACATGTTCGCATGGCTCGCCCACGGTCCCCGCACCATGCTAAGGGTATGTTCTCGGCTGACGCCGCCGGAGTTACCCGTTTCAACCCCATGACCCGCTGAATGCGAATATCTACGCGTGCAAAGGCCTTCCAGGCGGCGGTCGTATCTCTTGCAGCGCTGCTGCCGGCCTGCGCCCACGCCGAGGGCATCGATACCGAGCATCTGTTCGGCTTCATGATCGGTACCGATGTCGGCAATGTCGGCGAACGGGAGTTTCAAAGCGAGACGACCGGCCGCTTCGGCAGGAACGGCGGGCGTTATCGGGCCGTCGGTCAGGAGTTCGAGCTTGAGTTTGTGCCGGTCCAGAATTTTCGAATCGAGATCGGGAGCGCGTTTGCGTCACATCTGATCAATGGCGTACCAGGTCTTGACGACCAGCGCCGGATGTCGTGGCAGGGCGGGTCCGTCGATTTGCGCTACCGCTTTCTCGATCGGGAAACGGCCCCATTCGGACTCACTTTCGCGACGGAAGCGCATGCTCATCGGATTGATGAGACAACGGCAGAAAGGGTCCGGAGCTTCGGAACGGAATTCAGGCTGGCGTTCGACCGGGAGCTCGTGCCGAACCGCGTCGTCGCGGCGTTCAACCTGATCTACGAACCGGAGTGGACGCGCCTTGTCGGCAGTGGAGTGATGGAGCGGGAATCCACCGCAGGTGCGGCGCTTGGGCTAATGGCGCAGTTGCATCCCGGTTTCCTGTTGGGCGGGGAAGCGCGTTACCTGCGGAAATATGAGGGGATCGGCCTGGAGGAACTGGCAGGACAGGCATTGTTTGTCGGTCCGACCGCTTATTTCCAGTTGTCGAAACGCTCGCGGCTTACCGCAAGCTGGAGCGTTCAGGCGTGGGGGCGTCCGGCCGGGTCAATTGCCAGCCTTGATCTCGTCAATTTCGAACGCCATCAGGCGCGGCTGGTATTTGGCGTTAACTTTTAGGGTTGAGGCGCGGCCGGGTTCCGGCTTTTCACGGGGTAGTGAAACTTTACGCCGCCCGTTACCGTAGCTTTTGCGTTATCCATTCGGGAGCAATTCAAGGGATATCGAGCATGACCCCGATAGATTTGATCGTGACCGTCTGTGCGGTGCTCTCGCCGGCCACCTGCGAGGAAACCCATCTGGTGTTTTCTTCAGATGTTTCGTTGCGGCAATGTGCCATGGCCGCGCAGCCCTACATCGCCCAGTGGGTGGGCGAACACCCGAAATGGACCGCGGTCAAATGGCGTTGCGAATACCCCCGCAACAACCAAAAGGCTTCTGGAGAGGCCGTGTGGTCTCTCGGCTGAATATTCGTCCAGTCGTAGCGGCTACTTGTTGCAGTCTTTCAAATCCTTGTCTGCGACCGAAAACACGGCATCAGCCTTGATTTCAATGTCGCGAACGAAGCAGTGCTTTGCGCCGCGATAGCCGACCTTGGCGTCATAGCGTCCCGGCTGTACCCCCGTGATGCGCAGGCGCTCGTCGTGATCAACTTCCTTGTCCTTGTCGTTCAGGGTCTGGTTGGGGCCCCAGTCGCTCTTTCCGGCCGGGGAAAGCTGAAACTCCGAAATAGTCGCGGTGGTCAGATTCCACAATCGGATGCCTTTTCCTTGCGCGGCCAGTTCATTGACGCTCGCTGACAACAGCGCCACCAAAGCCAGGATCCATCGCATCGGGCAGTCCTTCATCAGGGAATGTCTAGAGCAGTCATTGCTTTATCAGGCGGTCTCGATTTTTTGCTTTATCGAAGTTTTTCGCCCGGTCGAGGCCGATTGGGGCGATCAACCTGGCTGAATCGAGATCGGCACCATCGAAATCGGTATCGATGACGGTGATGCCGGTCAAGTCGGCTCCCCCAAGCTGGGCTCCCTTGAGAGAAGCGCCCGTGAGGTCGCTACCCTTCAGCGCGGCAAATTCGAGATCGACGCGGGACAGGTCGGCGCCGCGCGCATTCAGCCGTTCCAGATTGGCGGATTTCAGTATTGCGCGCATCAGGCCCATCGACTGGTTACGCATGTCGGCGCCCAAATTCGCGTCCGCGATCGAGGCTCCGACGAGGCTCGCGCCGGTGAGATCGGCGGCGATGCGCGAGCCTGAGAGATCGGCGCCGTCGAGGCGGGCGCGAGGCATCTGCGAGGCGAACAGGTTTGCGCCCTTCAGGCTTGCGCCAGTCAGGTCCGCCTCCAGCAGCCATGCCTGGTCGAGGATGGCACGGTCGAGCCTGGCGCCGGCGAGCCTTGTCTTGTTGAGCCGTGCCGCGCGGAAAATTGCGCCGGACAAATTGAGCCCGGAGAGGTCGAGGCCGGATAATCTCTTTCCCGTGAAATCGGCGGGCGCGACGGTGGTCGCCGCAGCGAGCGCTGCCTCGACCTCGGCGCGGGTCATTTCGGCAGAGACCATGTCGGGCGACGACAGGTCCACATGACGCATCATGTCCTGCGCCGTTGCCGTTATGGTCAGAAGCGCGAGACCGAGCGTTGCGATTCCGATCGAGCGTTTCATCTCCAACCCCGTCGGTGCTGCATGTTAGCACCGGTCTCTGGCAATGCCTATGAGGCATCCCGCTCGGCGGGAGCGCCGTTGATCCGCCGCATGACGTCCAACTTGATCGCGGCGATCTCGGCGTCGCCGCGCTTGCTGCGCGGTGTGCGGATAGGCAGCTGGGCGAGAATCCGAGCCGGTCGCGGCGAGAGCAGGAACAGGCGGTCGCCCAGACGAACCGCGTCGTCCACGTCATGGGTGACCAGCAGCGTTATCATGGAACGGCCGTCCATCAACATGGCAATCTCATCGCGCAGACGGGCGGCGAGGGCGGCATCGAGCGAGGCCAGTGGTTCGTCGAGAATGAGGAACTCCGGCTCGACGGCGAACGCACGGGCGAGCGCAACGCGCCGGGCTAGACCTAGCGATAGTTCGCCGGGAAAGTGATTACGATGCGCTTTCAGTTCGAGAGTTTCGAAGAGGGCTGAAAGCTTCGCTTCATCGGCCAGGGGCGCAGCAAGCCGCACATTTTCTTCGACCGACCGCCAGGGCAGCAGCCGTGGCTCCTGAAAGACGAAGCCTACTCGTGCGCCAGCGGGGCGCGAGACGCGCCCTTGAAATTCGTGGTCGAGGCCGGCGAGAATCCTGAGCATCGTACTCTTGCCGCAGCCGGATGGACCGACAAGGACGCCTACCTCTCCGGCATCAAGCGCGAAGGCCACGCCGGCGATCACGTCGTGCTGCTCGCCCGCCGCGTTCTTGAACGTCTTGCTGGCGATATCGACCTCAAGCCGCACGGGGACGCCACCGGGATAACCGGGCCTCAAACGGCTGCACCAATACGGTTTCAATGAGGAGCACGACCACAGCGAAGCTCAGTGAATAGGCCAGCAATAGCGGAATGTCGAACAGCTGGAACGCCACGCCAATCTCGAAACCAACCCCGTTCGGACGTCCGAGTAACTCCGCAACAAGGACGATCTTCCAGACCAGGGAAAGTCCTGATCGTGCGGCGGCTGCAATGTAGGGCGACAGTTGCGGCAAAATAACGTGCCGGAATTTCTTCCAGCGCGACAACGCAAATACGGTCGCCATTTCGTCGAGCGCCGCATCGAGGGCGCGCGCCCCCTCGCGCAGCGTAACGACGGCCGTCGGGAGCTTGTTGATGGCGATTGCCGCAATTGCGGCGACTTCAGTCAATCCAGCCCAGATGTAGGCGAGCACGATGACCACGAGCGCCGGCAGATTGAGCAGCAGGATCAGCCAGGGGTCGCCCAGCCGGTCGGCAAGCCGTACCCGGCCCATCAAATATCCAATCGCGGCGCCCAACGACATCGCCAGCGTGAAGGCGAGCGCAACGCGCGCCAATGTCACGCCGAGATGGAAGAACAAATTACCCGATCTTGCTTCCGCAATCATGACCGCGAGCACGGTGGGGGGAGGTGGCAGTTTCGCATCACCGGCAAGCAGCGAGCCGATCCACCAGGTTGCGAGGAGCACGGCAAATGACAGCAGGCGCGGCACCTCAGCCTCCCGGGATCGCGTGATAGAATGTTCCGGAATCGAGCTCAGGCGCCGGCCCGACAAGTTCGCGGCCGCCGATTTCAGCCAGCACGCGGTAGAGAATGCGCGCGTCGGCTTCTTCGTCGGCGACCGGGCGACGCGGAATTCCTTCCCGATAGCGATCGCGATAGGCGCGCAACGTTGCAGCGTCGGGAGCACCGGTTAGAGGCACAATTTTCTCCCATTCCGCATCCGAGGTCGACAGGATCTCTTTCGCCGCGCGGGTGATGGCGATGAAGCGGGCAAGCTTGTCCTGGTTTGCGTTCGCCCATTTTTCGTCGAAGACGTAGCCGATCATCGCGGTGCGGCCCTTGGCGCCGAGTTTCGGCAGCAGATCCTCAATGCCGGCAATGCGGCGGAAGCCCTTTGCTTCCAGTGCGGCGCAGAAATTCCAGTAGTTCAGGGTCGCATCCATTTCGCCGCTGAGCGTCTTCGCAGCCAGCAGCGGTGGCGCGCCGTAGGCGATTGTCGCCTCCGACTTCAGGTCGATTCCCCCTTGCTTCAACCACGCCAGCAGCAGCAGCCAGCTCTTGTCGATCGGGCCACCAGCGACGGCGAGCTTGCGGCCCTTGAGATCGGCCAGGGTCTGGATCGGTGATGGGGCAGGTACCATCACGGCGCCGAGCGCGCTCGAATAAGGATAGAATGTCAGCTTGGCGCCAAGCCCGCGTTCGCGCGATACCCAAAGCCAATCGGTGACCACAATGTCGGCGTTCCCGGCGCGAAGCGCGATCTTGCCCGCCTCGGGGCTCGCCAGTTCGAGAACCTGGACCGAAAGGTTGGCCCGCTTGTCGAGGCCATGCGCACGGATGACAGCGAGTTCCCAGGCGAATGTTCCGGTCTTCTGCACCGCAACGCGCAAAACCTCGGCGCTGCAGCACGTGCCGAGCGAGACTGAAACAATCGCAGCGAGCAGCATGCGAACAAAAAACTTCATGGCGCCTTGAGCCGTTTCCTCGAACATCCGCTTTTCTGTGGGACAGTCATAGCATAGCTTCCACAATTACTAGCGGGAGGAAGACGATGACCCTTGTCGGATTGGTACGACCTATTGTCGCCGTGTCGACGGCGCTGTTGACGATGACAGCGGTCACGCGCGCCCAGGACTTCAACGATTATCCGACGTCGACGCGCGTCGAATACGCGTTTGGCTGCTTGAAAGCGAACGGCGAGAGCCGGCAGTCGATCGAGCAATGCTCCTGTTCGATCGACGTTATCGCTTCGCTCGTGCCCTATGATCGCTATGTCACGGCCGAAACCGTGCTCAGCCTGTCGCAGGTGCGGGGCGATATGGGCGGCCCGTTCCGCACGTCGGAGCAGGCGGCAAATGCGCTCAACGAACTCAGGCGGGCCCAGGCCGAAGCGGAAGTGCGCTGTTTCTGAGGCGCTGCACGCGGCCCTGCGTCACATCCCGGAATCGTCGATCTTCCATTCGCGCTGGAAGACATGTCCCTCGGTATCCTTGGCCTCGGCGCGGAAGCGCTTCGCGCCATTCGAGACATAGGTGAACCTGATATTGGGATCCTCCGAAATTGAAATGCCGCCTTCCATCGTCAACACCAGGCTGTCGTCCTGCCAGAGACGCAGTTCGTTGACGAAGAATGCCGGCACATACAATTGCGTGACCTGGTCCATCTGCAGGCCGGAATTGTTGGGATGCCCGATCATGATCTGGGCCTCGCGCGCGCCGCTGGCGGGGCCTTCGCCGGTTTTTGCGAACTGCCGGTAGCGCATCTGGCCGAGCCTGCCTTTGGCTTCATCGGCGTTCTTGGCGGCAGGCGCCGAGCAGCCGCCGGATGCCTTTACATAGGTCTTGGTCATGTACAGTTTGCCGTCGCTGAGTTCGGCCACCGCATGAACATCGGTGTAATTGTTAACGCGGACGCGGGTGGAGATCTCAGACACCTTGGCGTCCGGCCCGAGCTGGAATTTGGCCGCCATCGGCGCAGGGTTCTGGTCGATGACCAGCGTAATGCTCAGCACCTGCCTGCTGTCGCCGGGCGACAGCTTCGTTCGCAAGGTCACCGGGACGATTGCAGCATCCTCGGCACGGGTGGGCATTTCGATGCCGATCACGTCGTTGCCATCGTTCATCGGGCGGTTGTTGAAGATGTCTTGCGCCAGGCCGGGCCAAGGGTCATTCGCCTCGGCGGCAAGCGCCAGCGGCGCGCCAAACAGCAGCAGGCCAGCGACACCGAACAGGCGGACGAAAGATCCGGGCATGCACCACCTTCACAGGGATGAAAGCAACGAAAGGGCAATATAGGGCAATGCGCCTGCTATTCCCATTCAATTTCCGAAAATGCTGCGGTTGCGTTGCGGGTGTTGAAGTCGTCGAACAATTCCCATCGGGATCGCTCGGAGCCCGCTGCCGTGCCTGCCGCCGCAATCGGCTCGCCGCGAGCGACGAGCCCGCGTATGTCTGCGGCCAGTGTTTGGAGATAGCGGCGCTCGTCGGCGAGGGCGGCCGGCCATCCGCTCACAGGGCCGTGACCGGGAACCACGCGTAGCGCAGGCAGGGCGCCGAGTTCGCCGAGTACGCCCAGCCAGCCGCGGATGCTGCCGTCCAGCACGGGCGTGTGGGCCAGAAACACCAGATCGCCCGCAAACAGGGTTCCGGATTTTTCATCGAGCACTGTGAGATCGCAATCGCTATGCGCAGCAGGCCACGCCCGCAGGACGAGGGTTCGTGCGCCAAGATCCAGCTTCAGCGTGCCGCTGACGAGCAGCGTTGGCGGCACAATGCGTATCTCGTCGATCAGCTCGTCGCCCATGGTACGGCGAAATGCATCGAGATAGAATTGTCCGCGCGTGGCCAGGGCGCGTGGCAGGTTCGCGTGGCCGACAAAGGTCGTTTCGTTCTGCACGAAAGCGCCGTTGCCGAAAAAATGATCGGGGTGGCCATGCGTATTGATAACGTACCGGATCGGCTTGTCGGTCCGGGCACGAATAGCTGCCATCAATCGTCGTCCCTCGCGGACGCTGCCGCCGGTATCGATCACCGCGACTGCATCCTCTCCAACGATGAAACCGACATTGGCGATCGCACCGTCGTTCTCACGTGTCATCTGCGCGGTTCGGCCGTTGTGAACGAATACGCCATCCGCAATGGAGTTGACGGGCAACTCCTGTTGCTGCGCGCGCGAAGTTGTCATCGTAGCGAGCATCGCGAGCGCAGTCAGGATCCATGCGGCATGAGCCATATTTGGGCCTCGGCAATTCCATGTTTCATCGCAGCGACGTTTGCGTCGCAGCACAGGCGGCGAGTCCGCTACGGGGATTATTCCTGTTGCGCGCTCCAATTGACAAGCATAGCATTTTGCTCATCTGCGGCTTCAACGGAACTTGGTTCGTCGAGGTTGCCGATATTCTTCTGAAGCAACCATGGTGGACCGGAAGTGCAGCAACTTTCGATGACATATGCCGGACAAAGGCGCTGGCTGGCGATCGCAATATTGGCGATCCTCGCCATACTCATCGGGCGCGACTGCGCGCGTGCGCAGATCAAGGAAACCGGCGATCTGTCGATCGAGCTCGTCGATCCCAAGGTGTTGCGCGTCTGCGCCGACCCGCACAATCTGCCGTTCTCCAACGACAAGGGCGAGGGATTTGAGAACAAGCTCGCCGAGCTGTTCGCCGAGAAGCTGAACAAGAAGCTGGACTACATGTACTTCCCGCAGGCGACCGGATTCGTCCGGATGACGCTTGGGGCCCATCGTTGCGACGTCATCATGGGCTTTCCGCAAGGCGACGACCTGGTCCAGGGTACCAATCCCTACTACCGCACCGCCTATGCACTGGTCGCCAAGAAGGGCAGCGGCCTCGAGGACGTTGCGACGCTGGAAGACGAGCGCCTGAAAGGCAAGCATATCGGCATCGTGGCCGGCACGCCGCCTGGCACGAACATGGCAGTCAACGGCCTGATGGCGAATGCCAAACCCTATCAGTTGATGGTCGATACGCGTATCGACTCGTCAGCGGAGGCCATGATCGGTGACCTGATGGCGGGCAAGATTGACGCCGGCATCCTGTGGGGGCCGATGGCGGGCTTCCATGCGAAGAATGCGAACCCGCCGCTCCATGTCACGCCTCTCGTGAAGGAAAAGACCGGCCCGCGACTGGCCTTCCGCATCGGCTTGGGGGTGCGGGCGGCTGACCAGAACTGGAAGCGGCAGCTCAACCGCCTGATCCAGGAGAACCAGCCCGCCATCAACAAGATATTGCTGGACTACGGCGTTCCCTTGCTCGACGACAACGACCGGCCGATCGGCGCAGAGACCGCAACGAAAGCGCCATGAAGGAAGCGCTCGCAGGCCTGATCCTTGCGGCACTCACATTCATCTTTTCGACATCAGCGCAGGAAAAACCTCCCGAGCCCGACGGGTATCGCATGGAAGACTATCGTGCGCCGGTTCCCGCAACCCTTGCCGGCGCGCGTGTTCTGGCAACAGCTGAGGCCGAGGCGATCTGGCGAACCAAGGCGGGCGTATTCATCGACGTCATGCCGCGCGCGCCGAAACCGCCAAACCTTCCTGAAGGAACGGTCTGGCGCGACCAGCCGCGGCTCAACATTCCTGGCAGCGTGTGGCTGCCCGATACCGGCTACGGAAAGCTGGCGGCTGTGACGGAAGACTACCTGCGGCGCGGGCTCGTCCGCGCGACGGCGGGCAACAAGACCGCGCTGGTGGTGATTTACTGCCTGGCCGATTGCTGGATGTCCTGGAACGCGGCAAAGCGAATCCTGACCTTCGGCTACTCCAACGTTGCGTGGTACCCCGAAGGAACGGATGGTTGGGAGCGGGCCGGCCTGGCTCTGACGGAGTCGCAACCGGAACCGCGGGCAGGTGGGGCGACGCCGTCGCCGCACTAGAGCGGGACACAAAATCGCGAAAACAACCCCATGCAAAGTAGAATGGCCCCGGCGGTCGCGGCCCTCAAGCCGCTTGGGTCGGGGGCACGAGAGGGTCCGTCACGGCCCAGCCCAATCTCATTCCGCCAGCGACTATTCGATTTCCTGCTGAATCGTTCGTCCGAGCGCGAACAGCCGCTGGTCGATCGCCGTCGGCACCTCGCAGACGAATTTGATGACGCGCTGCCGGTCCTCGAAGATGCGCGTCTGCCAAACAAGCTGATTGCCGAGGTCGTCGATCTTGGCCTGGTCGGGCGGTGTTTCGCCCTGCAACGCATGCAAGGCAAGCGTGTCGCTGCGGATTTTCTCCGCCGCCTCGCGCTGCTTGCGGGTGACGCGTTCCAGCCCGTTCAGAACCTGGGAGCGTTGAGCATTGAGGGAGTCGAACAGGCCGGCAAACAGCAGCTTTCCGCTTCCGGTCTTGTCGGCCGCACCGTTCAGATATTCCGCAATCGCCTTCTGCGCTTCCTCGAGCGGGGTCCGCCGTGCCGCCAGCTTCGCGACCAGCGCGCTGACCTTGGCATCGTCTTTCCATTTGCCGGAGACGTCGTCGAGCGGCGGGCCTGCCCACACCGCTGCGAGAGAAATCTCCGGTACTTTGGCCTGGGTACACGGCCAGTCCGGATAGCGCGGATCGGCATGGGCGACGCCGATCGTCGCCGTAACGGCAAGCCATGCTGCGATCGCGGTCCGATATTTCATGTCTCGCCTCCGGCCGGCCCGCGGCGGATCAGGCCGCGCGATGGATCGTAGGCGAGGATTGCGCCGACCATGAAGGCAATCGTGCAGCCCCCTACGACCGCGAGCGCAATCCAGTTGATCTGTCCGTACAGCGCAAAACGTATCAGCTCCACGGCATGCGTGAACGGATTGAACAGGCAGACATAATAGAGCATCGGGCTGCTCTCCAGGATACGCCACAGCGGATAGAGCGCTGAAGAAGCGAAGAACATCGGAAAGATGACAAAGTTCATCACGCCCGCAAAATTCTCAAGCTGCTTGATGCCGGAGGAGATCAGCATCCCCAGCGCGCCGAGCATCAGGCCTGATAGCACCAGCGCCGGCAGCACGGTCAGATAGCCGGCCGGCGGCGGCGCGATATCCCAGAACCAGGCAATCAGCAGGAAGGCATACACCTGGAGCAGCGAGACCGCGGTTCCCGCCAGAAGTTTGCAGGACAGGAGAAACCATCGCGGCAGCGGGCTCACCAGCAAGGTGCGCATATTGCCCGTCTCGCGGTCGTAGACCATGGAGAGCGAGGACTGCATGCCGTTGAAGAGCTGGATCATCGCCATCAGGCCGGGCGCGATGTAGACCTCGTACAGGATGTAGGTTTCGTAGGGCGGGATGATGGAGAGACCGAGCACCTGACGGAAGCCGGCGGCGAAGATGAACAGCCATACCAAAGGCCGCACCAGCGCCGAGATGAAGCGTTCGCGCTGATGGAGGAAGCGAAGCGCCTCGCGCCAAACGATGCCGTTGAGGCAGGTGAAATACTCGGCGAGCGAGAAGCCGCTCCTGACTGGCCTTATGGTTGCGGAAGTCATGATGTCGGGCTCCCGCTCTGCGCGGTGGAGCCGGTCAGCCGCATGAATGCCGTGTTGATATCGCTGCCGCCGGCATCGGCGATGACCTGCGCGACTTTGCCCTGGGCCAGTACCCGGCCCTGATGCAGGACAACGAGATCATCGTTCGAACCGATCTCGTCGAACAGATGGGTTGCCCACAGCACGCTTATTCCCTGTTCGGTAACGAGCTGGCGGACGTGGTTGAGGATGTCGGCGCGGGCCTTGACGTCGAGGCCGACGGTTGCCTCGTCGAGCAGCAGCAGGCGCGGGCGGTGCAGCAGCGCGCGGGCGATTTCCAGTCGTCGCATCTGGCCGCCGGAGAGGTCGCGCACCTTGCTGCCGTCGCGGTCGGCGAGGCCGATGCGCGCCAGCACCTCGCGGCTTCGTTCGCGGGCATCGCGCCTGGCGATGCCGTGCAAGGCGGCGTGATAGAGCAGGTTCTGCGTCACCGAGAGGTCGAGATCGAGCGTGCGGGGCTGAAAGACCACGCCGAGCAGCCGCAATGCTTCGCCGGGCGCTTGTGCGACGTCATGGCCGAAAATGCCGATATGTCCGCGCTGGATTCCGAACAGCCGCGTGATCAACGAGAACAGGGTGCTCTTGCCGGCGCCGTTCAGGCCGAGCAGCGCGGTGAAGCTTGCCGGTGCGACGGTGAAGCCAATGTCGATCAGTGCCTGCCGCGCGCCATAGGAATGGCTGACGCCGTCGATCGACAACGCAGGAATCTCCGCGGCGTCCAGCCGGGAAGGGATGTCCCGCTTATCGTGACCGGCGGAAAGTGCGTCAGTGGCCATCATGGCTGTGCAATCGTGATACCCCAGGGCAACTCGCCGACCTGGATCGTCTTGATGACTTTTTGCGCGGCAACGTCAATCACCGAGACGTCGTTCGACACGCCATTGGTAACCATCAGATATTTCTCGTCCGGGGTGAATGCCATGTGCCACACCCGCTGACCCACCAGCAGATACTTCGTGACCTTGTGGCTGGCGGCATCCACAACTGCGATGCGATTGGCAGGGCCGAGCGCGACGAAAGCGGTCTTGCCGTCTTTGGTCATGCCGATGCCGACCGGCTGGATGGCTTCGCTCCGCAGGCCTGGAATGTTGAAGGTGATCTTGTCCGTCACCACCCGCTTGACCGGATCGATGATCGAAACGGTGCCGCCGATTTCCGACGACACCCACACTTCGGAATTGTCACGCTTGAACTCGGCGAAGCGCGGGCGCGCATCGACCAAAACGTTGGCGACGATCTGGCGCGTCGTGGTGTCGATGAAATGCGCCATGTTGGTCGTCTCGGACGTATTGATCAGGATTTTACCGTCCGGACTGATCGCCATGCCCTCCGGCTCGACGCCGACCTGGATTTCGCCGAGACGGGCGCGCTTCTCGACGTCGATGATCGTCACTGTATTGTCGTTTTCGTTGGCGACGTAGAGCATCTTGCCGTCAGCATCGAGGGCGAACAGTTCGGGGTCCGGACCGGAGGGCAGAGTATCGACGACCTCCTGCTTCGCAACGTCGATGACCTGAATGCTGTCGTCGTCGCCGACGGCCACGAATACAAACTTTCCGTCCCTCGTGAACTCAATGCCGCGCGGCCGCTGGCCGACCTTGATGGTCTTGGTAACGGTCCAACTGTCCGTATCGATCACGGTTACGGTGTTGCTCTTCTCGTTCGACACATAGGCGATGAAGGCCGAGGCGGGGGCCGCCGTCGCGAGCAGGAAAGCCATTCCGGAAAGCAGGCAATAACGCCACATACGCAATCTATCCTCCTTCATTGCAGCCTGCATTTGGTTTCGGGCCGATCGCCGCCAAGCGTATCGAGCTCCGACACCTGGTGCAAAAATCCTTCCTGCGGCGAAACCGAAACCACCATGCGTCCATCGACCAGCAGGATTGGCTGACGAAGCTGCAGGTTCCAGTCCCGCAGCGTCAGCCGCCGGCCCTTGAACGCCGCAATGGAAAAGTCGGGCCCTTTAAGGAACGCCGATACCGCCTTTGGGTCGCCAGACTTCGTGCGCGACGCCGCTTCGCCGATCATACGCGCGGCCGTCCAAGCCTGCATGTCCAGTGCGGTCATGTGTCGCGAGTTTAATTTTGCAAACCGGTTCTGGATCTGGATCGCGCCCCACTGATCCTGTGCGGCGTGCCAACTGGTTGGAACCAACCCCGCTGAGCCGGCAACCGGCCGCGGATCCCAGGTGCGGTAGGGCAGGTAGGATGCGAACACCTCACTCTCATCCGCCGCAACGAGGACGTCATAGGCCGGCGCCTGCTGGGTGAATACCGGCATTTGCCGCTGGATCAAGGTGACGCCGCTATCGGTACGACGCGCGCCGCCGGTATCTTCGAAGGTTCGCTCCTGAACGATCTTGGCGCCGAAGCGCGTCGCTGCGCGGCGCAATGCGTCGGCGTACAGCCTGTCCTGCTCATGCGAGCCGACAACGAATAGCCAGCGCTTCCATTGCTTCCATACCAGATACTGGGCGAGCGCATCCGCCAGCATCGAGCGCGTCGGCGCGACGTGAATTACGTTGGCGCGACAGTCCTGCTCGCGCAACCGGTCGTCGATCGCGCCGGCATTCAATAGCAGCGTCCCGCGATCGCGGAGCGCGTCGGCGGCCTTCAACAAATCGTCCGCCGAAAGGTCGGCAATGATGAAGCCGGTGCGCTCGGCGAGTGCTGCTGCGGCCTTCGCGACATCCTCACCATCCTTCAGCCGGACTTCCTCCAGCGTGAAATGCTGGTTGAGGAACTTGCCCGTGGTGTTGTTGTCCTCGATTGAAAGGCGCGCGCCGGCAAAACCGTCGTTTTCCGCCGGCAGTTCGACGAGTGATAATTTCGCTTTGACCCCGGCGCGGCCGAGATAGCCGATGCCGATCTCGATCGGATCGGCCGCGAGCACGGGATTGGCCGCGACGCTCAAGCCGATCGCAATGACCAACCATCGGAACATGGCTTCTCCCTGACAGGTCTTCTCGAATTCGCCGTATGGCGGACCGTTTGACCTGAACCATGACCGAATTGTTTTGGCTTGCAACCACAATTCTCTGTGGGGTGGCTTCAGCCCTTCAGGCGCTCCGCGTGCCAGCGCAGATGATCGGACATGAACGTGGAGATGAAGTAGTAACTGTGGTCATAGCCGGGCTGCCGGCGCAAGGTGAGGGGGATCCTGGCTTTCTCGCACGCGGCCTGCAGCAGCTCCGGGCGAAGCTGCTCGGTCAGAAACGGATCGGCATCGCCGTAGTCGACCAATAGATCGGACACTCTGGCGCCGTCCTCGATCAACGCCACGGTATCGTGCTTGCGCCATGCCTGCCTGATGTCGCCGAGATAGCCGCCGAGCGCCTTGATGCCCCACGGCACCTGCGAGGGCGCGACGATCGGCGCAAACGCGCTTGCCGCGCGATAGCGCCCGGGATGACGCAGCGCGACCGTCAGTGCGCCGTGACCACCCATGGAGTGGCCGAGGATGGATTGTCGATTGGGATCGACTGGAAAGTTCTCGGCGACCAGTTTCGGCAGCTCTTCCGTGATATAGCTCCACATGCGGTAATTGCGCGCGAACGGCTCCTGCGTCGCATCGACATAGAAGCCGGCGCCTAGCCCAAAGTCGTAGGCATTGGCGCGATCGCCGGGCACGCCTTCACCGCGCGGGCTGGTGTCGGGCGCAACGAAGATCAGTCCAAGCGCGGCGCAGGCGCTGCGGAATTCACCCTTTTCCGTGACGTTGGCGTGGGTGCAGGTCAGGCCGGAGAGATACCAGACCACCGGCAGCCTGGCGCCGGCGGTGTGCGGCGGGACATAGACCGAGAAAGTCATGTCGGTCCCGGTTTCGCGGCTGGCGTGTCGATAGACGCCCTGCGTTCCGCCGTATGACATGTTGAGCGAAACCGTCTGCATGGTCATGATCTCAAAACTCCTGCGCCGCGCGGCACGCGCTTACGCCACGCCGCTTTCAATTGCCAGCCGTACCAGTTCGGCGGAGGTTCGCACACCGAGCTTCTGGCGCATGATCGAGGACGTATTGGCAACCGTCTTGTACGAGGAATGAACCATCCACGCGATCTCGGAAAGGCTCTTGCCGGCGCTGAGCAGGCGCAAGATCTCCATCTCCCGCGAGGTGAGCCTGGAAAGCGGGCTGCGGGCGAATGCAGGACCGGCGAATGCGATGCTCCGGGCGATCGCGGAGGGCAGGTAGACCCCGCCCTTGCCGACTTCACGAATCGCCTCGACCAGATCCTGCGGATCGCCGGTCTTGGCGACATAACCCTTGGCGCCGATGTCGATGGCGCGCGCGGCGAAGACCGGATCGTCGTTCATGCTGAACATGATGATCCGAGCGGAAGCGGCGCGTGCAAGAATGCGCCGCGCCAGTTCGAACCCCGACACGGTCGGCAGGTTGATATCGATCACGCAGATGTCGGGGCGCTCAGTGACGAACACGCGTTCGCCGCTTTCAGCGTCGGCGGCCTCCAGCAGCACGACCTCCGGGTCGTCGGCAAATACGGTACGGCAGCCCGAAGCAACGATGGGATGGTCGTCGACGATCAGAACACGCATTGCATCGATCCCCGAACTGCTTCCGTTCCGTTGCTGCATCGCGTCAGGCCATACTGACGCCGGCGCGAGGTCGAATATGCAACACCCGCGAGATTACTGTACGCTTCAATCTGATCGTCGGTTTTTCGACTGTCAACGGTCCTCTCGAGGGAGGAACTGATTGCGACGCGATTGGGGCAAACCTCATGTGGCAGAAATTATCGTTGCGTGGGCGGATCAATTTGCTGCTGGCGTTGGGCCTGACGCTCGGTCTGGCCATCAATATCGCGCGGCTGGTGGTGGAGGCGGCACCCCGCGTGCGGGCCGAGGATCAAAGCGTGATACGGCTGGCGCGCGAATTCGTGGAGACGATCGTTCCCGGTCTCAACGAGGCACCGGACCCGGATGCGCGGCTGAACCAGATCGTTCGCGACCTCAGCCGGCTCCGGCACGTCAGTATCACGCGGCAGGGTGATACCTCCGCAGGCGAGCGCTCCGGTAACG
This sequence comes from Bradyrhizobium algeriense, assembly GCF_036924595.1. Classification (NCBI taxonomy): domain Bacteria; kingdom Pseudomonadati; phylum Pseudomonadota; class Alphaproteobacteria; order Hyphomicrobiales; family Nitrobacteraceae; genus Bradyrhizobium; species Bradyrhizobium algeriense. Next base: position 4,063,979 of record NZ_JAZHRV010000001.1, on the reverse strand, counting down.
GCGATGACCAACGCTCGCCGCCGGCCTGGTTCATCGCGCTCGTTCATCCGGAAACGACCGCCGTGAGCGTACCGATCACCATCCATGGAAAGCCGCAGTCGCTCGTGATCACGTCGCATCCGAACGATGAAATGGCCGAGATCTGGGACGGAATCATCACCCAGCTTGCGGTCAGTTCCGCCCTCGCCATCGCGCTCTTTCTGGTTACCATGATGGTGGTCGGCCGCGCGTTGGCGCCGCTGCAGGCACTTTCGCAGACCATGGCGAATATCGAGGCCGGGCAATATGGTTCACGCGTCGAGCCCGGCGGCGCGCCCGAACTGGCGGCGCTCTGTGCCAAGCTGAACCACCTTGCGGGCGTCCTCGGCGAGGCGATCGAGGACAAGCGCCGGCTCGCCGAACGCACGGTCTCGCTGCAGGATCTGGAGCGCAAGGAGATTGCGCGCGAGTTGCATGACGAATTCGGGCCCTATCTTTTCACGCTGCGCGCCCACGCCGGCGCCCTGATGCGGCTTTCGGAAGACGGGCGCTCGGTCGCTGCGGATGCACTGCGCAAGCATGGCACCGCCATCATGGAGCAGATCAATGCGCTCCAGCAATTCAATCGCAGGATACTGGAAAAGCTGCGGCCCGTCGGGCTGGCGGAGCTCGGATTGCGTGAGGCGCTCGGCGTGCTCTTGCGTTTGTGGCGTGAGTCGCGTCCCGACGTGACCATCGACGCGAACATTGCATGCGCGCCTGAAGCGACCGGAGAAGTCACCGACTTGACGGTTTACCGCATCGTTCAGGAAGCTCTCACGAATGCCTTCCGCCACGCCGACGCGACCTCCGTCAGCGTCACGGTCGAACAGGCCACGGGAATGCATGGAAATCGCGGCTGCGCTCTGGTGCGCGTCAGCGACAACGGGCGTGGTTTGGCGCCGGATCACAAGCACGGCTTCGGCCTGATCGGCATGCGCGAAAGAATATTGGCGCTGGGCGGAACGCTGAATGTCGTCTCTGGCCACGGAGGCGTAACGGTAGAGGCGGTCGTTCCCCATGGGTCGCACCATTGATGGATTCGACGCGCCGTTCGGGAATTTCTCCCGGTCTCTTCCGGGACGAATGCATTTCGGGAACCCGACCTTTTGCGGCTAGCGCGCGTCGTTGCCTTCTCACTAGTATCGTCCGCAACCTGACCGGCGGGACAATGCCGGAACGTAGTGGGTGGGGACAGAGTGGGGGTGGGGTACATGGGCACGCGTTTAGTGTTGGTCGGGACAATCTCGATGTGCCTCGTCCCCGGGAGTGACTGTGCTCAGGCCCAAACGGCGTCCCGCGATAGCGAAGTCTTGCCGGCCATCGAGGTAACTGCCCCAACGACATCAGCCAGACCAGCGACCCGACCAGCCCGCGGCAGTACTGCACCTCGAGCCACCCGAAATGTGCGCAGGGTCTATGTCTATCCGACCGCGCCGACGCCGACGGTCGGCTCGGGAATGGACGTCGACAAGGTGCCGGCAGCGGTCAACGCCGTTGGCGCCGGGCAGATCGCGCGCACGGGCTCGCTGAACATCGCGGACGCACTGCAACAACAGGTACCGGGTATCATCATCAGTGATACTACCGGCAATCCGTTCATGCCGGACATCCAGTTTCGCGGCTTCGTTGCATCGCCGGTCGCCGGTACCCCTCAGGGACTGGCAGTTTACCAGAACGGCGTGCGAATCAATGAGGCGTTCGGCGACACCGTCAATTGGGACTTGATCCCGACCGCGGCGATCAGGTCGGTCACCGTCGTGACCAATAACCCCGCATTCGGCCTTAATGCGCTGGGCGGCGCCGTCAACGTCCAGATGAAGGATGGATTCAACTATAAAGGTGCCGAAATCAACACGATGGGTGGCTCGTTCGGACGCATCCAGAGTTCGGCACAGTATGGCAAGCAGATCGACAATTTTTCCGTCTATGGTGCGCTCGAGGGAGTGCGTGACAACGGCTACCGCAATTTTTCGGAATCGGCTATCCGGCGCTTCTATGGCGATGTCGGCTACCGGACCGACAGCAGTGAATTTCACCTCAACGTGGGTGTCGCCAAGAACAATTTCGGCGCCTCTGCAGCGGTTCCGGTCGAATTGCTGCAGAAGTACTGGGGCGCGACCTATACGACGCCGCAGACTACGGACAACCGCGTTGCCTACGGCAATCTGACCGGAAAGGTCGAGGTCACACCTACCTGGACCATCGAAGGCTCGGCGCGCGTCCGCACGTTCCGGCAGAAGACGGTGGACGGAAACCCGACCGAGACGGCGCCATGTGCGGCCGATCCGGGGCTGCTTTGCTTCAACGAAGAAGACACCACGCCGGGAGCGCCGGCGAACGGGCTCAACGGAGTCCAGCTTGCAAATCCGTTCCCCACGGATGCGGTGCTGGGCCAGATCGACCGGACGACCACCCGTTCGACCACGACCGGGGCGACCCTGCAGGCAACCAACACCGACCAGTTGTTCGGACACAACAACCAGTTCATGGTTGGCACCAGTTTCGACTCCGGCGTTACCCGCTTCGGGGCCAGCGCGGAATTGGGCACGATAGGCTCAAATTACGTCGTCAGCGGCAGCGGCATATTCCTCGGCCGGTCCGGCGAACCCGTATCCATCGGCCCGGTCTCGCTTCGTGCCACCAACCGATACACCGGACTCTATGCGCTCGACACGTTCGACGTGACGGATGCGTTTTCAATCTCGGGCGGCGGCCGGTTCAACTATGCAAGCATCGTCCTTCAAGATCTGATCGGCACCGACCTCAACGGCAACCATACGTTCAGCCGCTTCAATCCGATGATCGGCGGCACCTACAAGATCACGCCTGAAATGACGGCCTATGCTGGATACTCCGAAGCCAATCGCGCACCGACCCCGCTGGAACTCGCATGCGCCGACCCTGCGCGCCCCTGTATCGCCGCAGCATTCCTGATCGCGGATCCGCCGCTGAAGCAGGTCGTGTCCCGCACCGTAGAGGCGGGTTTGCGCGGCACAAAGGAGCTGAATATCGGGACGCTTGGGTGGAAAGTCGGCGCGTTCCGCGCGACCAATGCTGATGACATCCTCGCAATCCCGAGCCCTGAGCTGCAGGGATTTGGCTATTTCCAGAACGTGGGCAGGACGCGGCGCCAGGGTATCGAGGCGCAGGTGAATCTGACGTCGAAGACGCTGCAACTATACGCCAGCTATGCCCTCGTGGATGCACGCTTCCTCGACGCCCTGCAGATCGGATCCAACAGCCCCTTCGCCGTTGACGACGTAGTCCAGATCCTGCCGGGCAACCGAATTCCAGCGATACCCCGCAACCGGGTCAAGTTCGGTATCGATTATTCGGTCACGGACGCCTTCAAGGTCGGGGGCGATGCGCTGTTCGTCGGCAGCCAGTATTTTGTCGGCGATGAATCCAACCAGGCAGCGAGGCTACCAGGGTATTCGGTCTTCAACCTGCACGCCTCATATCAGATCAACAAGACGTTTCAGATCTACGGCCGCGTCGACAATATTTTCGACAATCGCTATGCGACCTACGGGACGTTCTTTGATACTGGTGACGTGCCAAATTTCGCCAATGGCGGCGCGGAGTTCACGGACCCGCGCTCTGTCAGCCCGGCGCGGCCGCGGGCGTTCTATGCAGGGCTGAAGGCAACCTTCTAGCTAGGCCAGCGAAACGGATTGCAGTTTCCGTTGCCCGATGCAGGGGGAGGCAGCGCTGAGGCGCCGCAAAATATCGGCTTTCCGCAACCGTGACGTTCCGCTTTCAGGAAGCGCTGGGCGACGGATCGGCGCAATGCGCCTTGTGGATCGCCGAGGGTACGAAGCCAAAGTGCTTCCGGAACACGCGGCTGAAGTGCGACGAACTGGAAAAGCCCCACGAAAATGCGACATCCGTGATGGTCTTGCCGTGCTGCGTCTCCAGCTCCTGGCGGCAGTGCAGCAGCCGCGCCCGCCAGATATAATCGCTGACGGTCATGCCCTTGTCGCTGAACAGCATGTGCAGATAGCGCTTGGTGCAGCCCAATGCCGCCGAGATCTGGTCGATGCACAGCTCCGGGTCGCGCAAATGTTCGCGGATGAAGGCTTGCGCCCGGATGTACATCGCCTCGGGACCGACGCGATCGAACATCGTGTCGGCCTCGCGCAGCGGCAACAGCAGCAGATCGATGAGCGAATCAGCAACGCCGATGGCGTTGTAGGGCGACAGCCGGTTCGCTTCGTCGAACGCGGTGTGCACGAAGTCATAGGCGATGCGGCCGGTGCCGTTACGCGCCGAGAGCTTGCACGGCAGCATCTTCGCGGTGCGGAAGCCGCGCTCGTGAAGCAGTGCCTTTGGCACGATCACGACCTCGTGCCGGGTCAATGAGGGGCTGACGATCGTGTGCGGGCAGGAGACGTCATAGGCGAGGCAATCGCCGGGCATGATGTCGATGCGACGGCCGCTTTGTTCGAAATGCGAGATGCCGTAGGTCTGGAACAGTATCTTGACGTAGGGATGTTCGCTCAGTTTTGTGCCTGAAACCGTGTGCGCGATGCGATGCTGGCTCGCCTCGATCTGACACAGTTTCAGCTGCGAGACGGTTGTGTAATTTATCCGCGCCTCGAGCGAAGAACCCTCAAGTGGATCGACATCAAACTGGCCGCAGAGATCGGTCAGCGCATCTGACCAAGTTTGGATCTGCCTCTTCGGCGTTAACCCGGAAGTGCTGAGTGAACGAACTGTATCAGACATTGCCCAGCCACCAATTTGAGAACAGGCTACGACCTCCGCCAAAGCGTCGGTCAGATGGTCGTACCATTTGGCCCCAATTTAGGCAGTCGTCCGGGAAGTTGCGCAGATTCTTCCCAATATCCCTTTGACAATCCTCCAACTTAGTTTCAGCGGCGTCAAGGGAAACCTCGACCGAGGGCCGCGCAGGGAAGGTCGTGGGAACACGCCCACCGAATGATGCTTCGCAGCACGGCAGAGCCGGAACGTCGCGCGCCGGTCCGAATTTAAAAAAATGATTAAGTTTCGCTATTGAGCAAACGCGCTTCGCTCTTGGGCAAGTTTCCTATTTCCGAACGGGATAGGAATAGGGACCAAGAATGGAAAATGGGCCGTCTCGGCGGAAACCCAAAACTCTTAATCTGGGAGGAAACCACTATGCGCAAGGTGCTACCCGCAGCCTGTCTCGGCGTCATGGCGGCATTCGCCGTCGGCGTCGCGTATGCCAATGAAGAGCTGAGCAAGATGGCGCAGAACCCGAAAGATTGGGTGATGCCGGCCGGCGACTACGCAAATACACGCTACTCGAAGCTGAACCAGATCACCGCAGCCAATGTCGGCAAGCTCCAGGTTGCCTGGACCTTCTCGACCGGTGTGCTGCGCGGCCATGAAGGCGGGCCGCTCATCATCGGCAACATCATGTACGTCCATACGCCGTTCCCGAACAAGGTCTACGCTCTTGACCTTTCGCAGGAGAACAAGATCGTCTGGAAGTACGAGCCGAAGCAGGATCCGAACGTCATTCCGGTGATGTGCTGCGATACAGTCAATCGCGGCGTGGCCTATGGCGACGGCAAGATATTCCTGCATCAGGCAGACACCACGCTGGTCGCGCTCGATGCCAAGACCGGGCAGGTGGCGTGGAGCGTCAAGAATGGAGATCCGGGCAAAGGCGCCACGGGCACCTCCGCGCCGCTCGTCGTCAAGGACAAGGTCCTGATCGGCATCTCCGGCGGCGAGTTCGGCGTGCAATGCCACGTCACGGCCTACGACCTCAAGAGCGGCAAGCAGGTATGGCGCGCCTTCTCCGAAGGGCCGGACGATCAGATCATGGTCGACCCCGTGAAGACGACCGAACACGGCAAACCGATCGGCAAGGATTCGAGCGTCAAGACCTGGCAGGGCGATCAGTGGAAGATCGGCGGCGGCTGCACATGGGGCTGGTTGTCCTATGACCCCAGTCTGAACATGGTCTATTACGGGTCCGGCAACCCCTCGACCTGGAACCCGAAACAGCGTCCGGGCGACAACAAGTGGTCGATGACCGTCTTCGCGCGCAACGCGGATACCGGCATGGCCCACTGGGTCTACCAGATGACGCCCCATGACGAATGGGACTACGACGGCGTCAACGAAATGATCCTCAGCGACCAGCAGATCAATGGCCAAGAGCGCAAGCTGTTGACCCATTTCGACCGCAACGGTTTAGCTTACACGATGGACCGTACCAACGGCGAACTCCTGGTCGCCGAGAAGTACGATCCGAAGGTGAACTGGACCACCGGCGTCGACATGAACAAGAGCTCGCCGACCTTCGGACGTCCCAAGGTTGTCGATCAGTATTCGACCGAAAAGGGCGGCGAAGACAAGAACACGAAGGGCATCTGCCCGGCCGCGCTCGGCACCAAGGACGAGCAGCCGGCAGCCTATTCGCCCGATACGCAACTGTTCTACGTGCCGACCAACCACGTCTGCATGGACTACGAGCCGTTCAAGGTGAGCTACACCGCGGGCCAGCCCTACGTCGGCGCGACGCTCTCGATGTATCCGCCTCAGGGCGAGAGCCACATGGGCAACTTCATCGCCTGGGACAACAAGACCGGCAAGATCGTCTGGTCGAACAAGGAGCAGTTCTCGGTGTGGTCGGGAGCGCTCGCGACAGCCGGCGGCGTGGTGTTCTACGGAACGCTCGAAGGCTATCTGAAGGCAGTCGATGCCAAGACCGGCAAGGAGCTTTACAAGTTCAAGACCCCGTCGGGCATCATCGGCAACGTCACGACCTATGAGCAGGGCGGCAGGCAGTATGTGGCTGTGCTGTCCGGCGTCGGCGGCTGGGCGGGTATCGGCCTTGCCGCAGGTCTGACCGATCCGACGGCAGGACTCGGCGCGGTCGGTGGCTATGCCGCGCTGAGCAACTACACCGCGCTCGGCGGCACGCTCACCGTGTTCGCACTGCCGCAGTAAAGCAGGACCACCTCGTCCGGCGCGTGGCTCGTTCCACGCGCCGGTTGATCTAGATCTGATATCGAGGATGAGCTCTTGCGTAGAATCTGTTTGATTGTAGCCACTCTCATGCTTGTGGCGCCGGGATTGGTTGCCCACGCTGCCGACGATCCGACCGCCATCAAGTCCGAGGATGGCAAGTATCTCGACAAGGAAGGAAACCCGACCTTCAAGGTCGGGGCCGACGGGACGGTCGATTGGTACACTTATTCCGGATACCGCCGCTATCACTCCGAATGCCATGTCTGCCATGGCCCTGACGGGATGGGATCGACCTACGCGCCGGCGCTACAGGAGTCGTTGAAGACGATGAGTTACGGCGATTTCCTCGGTGTGGTCGCCAGCGGTCGCAAGAACGTCAACACCGCGCAAGAGAGCGTCATGCCGGCGTTCGGCGATAACCCGAATGTCGCCTGCTACATGGACGACCTCTACGTCTATCTGCGTGCCCGCGCTTATGACGCTGTCGGGCGCGTGCGGCCTGCCAAGCGTGAAGACAAACCCGAGGCCTACACTGAGGCAGAGAAGTCCTGCATGGGAGCCAAATGATCATGCCGAACATGCGAGGTTTGCGTCTCGGCAGGTCCGTGCAGCGACTTGAAAAGAAAATGTGGAGCTTAAGATGAAGACCCGCGCTGCTGTCGCATTCGAGGCCAAAAAGCCTCTTGAAATCGTTGAGGTCGATCTGGAAGGCCCGAAGGCCGGTGAAGTCCTCGTCGAGATAAAGGCGACCGGAATCTGTCACACCGACGCTTACACGCTCGATGGATTCGACAGCGAAGGAATCTTTCCTTCGATTCTCGGTCATGAAGGCGCAGGCATCGTCCGGGAGGTTGGGCCGGGTGTGACGTCCGTCAAGGCCGGCGATCACGTGATCCCGCTCTACACGCCGGAATGCCGCCAGTGCAAAAGCTGCCTGAGCGGCAAGACCAATCTTTGTACCGCCATCCGCGCCACGCAGGGCAAGGGGCTGATGCCGGACGGCACCTCGCGCTTCAGCTATAAGGGCAAGCCGATCTACCACTATATGGGTTGTTCGACCTTCTCGAACTTTACCGTGCTGCCGGAAATCGCAGTGGCAAAGATTCGCGAGGACGCGCCGTTCGACAAGAGCTGCTACATCGGTTGCGGGGTGACGACGGGCGTTGGCGCCGTGGTGAATACCGCCAAGGTGACACCGGGCGCCAACGTCGTCGTATTCGGTCTCGGCGGCATCGGGCTCAACGTCATCCAGGGCGCGAAGATGGTGGGCGCCGACAAGATCGTCGGCGTTGACATCAACGACTCCAAGGAGGATTGGGGTCGCCGTTTCGGCATGACGCATTTCGTCAACCCGACCAAGGTCAGCGATATCGTCCAGCATCTGGTCGGACTTACCGACGGCGGCGCCGATTACACCTTCGACTGCACCGGCAACACCACCGTGATGCGGCAGGCGCTCGAAGCGTGCCATCGCGGCTGGGGCGTCTCGGTCGTTATCGGGGTCGCGGAGTCCGGCAAGGAAATCGCTACCCGGCCGTTCCAACTGGTGACCGGCCGTGTCTGGAAGGGAACGGCATTCGGCGGCGCGCGCGGCCGAACGGATGTGCCGAAAATCGTCGACTGGTACATGAACGGCAAGATCGAAATTGATCCGATGATCACGCACGTCCTCAAGCTGGAGGAGATCAACCACGGCTTCGATCTCATGCACCAGGGCAAGTCGATCCGCTCAGTTGTCGTGTTCTGAAATTAGAGAACCTAAAACACAAGGAGGATAGGCCCATGACTGTTCATATTCATCCAGCGATTGATAGCGGCGTAAAGAAGGGGACCGGCAACTTTGCCGGCGGCACTCTTGTCTGCAAATGCACGGACAGGCCGGTCAAGGTCGCCATCAAGGGCGATGTCGCCCACAACCACGCCTGCGGCTGCACCAAGTGCTGGAAGCCCGCGGGGGCGACATTCTCCGTTGTCGCCGTCGTTCCGCGTGACAATGTGAACGTGACCGAGAACGGCGACAAGCTGCAGATTGTCGACGCGTCGGCGGCGATCCAGCGCTATGCCTGCAAGGCCTGCGGCACGCATATGTATGGCCGGATCGAGAACACCGGGCATCCATTCTACGGCCTCGACTTCATCCATCCCGAACTGTTCCAGGAAGGTGGATGGGCAGCCCCCGGGTTCGCCGCATTCGTGTCGTCCGTGCTGGAGTCCGGCGTTCAGCCGGCCGAGATGGACGGAATCAGGGCCCGGCTGAGGGAACTCGGGCTCGAGCCCTATGATTGCCTGTCGCCGCCTTTGATGGATGCGATCTCGAGCCACGTGGCAAAGTCCAAGGCCAAGGCAGCCTGAACAAGGCAGCCTGAACAAGGCGGCCTGAACCGGGCGCTGGCCTGATCCTCCGCGATACCGGACTCGCGCTGATGGCGATCGCCATCAGCGGAGCCGGACGCCGGGAGCGTCACGCGGTTGTGCCATTGCTTCGTTGATGTCGGTAGGCGAAGAACGCCTGCCGGCCAACGAAGCCATGCACCCGTCTCGGGCAGGCGGCTCTCCGGCGCGGCCCGTCCGGCGCATAATTCCCTGACATCGATGCCCTCCGAGGTCTTTGCTCAATCGCCATGCAGTCCATGGCGAGGGGTGGCGTGGCCCAATCGGCTGCACTTGACCGATCGTCTGATTTTGCATGCTGCAGCGCGATGAGCTTTGTCGTGGCGGCCACAATGCTGCAGGCGGATATCTTCGGGGGTGTTGACCCGTCGCGTGGTTCCCTTCTATGGACGATGCTGCCCTGACCGCACAGGCGCTACCTCGCGAGGATTCCCCACGATGCCGATCGTCACAGATGCCGCATTCATTTTACCCGACGATTTCGCCGGCGCCGCGCTGATGGGGCGGATCTGGCGTCCTGATCTTGCCGGCCCGTCGGTGGCTGCGATCCGCCAGGACGGCGTGTTCGACATCACCGAGGATTTCCCGACCGCCAGCCAGCTTGCCGCCGCCGCCGATCCGGCGCGGGCGCTGCGCGCCGCGCGTGGCGAGCGGGTAGGCACGCTGCAGGATCTGTTGAACAACACGCCGCCCGACACCCGCGATCCGACCAGGCCATGGCTGCTCGCCCCGATCGATCTGCAGGTGATCAAGGCTGCCGGCGTCACGTTCGCCGTATCGATGCTGGAGCGGGTGATCGAGGAGCGGGCACGAGGCAATCCGGATTCGGCGCAAGCCATCCGGGCCGAGGTAACACGGATCGTCGGCACCGACCTGTCGCGGCTGAAGCCGGGCTCGGCGGAAGCGCAGCACGTGAAGGACGTGCTGGTTACCCAGAATGCCTGGAGCCAGTATCTCGAAGTCGGAATCGGGCCGGACGCGGAAGTGTTTACCAAGGCTCCGGTCCTGTCGGCGGTGGGCACATGCGTGGATGCGGGCCTGCATCTGAAATCGACCTGGAACAATCCAGAGCCCGAGGTGGTGCTGGTGGTGACGCACGACGGGCGTATCGTCGGCGCGACGCTTGGCAATGATGTCAATCTGCGTGACTTCGAGGGACGCTCGGCGCTGCTGTTGTCCAAGGCCAAGGACAACAACGCGTCCTGCGCCATCGGGCCGTTCGTGCGGTTCTTCGACGCGGACTTCACGCTCGACGACGTCAGGAAGATGGATATCTCGCTGGAGGTGAAGGGGCCGGAGGGTTTTGTCCTGCATGGCGCATCTTCCCTGACCCAGATCAGCCGCGACCCGGCCGACATCGTCGGGCAGACGATCAACGAGAACCATCAATACCCCGATGGTTTCGTGTTGTTCCTGGGCACCATGTTCGCACCGATCCAGGACCGTGCCGCGAAGGGGCAGGGGTTCACCCATGTGGAAGGCGATCTGGTGACGGTCGCCACGCCGAAACTCGGCCGGCTGACCAACCGCATGCGCCACAGCGGCGATTGCGAACCTTGGAAATTCGGCCTGACCGAGCTCTTCGCCGCGTTGATGCGCCGCAAGGGTGTTGGCCGAAGCGGCAATTAGCCTCTAGCCGCGACAGCCGGGAGGCACTTCGCAATGGCGAAAATCAGGGTCGGCCTGGCGGGGTGCGGCTTCGTGTCCGAGCTGCACATGCATGCCTACCGGCGCGTCTACGGCGTGGATGTCGAAGTCAGGGCCGTTGCGGCGAGGGGCGATCATGTCGTCGAGTTTGCCCGTCGTCACCAGATTCCGACGGCGTATCGCAGCTTTCGCGACTTGGTCGTCGACGCTGATATCGATGTCATCGACATCTGCACGCCGCCCAATTTGCACACGTCGATGATTGTCGACGCGATGCAGGCCGGTAAGCATGTGATCTGCGAAAAGCCGTTCGCAGGCTATTTCGGCCGGGACGGCGACAAAGCGCCGATCGGCAAGCATGTGTCGAAAGCGTTGATGTATGAGCGCGTGCTGGAGGAAATGGAAAAGACCCGCGCGGCGATCAACCAGACCGGCAGGCTCTTCATGTATGCGGAGGATTGGATCTACGCGCCGGCGGTGACCAAGACCGTGGAGATCCTCAAGGCCACCAAAGACAAGATCCTGTTCATGAAGGGGGAGGAGAGTCACTCCGGCTCGCATGCCGCGCACGCCGCGCAATGGGCGATGACCGGCGGCGGCTCGCTGATCCGGATGGGATGCCATCCGCTCTCGGCGGTACTTTATCTCAAGCAGGTAGAAGCGAAGGCGCGTGGCGAGGCGATCAGTGTCGCGGGCGTGACGTGTGACGTCGGCAACGTCACGGCATGCCTGCGTTCAGATGAACGAACCGTGCTCAAGGCTAATCCCGTCGATGTCGAGGATTGGGGCATGCTCACGGCCACCTTCTCCGACGGCACCAAGGCCACGGTTTTTTCCGGCGACATGATCCTCGGCGGCGTGCGCAACCTGATCGAAACCTATACCAGCAGCGGCGCGCTGTTCGCCAACATCACGCCGAATACGCACATGATGAGCTATCAGACCAGCGAGGAGAAACTCGCAAGCGTCTACATCACCGAAAAGGTCGACCGGAAGACCGGTTGGCAATATGTCTGTATCGAGGAGGAATGGACGCGCGGCTACGTGCAGGAAATCCAGGACTTCATGGAATGCGTCGCGACTGGCCGGCAGCCGCTTTCGGATCTGGCGCTGGCCTTTGAGACCATCAAGGTCAACTACGCCGGCTATTGGGCCGCCGAAGAGGGTCGCCGCGTCACGCTGTGATCGGCACCGGTGCTCGTGTCACCTCGCCCCGCGTGCGGGGAGAGGTCGGATCGCATCGAAGATGCGATCCGGGTGAGGGGGGACTCTCCGCGCACTCACGTCTTTCGAATTTGCTGAGACAGCCCCTCACCCACACCCTCTAAGGGCGAGCTTCGCTCGTCTCGACCCCGCAAGAGCGGGGCGAGGGAGATCGACAGCAATGGCGGCGCTACGCCGCGTACACCGACGATTTCGGCAGCGGGAACACCGGATCCTGCGTTCTTATGTTGGTCGGCCAAACCACCGAGATATGCTCGCCGGCATTCTGCATCACGACCGGGGTCGAGCGCTCGTTCTGGCCGGAGAGCGGCGTGCCGGGTGGATAGAATTTCACGCCATAGCCCTGAATGGTGCCGCCCGGCGGGATATCCACGTCGAGCGCCGCCTTGCGAACCGCCTCGGGATCGAAGCCGCCGTATTTCTCTTTTGCCACGGGCAGCACATTGTTGAGCAGGATCCAGGTCTGGTTGAATCCCATCGAACAATGCGGCGGCACGTCGGTCGCGCCGGTCTTCTCCTTGTAGCGTGCGACCATGATTTTGGTGAGATCGCCGATCCCGGGAGCGAGTTTCGAAGCATCGAGCAACTGCGCCGGCACCGGATCGATATTGCAGAAATTGTCGATATCGGCGCCGAACGTCGCGCGCAACTTGTCGAGCTGGCTGTAGCCCGCCCCGGCGCCGAACAGCATTTTGAACTTGAGGCCGTTCTCGCGCGCCTGACGCAGGAACAGGGTGATATCAGGATTGTATCCCGCGTGTGAGATCACGTCGGCCTTGGCACGCTTGAGCTTGGTCACCAGCACCGAGAGGTCGGGCGCGGATGCGGAATAGCCTTCCTTGAGCACGACCTGGAGGCCGCCCTGCTTCGCATAGGCCTCGTCGGCGGCCGCGACGCCGACGCCATAGGGGCCGTCCTCGTGAATCAGTGCGACCTTGACGTCCTTGGGCTCCATGCCGAGCTTGGCTTTGGCGTGCTCGGTGATGAAGCTCGCGAAGGCCTGGCCATACTGGTCGGAATGAATCTGCGCGCGGAACACGTATTGCAGGTTCTTGTCCTTGAACACGGCGGTCGAAACCGCGGTCGTGATCCAGAGGATTTTTTTCTGCTGCTCGACCTTGGCGGCGAGCGGGACCGCGTGCGAACTCGCATAAACGCCGTTGATGATGTCGATCTTCTCCTGGTCGATCAGGCGATTGGCCTCATTGATCGCGACATCAGGCTTGCTCTGGGAATCGGCGGCGATGGGGGAGACCTTGTACTTGCCGCCGATGCCGCCCTTCTCGTTGACGAGGTCGATGGCAATCTGCGCGCCGATCGAGGAGGCGACCGAGCCGCCGGCAGCAAAGGGACCGGTCAAGTCGTAGATCAGGCCGATGCGTACCGTTTCGGCTTGAGCCTGTGCGCGTGTCCAATCGAGGCTGAATGCGGCGGCGGCAGCGGCGGAAGCCTTCAGCAGCGTTCTGCGTGAAGTCGGCATCGTGTCCTCCCACTGAATTATCATTATCGCCGGGACCGGTTTTTCCGGCTTTCAGGCAAGTATTTGGACAATGCGGAAAGAAGTCAACCTACGGACGCGCTCCATAGGGGCGGTCATGGCTGCGGAAACGTGTGGTTACGTGGGCAGGGGCGGCGAGGCTCGCCAACTAAAGTCTGAGAAGGAATGGGTGGAGGCGGCCCGCCGCGGGGAATGGTCCACCGCGAAATGAGCATGAAGCGCGCTGCTTGCTGTCATTGCCAGGCCGACCAGTTTGGCGCTCAGTCAGCCGGTCGGCATTCGCATATCGCGCTATCGGCGTCTGCCGCGTGCCGACGTGCGGGTGATCCTTATCCTGCCATGGGTTCGCGGCAGGAATTGCGCGCCGCGGGCGCTGAGGAATTCCAGCATGGCGCGTGCCGGCGGCAGCAGGATCTTGTCCTTGCGGGAAAGGGCGAACCATTGCCTGATGACGGGAAGACCAATCACGTCGAGCGTGACCAGTCGCCGCTCGTCGAGTTCGGTGGCAACCGTGTGTGCCGAAATGAACGCAATTCCGAGACCGGCGATCACAGCCTGCTTGATTGTCTCGTTGCTGTCCATCGTCATGCCGATTTTCGGTCGAATTCGCGCCGTTTCGAACAACTGCTCCATCAGGCCGCGCGTGCCGGAACCGGGTTCGCGCGTCAGGAATGTTTCGTCAGCAAGGTCGCTCAACGGGATGCGGGATTTTCGCACCAGGCGATGGCTGGTCGGCGCGATAATGACATGGGGATGATCGCCGATCGGGTGGACGTCCATGTCGATATCAGCCGGTGGGCGGCCCATGATCGCGAAATCGAGATCATAGCCGCGTAGCGCCGTGCCGATCTCCTGCCGGTTTCCGATCGAGAGCGCAACATCGATGTTCGGATGGCGTTTTGAGAATCCGGAGATCATGAACGGCACGAAATATTTTGCGGTGCTGACGGCGCCGATGGAGATGCGGCCCGCGGTCGTTCCCGCCATCATCTCGAGCGAGGTCTCGCAGTCCGCAATCGCCGCTTCGATACGCTCGGACAGCGAGAGCACCTCCCGCCCGGCGTCGGTCAGCAGCATCCCGTCACTGGTGCGCTGAATCAGCGGCAGACCTGCAAGCTCCTGCAGATTGCGGATCTGCAGCGTGACGGCCGGCTGCGTGAGATGCAGGTGTTTGGCGGCGGCGGTAACCGACCGGTCCCGGTGAACGGCTGCGAGCGCGCGCAGCTGGCGAATGGTCAATTCCCGCGGAAACCTGCCTGCCATGGCTCACCCAATATAAGAAAAACTTTGCCAAAGCCAAAGATAAGAAAATTTCACTAATTTTACAAACTGGGGTGTTGTTAGGCGCGGCGTGCCTGATGGCATGACGCATTGGAGTGGCTCCGAAGAGGGCGCCAATCGGGGAACGGCCATGGACGCACGCATAACCCTATGCTCGCATCTCGATCATGCAGGGTCGGAGACGCCGACCGGTCCCGCCGTGGCCGCCGTGATCGAGACGATTGCCACTGCTGCGATCGGGCTTTCCGATCTCATCGCCGACGGACCGTTGGCCGGCATCACCGGACAAACCCGTGGCGTCAATTCCGATGGCGACCATCAGAAGGATATTGACCTCGTCGCCGACGCGATGATGCGCGCAGCGTTGCGTGCCGCCCCAGTCGCCGCCGTCCTGTCCGAGGAATCGGACCTGCCTGAAGTGCTCAATGCCGAGGCATCTCTCTGCGTCGCCATCGACCCGCTCGACGGATCGGCCAACCTCGAAAACAACATCTCGGTCGGAACCATCTTTTCGATTCGCTCGCGCGGCAACGATATCATCTCCACCTTCTTCGAGCCGGGCACGGCGCAGTGTGCCGCAGGTTTCGTGGTCTACGGCCCTCAAACCACGCTGGTCCTGGCGTTCGACGAGCGTGTCGACATCTTCGTTCTGGACAGGCGTGCCCGGGAATTCCTGCTGATTGCGCGTCGCGTGAGGATTGCGCCCAATACGCCGGAATTCGCCATCAACGCGTCGAACCGGCGGCACTGGCATGGGCCGGTGCGGGCCTATATCGACGAATGCCTCTCGGGTACGAGCGGCAACGGTTCGGTCGATTTCAATATGCGCTGGATCGGCTCGCTGGTTGCAGAGTCGCTTCGCATTCTCGTCCGCGGCGGCGTGTTCCTGTACCCGGCGGATGCGCGGCCGGGATATCGCGACGGACGTCTCCGCCTGCTTTACGAAGCGCATCCGATGGCCCTCGTGATGGAGTGGGCGGGCGGAGCCGCGACCACCGGCCGCCGGCGCATTCTCGAGCTTTCGGCGAAAACACCACACCAGCGGGTGCCGCTGATCATGGGCTCGATGCGTGGCGTTCGCGACGTTGCCGCCATTCACGAAGCGATCGAGCCGATGTTCGACAATAGCGATGCGCCGCTGTTTGCGCGTCGCGGCCTGTTTCGCTGACCGGAAAGAGCAGATGTCACGCAGCTATCCCATCATATCGATTACCGGATCATCGGGTGCCGGCACGACCTCGGTGAAGAAGACGTTTGAAAACATCTTCCGCCGCGAGAAGGTCGAAGCCGCCTATGTCGAGGGCGACGCCTTCCACCGCTACAACCGCTTTGAGATGCGCACAAAAATGGCCGAGGAGGCCGAGCGCGGTAACAAGCATTTCAGCCATTTCAGTCCGGAAACAAATCTGTTCGAGGAACTGGAGAAATTGTTCCGCGACTACGGCGAGTCCGGGACCGGAACCGTCAGGCACTATGTCCACGATCATGAAGAGGCCAGGCTCTATGGCGCAGATCCGGGCACGTTCACGGAGTGGGAGCCGTTGCCGGAGAAGTCAGATCTGTTGTTCTATGAAGGTCTGCATGGCGCTGTTGTGACCGACAAGGTCAATATCGCGCAGCATGCCGATCTCAAGATCGGGGTCGTTCCCGTCATCAATCTGGAGTGGATCCAGAAGCTGCATCGCGACCGCAGCGACCGCGGCTACACCGCCGAGGCGGTCACCGATACCATCCTGCGGCGGATGCCGGATTACATAAACTATATCTGCCCGCAATTCACCGAGACCGACATCAATTTCCAGCGGGTGCCCACGGTCGACACGTCGAACCCGTTCATTGCGCGCTGGATACCGACGCCAGACGAATCGATGGTGGTGATCCGGCTCAAGAATCCGCGTGGCATTGACTTTCCCTACCTGTTGTCGATGATTCCGAACAGTTTCATGTCGCGCGCCAATTCGATCGTAATCCACGGATCGAAGCTCGATCTCGCGATGCAGCTCATCCTCACCCCGCTCATCCTGCAACTGATGGAACGCAAGAGGCGCATGCTATGACCGATTCCGCTCTGTCCCGTATCGCCGTCCAGCCGGTCGTTTCGCACGCTGAAATGGCGAACGCGATCCGCTTTCTGGCCATCGACGCCGTCGAAAACGCGAAGTCGGGTCATCCCGGCATGCCGATGGGCATGGCTGATGTCGCCACCGTGCTGTTTTCGCGCTTCCTCAAGTTCGACGCCTCCGATCCGGCGTGGCCGGATCGCGACCGGTTCGTATTGTCGGCCGGCCACGGCTCGATGCTGCTGTATGCGTTGCTGCATCTGACTGGTTATGCGGGCGTGACGACGGACGAGTTGAAGGCGTTCAGGCAGTGGGGATCGAAAACCCCCGGCCATCCGGAATACGGGCATACGCCCGGGGTGGAGACGACGACGGGACCGCTGGGGCAGGGGATCGCGACCGCGGTCGGGATGGCGCTGGCGGAGCGCCTGATGAATGCGCGCTTTGGCGAGGATCTTGTCGATCACTACACCTATGTGATCGCCGGCGACGGCTGCCTGATGGAGGGCATCAGCCAGGAAGCGATTTCGCTGGCGGGACACCTCAAGCTCGGCCGGCTGATCGTGCTGTATGACGACAATGAAATCTCGATTGACGGATCGACTTCACTGTCATGCTCGGATGACCAGCTTGCGCGCTTCAAGGCGTCAGGCTGGTCAGCGAGCCGGATCGATGGCCACGACCCCGAGGCGATTGCCGCGGCGATCCGGCACGCCCGCCACGACACCCGGCCATCCCTGATCGCCTGCCGTACGGTGATTGGCTTCGGCGCACCCAACCGTCAGGGGACAGAAAAGGCGCATGGCGCGCCGCTCGGTGCGGCGGAAGTCGAGAAGACGCGCAGCGCGTTGGACTGGCCGCACGCGCCATTTCAGGTTCCGGGAGCCGTAGCCGACGCCTGGCGCGAAACAGGTGCACAAGGACATGCGGCCCGGCGGGCGTGGATCGAGCGCAGCCGACGCCATAGTTCGATGGGACGGTCGCTGTTCCACGACGCGCTGAATCGAAAGCTGCCCTGTGGATATGCCGACGTCATGGCGCAGATCCGAACCCGGTTCGGTAGCGAACGGCCGAAAATCGCGACCCGGCAGGCGTCGCAATTGGTGATCGACGTGATCGCGGAAGCGCTGCCCAATCTGCTTGGAGGCTCGGCCGATCTTACCCATTCGAACCTGACGCGCGCGAAGACGCAGCAACCGGTGCGGCCAGATGCTTTCGATGGCAGCTATATCCATTACGGCGTCCGCGAGCATGCCATGGCGGCTGCGATGAACGGCATCGCGCTGCATGGAGGCTTTATCCCATATGGCGGCACGTTTCTCAGCTTTGCCGATTACAGCCGCCCTGCGATCAGGCTGGCTGCGTTGATGGGGATCCGCGTCATCCATGTGATGACGCATGACTCGATCGGGCTCGGTGAAGACGGTCCGACGCATCAGCCGGTCGAGCATCTGGCATCACTGCGGGCGATCCCGAACCTGCTGGTGTTCCGCCCGGGCGACGCGGTCGAGACCGCGGAGGCGTGGGACTGCGCGTTGCGGGCAGATACGAGTCCTTCGGTGCTGTGCCTGTCGCGGCAGGCGCTCCCGACGTTTCGTGACGGTGAGGGCGAGACCAATCTGGTCACGTTCGGCGCCTACGTCGTTGTTGAACCGGAGGAAGGCCGCGACGTCACCTTGATCGCAACCGGCTCCGAAGTATCGATCGCGCTCGAAGCGGCAGGACTGCTCGAGAAAGACAACGTCCGCGCCGCGGTCGTCTCGGCGCCGTGCTTCGAGCTGTTCCGCCGGCAATCTCGCGAGTACCGCACCGCCGTTCTCGGACGCGTGCCGAGGGTCGGCGTCGAAGCCGCGATCGAGGGCGACTGGGCGCGCTGGCTTGGCGATGACGGCGAATTCATCGGCATGACCGGCTTCGGCGCCTCGGCGCCGGCGGAAACGCTCTACCGCGAATTCGGCATCACCGCCGATGAGGTGGCGAAGGCCGCGCTGCGCAGCATCGCGCGCTCGCGGACGGCGTTGACCTGCGCATGACACCACGAACGACGATCAACGACACGGAGGCTCAGATGGCGCGAATTACCCTGAGGCAGTTGCTGGACCATGCCGCCGAGCACGATTACGGCGTGCCGGCATTCAACATCAATAATATGGAGCAGGGACTCGCGATCATGGATGCGGCGGCTTCTGTCGATGCGCCCGTGATCATCCAGGCCTCGCGGGGGGCACGCTCCTATGCGAACGACATCATGCTGTCGAAGATGATCGACGCGCTGGAAGAGATGTATCCGCAGATTCCGCTCTGCCTGCATCAGGACCACGGCAACGAGGAATCGACCTGCGCTACCGCTCTGCAACACGGCTTCACCTCCGTGATGATGGACGGTTCGCTGAAGGCCGATGCCAAGACCGCGGCGAGCTATGAATACAACGTCGACATCACCCGCCGTGTGGTCGACATGGCGCACTGGATCGGCGCCTCGGTGGAAGGCGAGTTGGGCGTGCTCGGCTCGCTCGAACATGGCGGCGGTGAGCAGGAGGACGGCCATGGCGTCGAAGGCGAGGTCAGCCACGATCAGCTGCTGACCGATCCGGACCAGGCCGTCGATTTTGTCCGTGCTACCAAAGTCGATGCGCTGGCGATTGCGATGGGGACCTCGCACGGCGCGTATAAATTCTCGCGCAAGCCGGACGGCGACATTCTGGCGATGCGGGTGGTGGAGGAAATCCATCGCCGGCTGCCCAACACGCATTTGGTAATGCATGGTTCATCCTCGGTACCGCAGCCGCTGCAGGACGCTTTCAACGCATTCGGCGGCGAGATGCCACAGACCTGGGGGGTGCCGGTCGAGGAAATCGTCCGTGGCATCAAGCATGGCGTCCGCAAGGTCAATATCGACACCGACTGCCGGCTAGCGATGACCGCGGCGTTCCGCAAGGTGGCTGTGCAAAACAGAAACGAATTCGATCCGCGCAAATTCCTCAAACCGGCGATGGATGGTTTGCGCGACCTCTGCCGAGAGCGCTTCGAACAGTTCGGCACCGCAGGCCACGCCTCAGAGATCAAGGTCATTCCGTTGGCCGAGATGGCAAAGCGCTACCGCTCGGGCGCGCTAGATCCACGTATAGGAGGAATGGCCGATGCCGCCGAATGAGCTGATGACCGCCTCGATCCCGACCAGTCGCCGCACACCACCTGAGGAGAGCAACATGAACATGCACTCGATGACCGTTCGCGGCAAGGATCGCTACAAGTCCGGCGTCCTCGAATACAAGAAAATGGGTTATTGGGAGCCCGACTATCAGCCAAAGGACACCGACATCATCGCGCTGTTCCGGGTGACGCCGCAGGACGGCGTCGATCCGGTCGAAGCCTCCGCAGCGGTGGCCGGCGAATCCTCGACCGCGACCTGGACGGTGGTGTGGACCGACCGGCTGACGGCGGCGGAAAAATACCGCGCCAAATGCTTCCGGGTCGATCCCGTGCCGAATTCGCCGGGCCAGTATTTCGCCTACATCGCCTACGACCTCGACCTGTTCGAGTCGGGATCGATCGCGAATTTGTCGGCCTCGATCATCGGCAACGTGTTCGGCTTCAAGCCGCTGAAGGCGCTGAGGCTGGAGGACATGCGGTTGCCGGTGGCTTACGTGAAGACCTTCCAGGGACCGGCGACCGGCATCGTGGTCGAGCGCGAGCGGATGGACAAGTTCGGCCGCCCGCTGCTTGGCGCCACCGTGAAGCCGAAGCTCGGCCTCTCGGGGCGCAACTATGGACGCGTGGTCTATGAGGCGCTGAAGGGCGGGCTCGACTTCACCAAGGACGACGAGAACATCAACTCGCAGCCCTTCATGCACTGGCGGGAGCGGTTTCTCTATTGCATGGAGGCCGTCAACAAGGCGCAGGCTGCGTCCGGCGAGATCAAGGGCACCTATCTCAACGTCACCGCGGGCACCATGGAGGACATGTACGAGCGCGCCGAATTCGCCAAGGAACTCGGCTCGGTCATCATCATGATCGATCTCGTGATCGGCTACACCGCGATCCAGTCGATGGCCAAATGGGCCCGCCGCAACGACATGATCCTGCATCTGCACCGGGCAGGGCATTCGACCTATACGAGACAGCGCAGCCACGGCGTCTCGTTCCGCGTCATTGCGAAATGGATGCGGCTTGCGGGCGTCGACCACATCCATGCTGGCACCGTGGTCGGCAAGTTGGAAGGCGATCCCGCGACCACGCGCGGCTATTACGATATCTGCCGCGAGGACTATAACCCGGCGCGGCTGGAGCACGGCGTGTTCTTCGACCAGCATTGGGCGAGCCTCAACAAGCTGATGCCGGTGGCGTCGGGCGGCATCCATGCCGGGCAGATGCACCAATTGCTCGATCATCTCGGCGAAGACGTGATCCTGCAGTTCGGCGGCGGTACCATCGGCCATCCCATGGGCATTCAGGCCGGCGCGACCGCCAACCGCGTGGCGCTGGAAGCGATGATCCTCGCCCGCAATGAGGGCCGCGACTATCTGCACGAAGGCCCGGAGATTCTGGCCAGGGCGGCAGAGACCTGCACGCCGTTGAAAGCGGCGCTCGAGGTCTGGAAGGACGTCACCTTCAACTATGAATCGACCGACATGCCGGACTACGTGCCCACGCCCTCTGTGGCGATGTAAGGAGTGGAAACCATGCGCATTACCCAAGGCTGCTTCTCGTTCCTGCCCGATCTCACCGACGAGCAGATTTCCCGCCAGGTCCAGTATTGCCTGGAGCAGGGCTGGGCGGTGAACATCGAATTCACCGACGATCCGCACCCCCGCAACAATTTCTGGGAAATGTGGGGATTGCCGATGTTCGATCTCCGCGACGCCGCCGGCGTGATGATGGAGCTGAATGAATGCCGCAAGGTGTATGGCGAGCGCTACATACGCCTGTCGGCGTTCGATTCCAGCCACGGTTGGGAATCGGTGCGGCTGTCCTTCATCGTCAACCGGCCAAAGGAGGAGCCCGGCTTCCGCCTCGAGCGGCATGAAATGGCCGGGCGCAATATTCGCTATTCGACCAGATCATATGCCGCCGATCGTCCTGAGGGCCGGCGGTACGGTTAGGCACGCGTTCGGTCCGGCGGACGAGTTCTCCCTGAACGTGCCTGCGTCTGCCGGATGCACTGCTCCGTCGCCGCGGAAGCGGCGACGGAGTCTTTTCCGAAGCGACCCGTGCAGCACATTGAGGTTAGCAGATGGATGTGGATACCGCCCCAATGACTGATGCGGTTAACCTGCGCGATGAACTCGAGGCCGTCGGCATCGAGGAAATCCTCTCGCAACTCGACCGCGAACTGATTGGCTTGAAGCCGGTAAAGACGCGTATCCGCGAGATTGCGTCGCTGCTGCTGATTGAACGGATCCGCAAGCGCATGGGACTGGCGTCGGGCGCGCCGACGCTGCACATGTCGTTTACGGGAAATCCCGGAACCGGAAAGACGACGGTGGCGCTGCGGATCGCCAGTATCCTGCACAGGCTCGGTTTCGTGCGCCGCGGCCAGGTGGTGTCGGTCACGCGCGACGAACTGGTTGGGCAATATATCGGCCACACCGCGCCGAAGACCAAGGAGATCCTGAAGAAGGCGATGGGCGGCGTGCTGTTCATTGACGAGGCTTATTATCTGCACCGGCCCGACAACGAGCGCGACTACGGCCAGGAGGCGATCGAGATCCTGCTGCAGGTGATGGAAACGCAGCGTGAGGATCTGGTCGTGATTCTCGCCGGCTACGGCGACCGCATGGACAAGTTTTTCGCCAGTAATCCCGGCTTCCGTTCGCGGATCGCGCACCACATCGACTTTCCGGACTATGCCGACGATGAATTGCTCGCCATCGCAGAGCTGATGCTGCGCGACATGAACTATCGCTTCACACAGGATGCGCGCGCGGAGTTCGTTCGCTACATCGCATTGCGCAAGAACCAGCCGCTGTTCTCCAACGCGCGATCGATCCGCAACGCATTGGACCGTCTGCGGCTGCGCCAGGCCAATCGCCTTGTCGCCGATCTCGATCGTGTCCTGACAGCGGACGATATCAGGTCGATCGAGGCGTCGGACGTGCTGGCGAGCCGCGTGTTCGGGAAGGGCGGAAAATCCGCCGAGGCGGGTTAGCGTCCGCCTTCTCTGGATGCCGAGACAACTGCGATAGACGAAGCTAACGCTGTAACGCCGTTTCAGGGATCGCCCTGCGAACCACTTCGCGCATCGCAAAGCTCGAATGGATACGCGCGACGCCGGGCATCCGCGACAGATGCTGCTTGTGGATCCGCTCGAAGTCCGCGATGTCGCGCGCGATCACCTGCAGATGATAGTCATCGCTGCCCGACATCAGGTGACAGGACACCACGTCGGGACAACGGGCGATCGCTGCTTCGAACGCGGCGAGATATTCCTCGCTCTGTTTTTCCAGTGTGATGGTGACGACAACCGTTGTGACGAGCCCGAGCGCAGTCGGTTCGAGATCGGCCCGATAGCCGCGAATGATGCCGGCTTCCTCGAGCTGACGAATGCGACGCGCGCAGGCGGTTGGCGACAGGCCGACCTTTTCGGCGAGTTCGATCTGGCTCGCCCTTGCATCGGAGAGCAATTCAGTCAGAATCCGCAGATCAATACGATCCAGCTCAGTCACGCCGTAATTTCCTAATATTTGCACATAACACGCAGGATATCTGCGCGAATTCCTTCCGACAAGCCGCAATTCGCAGAGAAGCGTTTCTCGTTCACAGGTAGGTTCCTGGCATCGGACAGCAGCTTCCAATGCAGGAGCAAGGCGATGCGGATCGGTGTGCCCAGGGAGATCAAGGTCGAGGAATATCGCGTCGGCCTGACGCCGGCCTCGGTGCGGGAATATGTGATGCAAGGACATGACGTGATCGTCGAGCAGGGCGCCGGGCTCGGCATTGGCGCCGGGGACGAAATCTACCGTTCGGCTGGCGCTGCGATCGTGGACACGGCAGCGGAAATCTTCGCGACCGCCGACATGGTGGTCAAGGTCAAGGAGCCGCAGCCGACGGAGTGGTGCCAGCTTCGCGAGGATCAAATCCTCTTCACCTATTTGCACCTGGCGCCGGATACGGCGCAGACCAAAGGGCTCCTGGCATCCGGCTGCACCGCGATCGCCTACGAGACGGTGACCGACGCCCATGGCGGACTTCCGCTGCTGGCGCCGATGAGCGAGGTGGCGGGGCGGCTGGCGATCGAGGCGGCGGGCGCCGCGTTGCGAAAGTCGGCGGACGGCATGGGCAAGCTGATCGGCGGGGTGCCCGGTGTTGCGCCGAGCAGGATCGCCGTGATCGGCGGCGGCGTGGTCGGTACGCACGCCGCGCGGATGGCTGCAGGTCTCGGTGCCGACATCGTCATCCTTGACCGCTCGCTGCCGCGCCTTCGTGTCCTCGACGAGATGTTCCTCGGGCGCGTTCGCACACGCTACGCGACGCTGGAAGCGATCGAGGAGGAGGTGACCGGCGCGGACGTCGTCATTGGCGCCGTGCTGGTGCCGGGCGCCAGCGCGCCGAAACTCGTCACCCGCGCGCATCTCGCCCGCATGAAGCGCCGCGCCGTGCTGGTCGATGTCGCGATCGATCAAGGGGGCTGCTTCGAGACGTCGCGGCCGACGACCCATCAGGCGCCGACCTATCTGGTCGACGAGATCGTGCATTATTGTGTTGCCAACATGCCGGGCGCCGTGCCTGTCACGTCGAGCCACGCGCTCAACAATGCCACGCTGCCGTTCGGCCTTGCGCTGGCCGGGAAGGGCATCCGCGCCCTGATCGAGGATCCGCATCTGCGCGCCGGGCTCAACGTGCATCGCGGTCAGATCACCAACCGCGCGGTTGCCGACAGCCAGAATTTGCCGGTGGAGACGCCCGAGAAGATTCTGGCGGCATGACGTCCGCCGGCTGAAAGGAGAGCAGGGCCGTGCGAAGCCTCGGGAAGGGCTGATGGCGGCTTGCTGCGGTAGCGTGCTCTCAACGCTCGTAGCTTGCGGGGTCCGGACTATCCGACGGATGCGCAAATGCGCTGCGCAGTACCGCCGTCATCGAAGTCTTGAAATTGAGACCGTTGGGCGGGACCGGCGATTCGAACCACTTTTTGTAAATCGCCTCGATCTCCGGGCTGCGGTAAAGGTCGGCAGTTACGCGGTCTGCCACGGCCTTGAAGGGCGCATCGTCCTTGCGCAGCATGATCCCGTAGGGTTCGGCTTTCGAGAAGGCTTCGTCGCTGATGATGTAGGCAGACGGGTCTTTCGACCTTGCGATCGCGACGGCAAGCTGCACGTCATCGAGGACGTAGGCGGCGGCGCGGCCGGTCTCCAGCATGAGAAAGGCTTCCGCCTGATCCTTTGCCGCCAGCGGCGTGACGCCGAGATTACGCGCGGCGTTGGCTTGGTTGAGCTGCACCATGTTGGTCGAGCCCGATATCGCAACGACCGGCTTGCCCTTCAACTGGTCGATCGTGCCGATGTTGTCGGCCTTCCGTGCGGCAAACCGCGTCGCCGACAGAAAATGTGAATTAGTGAACGCCACCTGGCGCTGCCGTTCCGCATTGTTGGTGGTGGAAGAGCAGACGAGATCGACGGTGCCATTCATCATGAGCGGAATGCGGTTGGACGACGTCACCGGCAGCGTTTCAACGGTCACGTTGGAGAGGTTGAGTTCGTGCTTAACCGCGTCCACGATTTTCATGCAGATGTCGACGGCGTACCCGATTGCCTTCTGGTTGCCGTCCAGATAGCTGAAGGGCACCGAGGCTTCCTGGATGCCGAGGATGATCTTGTTGGTCTCCCTGACTTTCTGGAGTGTCCCGGCCAGTTCGCTTGCATACGCAGGGACGGCAATCAGGGCAACGGCAAGCATGGTCAATGGCAGGCGCATCACGGTGGACCTCATCGGATAGTGAACGGGTTTGCAGCGACCGAGCGGATGGCCGTCGTGCCAATCGATAGCGGGCGACCGTAGTCGATCAGCCGCCACTGCTGAATTAGTGACCGTGAAAACCGGCTATATCAAAGTTGCATTGCTGGCGGGCGCTGCAGCGCAGCCGGATTTGGCGTAGGCGTTAACGGGCAACGCATCTACGATGCGTTGGCGACCACAATAGTGTAGGTGTCGAGGACAACGTGCCGCACGGCGGCGTCGTTTGGGTGTTCGCGATCGGTAGGCATTGCGCCAGCTCGGTATTGACCAGAGATCAGAAAACGGGCGGCCGGCGAATCTGCGCCGCCGCCCTTCGTTGCTCGTGGTTTCCGGTGCTGGCGCTACTTGCCTTTGGTCTCGACCTTCTGCTTTTCGTTCTCGTTCATTTTCTTCACGACGGGGTCGCGACTGGCTTCGCCGGTGGTCTGAGTTGTGCTGGCCGGCGGGTTTTCGTTTGGCATGGAGGTTTGCCCGGGCGGTGTCGTCGCCGGCCGTGTTGCGGTTGTGCTCGGCGGCGACGTCGTTTGAGCGGTCGCCGCCTGAGCGTTCAATAGAAGCACGCTCGACAGTAGCGACACCGCGAGCGCCGTTACGTTGGGTTTCATCGATCTGAACTCCTCTCAGATCAAGGAAAACGGCCCGCTCGGTCTAACGTTGCCTTTACGCCTCCAATTGTTTGCCGATCGGCAGTGCGCGGATGCGCTTGCCGGTCGCGGCGAAGATCGCGTTGATCAGCGCCGGCGCAAAGGGCGGCACACCCGGCTCGCCGACGCCGCTGGGCGGCGTGTCGGGGCCGGCGGGTACGATGTAGACGTTCGTTACGGCCGGGGACTCGTCGATCCGGATTACCGGGAAGTCGTCGAAATTGCCCTGTTGCACCTTGCCGTCCTTGAAGGTGATTGCGCCATGTTTGACGAGGCTCATGCCCATGATCGCGGCGCCCTCGATCTGCGACTGGATCCGCTCCGGATTGACGTAGGTTCCGCAATCTATGGCGGTATCGACCCGCGGCACGGTGAGCTTGCCCTTGTCGTCAACGGCCACCTCGACGATCGTCGCGATATAGCTGACGAAGCTGCGGTGCGCGGCAATGCCGAGCCCGTGTCCCTTGGGGACGGACCGGCCCCAGCCGCCCTTGTCCGCGACCAGCTCGACGACCTTGCGAAGACGCGCGGTATCGATCGGATAGCTCTCATAAGGCTCGCCGTAGTTCCAGAGGTCTTTCACCGAATCGAGCTTGACGATCCGGGGCGAACCGATCAGCTCCAGCAGCATGTCCTTTGGATCGCGGTTGGTAGCTTTAGCTATTTCGGCGACCATCGACTGCACCGCGAAGGCGCGCGGAATGTTCGATACCGAGCGGAACCAGCCGATGCGGGTATGCGCCGCCGCTTCCGGATTCTCGCACTGGACGTTGGCGATCTCGAAGGGCATGTCGACAAGCCCCATGCCGAGTTCAAACGGCGCCTGATGCACCGTATTGGCGGCAAAGGTCGAGGCGATGCTCGGCGCGACGCTGCGATGGCGCCAAGCCGTCACCTTGCCGCTCTTGTCGAGGCCGGCCTCGATGCGTTCCACCGAGACAGTGTGCAGGAAGCCATTGCGAACGTCGTCTTCCCGCGTCCATTGCACCTTTACGGGCGCGCCGAGCTCCTTTGAAAGCAGGGCGGCTTCGATGGCGTAATCGCACTTCGACTTGCGCCCGAAACCGCCGCCGAGCAGGGTGACGTTGACGGTGACATTCTCCTCGGGAATGCCAAGCGTTTTGGCGACGTCCTCGCGCGTTCCGCCCGCGCTTTGCACCGGTCCCCAGATCTCCGCCTTGTCGCCTTTGACGTCCGCGACTGCAACCGGCGGCTCCATGGCGACATGGGCGAGATGCGGCAGATAGTATTCACCCACGATCACCTTGTCGGCGCCCTTCAAGGCGGCTTCCACATCACCCTCCTTGCGTACGACCAGGCCGGGCTTCCGTGCGGCTTCCTCCAGTTGGGTCCGGTAGGCGACCGATTCGTATTTGCCGTTGGCGCCGTCGTCCCAGACGATCTTCAGGGCGTCGCGGCCCTTGATCGCCGCGCCGGTGTTGCGAGCGATCACTGCAACGCCGCCGAGCGGCTGGAATTTTGAGGGCCACGGCCAGCCCTTCACTTCCATGACCTTCTCGACGCCGGAAACTTTCATCGCCGCCGCCCCGTCAAACGACGCGACCTTGCCCCCGGTCACCGGCGGCCGTGCAATAACGGCGTATTTCATGCCGGGCAGGCGGACGTCGGCGCCGTAACGCGCGGTGCCTACCGTGATGTCGCGGAGATCGACCATGCTGATCTGGCCTTTGCCCAGATAGCGGAAATCCTTTGGGTCTTTCAGCTTCAGGCCTTCGACGCTCGGCACCGGCTGCTTGTCGGCATCGGCTGCCAGATCGCCAAAGCCGATCCGGCGTCCGCTGGCACTGTGGACGACCTCGTGATTGACCGCTTTCACGTCGGTCGACGGCACACCCCAGCGTTTCGCCGCTGCGGCTTCGAGCATGGTGCGGGCCGAAGCGCCGATCTGACGCATCGGCATCAGGTAGTGACGCGTGCTGCGCGATCCATCGGTGTCCTGGTTGCCGAATTTGACCTCGTCGCCATGCGCCTGCTGGATGCGAACGCGCGACCAGTCGGCCTCCATCTCTTCGGCCACGATCATCGGCAGGCTGGTGCGGACGCCGGTTCCCATCTCGGCGCGATGGGCGACGATCGTGACAATGCCGTCCGGTGCGATCGCGACGAACACGCGCGGGTCCACCACGGTGCCGTGCGGCATCTTGTCGGCGCCGGTCTGATAGGCGGCAAGGCCGGGGCGCGACATTACGGGGGCGGCCAAAACGAAGCCGCCGGCCAGCCCGAGGCCCTTGAGGATGCTGCGGCGTGAAACGTTGTCGACTTTGACGTATCGCTCAAAGCCACGGAGCTTCTTGGGATTGGTGAGAATGTTCATGGTCAGACCCCCGTGGAGGCGAGGTGGACCGCGTTCTCGATGCGCTGGTAACAGCCGCAGCGGCAGATATTGCCCGCCATCGCCTCGCGTATCTGATCGTGCGTCGGTTTCGGGTTTTCGATCAGCAGCGCGGCCGCCTGCATGATCTGGCCGACCTGGCAAAAACCGCATTGCGGGACGTTGAGTTGGCGCCAGGCCTTCTGAACCGCGTGATCGCCCGTCGGATGAAGGCCTTCGATCGTTGTGACCTCCCGATCGACCACGTCGGAAACCGAGGTGATGCAGGCGCGTATTGCCTGCTTGTCGACGATCACGGTGCAGGCGCCGCAAAGCGCCTGGCCGCAGCCGTATTTCGTACCGGTCAATCCGGCTTCATCCCGGAGAAACCAGAGCAGTGGAAGATCGGGATCGCCGTCCCAGTTCTTTTGCTGGCCGTTGATCTTCAAAGTAATCATGATCGATCCTCGCTCTTCGTAAGCTGCTGATGGTAGCTCCGACCTGAGCGAAAAACGGTACGGCTGACCGCTCAATGCCGGCGCTTCGAAATTCCTTGCTATCTGGCTGGGATTTCTTTGAGCCATCCTCCTGATCATTATTATTGGCTGTTGTTCAGTAGGTCGCGCTTGGCGGATCTCCGCCGCAAGGTGTTCTCCATTTGCGTCCGCATGTTTGGCGAAAGCGGGGCATCGGCAAAGAATTGCATTTGGTCAATAACGCTGACGCAGCGACACAGCAAAACAAATTGTCGTTAAACTTGAAGATCGTTGTCATGACACACGATGCAGGGATTCGTCTCTTCCACGTCGCCCGGCGCTGCACAGTCTTTACCATTTGCACGCCACGGACACCGGCATTCGCCGAACGCTTCACGACGACTCCTGCAATTCTCGATCTTGACCGCACGCGCGATAACGCACCGCACACTGCGGAAGGCTGAGCTGTTCTGCGAAATATGCATGAGGAGGCAAGCTGCAGTGATGATCGCATGAAATGCGATGGACGCTTACTATTGCTGGCTTTTCCTGGAATCGGCGATGCAACCGGAAGGGGAATTGCGCGAAAGACAAATTTGTCGGTCGCCATTTTTTTGACCGACTCCCTCCATCAGTTTGCGTGATGTGCAAATCCGATCAGCCCACAACATCGATCACAAGCACAGACGCGGAACTCGCGACAGCGATGTGTCAGGATCCGACGCGGCGCGCGCTCATCCTGACGGCTCTCGCCACCGGGGCCTGCCTCGCGTCGCCCCAGTCCTCCATTGCCGAGGAAGATTCGCCGGGCAGCAATGAGCGACCCCAGAAAGCCGACGTTCTGGTTTTCGCCGAAGGGGACCATGCGGGCGAGGTGATCAAGCCGCAGGATCTGAAAACCGGTGGACCGCCGGTGCGGGCCTGGCCAAAGGATCCCAAGACATCGGTTGTCCGCAAGGGCTCGCGCCTGAACGAGGTGCTCGTCGTAAGGCTAGACCCGGCCGAGCTGGACGAAGAGACGCGCTCGCGCGCTGCCGGCGGCATAGTCGCCTATTCGGCAATCTGCGTCCACACGGGCTGTCCGATCACGGCATGGGTGAAGGCGGCAGGCGGCGACAAGGACGTGTTCAAATGCGTTTGCCATAATTCGGAATTTGACCCCAGGCAAAGCGCGCAAGTTGTGTTTGGGCCGGCGCCCCGGCGCCTGCCGGCGCTTCCGCTGGCGGCAGACGACGGTCCGCTGACGGTGGCCGCAACATTTGTTGGAAAGGTAGGTGCGCAACAAGCCAGGTGACGGCGGGCCGCTGTCGATCCACGACAAGTACAAAAAACAGAATTCGTGAGATGAAAACAAAGGGGAGGTTGCCTTATGGCCTTGAAGCAATGGCTTTTGTCGGGTTTGCTCGCGTCCACATGCCTCGTTTCGATCGCTGCCGCCGGCCCGATCGAGAACTACAGCCCGGTGACGGCCGAGCGACTCAAGAATCCCGAACCCGGCAACTGGATGCATTATCGCCGGACCTATGACGGCCAAGGGTACAGCCCGCTCGACCAGATCAACACCTCGAACGTGAAAAATCTGGTGCCGGTGTGGACGTTCTCGACCGGTGTGGTCGAGGGACACGAGGCGCCACCGATCATCAACAATGGCGTGATGTTCGTCGCAACGCCGATGGGGCAGGTGATCGCGCTCAACGCCAAGACCGGCGACGAGTACTGGCGATACAAACGCCAGCTTCCCGACGACCTCTTCCAATTGCACCCGACCAACCGCGGGGTGGGACTGTGGGAGGACAAACTCTACCTCGCCACGACGGACGACCATCTGGTCGCGCTTGATGCCAAGACCGGCAAAGTGGTCTGGGATACCAAGGTTCAGGACTACAAGAAGGGACAGTACCTGACGCTGATGCCTCTGGTCGTCGACGGCAAGGTGATCGTCGGCGGTTCCGGTGGCGAGTTGGGCGTGCGCGGTTACGTCGTTGCCTTCGATGCCAACACCGGCAAGGAGCTGTGGCGGACCTTCACCATTCCCGGCACGGGTGAGCCAGGTAACGAAACGTGGAAAGGCGACGACTGGAAAACGGGCGGCGGATCTGCCTGGATGACAGGCAACTACGATCCAGACACCAAGACAGTCTATTGGGGCACCGGCAACGCCGCACCTTGGCCGGGCGACACTCACCCCGGCGACAATCTTTACACAAGTTCAGTGCTCGCGCTCGATCCCGATAGCGGCAAGATGAAAACTTACTTCCAGTACCATCAAAACGATTCCTGGGATTGGGACGAAGTGGACGCACCCATGCTGGTCGACCTGCAAAGGGATGGCCGCACCATCAAGAGTCTGATCCATCCGGGACGCAACGCGATTTTCTGGATACTGGAGCGCAAGCCGGACAGCATCAAATATGTGGCCGGCTGGCCTTTTGTTCATACCGACGTCTGGAAAGGCATTGAGCCCGAGAGTGGCAAGCCGATTGTCGACCCGGCTCGCAAGCCGGTTATCGGCAAGCGGGTCGAATTCTGTCCTTCGTTATGGGGCGGCAAGGATTGGCCGTCGGCGGCGTATAGTCAGAAAACCGGATTGGTCTACGTTCCGGCCAACGAGAATTTCTGCGGCGGCTTCACCGGCGAGAAAGTGCCGCTGGTTGCCGGCCAGCTCTGGCTCGGGACCAAGCCCGAGGATATCGGCTTGACGCCTCGTCCCGGCGCTACCCACTTTGGCGAACTGCAGGCGTGGGATCCGGCCACGGGCAAGAAAGCCTGGTCACATAATTTTCCCAAGTCACATCTGTTCGGTTCGGTGACCGCTACCGCGGGCGACCTCATCCTTGTCGGCGGCACCAATGACCGGATGTTCCGCGCCTTCCATGCCAAGACCGGCGAACTGCTGTGGGAGCAAAAGACCAACTCCGGCATTATGGGCATGCCCATCGCCTATGAGGTGGACGGCACGCAGTATATCGCCGTCCAGTCGGGCTGGGGCGTCGACGCGCAGCGCATCCAGGATGCATTGGTGGGCAAGGTCCCCGGCTTGGAGAATAACGTGCCGCAGGGCGGCGTCGTGTGGGTGTTCGCCGTCAGGAAGTGACCGCGAGAAAGATCCGGCGCCTGGCCGCTGCAGGAAGCGGCCGGGCGTCGCTGCGATCCTGGCAACCCGCACCGCGGCTGTAATGCAATCTGATCGCTGAAGCATCGGTCTTCAATACGCTCGTCGACACGCGCGCGGCCATTTAGGCATCAACCGCAACCTTCAATGCCTCGGCCCGGATTTCCTCGACGAGCCGTTCCTTCAGCGCGACGAATTCAGGGGCGGTTTTGATCTTGTAGGATCGCGGGTGGGGTAGATCGATCGCGATCTCGGCCTTGATGCGGCCGGGGCGGGCGCTCATGACGATGACGCGGCTGCCGAGGAAAATCGCCTCCTCGATATCATGGGTAACGAACAGCACAGTCTTCTGGTCGCGTTCCCAGATGCCGAGCAGCATTTCCTGCATCAGCACGCGGGTCTGATTGTCCAGCGCCCCGAACGGTTCGTCGAGCAGCAGGATCTTGGGATCGTTGGCAAGCGCGCGGGCGATCGCCGTGCGTTGCTGCATGCCGCCTGAGAGTTGCTTCGGCCAGTGATTCTCAAAGCCGGACAAGCCGACCCGGTGGATGAATCCATCGGCGATCCCGCCGCGATCCGCCTCAGATATCCCGCGCTCGCGCAGGCCGAACGCGATGTTTTCGCGCACCGTCAACCACGGGAACAGCGTGTAGGACTGAAACACCATGCCGCGATCGGCGCCGGGGCCCGTGACTTCTTGCCCGTCCAGAATGACGCGGCCGCTGGTCGGCCGGTCAAGGCCTGCGATGATCCGTAGCAGCGTGGATTTTCCGCAGCCGGACGGGCCGAGGATGGTGACGAAATCGTTGTTGCCGACGCTGAGATTGGTCGGTTCCAGCGCCCGCGTCGGCGCACTGCCCTGTCGCGCGGGGAAAATGCGTGAGACCTGATCGATCTTCAGCGTGGTCACGCTAATCTCCACGGAAACAGCCAGGCGTTGAAGGCCTTGAACAGGAAGTCCGAGACGAGGCCGATCAGGCCGATGACGATGATGCCGAAGATGATCTGGCCGGTGTTGAGCAGCGCCTGGCTGTCGGTGATCATGTGGCCGATGCCCGACGATGAACCGATCAACTCGGCGACGATGACGTAGGTCCACGCCCAGCCGAGGACGAGCCGAAGGATTTCCGCGATCTCGGGGGCAGACGAGGGCAGCAGCACGCGGCGGATGATACCGCTGTCGCCGGCGCCCAGCGTGTAGGCGGCTTCAACGAGGTCGCGCCGCGTATTCCCGACATTCACGGCAATCATCAGGATAATCTGGAACACCGCGCCGATGAAAATGACCAGCAGCTTCTGCAGTTCGCCGATGCCCGCCCACAGGATCAGCAGCGGGATGAAGGCCGAGGCGGGCAGATAGCGGGCGAACGAGACGAACGGCTCGAGGAAGGCCTCGATCGGTTTGTAGGCGCCCATCAGAACGCCGAGCGGCACCGCGATGATGGCCGCCAGCACGAAGCCGCCAATGACCCTCCATATCGTCATGCCGATGTCGAACAGGAAGCCGTGCTTGGTCAGGAGTTCAAAGCCCTCCTGCAGCATGGTCAGCGGGTTCGCAAGAAACGTTTTCGACACGTAGCCACCAAAAGTTGCCCATGCCCACAGGGCAACAAACAGGACGAAGAACGCAAAGCCATACGCTGCGCGTTGCTTCGACGTCACGGGATCCAGGGGACGCATCACAGGGCGTGTTCCTCAAAGCGGTGCGCGGATCGCGGACAGCCCCGCATCCACATGTGTGGATGCGGGACCAGCGCGGCGCTGAACGAACCTACTTGATGAAGCTCGTGTCAACGAGGTCGTCGATTTTCGGAATCGATTTGATGATGCCGATCTCGAGCAACAGGTCTGCGGCTTCCTTGGTGAAGGCCTGGAACTCGCCCGCGAAGAACTTCTGGTTTGCGGCCTTGTCCTGCCAGCGCAGATATTTTGCCGAGTTGCCGAACTGCTCGCCGGACTGCTTCACGTCGGAGCCCATGATCTCGTAGGATTTTGCCTGGTCTTTTTCAATCAGGGCAACCGCCTCGAAATAGCTGTCGGCCAGCGCTTGCGCGGCTTTCGGATTTTCGGTCAGGAATTTCGGCGTGCAGCCGAACGTGTCCATGATCATCGGGTAGTCGAGCGTGGTGGCGATGATCTTGCCCTTGTCGGGTGCCGCCCGCACGGTCGAGAGGTAGGGCTCATACGTCATGGCTGCATCGTTCTGACCGGCCACGAAAGCTTGCGCGGCTGCAGCCGGCTCCAGGTTCACCACGGTCACGTCCTTGACCGAGAGGCCGTTCTTCTTGAGCATCCAGGCCAGCGTGAAATAAGGCGCGGTGCCGGGCGCGGACGCGGCGACCGTCTTGCCCTTCAGATCCTTGATCGATGCGACATCGTTTCGCGTGGCCATGCCATCGGCGCCGTAGCTCTTGTCGAGCTGGAAGATCTGCTTGGTCGCAACACCGTTGGCATTCCAGGAAATCCAGGTTTCGACCGTGGTCGCCGCGCACTGGATGTCGCCCGATGCAACAGCCAGATGGCGGTCCTTCTGCGGGATCTTCTTGATCGTCACATCGAGGCCGTTCTTCTTGAAGATGCCGGCCTGGCTTGCGAGCGTAAGCGGCGCAAAGCCGGTCCATCCCGAAATGCCGATGGCGACCTTGACGTCTTGTGCGACGGCTGGCGCGGACACCAGCAGAGCGGCGGTTGCGGCGAATACTCTATAACTAAGCATGATTGTCTTCCCTCTGTCGGTTTATGGATTGCGCTCTGTTCGTCCTACTGCTGCATGAACTGTTGCATAAATTGTGCCGGACTTTATTTTGCATTGATATCCCTCTCAGCCGCCCTTGAAGCGGGCAACCAGTTTGTGGGACTCGCCGGGATAGACGAGGCGCACGGCGGTCAGCGTCCGTGCGCTGCGCCAGGTGTGCCGCTCGATCACGAGGCAGGGCGCGCCGATCGCAATGTCCAGCGCCGTTGCGGTCTGCTCGTCAGCCACGATCGCGCTGATCGAATGTTCGGCCTCCGTCCAGGGGACATGGTGGAGCAGCCACGTGCCGGGCGGCTCGATCGCAAAATCCGCCGTGGCGGCTTCGGGCACAGCGTCGAGATCGATCAGCCTGTCCTCGATCGCGAACGGCACGCCATCGGCGCTGTGGCGGCACGAGATCGCGATCACCTTGCCGGTTTTCCGTACTCCAAGGCGTTCACGGTCGGTGGCGTTTGCCGCCCGGCGCGAGCTTCGGATCAACTGATAGCCATAGCTGCGGCCGAGCGCGGTAATCTCCGCGCGAATGTCTGGAATCGTCAGGACTGCTGACAGGAATTTGGGACGGCGCACAAACGTACCGGCCCGCCGCCGCCGCTCGATGAGATCGGCTTGCGCCAGTTCTGACAGCGCCTTGCTGACAGTCATTCGCGAGCAGCCATAGCGCGTCATTAGTTGGTGCTCGAACGGGATGCGATGACCCGGCGGCCATTCGCCAGTCAGGATGCGGCGCTCGATGTCGAGCCGGATCTGCTTATACAGCGTCGGCTTGTCGGCGGTGTCGCGATCGATCGAGAGGCTCATGCTATGAGCCTTCGTACGGTCGAGTTGAATGCGTCGCGCGCTTTCTGGCGGAGCCGGTGGTGTCCACCCTCGACGACCTTGTTTCCGCCCGCCCACACACATGCGACGGCACCCGAGCCCGCTGCAAAAATCCAGCCGTCGAGGACGGTATCCCTGCTGCGCCCGCCGAGCGAGGGATGCGTGGTGTCGAGGGTCACGATATCAGCGCGTGCACCCGGCTGGAGTCCGACGATCGGCTGCGCGAGCGCCCGGGCGCCGCCGGCCATCGCAGCGTCGAATAGCGCCCGACCGGTCGAAATGCCGGGACCGCCGGACAACACATTGCGCTCCCGGTGCTTTAGCCGCTGGCCATATTCGAGCTGACGCAATTCGTCGGCCACGCCGACCAGGACATTGGAGTCTGTGCCGACGCCGAACCGGCCGCCGGCGTCGAGGAATTCACGCGTCGGAAAAATGCCGTCGCCGAGGCTTGCTTCGGTAATCGGGCAGAGGCCTGCGACGGCGCCGCTCCTGGCAAGCGCGGCGATCTCGGTCGCGGTGGTGTGGGTCGCATGGATCAGACACCAGCGCCGATCGACGGGCGCATGTTCGAGCAGCCACTCAACCGGCCGCCGGCCCGACCAGGCGATGCATTCCTCGACTTCCCTGATCTGTTCGGCCGCGTGGATATGAACCGGCCTGCCTTCGGCCAGCGGTATGATTGCCGTCAATTCGTCCGGCGTCACGGCGCGCAGGCTGTGTGGAGCGATACCGACATTGGCCCCGGGTAATTCGCGAACGGCCACCTCCGTCGCGGCAATCAGCTTGGCGAACTGGTCGATCGAGCAGATGAAGCGGCGCTGGCCGGCATGCGGTGCGGCGCCACCAAAGGAGCCGTGCGCGTAGAAACTCGGCAGCAGCGTGAGTCCGATGCCGGTGACCTCGGCGGCTCGCGCAATTCGCGTCGCCATTTCGGCAGGATTGGCATAGGGCGTGCCATCGTGGTCGTGATGGAGATAATGGAATTCCCCGACGCGCGTATAGCCCTGCTCGAGCATCTCGACGTAGAGCAGCGTTGCGACAGCTTCCGTGTCTTCGGGGGTCATTTCCAGCGCGAAACGATACATCGTCTCGCGCCACGTCCAGAACGTATCCGCCGTGTTGCCGCGTGTTTCGGCGAGGCCGGCCATGCCGCGCTGGAACGCGTGACTATGCAGGCTCGCTATTCCCGGGATGGCCAATTGATGGCGCTCATCGTCGGCTCCCGGCGCCGTGCCGGCCGTCACCTTCGTGATGGTTCCATCTGCAACAACCACCTGCACATCGTCAGCCCAGCCGGAGGGGAGTAGTGCTGATCCGAAATGCAGAGTGGACATGTTTCCAAACCGGGTGGACAGAACACTAACACGGGAATATGTATAGACATATTGATGCCCCCGTCAAGTTTCTGCCCTTGAGGGAAATGCTGCATGGCCGAGCGCTTTGATCGAATCTGGCATAATGCCCGGCTCGCCACCGTTCGGGGGGACCTGCCCGACCTCGGCGTGATCGAGCGTGGCGTGATTGCCGCGCGGGATGGCCGTATCGCCTTTGCAGGCAGCCATTCCGACTTTCCATCTGACGTCGACGCGGCTGAACGGATCGATTGCGGAGGGCGGTGGATCACGCCCGGACTGATTGATTGTCATACCCATCTGGTTTTCGGTGGAAACCGCGCCCACGAGTTCGAGCTGCGGCTGCAAGGAGCGAGCTACGAAGAGATCGCACGCGCCGGCGGCGGCATTGTCTCGACGGTCGCGGCGACGCGGGGCTCCAGTGAGGCTGAACTCGTCGCCGGCGCGCTGCTGCGGCTCGACGCCCTGATCGGCGAGGGCGTGACGACGGTCGAGATCAAGTCCGGCTATGGGCTCAACACGGAAACCGAGATGCGGCAGTTGTCAGCCGCGCGCGCGGTGGGCCGCAACCGGCCGGTTGGCATCCGGACGACGTTTCTTGGCGCGCATGCGCTGCCGCCAGAAGCCGATGGCGACAAGGATCGATACATCGACCTGGTTTGCCGCGAGATGCTTCCGGCGGTGGCTCAGGCCGGACTTGCAGACGCCGTTGATGCCTTCATGGAAGGCATTGCGTTCTCGGGAGAGCAAACGGCGCGTGTGTTCCGGGCTGCAAGGGCGCTTGGACTGCCGGTCAAATTGCACGCGGATCAGTTGTCGAATCTTGGCGGAGCGGCGCTTGCGTCGGAATTCTCTGCTTTGTCCGCCGATCATCTGGAGCACACGGACGAGGCCGGCGTCGCGGCCATGGCGCGGGCAAGTACGGTGGCCGTGCTTCTGCCGGGCGCGTTCTATTTCATTCGCGAGACGACGAAGCCGCCGGTCGAACTGTTCCGTGCCCACGGCGTGAACATGGCGCTCGCTACCGACTGCAATCCCGGCAGTTCGCCGCTGACGTCGCTTCTGCTGGCCATGAATATGGGCGCGACGCTGTTCCGGATGACCGTTGCCGAATGCCTCGCCGGCGTGACGCGGGAAGGCGCGCGAGCGCTGGGCATTCTCGGTGAGACCGGCACGCTCGAGGCCGGCAAATATTGCGATCTCGCGATCTGGGATATCGACCGGCCGGCCGAGCTGATTTACCGGATGGGCTTCAATCCGCTGCACCGCCGGGTGTGGAGGGGACAATGAGCGACCGGGACGCATCCATTGTCGTTTCGCCCGGGAGGGTCAGTCTCGACGATCTGGCGCAGGTGCTTGCCGGCGCTGCCGCCGTGCTCGACTCATCGTTCTGGCCGCGCGTCGAGGCAGCATCGGCCATTGTTGCGAAGGCCGCGGATGCGCAAGCGCCGGTCTACGGCATCAATACAGGGTTCGGAAAACTGGCGTCGAAACGCATTCCGCCGGATCAGACGACGCTGCTGCAGCGCAACCTCATTGTGTCGCATTGCTGCGGGGTGGGGCCGCCCACGCCCGAACCGATCGTTCGCCTGATGATGGCGCTCAAGATCGTCTCATTGGGGCGGGGCGCGTCGGGCGTGCGCCGCGAAATCATCGAACAACTCCAGGCCATGCTGGCGCGCGGCGTTTGTCCGCTGGTGCCGCAGCAGGGATCGGTGGGCGCGTCCGGTGATCTGGCGCCGCTTGCGCATATGACCGCCGTCATGATCGGCGAGGGGCAGGCGCTCGTCGACGGCAAAGCTGTGCCGGGTCGCGATGCGCTGGCCGCGGCCAATCTCGTGCCGATTGCCCTCGGGCCGAAGGAAGGCCTCGCCTTGATCAACGGTACGCAGTTCTCGACGGCCTATGCTATTTCCGGACTGCTGCGCGCCCATGGCCTGGCGTGCACGGCCCTAGTGACGGGCGCCTTGTCGGTCGACGCGGCAATGGCATCGACGGCGCCGTTCCGTCCGGAGATCCAGCAGTTGCGGGGGCATGACGGACAAATCGCGGCCGGGGTCGCCTTGATGGCGCTGCTCGAAGGCAGCGACATCCGCATGTCGCATCTCGAAGGCGACGAGCGCGTGCAGGATCCATATTGCCTGCGCTGTCAGCCGCAGGTGGCCGGCGCCGCGCTTGACCTGTTGACGCAAGCCGCCCGCACACTGACGATCGAGGCCAACGCCGTCACGGACAACCCGCTGGTGCTGGTTGAGAGCGGCGAGATCGTCTCGGGTGGAAATTTTCACGCCGAGCCGGTCGCATTTGCTGCCGACCAGATCGCATTGGCATTGTCCGAGATCGGCGCGATCAGCGAGCGGCGCATCGCCACACTGGTCGATCCCGCGCTGAACTTCGGCCTGCCGCCGTTCCTGACGCCTGATCCCGGCCTCAACTCCGGCTTCATGATTGCGGAGGTGACGGCGGCAGCCCTCTATGCCGAGAACAAGCAGCGCGCCGCGGCCTGCTCGATCGATTCGACCCCGACCAGCGCCAACCAGGAAGATCATGTGTCGATGGCGGCGCACGCGGCGCGCCGTTTGTCCGACATGGCGGACAACCTTGCCGCCATTCTCGGCATCGAGCTGCTTGTTGCGGCGCAAGGCATCGGATTGCGCGCGCCACATACGACCAGCCCTGCGCTTGCGGCGGTCATTGCGGTGTTGCGCGAGCAGGTGCCGGCGCTGGGTGGCGATCGCTACATGGCCGATGATCTTGCAAAGGCAACGGCGCTGGTCGCAGCCGGCACATTGCCGGCCGCCGCAATGTCGGTGCTCAAAAAGAGTCCGTTTCCAATATTTGCCGAGAGAGGTCATCTGTCATGAACCGCCGACTGGACAACGACCGTACGATCCGCGCGCCCCGCGGATCCGAGATCAGCGCGAAGAGCTGGTTGACGGAAGCGCCGCTCCGGATGCTGATGAACAATCTCGATCCTGATGTCGCCGAACGGCCGAGCGAACTTGTCGTCTATGGCGGCATCGGCCGCGCAGCTCGCGACTGGGACAGTTTTGACCGGATCGTTACCTCATTGCGCAAACTCGAGGCCGATCAGACGCTGGTGGTGCAGTCGGGCAAGCCGGTCGGAATTTTCCGCACCCATCCCGATGCGCCGCGCGTGCTGATCGCCAACTCGAACCTGGTGCCGCACTGGGCGACGCTAGATCATTTCAATGAACTCGACAGACTCGGGTTGATGATGTTCGGTCAGATGACGGCCGGATCGTGGATCTACATCGGCAGCCAGGGCATCGTGCAGGGCACCTACGAAACCTTTGTCGAGGTGGGCCGACGTCATTACGGCGGCAGCCTCGCGGGCAAATGGATCTTGACGGCAGGGCTCGGCGGCATGGGCGGCGCCCAGCCCCTTGCAGCGACGATGGCTGGAGCGTCGATGCTTGCGATCGAATGCCAACCGAGCCGTATCGAGATGCGGCTGCGCACCGGTTACCTCGATCGGCAGGGAGG
Source organism: Bradyrhizobium algeriense (assembly GCF_036924595.1). Lineage (NCBI taxonomy): Bacteria > Pseudomonadati > Pseudomonadota > Alphaproteobacteria > Hyphomicrobiales > Nitrobacteraceae > Bradyrhizobium > Bradyrhizobium algeriense. The sequence goes on along the minus strand of NZ_JAZHRV010000001.1, from coordinate 4,022,936 downwards.
CACGCTTGATGAGGCGCTCGCAATCATGGCGCAGGCGGCAGAGAGCAAGAAACCGGTCTCAGTCGGGCTGCTCGGCAATGCCGCCGATATTTTTCCCGAACTGGTGCGCCGTGGCGTAAAGCCGGACATCGTTACCGACCAGACCAGCGCGCACGATCCGATCAACGGTTACCTGCCGAAGGGATGGACGCTCGCGGAGTGGGAGTTACGACGCAACGCCGATCCGAAAGCGGTTGAAGCGGCGGCCAAGAGCTCCATGGTCGGCCACGTCCAGGCCATGCTGGATTTCCACGCGCAAGGCATTCCCACGCTCGACTATGGCAACAACATCCGCCAGATGGCGAAGGACATGGGATTGAAGAACGCGTTCGATTTCCCCGGCTTCGTTCCGGCCTACATCCGTCCGCTGTTCTGCCGCGGCGTCGGGCCATTCCGTTGGGCGGCGCTCTCAGGGGATCCCGAAGACATTTTCCGCACCGACGCCAAGGTCAAGGAGCTGATGCCCAACGACAAGCATCTTCACAACTGGCTCGACATGGCGAAGGCACGGATCAAGTTTCAGGGCCTGCCGGCGCGGATCTGCTGGGTGGGCCTTGGCGATCGCCACCGGCTGGGCCTGGCGTTCAATGAAATGGTGGCGCGCGGCGAACTGAAGGCGCCGGTCGTCATTGGCCGCGATCATCTCGACAGCGGCTCGGTGGCGAGCCCGAACCGCGAAACCGAAGCGATGCGCGACGGTTCGGACGCGGTGTCCGACTGGCCGCTCATCAATGCGTTGCTCAACTGCGCTAGTGGGGCCACGTGGGTCTCGCTGCATCACGGCGGCGGCGTCGGGATCGGCTATTCGCAGCACGCCGGCATGGTGATTGTCGCTGATGGAACCCCGGAGGCCGCGCGCCGCATCGAGCGGGTGCTCTGGAACGACCCGGCGACGGGGGTCATGCGTCACGCCGACGCGGGCTACGAATCTGCGATAGAATGCGCCCGTGCCAACGGGCTCGATCTGCCCGGTCTGGCGTCGTAGCGCACCGGAGACTTTGCGCCGCCGATGGTGCGTGCCGGGCTCGATGTTCCCTCAAGACAGCGAGAGCGATCATGGTGAAACCGTTTCCGTCAAAGACCCACATCGGCAACCACGTGCTGCATCCCGAAACGCTGATGCTGAACTACGGCTACGATCCGCAACTGTCGGAAGGAGCCGTCAAACCACCGGTCTTCCTGACCTCGACCTTCGTCTTCAGGACTGCCGAAGACGGGCAGGACTTCTTCGATTACGTTGCGGGCCGGCGCGAGCCGCCCGAGGGGATGGGCGCGGGCCTCGTCTATTCGCGTTTCAATCATCCCAACAGCGAGATCGTTGAGGATAGGCTCGCCGTCTACGAGCGCACAGAGTCCTGTGCGCTGTTCTCATCCGGCATGTCGGCGATTGCGACCACGATTCTCGCATTCGCACGGCCGGGCGACGTGATCCTGCATTCGCAGCCGCTCTATGGCGGCACCGAAACGCTGCTTGCGAAAACGCTTGCCGGCTTCTCGATCAGCGCGGTGGGCTTTGCCGACGGCATCGACGAAGCCGCTGTCGAGCTGGCGGGGCACGACGCCATGCGAAAGGGCCGGGTTGCGATGATTCTCATCGAAACCCCGGCAAATCCCACCAACGGCCTCGTCGATATCGCGATGGTCCGCCGCATCGCCGGCAACATCGGCAAGGCGCAGGGCCACGTGCCGATCGTCGCGTGTGACAATACGTTGCTCGGGCCGGTATTCCAGCGACCGATCGAACATGGCGCGGATCTCTCGCTGTACTCGCTGACCAAATATGTCGGCGGCCATTCCGACCTGATCGCCGGCGCTGCGCTCGGCTCAAAGACCCTCATGAAAGACATCAAGGCGTTGCGAGGCGCGATCGGCACCCAGCTGGATCCGCATTCCTGCTGGATGCTCGGCCGCTCGCTCGAAACGCTGAGCTTGCGCATGGAAAAGGCCAACCAGAATGCGCGGCTCGTGGCGGATTATTTGCGCGACCACGACAAGGTGGAGAGGGTTCACTACCTCGCTCATCACGAGGAAGTCTCCCAGGCCGGCCGTCTGTTCGCGAGACAATGCCTTGGTGCTGGCTCCACGTTTTCGTTCGATATTGTCGGCGGGCAGGCCGCCGCATTCAAATTCTTGAACTCGCTGCAAATCTTCAAGCTGGCGGTGAGCCTGGGCGGCACGGAGTCGCTTGCCAGCCTGCCGGCAAGCATGACACACTCCGGCGTTCCGGTTGAAATCCGTCAAAAGATAGGCGTTCTCGACTCCACGATCCGATTGTCGATCGGCATCGAGCATCCATCTGACCTAATCGCAGACATTGGGCAGGCTTTGAACGAGGCGTAGCTGCAGCCCGCTTGGGGCCACCGCTGCGTGATATTTCTTTCGATGACCAAATGTGGTTGCAGTTGCTGGACCAGGCAGCGCGAGTTCGTCGACGGTGTGCTGCATAGGTGCCCGGCAAAATAGCTGGGCATGTCTCCGCGGGCGCAATCAATGGCATGGAAATTGCTGAACATTTGGCTACAGTTCGTCGGCCAGCACGCGGAGGTTTTGGAATGCTTGAGGGAGCCGAAGTGCGGCTTGCCGTCGATATCGGAGGCACGTTCACGGATATCGTCCTGGATGTGGGTCAGGATCGCAGAACACGCAAGGTGCTGACGACGCCCACGCGACCGGAGCAAGCGGTGCTGGACGGGATGCGTCTCATTCTGGCCGATGCGCGCGCCCACATATGCGATATCGACGTCTTCATTCACGGCACGACGCTCGCGACCAACGCCATCATTGAGCGCCGCGGCGCGAAGACGGCGCTTGTCGCAACGCAAGGTTTCCGCGACGTGCTCGATATCGGTACCGAGAGCCGCTACGATCAATACGACCTTGCGATCGACAAGCCGAAACCGCTGGCGCCGCGCGCCCTGCGTTTCACGGTCCCCGAGCGCATCGACGCCCAGGGCGCCGTGAGGTTGCAGCTCGACGAAGCCGCCGTGCGTGCACTGGTGCCCGAACTGCGCGCGCAGAATGTGGAAAGCGTCGCTTTCGCCTTCCTCCATTCCTATGCCAATCCCGAGCATGAACGGCGCGCCGCCGCGATCCTGAAAGAGGAAATGCCGGGCATCTGGGTAACGCTGTCGTCGGCGGTGTGCCCTGAAATTCGCGAATACGAGCGGACCTCGACTGCGGTGGCCAATGCCTATGTGCAGCCGTTGATCGACGGTTATCTCGCGCGCATGGCCGAGGGGCTGCAGGCCGAGCAGTTTCGCGGCGCCATCTATCTCGTGACCTCGGGCGGCGGCGTCACTTCGATCGAGACGGCGCGGCGCTTTCCGGTGCGCCTGGTCGAGTCGGGGCCGGCGGGCGGCGCGATTTTTGCGGCGCAGATCGCGGCGCGCCTCGGCGAGAGCAGGGTGCTGTCCTTCGATATGGGGGGCACCACCGCGAAGATCTGTCTGATCGAAAAGTACCAGCCCGAAACCTCGCGTGTGTTCGAGGTCGATCGCGCCGCCCGCTTCCTGAAAGGGTCGGGCCTGCCGGTGCGTATTCCCGTGATCGAGATGGTCGAGATCGGCGCCGGCGGCGGCTCGATCGCACGGGTCGACGCCTTGAAGCGCGTCACGGTCGGCCCCGAGAGTGCATCATCCGAGCCGGGACCGGCCTGCTACGGCCGCGGCGGTCAACGCCCCGCCGTGACTGATGCGGACGTCGCGCTCGGCAAGATCGATCCGGACGCATTTGCAGGTGGGACGATCAAGCTTGACCCCGAACTGTCCAGACAGGCTTTATTGCGCGACATTGGCGAACCGCTGGGACTGTCGGCGGAAACGTCGGCCTACGCCGTGCATGAGGTCGTGTGCGAGAACATGGCGAGCGCCGCGCGCGTGCATGCGGTCGAGCGTGGCGCCGTCGTCGGCCAGCACACCCTGATCGCCTTCGGCGGCGCCGCGCCGCTGCATGCGGCCCGCGTCGCCGAGAAGATCGGCGTCTCGCGCGTGATCGTACCGTCCAATGCCGGCGTCGGCTCGGCTGTCGGATTTCTTGCCGCGCCCATCGCCTATGAGTTGGTGCGCAGCCGTCATGCCAGGCTCGATGCGTTCGATGTCACGGCTGTGTCCGAACTGCTGGATGAGATGGCGACCGAGGCGCGCGCCCTGGTCGAGCCCGGCGCCGCCGGTGCGCCCGTGCGCGAACGCCGCGCCGCCTTCATGCGGTACGTCGGGCAGGGACACGAGATCACGGTCGAGCTGCCGAACCGGCGGTTGACGGCAGCGGATCTCGAAGGCCTGCGCCAGGCCTTCGAGATGGATTATGCGGCGTTATTCGAGCGGTCGATTCCGGGGGCTGCGATCGAGGTGCTGAGCTGGTCGGTGCTCGCGACCACCGAGCCGCGCAATCCGTCGCGCGTTGCCGAGGTGACGCGCAAGCCGGCCGGAAAAGCCGCGGGCAGCCGCAAGTTTTTCGATGGCCGCGCGGGGGTGGTCGTCGAGATTCCGCTGTACCACCGCGACCAGATGGCGCCGGGAGCGACCATCGCAGGACCCGCTGTGATCGCGGAAGATGAGACCTCGACATTCGTCTCGACGAACTTCGACGCCCATATCGACGGTGCCGGCAGCATCGTCATGGAACGGAAGGCGGCATGACCATGAATGAGTCAAGCGGCGCGAGCCTGATCGATCTGCAGATCATGTGGCACCGGCTGATCGCCGTGGTCGAAGAGCAGGCACAGGTGCTGCTGCGCACGGCCTTCAGCCCGATCGTGCGCGAATGTGGCGACCTCTCAGCCGGTGTGTTCGACCTCAAGGGGCGCATGCTGGCGCAGGCGGTGACGGGTACGCCGGGCCACGTCAATTCCATGGCCGAGTCGGTCAAGCATTTCATCGCGCATTTCCCGATCGCGACGATGAAGCCGGGCGACGCCTACATCACCAACGATCCCTGGATGGGGACCGGCCACCTCAACGACTTCGTCGTCACCACGCCTTGCTTCAAGGACGGCAAGGCGGTCGCGCTGTTTTCCTGCACCAGCCATTTGATGGATATCGGCGGTATCGGCTTCGGGCCTGATGCCACCGACGTCTTCATGGAGGGGCTCTATATCCCGATGCTGAAGTTGATCGATCAGGGCGTCGTCAATGAAACGCTGATGGCGATGATCCGCAGCAACACGCGTCTGCCGATCGACACCGAGGGCGACACTTATTCGCTGGCCGGCTGCAACGATGTCGGCTGCCAGCGCCTTGTCGAGATGATGCGCGAATTCGAAATCTCTTCGCTCGATACGCTTGGCGATTTCATCTGTGACCGCTCGCGGGAGGCTGTGCTCGCCGAGATCGCCAAGCTGCCGAAGGGCGTCTGGCGCAACAGCATGGTCGTCGACGGCTATGATGCGCCGGTCACGCTCGCGGCGACGCTGACGATATCGGAGCGGGGCATTCACGTCGACTTCGACGGTACCACGGGCGCCTCGAAGTTCGGCATCAATGTGCCGCTTTCCTATACCACCGCCTACACCGTGTTCGGCCTCGGCTGCGTGGTCGCCTCGCAGATTCCGAACAATGCAGGGTCGCTCTCGTTGCTGACCGTCGCGGCACCCGAGGGCTCGATCCTCAATGCGCCGAAGCCGGCGCCGGTGGCGTCGCGCCATGTCATCGGCCAGATGCTGCCCGACGTGGTGTTCGGCTGCCTGCGTCAGATCATTCCCGAGCGGGTGCCGGCCGAAGGGACATCCTGCCTGTGGAATCTCAATGTGCGCGGACAGACGCGCAGCGGCGCCGGCGGCAATTACGGATTCTCGATGGCGGTGACGAGCAACGGCGGCACCGGCGCGCGTTTTGTCAAGGATGGTTTGTCGGCCACGGCCTATCCCAGCGGCGTACGCGGCACGCCGGTCGAGATCGCGGAGACGCAGACGCCGTTGATCTTCTGGCGCAAGGAGCTGCGTCCGGATTCGGGCGGCGCCGGCCGCACGCGTGGTGGTCTCGGCCAGATCATCGAAGTCGGCAGCGGCGTGGATGCTCCGTTCGACATTCTGGCAGCCTTCGACCGCATCGATCATCCGCCCCGCGGCCGTGATGGCGGCCGTGACGGCGAAGCCGGCTATGTCGGACTGAAGTCGGGACAGAAGCTGCGCGGCAAGGGTTTTCAGACCGTGCCGCCGGACGATCGGCTGGTGGTGATGACGCCCGGCGGCGCCGGGATCGGCGACCCCGGGGAGCGTGCGCCGGAAAGCGTGCGCGATGACATCGAAAGCGGCCTCGTGTCCAGCGAGAATGCGGTTGTGGTTTACGGTTTCGCGGGCTGACGCGTCCGGCGGCGGCGCAGCACTTCAATTTCAATATGACGGAGAGAACGGATGATTACGCGACGGACTTTCACAGCGGGAGCAGCGACGATGCTCGCCGCCGGCCATCTCTCGACGCGTGCCACGGCGGCAACGGCAAGCTGGGACCTGTCGACGGTGTGGCCCGACGGCAATTTCCACACCCATAACGCCAAGGCTTTCGCCGATGCGGTCAAGAAGCAGACCGACGGCGGCGTCAACATCACGGTGAAGGCCGGCGGCCAGCTCGGCTTCAAGGGGCCTGAACATCTGCGCGCCGTGCGCGATGGTCTGGTTCCGCTCGCCGACGTGCTCAATATCCAGCAGGTTGGCGACGAGCCCTTCATGGGCGTCGAAAGCATTCCGTTTCTCGCCGTCTCCATGGACGAGCTGAAGATCCTGCACAAATATGTGCGACCCGAATACGACAAAGTCGCCGAGCGCAACAATCAGAAGATCCTCTATATCGTGCCCTGGCCGACGCAGTATCTTCACCTCAAGGTGAAGGTGGCGGGCGTCGAGGGGCTGAAGAACATCAAGATTCGCGTGCCCGACAAAAACGCTGTCGACATGCTGAACGCGGTCGGCATGGCGCCGGTTATGATTCCCTGGGGCGAGACCATTCCGGCGCTGGCGTCGGGCGCGGTCGCCGGGGTTTCGACCTCGGCGGTATCCGGCGTCGACGGCAAGTTCTGGGAGTTCATGAAGTACATCTATCCGACCAACCATGTGTGGTCGTCGCAGATGGTGACCGTCAATCTCGATTCCTGGAAGGCTTTGAGCGCGGATCAGCAGAAGCTGGTCGCCGGCATCGCCGCGAAGATGGAGCCGGATTTCTGGGCCAATTCGCTCAAGGCCGACGTCGACAGCCTCAACCGCCTCAAAGAGGGCGGCATGGAGGTGGTGCCGGTGACGGATGCGATGATGACGGATATCCGCGCCCGGACCGCGCCGCTGCTGGAGGCGTTCCTCAAGCGCGTACCGGCGGCGGACAAGCCGGTGCGGGCCTATCTCGCCGAAATCAAGCGCTAGGAGCGTGGCCGTGGTGAGCGTGCTGCCTGCTCCGCCGGAAAGCCTCAACGCAGCGGCGCCGGCGCCGCTGCGCATCCTGCTCGACGCGATCGATCGCCTCGGCCGGCTCGACGGCTGGATCGGCGGCGGCTGCCTGCTGGCGCTGACGCTGCTGATGCTTGCCGAGGTCGCGACGCGCTTGCTGTCGAATTTCCTGCCGTTCTTTCCTCCGAGCATGTCGATCGCCTGGGAGTATTCCTCCTATCTGATGGCGGCCTCCTTCACCTTCGGCGCGGCCATGACGCTGCGTGTCGGCGGCCATATCCGTGTCGTGCTGCTCTTGAAGAACGTACCGGCGCCGGTCCGGCGTGCGCTGGAGATTCTCTCGGCGTTCGCCGGCTTTGTCTTCATGGCGTTCCTGACCTCGGCGATGGTCAAGTTCGCCTGGGGGTCCTTCACGCGCGGGCAGCTGTCGACGGCAAGCGACACGCCGCTGTGGTTTCCGCAAGCCGTTGTCACCTTCGGGATGCTGCTGCTGACGCTGCAATTTCTGGCGCGCGCCATCCAGGCGGCGCTCGGGCTGCCGCTCGAAGATCATCGCATGAAGGCTTCGCCCGTCGAATGACCACGCGCGCAACGAAGGCCAGCGCCGCCGCTCCCGCCGCCGGAAAGCGAGTTTCATGAGTATCGAAGTCGTCAGCCTGTTCGCCATTCTGTTCGCGCTGCTGGCGGGGGGCCTCTGGATCGGGTTGACCCTTGCACTCACCGCGACCTTGCTGCTTGCGATGTTCCGGTCGATCCCGCTCGACAAGCTGCTACCGCAATACGCTTGGAACATCCTGACCACGCAGGAGCTGCTGGCTCTGCCGCTGTTCATCCTGATGGGCGAGCTGTTGTTCCGTACCAAGTTGTCGCGATCGCTGTTTCAGGGGCTGGCGCCGTGGGCCGGACTGCTGCCGGGACGTCTTTTGCATGTGAACGTGATCGGCTGCACGATCTTCGCGGCGATCTCGGGTTCGTCGGCGGCGACGACGCAAGTGATTGGCCGCATGTCGCTCAACGAACTGCTGCGCCGGGGTTATTCCAGGGATATCGCGATTGGCTCGCTCGCAGGCGCCGGCACGCTGGGCTTTCTGATTCCACCCTCGAACATCATGATCATCTATGGCGTTCTCGGCGACGTCTCGATCCTGAAGCTGTTCACCGCCGGAGTCCTGCCGGGACTGCTGCTGGCAGGAACCTTCATGGGCTGGGTGATGCTGCACACCACCCTGAACCGGACGCTGGTGCCGGAGGCCGAGGCGAAGCTCGCGCTGGTCCCCTGGCGCGAACGCTTCGCCGCGCTGAAGGACCTTGCGCCGGCCTTGTTTCTGATCGCATGCGTGCTCGGCTCGATGTATGGCGGCCTTGCGACGCCGTCGGAGGCGGCAGCGGTCGGCGTGCTCGGCGCCGCGCTGGTTGCCTGGGGCCAGGGATCGTTGTCGCAGCAGGTGATGCGCGATGTGGTCATCGGGTCGGTGGTCACCTGCTCGATGATCGCGCTGATCGTGCTCGGCGCGTCGATCCTGGGGAACGCCGCGGCGTTCCTCGGCATTCCGCAATCCGTGGCCGCGTTTGTGAAAAGCCTTGGCCTGTCGCCCTTCATGCTGATCGTCGTGCTGATCGGCTTCTACCTTGTCCTCGGTTGTTTCCTCGACGGCTTTTCGATGATCGTGATGACGTTGCCGATCGTGCTGCCGATCGTGAAGGCCTCGGGCTTCGATGAGATCTGGTTCGGAATCTTCCTCGTGCTTGCCGTCGAGATGGCGCAGATCACGCCGCCCGTCGGCTTCAACCTGTTCGTTATCCAGGGCCTGACGGATGACGGGCTCGGCTATATCGCGCGGGTGACGTTACCCTACCTAACCATCATGGTCGGCTTCGTGCTGCTGCTGACGCTTTTTCCGGGCATCGTCACGATCCTGCCCAAACTTCTCTACGGATAACCGCCCCACGCCGCGGAAGACTGCCGCGACGGACCCCGATTGGCACACCGGCTTTCCAGGGTGAGCACGGCAGAAAGGTGTTCCGCGATTTTAGCCTTGCTTTGCATGGTGGTCTACTTTGGAAAACGCCCGTCTTGCGCTAGAGTTTGGCGATCAAGACAATCGCAGGTCCAGAATGCAGATCCGACCAGGCAACGATGATTTGTTGCTGATTATCGACGTGCAGAACGATTTCTGCCCTGGTGGTGCGCTTGCCGTCGCCGATGGCGATGCCGTGGTGCCAGTCATCAATCGCCTCGCCGAACGCTTCGATCATGTGGTGCTGACCCAGGACTGGCATCCGCCAGGCCACAGCTCTTTCGTCACATCGCATCCGGGAGCGAGCCCCTTCGAAAGTGTCGCTATGCCATATGGTCAGCAAACGCTTTGGCCTGATCATTGCGTCCAGGGCACCGCCGGGGCGGCGTTTCATCCGGAACTCGCGGTCGACCTGGCAGAGCTGATAATTCGGAAAGGCTTCCGTCCCGAAATCGATTCTTACTCTGCCTTTTTTGAAAACGATCGGCGCACGCCTACCGGTCTGGCGGGCTATTTGCGCGACCGCGGCTTGCGGCGAATCTTCCTCGCCGGGCTCGCCACCGATTTTTGCGTCCACTATTCCGCCGTGGATGCGCGCCGGCTCGGCTTCGACGCCGTGCTTGTTGAGGCCGGATGCAGGGCCATCGATCTTGCGGGCTCGCTCGACGCCGCCTGGGCAGGGATGGCTGCCATCGGCGTGCAGCGTGTCAATGATCTTTAGTGCGAGCCGTCGCTTAGGCGACCTCCCGGCTGGCTTCGATCCGGTTGAGCGCGCCGGCAACCCGGACGCGGACGCGCAGTGAATTGCCCGGCAGGTAAGCGATCGGCATATCCTCGATCTCGATCGTCTTCAGGCTGCCGGGATCGGCGCCCGCGTTGATAGCCTTGCGTTCGGCGATTTCCAACGCCGCCGCAATGGCCTCGTCGCGTGCGAGATCGCGGAAGACCTGATCGGCCTCGCCGCTGACGCGGGCAATCGCTGCACCGACCGCATTGGCGCAATCGCCGAAGGGGACCCGGATGATCTGCGACACGCCGGCCAGCTTTTCGGGCACCAGGAAGGCGCCGCCGCCTACCGCAATCAGGGGCGCGTCGCCGGCTTCGGTTTTCATGCGGTCGATATTTTCTTCGAGCTGCCGCGTGGCGTCGGTGAGCGCCGCGGCGATCATATCTTTCGAGATCGACGCGACGCGGGAGCGATCGCCTATATCGAGCAGCCCGGCTGCGACCGCGATATCGGTGGCGGTCAACTGTTCGCCACCGAAGACAAGCGCATCCTGCGTCAGACGGTAGCCGACGCTGAGCGGGCCCACCTTCGCCGACGCTGGATCGATATGGCTGCCGCCACCGAGACCGATCGACAGCAGGTCCGGCATGCGGAACAGCGTGCGCACGCCGCCGATCTCGACGACCGCATTGGCCTCGCGCGGAAATCCATGGCGCAATTGGCCGATATCGCTTGTTGTGCCGCCGACGTCCACGACCAGGGCGTCTTCCAGCCCGGACAGATGCGCCGCGCCGCGCATCGAGTTGGTCGCCCCGGAGGCAAAGCTCATCACGGGAAAGGCGATGGCGGTTTCAGCCTGCATCACCGTGCCGTCGTTCTGGGTGAGGAACAGGGGGGCGTCGATGCCACTTTCGGCGGTCGCCTTGCGGAAGGCGGCCACCGTTTCGACGGCGAGGTCGTGCAGCACCGCATTGAGAAGCGCCGCATTCTCGCGCTCAAGCAGGCCGATCCGTCCAAGATCATGCGACAAAGTCACGGCGACGTCCGGGCAGATCTCCTGCAGGATATCGCGTGCCGCAATTTCGCAGCTCGGATCAAGCGGCGAGAAGATCGACGAGACTGCCACCGAGCGAAGCCCGAGATCGCCGATGCGCCGTGCGGCCGCGCGCATGCCGGCGGTGTCGAAAGGTACGATCGGCCGGCCGTCATAGTCGTGGCCGCCTTCGAGCATGAAAATCTCGCCGCGCACACCTTCGGCGAGGTCCTGTGGCCAATCGCAGAATGGCGGCAGCGAAGCGCTGGCTGGCATGCCGATCCGGATGGCCGCGACTTTCATCAAATTCCGGCGTTGGACCACGGCATTGATGAAGTGCGTAGTTCCGATCACGACCGCGTCGACCGGCCCCCGCGCGGCGGGATCGGCGCGCAACGCCTTCAGGGCGTCGAGGATGCCGGATGTCACATCCTTCGTGGTGGGACGTTTGACAGCGAAAACCACCTTGTCGCCGTCCAGCAGCACGGCGTCGGTATTGGTGCCGCCGACGTCAATTCCAATGCGTCGCATCAATCTACACTCCAGCGCCAGGGCGCTCTTCGAAAACGGAACGGAAATCCAGGTCGTAGCCAAAGGCGCGGGGGCCGACGAATTCGAGGCCGCGCGGGCTCGTCAGGACGGCGGGAGCGGGCAGGGCCACCACGGTGACACGCTGGCCGTAGCGGACCGTCTCGGTGCCGACCGCATGGCCCGAGACGCTCTCGAGCACGCAGATCAGGTCTGGCGACATCGCAACAGCCTTACCTTCGCGCCAGGCGACGATCCACTCGTTCTGGAATGAAAGTTCCAGCCGCGAGCCGCGGTCGTCATCAATGCCCTCGATCGCGACAGAGCCGCGCAGAAAGCCTTCCGTCGTCCGGCGGGCGACATCGACCACCTTGCCAGTGAAGAGCCGCTTGCCGCCTTCGCTTTCGAGCAGGGCTGCGATCGGATCGGTGTGCAGGCGGTTGGCTTCGCGCACCAGCCGGCCGATCCGGATCGCGGCGGTGGTCGTGAAGTGAATGCCCCAATCCTTCACTTCCCGGCCGGTGCGGGGTGCCTTGCTGGTCGAAGCGATCGAGCCCATCTCGACGCAGATCTTGCGACTGGCCCGCTCCATCCATTTCCAGCTTGGCACTTTCGTGACAATCGCTTCGATGCCGCGGGGATCGTACAGCGTGCAGGGGTAGGGTCGCAGCCCGCCGATCGCCACCGAGGTCATCTGCGCCTCCGGGAAGGCGCGCCCCATGCAATCGGCGTCGACGACGGGTATATTGAGATGGGCGGCGGCCATCAGCGCCTGCGTGCCGTTGCCGCCACCGATCTCGACCGACATCACGGCGCGGAATTTGAACCTGCCGAATTCCTCCTGCATCTCAACTGCGCGGGCGATGTTGCGGCTGTCGGCGAGGCGCTCCTGGCCGATCAGCGGCGCCCCCATGTTGGAGACAACCGCGACACGATCGTCATCATCGAGATCCAGCGGCGACATCAATTGCACGCGATAGCCTTCCGCGTAGAGCCGGCGCAGGTTGAGCAGGCCCAGATAGGGGCTGCCGCCGCCGCCGGTGCCGAGAATCCAGGCGCCGACGGCGAGGGATTCGATATCCTCAAGCGTGATCTCGGTGAGAACCGGCTCATTCATGCGACCAGCTCCTCGACGGCACGTGCGGCGGCGGCGATGGCGAGGATGACCGGCCCGCCATAGCTCTGGCGTACACGCGCCTTGTCGGCCCGCGTGTAGCTCATGCAATCCATCACGACGAGATCCGGCGACAGGGCCGCCATTTTCCGAGCGGCCTCATCGACGGCCCCGGCATCGGAACCAGGCCGCAACGTCACGCCGACAACTTCGACGTCCGGTCGCTGCCATTTTCCGGCGATCAGCGCCGTCTGTTCCGGCAGCGGCGAGAAGATTCCGAGACGTCCCTTCGGAAAGACCGCCTCGACCATATGGTGCAGCACGGCCGAGGGCAGGATCACCAGACCATCCGGCGCAAGACTTGGAAATTTGCCGGTGCAGGCGAGCATGGCGACCTTGACGCCCTCGCGCGCGAAATTCTCGATCTGGATCGCCGCTCGCGCCTCGACCGCCTTCTTGCTGATGGTGACGCTGTCGCCATCCGGCAGCAGGGTGAACAAGGCGTCGTGGCCGTCGCTCGGCGGAATCGCGTCTATCTCGGCGCGCGTCATGCCGTCGAGCGCGCCGCGCAGATCGATCTCCAGCCCGGGTGATAGCACCGCTGCGATTTCGTCCACGACGGAAGGCCGCGGGCTCTGGCCGATGACGACCACGCCCATGCGTTGTTGTTGCATGATATCAATCCCTCAAGATCACGATGTCGGACGGTTTCCAGCGCAGGGCCACGGCAGCGCCGGCTTGAAACAGCTCAAGTGAGCCATTGTTGGGTTGTTGCGCGAGTACGCGCCTGCCGCCGGCCGTCTCGATGCGGTAAAGCACCGAGCCACCCTGGAAATTAGCGCTCTCGACGACACCATCGAGGCCATGTCCGGTTCGCGCGGACGGGGTGGCCAGACTGATCTTTTCCGGCCGAAGCGCGATTGAAACCGCACCGGTCGCCTCTGGCGGGGCGGCAAGCTCGATCGACAGACCCTTGTCGACCTGCAAGACGGAACCGCCCCCTCCATCGCGGATCACTTCGCCGCGGAACAAGTTGGTGTCACCGATGAAATCAGCGACGAAGCGCGTGCTTGGCCGGTCGTAGATATCGGACGGTGCGCCGATCTGCTCGACCTTGCCGGCATTCATCACGGCGATCCGGTCAGACATCGCGAGCGCTTCTTCCTGGTCGTGGGTGACGAAGACCATGGTCAGGCCGAGTTTGCGCTGCAACTGCTTCAGCTCGAATTGCATCGCTTGCCGCAGCTTCTTGTCGAGCGCGCCGAGCGGTTCGTCGCAAAGCAATACCCGCGGCTCGATCACGATGGCGCGGGCCAAAGCGACGCGCTGCTGCTGGCCCCCGGAGAGCTGGCCGGGGCGGCGGTCCTCGTATCCGACGAGCTCTACCTGTGCCAACGCATCCGCGACCTTGCGGGCAATCGTGGTGCGCTCCATGCCGCGCATGCGCAAGCCGAAGGCAACGTTTTCGCCGACCGTGCGATGCGGAAACAGCGCATAGTTCTGGAATACCATCCCCATGTCGCGCTTGTGTGCAGGCACATGCGTGACATCGACCCCACCGACCTCGATGACACCTTCGGTCGGCGTCTCGAAGCCGGCGATCATTCGGAGAGTCGTCGTCTTGCCGCAGCCGGAGGGCCCGAGCAGCGAGAAGAATTCTCCCTCTCGAATGCTCATATCGACGGCATCGACGGCGCGCGTGTTGCCGTCATAGGTCTTGGTGACGCCTACAATGTCGATACGGGTGCTCATGCGCGGAAGATGCGGTTGACGCGGGAATCGATCTCGTCCTTGCGCGCGTTGTACCATTTCCAGTCGGGCTGGATCAGCTTGGCTACCTTCTCCGGCGTGGTCAGAAGTTTTTCGTTGTACTTGTCGTCGAGCTTCACCTTGCTGTTGGCAGGCGAATACCAGACCGACTCCGCCAGCGTTTTCTGCACGTTCGGGCGCAGCATGTAGTTCACATAGGCGTTGGCGAGTTCGCGAACCTTGGTGCCCGGCGTGAGCGTGAGGACTTGTTCAAGCGAGAGAACGCCCTCGGACGGCGCGACGAAGGTGGTCGGCTGGTTCTGGCCGTCATAGCGCAGGATGCCGGAATCATGGATCACCGCAAGCCCCACTTCGCCTGAAAGGATCATCTTTTCCATCGTGCCGGTGAAGTCGACCAGCTTGATCGGCTTCAGCTTTTCCATCGCCGCATAGGCGGCGTCGAGATCGGTCATCCCCTTGCCAAAGAGCGCACCGGTCATCATCAGGAAGGCTTGGCCGAGGCTGTTCACCGGAATGACATAGCCGCCGCGCACGCCGTCGTAGGCGCGGTCCCAGAGGTCCTTCCAGGATGAGACCTTGCCGTAGCCCTTGTCGGTGCGCATGCCGAGGCCGATGGCGCTGGTGAAGATGCAGACGCCGACCATCTTGTCGCTGACCGCGTAAGGATAGACGTCGGCGATATTCGGCACCTGCTTGGCGTCGATCTTGGGTTCGACGATCCCCATCTCCAGCGCAGCCCATTGCTCGTTGGAATTGGTGTGCAGCACGTCATAGACCGGCGCTGAACGTGGGCTGGCCTGGAGCTTGGGCAGGTATGGAAAGGCCGAGTCCGTCTCGACCTTGCACTTGAACTCCTTCTCAAAGGCGGGGATCAGCTCGCTCGACATGGTTTGTCCCCATTTGCCACCCCATCCGGTGATGCGCAGCGTCGCCGCATCGGCGCGGGCGATGTGGGGAGCGGCGATCACGCCGATGCCGGCGGCGGCGCTGGTGGCGAGGAACTGACGTCGGTTCAGCGGCAGGCGGGTCATGGTCATGGGACGATCCTTTCTCAGAAGATGAAAGTCATAGCTTTGCGTAGGACCTGAGCCCGACCGTGCGATCGAGCCCGAAGACGACGAGCACGGCGAGCAGAATCGAGACCACCGAGGCGGCGCCGATCGTTCCGTCCAGATCGAACTTCAGATAGTTGAACAACGTGATCGGCAGCGTTTCGCGGCCCGGGGAGACCAGGAAAAGCGATACCGGAAACTGATCGAAGGAGACGATGAAGGCGAACACGGCTCCCGCCATGACGCCGGGCTTGGTCAGCGGCAGCGTCACCTCGAAATAGGTGCGCAAGGGACCGGCGCCGAGGTTGCGCGCAGCTTCTTCTAGGCGGGTATCGAAGTTCTGCAGAACCGCCAGCGTGGTGCGCACCACATAGGGAATCGATACCAGCGTATGGCCGAGCACCAGTCCCCAGAGCGGGCGGCCGACATCCAGCAGGACGTAGGACTGGAACAGCGCAAGGCCGGTCAGGATCGCCGGCAGCATGAGCGGAGACAACATGATCGCGGTGATGACGCGCGAGCCGGGAAGTCCGCCGCGCGCCAAGGCGAGGGCGGCGCTGGCGCCGAACAGGGTCGCGGCGATGGTTGTCATCGCAGCGACCTCAAGGCTCAACCACAAAGCATTCATGAAGTCGCGCGAAGCGAAGAATTTTTCGAACCAGCGCAACGAAACGCCAACCGGCGGAAACTGGATATAGGGGGTCGGATTGAGGGCGAATACGAAGACGATGGCGATCGGTGCCAGCAGGAAAACCACCACCGCGACATTGAGGGCCAGGTAGCAGAAGCGGCCGAGGCGAAGGGTAAGGCGAGGGGTGGACGGTGCGGTGATCATCGGCGGCCTCACTGCAGATCGCGCTGGCCGGAGACCAGCCCGAGGATGCGGTTATAGGCAATGACCAGAACCAGCGAGATGGTCAGTAGCACCATGCCAAGCGCCGCGGCAAAGCCGACATTGAAGCTCGAGGAGATCTGCTGGTAGATCAGCATGGGAAGCGTCATGATCTGGAAGCCGCCCATCAGGATCGGGGTGACATAGGCGCTGATGGCCAGCGCAAAGACCAGGAGCGAGCCGGCCAGGATGCCCGGCAGGCTCAGGGGCAGCGTCACTTCGAGGAAAGCGCGGAGCGGCGAGGCGCCAAGATTTTGCGCCGCATGCTCCAGCCGCTCGTCGATCCGCCCGATGACGCCGACCAGGGTCAGAACCATGTAGGGCACGTAGATATGCGTCAGGCCCAGCACGATGCTGAATTCGTTGTACATCAGCGGCAGCGGTTTCGAGATCAGGCCGAGGCCGATCAAGGCCTGGTTGATCGCGCCTTTGTCCGACAACAGCGCCATCCAGGCAAAGGTGCGGACGACAATGCCCGTCAGCATCGGCGTCAATACCGCCATCATCAGCATGGCATAGGCTGTGCGGCCACGAACACGTGCCATCAAATGGGCCAGCGGGTAGCCGATCAGCAAGGCCGCCAGCGTGGTGAGCAGGCCAATCCGCAGCGTGGTCCAGATCACCTCGAAATAATAAGTGTCGTCGAGAATCCTCCGATAATATTTGGTCGTGAAATCGACATTTGCCTGCACGACCGGATTGCCGGTGAGCAGGCTGATCATGGCCATCAGCCCCATCGGCAGGAAGAAGAACAGGGCGAACAGCAGCGCGCTCGGCGCGATCAGCCAGGCAATTGGCGTGATACCCGCGCGAGCCGCATTCATCTTGCTGCAGCCCTGCGTATGGGTGTGCTGCGATCCAGTGCGAGCCATATCGGATCATCGAAGAGCCGCCCGAGGTCGACCGCCATCGCACGCAGGGCTTGCCAAAGCTTCGCGCGCTCTTCAGCTGAGGTCAGCTGGCTCGGATAGGATACGGCGACCCCGATCGTTTCATTGGTGTCGCGACGGGTGAGTGCGAAACCCAGCGAGCCTACGCCCGGCAAGGATTCGTTGCTGGCTTCGGAATAGCCGGTGCGGCGGATTTCGGCGATACGCGCCATCAGCGCCGTCAGATTCCGCGGCGCAGACGGCGAGATGGCCGGCAACGGTTTCGGCATGCGGGCGCGAATATCTGCGTCGCCGAGGCGCGCAAGCATAGCGCGGCCATTGGACGTCGCGAAGGCCGGCGCGCGTACGCCGGGTGGCGTCACCACCTGAAGCGGATTGGATCCGGGGACGACGCGCAGCACGACCTGTTCGGCGCCGTCGAGCACGGAAATGTAGCCGGTATGGCCGGTCTTGGCGCAGACCGCGCGCAGCCGCTGCTCGGCGAGGGCCACAAAGTCATTTTGCGTCCGATGCAAGCGGCCGAGTTCGAACACCAGCAGGCCCGGCCGGTAGCGGCGGGTCAAGGCGTCCTGCTCCAGCAGTCCACATTCCTTGAGCTGACGCAGCAGCCGTGACGTCGAGCTCTTCGGCTTGCCGGTGAGCCGGATCACGTCGGCATTGCTGATCTCCGGCTGATGCGGCGCGAAGCAGCGCAAGATTTCGATGGCGTTGTCGAGGGCGCTCATGGTCTTGTACGGGCTTTCCGAGCAGTTCCGGAAAATGGAACAGAGTTTTTAATTTTGAGACTTGGAAGGGAGGCCGTCAACGGGTGGATGCGCAGCATTTTTGAACAATCCACGCTCAAAATTCGCGCAACTGACCAAAGATTGCTGTTTGAGTGACGTCGTTGAGTTGGTCCAGTCTCGCCGCGACATTCTTGGTGCGGCGTCGCTATCACCGCGCATGTGATCAAACGCGCATCAGGTAGTCGCTGTGACATGCGCAGCGCAGTTCCTACGGCATGGACATTGCTTGAGAGACCAACTGCTCGCGAGGTGCATTGGCCGTTTCCAAATCCTCCCAGACTCTGCTCACGAACCTGAAAGGCACCCATGTCCAAATTGAAGGCTTTCTTCCCTGCGATGTTTTCGCTCGCGCTTATCGCGGCTCCAGCGGTTACGCCGGCCTATTCCGGCGGCAATCTTGTCGCGGTGCTGGAAGCGGAAATCGCCACGCTCGATCCGCATTTTACGCCGGCTTATATCTCGCGGACGTTCGGATTCATGGTGTTCGACACCCTGTTCGCAAAGGACGCCAAGGGCGAGGTCAAGCCGCAAATGGTGCAGGACTGGAAGGTTTCGCCTGATGGTTTGATCTACACGTTCACGCTGCGCGACGGCCTGAAATGGCATGATGGCCAGCCGGTTACATCCGCGGACTGCGTCGCGTCGCTGCGACGCTGGGGCCAGCGCAACGCACTCGGCCGGCGAATCTTCGCCATTACCGCGTCGCTCGAACCGAGTGATGCCAAAACTTTCGTGCTGACGCTGAAAGAGCCGTCGGGCCTGGTGATAGACGCGCTCGGCAATCCCGTGAGCCCTGTCGCCTTCATGATGCCCGAGCGCGTCGCCAAGACGCCCGCCGATCAACGCATCACCGAAATCGTTGGCTCCGGACCGTTTGTCTACAGCCAGGCTGATCACCGCACCGGCGATCGCATGATCCTGAAAAAATTCGCCGATTATATGTCACGCTCCGAACCCGCCGACTTCCTGGCCGGTGGCAAGCGCGTCAATATCGACACGCTGGAAATTCGCGTCATCCCCGACGGTTCCACCGCCGCATCTGCGCTGCAGACCGGCGAGGTGGATTACATGCAGTACGCGCCGTTCGATCTGCTGCCGGTCCTCGAAAAGAATGCCAAGGTGAAGGTCGTGAACTTCACCGGAGGCAACATGTTTGCCGGCGCCTATCGCCTCAACGCCGCGCAGAAGCCGTTCGACGATCCGGCGATCCGGCGCGTGCTGTGGAAGCTGGTCGATCAGCGCGAGGTGTTGGATGGGCTGGGCCTCGATGCCAAATACGCCACGCCTTGCGCAACATTCTTCACCTGCGGCACCACCTATGACAGCAAGGCCGGAACCGGCGCCGCAGCGAACCCATCCATTGAGGCGGCGCGCGCGGCACTCAAGGCGACGAAATACGCCGGCGAGCCGATTATCGTGATGCAGGCCAGCGACCTCGAAGCGCCGCGCATTTCGGCGCAGGTTCTTGCCGAGAAGCTGAAGCAGGCCGGCTTCAACGTCGATTTGCAGGTGATGGATTGGGCCTCGGTGCTTGCCCGTCGCACCAAGAAAGAAGGCTGGAGCGTTTATGGCGTTCACGCCGGCGGCTTCGATCTGGCCTCGCCGCTTACGAACGTCATGGTGGCGTTCAACTGCGTCGACTTCACGGGCTGGCAATGCGACGCGCGCATCACGCCGCTGCTGGATGCCTTTGCCAAGGCACCCGCCGAGGAGGATCGCAAGAAGATCGCTGCGGAGATTCAGACTGTGATGTACGATCAGGCTCCGGGCATTCCGTGGGGGCAGTTCGCCCAGCCGGCTGCCTATCGCGCCAATCTGCGCGGTTTGATACCGTCGGCGATTCCGATTTTCTGGAACATCGAGAAGTAACGCCATGTATGACGTCATTGTAGTTGGCGGCGGCTCTGCCGGCGCCGCGGTTGCCGCCCGGCTGTCCGAGGACCCCGCCAGGCGCGTGCTGCTGCTGGAAGCCGGCCTCGACTGGCGCGCCGACGAGGCGCCCTGGGAAGTCCGCACGCCGAACCCGATCCCGATCATTCACAAGCGCGAATATCAGGAGAAATGGCAGTGGCCGAATCTTTTGACCCGCCGAGTGGCGGGACAGGAGGCGCGCTTCTATTGGCGCGGCAAGGGCCTCGGCGGCAGTTCGATGATGAACGGCCAGATCGCCATCCGCGGCGTCGCGGACGCGTTCGACGACTGGGCGGCCGGTGGCTGCACCGGCTGGTCGGCAAAAGAGGTGATGCCGCTGTTCTCGGTCATCGAGGATGATTTCGAGTTCGGCGACAGCGCAGGCCATGGCCGTGGTGGACCGTTGCCGGTCTATCGCGCGCCGCCGGAGAAGTGGGGCCCGATCGACCGTGGGCTCCGCGACGCTGCGCTGGCATCGGGCTATCCGTGGTGTGCCGACCTCAACGGAGCGGACGGCGAGGGCGTCGCCTGCTATCCGATCAACAGCCGCGACAGCCGGCGCATCACCACCAATGAAGCCTATCTGGAGCCGGCGCGCGGCCGCGCCAACCTGGAAATCCGGGGGCATGCGCTGGTCGATCGCCTCTTGATCAGGGATGGCCGGGCCACCGGCGTACTGGTCCACATCGAAGGGCAGGGCAGTTTGGAAATCAGCGCGCGCGAGATCGTGCTGTGCGCCGGCGCCATCCACAGCCCGGCGATATTGCTGCGTTCGGGCATCGGCCCCGCCGACGAGCTGAAGGCGATGGGCATCGCGGTCGAGCGCGACTTGCCGGTCGGCAAGCACTTCTTCGACCATCCGCTGTTTCGCGCCACCATACAGCTGCGCGAGGAATTTCGACCGACAGACCCGGATACACGTCATACCAACTGCTGCGTGACGTATTCGTCCGGGCTTGCGAATGGCGGCAAGCGCGACATGATCCTGATCGCCTTCAACCACCGCGGCATCGGCACCCCCGGCGCCATCGGCGCAGGTCTGTTCAACGCCTACTCGCGCGGTCATTTGAAGCTGGCTTCGACCGACGCTTCGATCGACCCGATCGTCGAAGAAAACATGCTTGCCGATGACCGCGACCTGCTGCGCATGGTCGACGCGGTGAAGCGACTGGCCGTGCTCACCACCCGGCCGGCGCTGGCTGAAATCAGCGACTGGATTCGCCTGATCGATACCGACCTGACGCTGCCGCAGGCCGCTTCACTGCCGAATGGGGAGCTCGAAGCGCTGCTTCGCCGCGAAACCGGCGACATTCAGCATGCCGCCGGTTCCTGTCGCATGGCGGGCTTCAACGACGCCAATGGCGTGGTGAACCCGGATGGCACCGTGAAAGGAATCGCCGCGCTGCGCGTGGCGGATGCTTCGATCATGCCGTCCGATTGCCGCGCCAACACCCATTTCACCACGGTGGTGATTGGCGAGGCGATTGCGCGGATGATGATGCGGAAGACGGACGTGTCGAACGACGCTGCCGCCATGGCGCTGTAAGCAACGAGCCCGAGCAGCCTCGGGCCGCGCAACGCTCAAGAGGCACCTTGGTCCAGGGACCGGCTCGCCTGCCGGACTTCATTCAGGAACGCCTTGGCCAGGCGCGATAGCGGCTCCGCCTCGGACCACAGCATATAGGCCACGGCCACGGTCTTGGGCGTGAAAGGCCGAACGATGAGGTCCTGGCTACCGCCCTGGCGCGGCGAAAACGGATCGACGACCGCCGCGCCCACGCCGGCGGCCGCGAGCACGCAGGCCGTATTGCAGTAGCGCACCTCGACGGTCGGCTGGAACGGCGCGCCGGCCTGCGCAAAGCTCTCGCGCACGGCTTCGCCCAACCGCGTGCCGCGCTCCAGCCCGATGAAGGGCAAGCCGACAAGGTCGGAAGCTGAAATGACCGGCCGTTCGGCCAGCGGATGGTTCGGCGGCAGGACGCAAACCATTTCGCCGGTATGAACCACCTCATGCGCAATGCCGGGGTGATGCGACAGCCCGAGCGCGAAGCCGAGTTCGGCGACCCTGCTCGACACGCCGTCGATGATTCCTTCGTAACGCCGCACATCGAAGAAGACGCGCGTCTGCTGACGGCGGCGCAGGAAGTTCGATAAAGCGCGCGGAATGATGCTGTAGGCCAGCGGTGGCGTCGCCACGATCGAAAGAAGCCCCGAGCGGCATTCCCTCAAGTCGCGCACGCGATTTTCGAGTTTGGCGTGGAGCGCAAAGATCGCTTCGCTTTCCTTGTAGAGCGCCATCGCCTCTGATGTCGGGAACAGCCGGTTGTTGACACGCTCGAACAAGGCGAAGCCCGCCTGCGCCTCCATCGCCTTCAGCGCGTTGCTGATCGCCGGTTGCGACAGCGCCAGTTCGTCGGCCGCCGCGACCGTGGTCCGATGACGGATAACCGCACGGAGGATCTCCAATTGGCGCAGATTCATATAACTACCGGTTATTGTCTCACCGAAAATATCATAGCACGAGTAATTGCGTTTAGGGCTGCGCTTCCGCGTAATCACCTCTGCATCGGAGCGCTATCGGAGCGGGATCATCCGCCTCTTGAGTAAGCAGTCCGCTCAGATTGGAGGCAATGTTGGTTCGAGTTCTCCGCGCCGCCGCCGCTCAGATGGGGCCGACGCAAAAAGCGGACTCGCGAGAGCATACGCTTGGCCGGATGTTGGCGTTGCTGGAGGAGGCGGCTGCGCGCGGCGCAACACTGGTCGTTTTTCCGGAACTGGCGTTCACGACCTTCTTCCCGCGATGGCTTATCGAGGGCGACGCACTCGATCATTACTTCGAGCGTGGCATGCCAAATCCGGCCGTGCAGCCCTTGTTCGACCGCGCCCGGGCGCTCGGCATCGGCTTCTACGTCGGGTATGCCGAACTGACATCGGGCGGTCAGCGCTTCAACTGTTCGATCCTGGTCGATCGTGACGGAGAAGTTCTCGGGCGCTATCGCAAGGTGCATTTGCCGGGCTCGGTCGAGCCGCGTGCCGGCGCAGCCTATCAGCAGCTTGAAAAGCGTTATTTCGAGTATGGCGATCTGGGATTTCCTGCCTTTCGGGCGGGACCGGACTGGAGCCACGCAATCATGGGGATGATGATCTGCAACGATCGCCGCTGGCCGGAAGCCTGGCGCGTGCTGGGCCTGCAGGGCGTCGAACTGGTTTGCGTCGGCTACAACTCCGCCGCTTACGATCCAAACGGCGGTGTCTCCGAAGACGCGGCGCTGCGCACCTTCCATTCCAAGCTCGTAACGCAAGCCAACGCCTACATGAACGCCACCTGGGCGATCGCGGTCGCCAAGGCGGGGAGCGAGGATGGCTCCGGGCTGATCGGTGGCTCCTGCATCGTGGATCCCAACGGCCGGATCGTCGCCGAAGCGCAAACGCTCGTGGACGAAATTGTGGTCGCAGACCTCGACCTCGATCTTTGCCGCCAGGGCAAGGACAAGATGTTCAATTTCGCCGCGCACCGGCGGCCGGAGCAATACACTGTCATCACAGAGCGTGCCGGTGTCATAGAGCCGGCCACGCTCGATGCGGTTAAACATCAAGCGGCCAGTCGCGGTGCGGGCCGAAGGAGCTGACATGACACGCCTCTCGTTCTCCGTTGGGGTCGCCGCGCTCTTCGTCATTGCAACGGCACAAGCCGCCGAATTGCCGGAATCGATCAAGCAGGCGGGCACTTTACGGCTGACGGTCAACTCGACCTACGCCCCCATGGAATATCGCGATCCCACCACAAACCAGCTCGTCGGGCTCGATATCGATCTCGCCAACGAACTCGCCAAGCGGCTGGGCGTGAAGATCGTCTGGAGCGAAACGCCGTTCGCCGAACTCATTCCCTCATTGCAGACCAAGCGCGCGGATTTCATCATCAGCGGCATTTCGGACCGCGGTTCGCGACGCGAGACCGCCGATTTCATCGACTATCTGGCGACAGGTCCGCAGTTCTTCGTCCTGACGGAAAATGCGGCGAAGTCTCCCATCGATCTCTGCGGCAAGAAGGTCGGGACGACGCGCAGCACCAGTTTCCCGGTCGAGATCGAGAAATGGAGCAAGCAGAATTGCGAGGCGAACGGCAAGCCCGCCGTGCAATATGTTCCGGGCGAAAACAGCATCGATGTCCGCAACCAGCTCAAGCAGGGCCGTATCGACGCCGCGGTGCAGGGCAGCGAAACGTTGCCTTACGCCCAAGGGCAGGAGGCCGGCAAATACCGCATTTTGGGTGAACCGTTCTCCACCGGCTATCAGGGCATCATGTTCCGGAAGGACGATGCAGCGCTGCGCGAAGTGGTGACGGAACATCTCGCAGCGATGATGGCTGACGGTTCCTACAAGGCCATTCTCGATAAATATGGATTGGGCGCGAACGCCGTGGCCCAACCGATGATGAATGCGTCCACGCAATGAGAGCAGCACCCACGCTCGCGGAAGGTTTCCCCGATATTTCGGAGATAACGGTCGCGCGTCAGGCTCACTGGGGGCGCTGGCTCGCTGCGGCGGCGATTCTCGTTGTGCTGGCGGCGATCGGTCGCGCTTTCGTCAACGGTCAGATTGAATGGACTTATGTCAGCCGCTTCCTGACAGCGAAGGTGATCCTCGAAGGTATCACCAACACCATGGTGATGGCGGTGCTCGCGATGGCCCTCGGCATCGTGTTGGGCGTCGTCGTCGCAATCATGAGGCTCTCGTCCAATCCGGTGCTGACGTCGGTTGCCGCTGGCTATACGTGGCTGTTCCGCGGCACGCCGTTGATCCTGCAGTTACTGCTGTGGTTCAACCTCGCGCTGGTATTTCCGACGATCGGCATTCCGGGCCTATGGTCGGCCCGGGCGGTCGACGTCATGACGCCGTTTCTGTCCGCACTTCTCGGCCTCGGCATCAATCAGGGCGCTTACACTTCCGAGGTGATGCGGGCGGGCATGCTGTCGGTCGACGTCGGACAATATGAGGCCGCGCAGGCGATCGGCATGGGGCGGCTGCGCGCGCTGCGCCGGATCATCCTGCCGCAGGCGATGCGGGTAGTGATCCCGCCGCTCGGCAACGAATTCATCGGCATGGTGAAGGCCACGTCGCTCGCCAGCGTCATTCAGTATCCGGAGGTGCTGCACAACGCCGAGAATATCTACTACGCGAATTCACGCGTGATCGAACTCCTGATCGTCGCCGGCTCCTGGTATCTGCTCGTCGTGTCGATCCTGACTCCTTTGCAGATGCTCCTCGAACGGCGCTTCGCGCGTGGAGCATTGCAGATCACCCGATGACCCAGCCGCTCGTCGCCATCCGTTCGGTCAGCAAGAACTTTGGGGAGTTTCAGGCCCTGAATCGTGTCTCGCTCGACGTCAGCGCAGGTGAAGTGCTGTGCCTGATCGGCGCGTCGGGATCGGGCAAGACGACGCTGCTGCGTTGCATCAATCAGCTTACGTCGACCGATAGCGGCGGCATCTGGCTCGATGGCGAGTTGCTGGGCGTCCGAGAAGAGGGTGGGCGATTGCATCGTCTCACCGAGCGGCAGATTGCACGGCAGCGCCTGAAGACCGGCATGGTGTTTCAGCGCTTCAACCTGTTCCCGCACAAGACCGCGCTTGAAAATATCACCGAAGGTCCAGTGCAGGTGCAGGGCCGCAGTCGCGAAGACGCGCGGGCGGAGGCGATGGAGCTTCTCGGGCGCGTTGGGTTGGCGGCGAAAGCCGATGCCTATCCATCACAGCTTTCCGGCGGACAGCAGCAGCGGGTGGCGATTGCCCGCGCGCTCGCCATGAAGCCGATGCTGATGCTGTTCGACGAGCCGACCAGTGCCCTCGATCCTGAACTGGTCGGAGAGGTGCTTGCCGTCATGAAGGAGCTTGCCCGCAGTGGCATGACAATGATGGTGGTGACGCACGAGCTCGGCTTCGCGCGGGAGGTGGCGGATACGGTCGTCTATATGGATCATGGCGCCATCGTCGAGTCCGGGCCTGCGGCGGAGGTTCTGGGCAAGCCCCGTGAAGTGCGTACTCAATCCTTTCTTTCCGCGGTGATCTGATGGAGCGATTGTCATGATGAAATGGTTTCTCGCTGCCGCGCTCACTTGCGCCGCTATGATTTCGGCCATGGCGATCGAACTGCCTCCGGAAATCGCCAAGCAGGGCAGTATCAAGGTCGCCATCGTACCGAATTATCCGCCGATGGAATTCCGCGACCCCGCGACCAACACGCTGACCGGTTTCGACGTCGAGCTTGGCGAGGCGCTCGGCAAGAAGCTCGGCATCAAGATCGACTGGCAGCAAACCAGTTTCGACCAGATGATGCCTGCGATTTCGACGGGGAGGGTGGATGCGATCCTGTCCGGCATGACGGATATGGCGAGCCGGCAGGACACGGCGACCTTTGTCGACTACCTCCGCAACGGACCCCGGTTCTTCGTGCAGCAATCGCGCGCCGCCGAGTTCAACGACACGACGGCATTTTGCGGGAAAAAGGTCGGTGCCAGCCGGCGCACATCGTTTCCAAAGCTGATTGCTGCCTGGAGCGACGCCCATTGCGGCGGCAATCCTATTCAATTCGTCGGCACTGAAGGATCGGCCGATGCCCGGACCCAGCTCAGGCAGGGACGGATCGACGCGGCCGTGCAGGGCGGCGAGACGCTTCCCTACATGATGGACCTCGAGCCGGGCGTCTATCTCCCGGTCGGCGACGTCTTCGCGACCCAGTTCACCGGGCTTGCGTTGGGCGTGAAGGAGA
The DNA here is from genome assembly GCF_036924595.1 of Bradyrhizobium algeriense. Lineage (NCBI taxonomy): Bacteria > Pseudomonadati > Pseudomonadota > Alphaproteobacteria > Hyphomicrobiales > Nitrobacteraceae > Bradyrhizobium > Bradyrhizobium algeriense. The sequence continues at coordinate 3,996,037 of NZ_JAZHRV010000001.1, read as the reverse complement.
AGGTGCTGCAGCAGGCGGTCGTGGAGGCGCTGGACTCGTTGATCGCGGACGGCACCTACCGTGCCTTGCTGGCGAAGTGGAAATTGACCGACTACGGTGTAGAGAAGGCGACCATCAATGCTGGACAGTAAAGCACTCGCGAGCATTCCGCTCATTCCCGCAAACACCGCGCCGCCGGCTCCGGACTACCCCTGGCCCAAGCCTTACACCTCGGCGATGTTCCTCTCCTTCGACGTGGACGCGGAGAGCGCCTGGACCAGCAAGGATGCGTTACACGCCCAGCGCCTCATCACCATGAGCTACGGCGGCTACGAGGCGCGCGTCGGCACGCCGAAACTTTTGGAGCTGCTCGATCAGCTTGACCTGAAGGCGACGTTCTTCGTCACCGGCTGGTCGGTGGATGCGCATCCCGCGATGGCAGAGGCTATTCTGAAGGCGGGCCACGAGATCGGCCATCATGGCTACCACCATCTGCTGCCGGATCCGGGCGACCCCTGGATCGAGGAGGAGCTGGAGCGGGGGTTTGAGGCGCTGAAGCGAAGGCTTGGCGTCAAGCCGACCGGCTATCGGGCGCCCTACGGCGAATTCACCGAGGAATTGCGTGTGGCGCTGGTGCGCCACGGCATCGTCTACACCTCGTCATTTCGCGACGACGTGCGGCCTTACCGCCATCGCCTTGCGGATGGCAAGCCGGGCACGATCGAGCTTCCGGTGACCGCAAGCTACGACGACTGGATGCACGGACTGTCCGCCCGATTTAGCCCGCGGCCGATCTTTCCCAAGGAGCATGTGCTCTCGATCTGGAAGGATGAGCTCGACGAGGTCAGGGATTGGGGCGCGATGGTTACGACCGTGCTGCATCCGCAATGCAGCGGCCGCCCGATGCGGCTTCGGCTGCTGCGGGAATTTCTCACCTATGCCAAATCCTGCCCCGATCTGTGGATCACGACCGGAGAGGCGATCGCGGCGAATTTCAGCAGTCACGAAGCGGCCACCCTCTGAGAACCGCGCTGATCAAATATTGGAATCCTCGATGCTCGTTTCCCGTCGTTCACTGCTAAAGGCCGCCGCCACGGCGCCGGCGTTGTCGCTGCCAGGGATCCTGCGGGCGCAGTCGCAGACCACGCTGCGCTTTATTCCGGTGATCGACCTGACTTTCATCGATCCGATCTACTCCACGGCGCAGGTTTCCCGAAACCACGGATTCATGGTCTACGATACGCTCTATGGCATGAATTCGGCGCTCGAGGTTTCGCCTCAGATGGTGTCCGGGCATGTCGTTTCCAACGACGAGCGGCAGTGGGACCTGACGCTGCGCGACGGCCTGCTATGGCATGACGGCGAGCGCGTGCTGGCGCGCGATTGCGTCGCGAGCATTCGCCGATGGGCGGCCCGCGACGGCTTCGGCGCCGAGCTGATGGCCGCAACCGACGAACTGTCGGCGCCTGATGACCGCACCATCCGCTTTCGGCTGAGCAGGCCTTTCCCTCTGTTGCCTGCGGCGCTCGGCAAGGCCGCGATCCAGGCGCCGTTCATGATGCCGGAGCGGCTGGCGAGCCAGGATCCGTTCAAACCGCTGGGCGAGGTCGTGGGCAGCGGTCCCTTCCGCTTTGTGGCGGATGAGCGCGTGCAGGGCGCGCGCAACGTATACGCCCGTTTCGATCGCTATCAGCCCCGTCAGGACGGCAAGCCCGATTGGACTGCCGGTCCCAAGATCGTTCATTACGACCGCGTGGTCTGGACGACGATGCCGGATGCCGCGACGGGGGTGGCAGCGCTGCAAACGCGCGAGCAGGATTGGCAGGAGACAACGCCGCATGACCTGTTGCCGGTGCTGAAACGGACCGGTGGCATCACCACCCGGATTCTCGATCCGCGGGGGTACACCTGCATGCTGCGCGTGAACCATCTGCAGCCGCCGTTCGACAATCCCGCCATCCGCAGGGCGCTGCTGGGCGCGATCGACCAGTCCGCCTTCATGACGGCGGTTGCAGGCGACGATCCTGCTTACCAATCCTCACCGATCGGCTTCTTTGCGCCGGGTACGCCGATGGCGAGCGATGTCGGCCTCGATGTGTTCCGCGGGCCGCGCGACATGGCGAAGGTCAAGGCCGACCTGAAAGCGGCTGGTTACAATGGCGAGAAGGTGGTGCTCCTCGTCCCCACCAACTCGCTTGCGCAAAAACCGCTCGGCGACATCGCAGCCGACATGCTGCAGCAGGCCGGCATGAATGTCGAATATGCCGGGCTGGATTTCGGCGTGGTATTGCAGCGGCAGCTGAAAAAGGATCCCATCGCGCAGGGCGGCTGGAGCGCCGGCGTTGGCAACTGGCAAGGCATCGATTGGCTGACCCCGGCCGGCAATTCGAATCTGCGCGGCGACAGCAAGACGGCCGGCTGGTACAAGAGCGAGAAGATGGGGGCACTGCGAAGCCAGTGGCTCGCCGCCGCCAGCCTTGCCGAGCAGCAGCGGATCTGCCGCGATATCCAGGCACTATCGTTCGAGGAGGTTCCCTACTTCCCGAGCGGTCAGTACAAACAACCGACCGCCTACCGCTCGAACATCACCGGCATCCTCGACGGTACGGCCGTATTCTGGAATGTGAAACCGGCATGAGTACGATCGCGATCTTCGGCAGCTATGTGTTGTCGCGCAGGGATGGCGTGCAGGAGGTGCTGCGCGATCACTGGGTGTTACTGGAAGGAAAAAGGATCGCCGCCGTCACGCGCGAGCGGCCGTCCGCCACCGAGGTGTTCGACAAACCGGGCCGCTTCGTGCTGCCCGGCCTCATGAACCTGCACAACCACTGCTTCAGCGAAGCCGTCGCCCGGACACACACTGAGGACGGCAATGGTCGGCGGAACAACCAGAGCATCGTCTATACGGTGTTGCTGCCGCTGACCAAGCGCGGTGCGGACCTGTTGTCGCCGTCGGAGCGGCTCGCGATCGCGCGGCTCGGCATTCTGCAATTGTTGAAGGGCGGCGCCACCACTGTGATGGAGCCGTTCCGCAATACCATTCCGGAGATGTTCGACGCCGCCGAGGAAATGGGAATCCGCTTCTACGGCGCGCCGTATTTGTTTTCGACCTCGGATGCCAAGGCAGGTCCGGACGGCGTGGTGCATTACGCGGGCGATGACGGCCAGGCCGATATGGACACCTGGAACGCGCTGTACGATCGCTGGAATGGACGCGGCGACGGCCGTATTAGCCTTGCGATGAGCCCGCACGCGACCGACACCTGTGGTCCGGATCTGCTGCGGGCGTGTGCCGCCCGCGCGCGCGAACTCGACATTCCCATCACCACCCATCTCGCGCAAAGCCAGGCTGAAGTCGCGACAATCGGAAGCCGTCACGGCGGTCGCACGCCGGCTGAATATCTCGACTGGCTTGGCCTTCTGGCGCCGGATCTTATGGCGGCGCACTGCATCGCGAGCACCGATGGCGATTTGAAGCTGATGGCGGCGAAGGGCGCCACGGTGCTGAACTGCCCGCGCGTGTTTGCGCGCTCGGGCGTTACCGCGGCGTTCAGCCGGTTCGCGGAGCATGGCGTCCGGACGGTGGTCGGAACCGACGGCTACAACATGGACTTGCTCGGCGAACTCAACGCCGCGTCGATGATCTCGAAGATTGCGTCCGCTCGTGCAGATGTCGCCAACGCACCTGACCTGATCGAGTCGGTCACCGCAACCGCGGCGGCGGTCATCAAGCGGCCGGATCTCGGGACGATCACGCCGGGCGCAACCGCCGACCTCACCGTGGTCGACCTGACCCATCCCCATTTACAGCCGCTGTTCGACCCACGGCGCGGGCTCGTCGCGCTCGGGAACCGCGCCAACATCGATCAGGTCATCGTTGACGGGCGTGTACTGATCGATGCGGGCCGGTACATTCACGGCGACGAAGCCGCGATGATTTCGGCCGCGTCAGCGGCGATCGGCAAGATCTGGGATCTGCCGGAAGCCCAGGCGGCCTTCAATGGCTGAACGGCTGGTCGGCACACGCACCGTCAGGAGATTGCAATGCCCATCGATTTGATCCTGCGCGGTGGCCGCGTGATCGACCCCTCCCAGAAGCTCGACGCGGTGACGGATGTCGCCTTCGCGGGTGGCAAAGTGGCCATGGTCGGAAGCGAGCTCAAGGCCGGTCCCGGAACCGATGTGCGGGACGTATCTGACTACATCGTCACCCCCGGTTTGATCGATCTGCACACCCACGTCTATTGGGGCGGCACCTCGCTCGGCATCGACGCCGAGGAGTTCTGCCGTACCTCCGGCGTTACTACGGCAGTCGACACCGGCAGCGCCGGCCCCGGTAATTTCGCCGGCTTCCGCAAGCACGTCATCGAGCCGAGCCAGGTCCGCATTCTGGCCTATCTGCACGTCTCCCACGCCGGCATCTACGGCTTCTCGCACCGGGTCATGGTCGGCGAGAGCGAGGAGATGCGGCTGATGAACCCGATCGACGCCGTCAAGGTGGCAGAGGCCAACCGCGACCTCATCGTCGGCATCAAGGTGCGGGTAGGGCTCCATGCTTCGGGCACCTCGGGGATCGTGCCGCTCGAAATTGCGCTTGAGGTCGCTGAAGAGGTCGGCATGCCGCTGATGGCGCATATCGATCACCCGCCGCCGAGCTATGAGGAGGTGCTTGCCCGGCTGCGTCCAGGCGACGTTCTCACGCACGCGTTCCGGCCGTTTCCCAATACGCCCGCCACAGCCCAGGGCACGGTGAAGAGGGTGGTGCTGGAGGCGCGCGAACGCGGCGTGCTGTTCGACATCGGCCACGGTAAAGGCTCATTCGCCTTCAAGACTGCACGCGCGATGCTTGCCAACGGCTTCTATCCAGACACGATTTCCTCTGACGTCCATGCCCTGTGCATCGACGGGCCGGCCTTTGATCAGGTGACAACCATGTCCAAGTTCCTCTGCATGGGTATGCCGCTCCCTGATGTGGTCGCGGCTTCGACGGTCAACGCGGCGATGGCGCTGCGGCGTCCCGAACTCGGCAGCCTCAAGCCGGGAAGCGCGGGAGACGCCACCCTCATCTCGGTCGAGCAAGGCCGGTTCGACTATGTCGACGCCGTCGGCGAGCAACTGATCGGCGACCGCAAGATTGTGTCCGAAGGCGTCGTCATTGCCGGCCGTTGGTGGCACCCGAAGCAATCGCCGAAGTTCAAGCAACTCGCAGGTTAGAACCGCAAATGGATATCACCGCGCGAAAATGTGATCGCTTGCAAGGGCTTCTCGTGTGGTCGGCCGGAAGTCGGCGGGCGCGTGAGCTGGCCGTGCTGGCATACCGCTTGCAAGCAAAAGGAGACTGATTGGCATCGGTTTGACTGGCCCGTTTCACCTCGTGCGGCGTCGAACCTTCGGCCACTGAATTGGCCGGAACTGCCATGACAACCCGAGACTGGGAGAGCCCTATGGATCGCAGAACTGTGTTGAAGGGATTGGCCGGGGTAGGAAGCTTGGCGGCGACGGGCGGCCTTTCGATGCCGGCGCATTCCCAAGGCGCTGCGGCGCGCACCTTGCGCTTTGTGCCGCAGGCCAATCTCGCGAATTTCGATCCGATCTGGGGGACCCAGTATGTCGTGCGCAACGCCGCCGCGCTGGTGTGGGACACCCTCTACGGCCTCGACGCCACGCTGCAGCCGCAGCGCCAGATGGTCGAGTCCGAGGAGGTGTCCGATGACGGGCTGGTCTGGACTTTTCGGCTCCGGCCGGGGTTGAAATTTCACGACGGCGAACCGGTGCTGAGCAAGGATGTGGTGGCGAGTCTCGCGCGCTGGTCGGCGCGCGATCCGATGGGCCTGATGCTCAAGGCGATCCAGAACGAGCTGACCGCCGTTGATGACCGAACCTTCAAATGGGCGCTGAAGGCGCCGTATCCGAAGATGCTGCTGGCATTGGGCAAGAACAGCACGCCCTGCGCGTTCATCATGCCGGAGCGTATCGCCCAGACCGACCCGTTCAAGCAGATCCCCGAATATATCGGCTCAGGCCCCATGAAATTCGCAAAGGGCGAATGGGTGCCTGGCGCCAAGGCGGTGTTCGAGAAGTTTGCCGATTACACGCCGCGGCAGGAGAAGACGTCCTGGCTCGCCGGCGGCAAGCAGATGCTGGTTGACCGCATCGAATGGGTGGTGATCCCGGATGCCGCCACGGCGGCGGCAGCACTTCAGAACGGCGAGGTCGATTGGTGGGAGAGCCCCATCACCGATCTCGTGCCGTCGCTCAAGAAGAACCGCAACATCAACGTCGACATCGCCGATCCCCTCGGCAACATCGGCTCATTCCGGATGAACCACCTGCATCCGCCCTTCAACGATGTGAAGGTGCGACGTGCCGTGCTCGCGGCGCTGAGCCAGGAAGACTACATGCGCGCGCTGGTCGGCGACGATACCGCGCTTTGGAAGCCGTTGCCGGGCTTCTTCACGCCGGATACGCCGCTCTACACGGAAGAGGGCGGCGAGATCCTGAAAGGCAAGCGCGATCTCGCAATGGCAAAGAAGCTGCTGGCCGAGAGCGGCTATTCAGGCCAGCCGGTCACCTGCGTGGTGGCGCAGGATCAACCGATCACCAAGGCGCAAGGCGATGTCACCGCCGATCTGCTCAAGCAGATGGGCATGAATGTCGATTTCGTCGCGACCGATTGGGGTACGGTCGGTTCCCGCCGCGCCCAGAAAACGCCGCCGGGCCAAGGCGGCTGGGGGATGTTTCATACCTGGCACGCCGGCGCGGACTGCGTCAATCCGGCCGTCTACAACGCTGTACGTGGCACTGGCGACAAGGCGTGGTTTGGCTGGCCCACTAGCGCGGCCGTGGAAAAGGAAGTCACGGCATGGTTCGATGCCAAAAATCTCGATGAGGAGAAGGCTGCGGTCAAGCGCCTCAACAAGGCGGCGATGGAGGACGTGGTCTATGCGCCGACCGGCTTCTTCCTGAGCTACACGGCGTGGCGCAAGGACGTCTCCGGTATCGCCAAGGGGCCGCTGCCCTTCTTCTGGGGCGTGTCGAAGACCGCATGACGGCGCAGTAAACCCACATGGTCTCGTATATCCTTCGGCGCGTTCTCTCGACCTTGCCCGTGATGGGGATCGTCGCGCTGTTCGTCTTCAGTCTGCTCTACATCGCGCCGGGCGATCCGGCCGCGGTGATTGCAGGCGACCAGGCGAGCCCGGCCGACGTTGAGCGCATACGCCAGGGCCTTGGCCTCGACCGGCCGTTTCTGATCCAGTTCGGGACCTGGCTCTGGCATATCCTGCATGGCGATCTCGGCACCTCGATCTTTACCAACCTGCCGGTCTCCGCGATGATCGCGCAGCGCATCGAGCCGACATTCTCGCTGATGGCGATTACGCTCGTCCTGACCATCCTTGTCGCGGTGCCGCTCGGCGTGGCGGCGGCGTGGAAGGCGGGAAGCTGGATCGACCGCACTATCATGGCATTCGCCGTGTTCGCCTTCTCGCTTCCGGTCTTTGTTGTCGGATACGTCCTTGCCTATGTGTTCGCGCTGCAGTTCGAATGGCTTCCCGTGCAAGGCTACACGCCGCTTGCAAGAGGCTTCTGGCCATGGCTGCAGAACCTCATTCTTCCCGCCCTGGCCCTCGGCACCGTCTACATCGCGCTGATCGCGCGCATTACCCGCGCCTCCATGCTCGAAGTGCTGCAGCAAGATTATGTTCGCACCGCCCGCGCCAAAGGCCTCGGGCAGCGCAACATCCTGTTCGTTCACGCGCTGAAAAACGCAGCCGTTCCGATCGTGACGGTGATCGGTATCGGCATCGCTCTCTTGATCGGCGGCGCGGTGGTGACCGAAAGCGTGTTCGCCATTCCGGGACTTGGCCGGCTCACGATCGACGCGATCCTGCGCCGCGATTATCCGGTCATCCAGGGCATCGTGCTGCTGTTCAGCTTCCTCTATGTGCTCGTCAACCTGATGGTCGACGTCACCTACACCCTGGTCGATCCGAGGATCCGCTATTGAGCATCTCCACGTCAAGCACGGCGCCGGTGCCGCCGGGCCTCGTCATCGCGCCGCAACTGCCGGACCTGCTGCTGCCGGTGGCCATCCGGCGCGGTGTGTTCGGCTTCCTGCGCGGTCATCCAACGGTTGCGATCGGCGGCGCCTTGCTGCTCTGCCTCGTCCTGGTTGGGATCTTCGCGCCCTGGCTTGGGACCGTCGACCCGACCGCGCTCGCGCCCGCCAAGCGCACGCGCCTGCCTTCCGCGGATTTCTGGTTCGGCACCGACCTGCTCGGCCGTGACATCTATTCACGCGTGCTCTACGGGGCACGGGTGTCGCTCACCGTGGGCTTGTCGGTAGCCATACTGTCCTCACTCGCCGGTCTCGCTATTGGCCTGGTTTCGGGGTTCGTGCGATGGGCGGACAGCATCCTGATGCGGTTCATGGACGGGCTGATGTCGATCCCGCCGATTTTGCTGGCCGTCGCACTGATGGCGCTGACACGCGCGAGTGTCGGCAACGTCATCCTGGCCATCACGATTGCCGAAGTCCCGCGCGTCTCGCGGCTGGTGCGCAGTGTCGTGCTGTCGCTGCGCGAGCAGCCCTATGTGGATGCCGCCACGGCCTCGGGCACGCGAACGCCGATGGTCATCCTGCGTCACATCCTGCCCAACACGCTGGCGCCGATGCTGGTCCAGGCAACCTATATCTGCGCCAGCGCCATGATCGTGGAGTCGATCCTCTCCTTCATCGGCGCCGGCACGCCACCCACCATTCCGTCCTGGGGCAACATCATGGCCGAGGGCAGGGCGCTCTGGCAGGTCAAGCCTTACATCGTGTTCTTTCCCGCCGCGTTTCTGTCCGTCACTGTGCTCGCCGTCAACCTGCTCGGCGACGGCCTACGTGATGCGCTCGATCCGCGAATGGCCAAGAGTCTCTGATCCGATGGCATTGCTCGAAGTCGAAAATCTGCAGACTCATTTCCGTACCCCCGAGGGTATCAACCGGGCCGTCGACGGCGTCTCCTTTCATGTCAACGAAGGTGAAACGCTGGCCATCGTCGGCGAATCCGGCTGCGGCAAGTCGGTTACCTCGATGTCGCTGATGCGGCTCATCGCCGAGCCCCCGGGCAAGATCGCAGGTTCTATCCGCTTCCAGGGCAAGGATCTGCTGCAACTCTCCGAACGGGAGATGCGCGCCATTCGCGGCAACGACATTTCGATGATTTTCCAGGAACCGATGACGAGCCTCAATCCGGTGCTGACAGTCGGCCGTCAGATCGGCGAGACGCTGCGGATGCATCAGGGGCTCGACAAGCAGGCGGCAGAGGCCCGCGCCATCGAGATGCTGACATTGGTCGGTATCCCGGAGCCTGTGCGGCGCGTGCGCGAATATCCGCATCAGCTTTCCGGCGGCATGCGGCAGCGCGTGATGATCGCCATGGCGCTCGCCTGCAATCCAAAACTCCTGATCGCCGACGAGCCGACCACGGCGCTTGACGTCACCATCCAGGCGCAGATCCTGCAGCTGATGCTCGACCTCAAGCGCCGCGTTGGCGCGGCGATCGTTCTGATTACACACGATCTCGGTGTGGTCGCTGAAATCGCCGAGCGCGTCATGGTGATGTATGCCGGCCGCAAGGTCGAGGAGGCGCCGGTCGCCGAACTGTTCCGCTCGCCCCGTCATCCCTATACGCAGGGCCTGCTTGGCGCGGTGCCCAAGCTCGGCTCTTCGCTAACAGGCGCGGCGCGGCGGCTCGCCGAAATCCCCGGCCAGGTACCCAGCCTCAAGGGGCGGATCGAGGGCTGCGTCTTTGCCGGGCGATGTTCGCTCGCGACCGATCTTTGCCGGCAGGTCGCCCCGGGTCTCGAAGAGAAAGGGCCCCGCCACATCGCCGCCTGTCATTACGCGCGCAAGGAGGCGGCCGCGGCATGAGCGCCCCATTGCTCCAGGTCAACGACCTCAAGAAGCATTTTCCGGTCCGTGGCGGCCTGTTCAGCCGCAAGTCCAACTGGGTCTATGCCGTGGACGGTGTTTCCTTCGAGGTCGAGCGCGGCGAGACGCTGTCTCTCGTCGGCGAATCCGGTTGCGGCAAGTCGACGGTCGGCCGGGCCATCCTGCGGCTGTTCGACATCACCGGCGGGCAGGTGGTGCTGGATGGCCAGCGGATCGATGATCTTTCCCCCGGCGGCTTGCGCAGCATGCGCCGCCGCGTGCAGGTGGTGTTCCAGGATCCGTTCTCCAGCCTCAACCCGCGCATGCGCGTCCGCGACATCCTGGCCGAGCCGATCCGCAATTTCGGCCTCGCGAAATCTTCCGCCGAACTCGAGGCGAAGGTTGCGGCGCTGATGGACACTGTGCGGCTGCCGCGCGACGCGCTGGGCCGCCGACCTCATGAATTCTCGGGCGGTCAGCGCCAGCGCATCGGCATCGCCCGGGCGCTTGCCGCGGAACCCGAACTGATCGTCTGCGATGAGGCGGTCTCGGCGCTAGACGTCTCCGTCAAGGCGCAAATCGTCAACCTGCTGCAGGATCTGCAACGGGAGTTCGGTCTCGCGCTGCTCTTCATCAGCCACGATCTCGCGATCGTCGAGCACATGACACACCGCGTTGCTGTCATGTATCTCGGCAAGATCGTCGAGATGGCGCCCAGGCAGCAAATCTTCACCGCGTCGAGGCATCCCTATACCAGGGCGCTGCTGTCAGCCGTGCCGGTGCCGGAGCCCGGGGCCATTCGCAACCCGATTATCCTGAAGGGCGACGTGCCGAGCCCGATCAATCCGCCCAGCGGGTGCCGCTTCCACACCAGGTGTCCATTCGTGTTCGATCGCTGCCGGACGGAAGAGCCGGAGCTTCGTTCAGTCGAAGGCGGACAATCGGTGGCGTGTCATCTCAAGGCGTTGCCGGAAGCGCCGGGCTCCGCTCACTGATCCCGTGTTGTGACACCGCCAACCTACTTTGTGCCATAGGCGCGGTCGCCGGCGTCGCCGAGACCCGGCACGATATAGGCGTTGCCGTCCAGCCCCTGGTCGATCGCCGCAAGCCAGATCGGAACGTCCGGATGAATGCCGCGTATGCGCTCGACGCCTTCCGGCGCGCCGATCAGGCAGACCAGTCGAATGTCGTTCGCACCACGCTCTTTCAGCCGATCGACCGCGGCGACGGCGGAGTTCGCCGTTGCCAGCACCGGCGAGATCACGATCACCAGCCGCTCATGCAGATCGCTCGGCGCCTTGAAGAAATACTCTACCGCCGTGAAGGTTTCCGGCTCACGGTAAAGGCCGATATGCGCAATCCGCGCGGTCGGCACCAGATCGAGCATGCCTTCCGCGAAGGTCACGCCGGCACGCAGCACCGGCGCGAACACCAGCTTCTTGCCCGCGATCTGCGGCGACTTCATCTGCGCAAGCGGCGTTTCGATTTCGATATCGGCCAGCGGCAGGTCACGGGTGACTTCGTAACATAGCAGCATCCCGATCTCCTTGAGGAGTTCGCGAAACGACTTGGTTGATCTGTCTTTCTGCCGCAGCAGCGTCAGCTTGTGCTGCACCAGTGGATGCCTAACGATTGTAACGCCGTCCATTTTCTCTGACCTCGGATCTAGAATACCGTACCGTCGCTGATGACTTTTACCGGAGGCGACGCGTCGGGGCGGCGTTCGCGCGCCAGCCGTCGGCCCGCAGCCCACGTGCCGCCCTCCAGAATTTTCGCCAGCGGCATCGACGTGGCATCGCGTCCTAGCCGATGCCGCAGACCATCGGCCACGCGGTCGAGCAGCGCCACCGTCAGCGCCCGCCATTCCACGACCAACTGTGACGATACCTCGTGTTCTTGCTGCGCTGCTGCTGCATCGCGAAATGCGAGCACGCCGGTATCGACGAACAGCCCGCCATTGCGATATTCGGCAAGGCCGGTCAGGCCGTCGATATCGGTCACGCTGATGCCGGATGTCTGCAGCGGTTCGATGAGAGAGTATGCCAGCCACTGCGAGAGCTTGTGCAGCGGCACCAGGCCATTGGTCGCATCCGCGGTCGTCAACGCCGGATGCCGCCAGCAATCGCCGAGCGCGATCCCGCCCAGCGTCAGCCGCGACGGCCAGATCGGCCCGAGTTGTTGCAGCAGTTCAGTTAAAATCGTCGGGGCGGGCAGGTTTCCACCCTCCGCCAGCATCGCAAGCCGGTCGAACAGGCCGCCGGGCCGCGGCATGTCGCGGCTGCCGAATATTTCCGGTTTCGAGGCCACCAGCCGGCCCAGGCGACGCAACAGGTCAGCGCGGCCGTCCATCCCGACCAGCGGATTGGCATCCGAGACTTGCATGCCGCGTTCGAGGTCGGCAACGCCAAGATTCGCGAGCACGCCGGCATCGACGCGCAAGGGCTCAAGCGGGGCTGCCGAGAATGCGCCACCCGTGAACATGGCAAGGCTGGCCAGCCCCAAGCCTTCCGAACGGCCGATCGCCGATCCGGTTTTGGGATCACGATAGCGCCACGATGGACCGGCGCCGGCATCCAGGAAGACGCTGACAATGGCCAGATCGAATTCGGCCCGGGCGCGGGCCGCGCGATCGTGCCAGCCGGTCCGGTCGGCGACAGCAGCCCAACGATTATCCCCATCGGTGACGAAGTGCCGCCAGCGCGAATGAAACGGCACGTCGAACGAAGGGTAGGCGTTGCGCGTCGTTTCCAGCACCAGATCGACCGCGCCGTCCATGCGATCGAGGTCGATGCGGAAGTTTGGAAGCCTGTCTTCAAGGCCGATGGCGAGCATGCGGTGCGCGCGCTCGCGGACTGCCGTCGCACTTAGTAGCGTCAAAGCGGCTGACGCCTCCGGATTTGCAAGGGACAAGGCCGCCGCCTCTCTCAATATTTTTCGAGCGAACGGCCGACCGGGTTGTCCGGGTCTTGCTGCGGCTCGGGCGTGTAGTAACCCGCGGCCTTCTTGGCCGCGATTTCCACATGGGCGTCGGCCGGGATCATGTCGTCGGGGATAGGCACACGCTCGACGATTTCGATGCCCTGGCCGGTGAGCGCGTCGTGCTTCATGTCGCTCATGGAAACGAAGCGGTCGATCCGCTTGAGGCCGAGCCAGTGCACCACGTCCGGCATCAGTTGCTGGAAGCGGGCGTCCTGCACGCCGGCGACGCATTCGGTACGCTCGAAATACTGGGCGGCGGCGTCGCCGCCTTCCTGCCGCTTGCGGGCGTTGTAGACGAGAAATTTGGTCACTTCGCCGAGCGCGCGGCCTTCCTTGCGATTGTAGATGATGATGCCGAGCCCGCCGCTTTGGCCTGCGCGCGCGCATTCCTCGATGCCGTGAATGAGGTAGGGACGGCAGGTGCAGATGTCAGAACCAAACACGTCGGAGCCGTTGCATTCATCATGCACGCGGCAGGTTATCTTGGTTGAGTGGTCCGGCAGTTTGCTGACGTCGCCGAACAGATAGGCTGTGGTGCCGCCGATCGGCGGCAGAAAGACATGCAGATCGGGCCGCGTCACCAGTTCCGGAAACATGCCGGCGGTCTGTTCGAACAGTTGCCGGCGCAGATTGTTCTCGGTGGTTGCGAAGCGCGCCGCCAGGCCGGGCAGATACCAGACCGGGTCGATCGCGATCTTGACCACGGAGACGCTGCCATTCTTGTGCACGACCGTGCCATCCTGCCTGAGCCGTCCAGCCTCGATCGCTGCCTGCAGTTCGGGCAGATCAAGACGGGCACGCGTGATGGCAATACTCGGACGGATGTCGATGCCCTCAGTGATCTCGCTCGCGAAGGTCTCCGCGGCGAGATGTCCCCATGGATCGAGCGAGACGATCCGCTGCGGCTCGGTCCATTGCGGAAACGGCCCGATCGTTTCAGCAGGGTGGGTATTGGTGAGGTCCGGACGTCGGATCGGGTCGAGGGCGCCGGACGAGACGGCGAGCGCGCGATAGACCGAATAGGAGCCGCCGTGGGTGCCGATCACGTTGCGGTCCTGCGGGCGCGACACCGTGCCGATCACCGGTCCGCGTTCGCGCGCGCTGGTTGCGCCCCAGGCGATCGGGAATTTAAGCTTGGCACCCGGTGCCGGGTGCGACGTAATGCGAATATGATCAATCCGATTGGAACGAGTCATCGCCACGAACCCTGAAACGGCGACGGCCCGCCTAAATAGACGGGCCTGGTCACCAACATCAAAATCTCAGCAGCGGCTGCGGCTGAGACAGTAGTATAGTCAGATTTCGACCGAACACAACGGCGATTTGAGTTCGGGTACGTCAGGACATACCAGCCGTTAACCCTTTCGGTGCGGAGGGCTGGGGTGCCGGTTCTTGCGCCCGCGGGTCATCGCGGAAAACGAGATCGAGAAGCGGGACTATTCGTCGTGCGCTTGACGCGCGCGATCAGGTACGGTGCGCGTGGCCCCCACGACAACCTGTGGCTTGATTGAGTTGGCGACCGTCGGCGCTTCAGAACTGGTGCTCGCGGTGACAAGCAGAAACGCAGAACTGACGTGCGTCTCGCGAACTGTCTCCAGAATTGACTTCGTGTGAGCCAAAACTTTAACTGCCGACGTCGATCGAGCCGGATAGGATTCCGAGCTCCGCAGACTGCTTCATTTTCATGCAAGCATCGCCTCAAATGGAAGCATCCAGAAAGTTGTCCATGCGCGTCATCAACGTTGCCGCCGCCCAGTTGGGCCGAATCCAGAAAGCCGACAGCCGCGAAGCCGTCGTCAAGCGCATGATCGCGCTGATGGATGAAGCCAAGGCGAAGGGCGCTGATCTGATCGTCTATCCGGAGCTCGCGCTCACCACGTTCTTTCCGCGCTGGTACATGGAGGATCAGGCCGAGGTCGATACCTGGTTCGAACGCGAGATGCCGAATGCGGCGACAAGGCCCTTGTTTGAGCGGGCCGCCCACCACGGGATGGCAATGAATTTTGGCTATGCCGAACTGACGCCGGACGGGCATTATTTCAACACCTGCATCCTCACCGACCAATCCGCGAAAATTGTCGGCAAGTACCGCAAGGTTCATCTGCCCGGTCATTCGGAATTCGACACGAAACGCGCGTTCCAGCATCTGGAGAAGCGCTACTTCGAGCCGGGCGATCTCGGCTTCAACGTCTGGCGCGCGCTCGGCGGCATCTTCGGCATGGCGGTCTGCAACGACCGGCGCTGGCCGGAGACCTATCGCGTGATGGGCCTGCAAGGCGTCGAGATGGTGCTGATCGGCTACAACACGCCCTCGGTCAATGCCGAGAAGATCGAGGAGGGGCCAGAAAAGCGGCTGTTCCACAACCGGCTTTCCGCGCAGGCCGGCGCCTACCAGAATTCCACCTGGGTCGTATGCGTCGCCAAGGCCGGGGTGGAGGATGGCCACCCCTTGATTGGCGGCAGCCTGATTGTCGATCCGGACGGCGAGATCGTTGTCGAGGCCAAGACCGAAGAGGATGAGCTGCTGGTTCACCCCTGCGATCTCGACGCCACCATCTTCGGCAAGAACACGATCTTCAATTTCGCGCTGCACCGCCGCATTGAGCATTACGGCCTGATCACCAGCCGCACCGGCGCGGTGCCGCCTCCGGAAAACTAGATGTCCGGTATCTCCTTCCGCGAACTTGCCCCCCACGACCGGTACAAGCTGCTGTGCGGGATCGTCGTGCCGCGGCCGATCGCGCTGGTCACGACGCTCGACGAGAACGGCAGCGTCAACGCGGCTCCGTTCAGCTTCTTCAACGTCTTCTCCGAAGATCCGCCCCTTCTGGTACTCGGCCTGCAGCACAAGGCGGATTTCAGCCCAAAGGACACCACGCGCAACATCCACCGCAGCGGGCAGTTCGTTGTGCACTTGGTGGACGAGGCGCTGGCCGCAACCATGAACGACTGCGCGATCGATTTTCCCTCCGGTGACAGCGAAGTGGAGGCGACGGGGCTAAAGACACTGCCGTCGATCGATATCGCGGTGCCGCGATTGGCTGCGGCACCTTTTGCGCTCGAATGCCGGCAGCATGTCGCACTCGCCTTCGGGCCCGGCCGTGAGCTTCTCGTCGGTGAGGTGCTGCGCCTGCACGCGCGCGAGGGCCTGATCGACCAGGAAAAGATGTATGTCGATTTCGAGGCCTACCAGCCGATCGGCCGCTTGTTCGGCAATCTCTACGCCGCCCAACGCGATACCTTTACGCTGGCGCGCGAAAGCCACGCGCAATGGCTCCTGCGCAACGGAGCGGCCGAAACGTCCGACCAAAATCAGTGATGCGAGAACTGCACGGTGCCCAGCGCCATGGTCACGGCCGCCTGGGTCGGGTCGATCACGGGAATCCCGAGCGCCTGCTCCAGCGGCCGGCGATGACGCGCCATGCCGGCACAGCCCATCACGATGGCGCCGGATCCGTCTTCGTCCTTGAGCGCGCGCCCGACCTCGATCATCTTCGCGAGCGTTCCTTCGCCCGACGCTGTCTCCGCCACACTCATGTTGAGCGGCCGTTCCCTGGTCAGGCGATCCATCAAACCCATCTGCCTGAGGTAGCGGACATGGCGGCGGATCGAGCGCTGTGCGATTGCAATGACGCCGAAGGTTTCAGCGCGCGCGAGCGCTGTCAGCACACCGCATTCGGCGATGCCGAACACGGGCCGGTCGGTGGCTTCGCGGCAGACGTGCAGGCCCGGATCGCTGTAGCAGGCGATGACAAAGGCGGCCGAATGGTTGTCGCCTTCGACGAGGCGGCGCAGCGGCATCGCCACGCCATCGACGTCGGCCTGGCTTTCGATCCCGTAGGGGCCTTCAGTCAGCGTCTCGCAGACAATCTCCGGTCCGCCTTCAAAGCCAAGCGGCTTCAAGGCTTGCTCCAGCCCTTGTGTGACGAGTTGGTTGGAGTTGGGATTGATGACGAGAATGCGTGGCCGGGACATGGTATTTTCCTGCGGGATGATGCGTCGGTTGATACCGCGAGACCGGCGCGCAACAAGACGACAATGGAGGCAATGACCGTGCCATCCAGTGATGCATGGTCCACTGTCTGCCGCGAAAGCGCAAGGGAGGGTAACGGCACGATCTGTGCTTTTATCCGGTGAATGCAAGACTTAGGATTCAGGACTCAATAGTTGGAGACTTTGCCATGACCGAGCCCGCCTACGACCTTCTCATTCGCGGCGGACGCGTCGCGACCGTGAGTGATGTATTCGAGGCCGACGTCGCCATTTCCGGTGAAACGATCGTCGCCGTCGGCCGCGGGCTGCCGGGCGCGCGGCGGGAGATCGACGCGCGGGGCAAGCTGGTGCTGCCCGGCGGTGTCGACAGCCACGCCCATATCGAGCAGCTCTCCGCTGCAGGCATCGTGAACGCCGATACGTTCGAGAGCGCGACCGTCTCGGCAGCCTTCGGCGGCACCACCACCGTGATTCCGTTTGCGGCCCAACATGTCGGCATGAAACTGCCCCAGGTGCTGGAGGAGTATCACGCGCTCGCGAGAAAGGGCGCCGTGATCGACTATGCCTTTCACATGATCATCGCCGATCCGACCAGGGAAACGTTGGAAAATGATTTGCCGGCGCTGATCAAGCAGGGCCATGGCTCGATCAAGATCTTCATGACCTATGATCGCCTGAAGATCGACGACGAGCCGCTGCTCGACATTCTGCTTGCGGCGCGCGACGGCGGCGCGATGCTCTGTGCGCATGCCGAGAACCACGGGATCATTTCCTGGATGGTGAAGCGGCTGCTGGCGCGCGGCTATACCGATCCAAAATATCACGCCATCAGCCACGCCCGCGTCTCGGAAGCGGAGGCCTTCAACCGGCTGATCGGAATGGCCGCGCTGATCGATCAGCCGATCATGATCTTTCACGTCTCGACCGCCGAAGGCGCCAAGGTGATCCGCGATGCGCGCGGACAGGGGCTGAAGGTGTTCGCGGAGACCTGCCCGCAATATCTCTTTCTTACCGCCGACGATCTCGACAAGCCCGGCGTCGAAGGCGCCAAATGGATGTGCAGCCCGCCGCCGCGCCGCGCCGCCGACCAGGAAGCGCTGTGGCAGGCGCTTGCGCTTGGCGATCTCCAGACCGTTTCATCCGATCATGCGCCGTACCGGTTCGATGAGACCGGAAAACTGCGCGCCGGCCCCAATCCCAATTTCAAGCAAGTAGCGAACGGCCTGCCGGGGCTAGAGGTACGGTTGCCGCTGCTGTTCGATGCCATGGTGTCCGAGGGCCGCCTGGGGCTCGAAAAATTCGTCGAACTGACCGCGACTGCGCCGGCGAAGATCTACAATCTTCATCCGCGCAAGGGATCGATCGCGGTTGGCGCCGATGCTGACATCGCGATCTGGGACCCGGCGCGAGAGGTCACGCTGAGCGACGCCATGATGCATGATCTGGCGGGCTATACGCCCTTCGCCGGCCGCAAGCTGCGGGGCTGGCCGGTTACGGTGCTGTCGCGCGGGCGTGTCATCGTGGCGGACGGCAAACGGTCGGTCGAAGCAGGCTCGGGCCGCTTCCTCCCGCGCGCAGGAGGCGAGGCGGCGAAGCCGACTGGGCGCCTGATGCCGGACATGGATCCCGAGCAGAATTTCGGCGCGACCCTGCTGTGATCCATCCGCCGCGACGTGTTCGGATTGAGCGATGAGAATCCTTGTCTTCGGCGGCACCGGTTTCGTCGGGCTCAATATCGCTTCGGCACTGCTGTCACGCGGTCACGCGGTGACAGTGTTCGACCGCGCCGGCTTGCCGCCTGACGCAAGAAAGGATCTTGCCTCTCACGGCGATCGGCTGACCGTAATCCAGGGCGATGTCACCAATAGTCAAGCCGTGGAGGGCGTGATCGCCGCAGGTTATGACGCCATCATTCTGGGGGCCGCGATCACCGCCGGACCGGCGCGCGAGGCGAGCGATCCCGAGACCATTTTGCGGGTAAACCTGCTGGCTCAGACGCCGATCCTGATCGCGGCGCGAAGCAGCGGTGTTAAACGCATCATCAATCTGTCGTCCGCGGCAGCTTACGGCGCGAGCGCATTCCGGAACGTGCTGCTCGATGAAGAAACACCCTGCGATCCGGCATCGCTCTACGCCATCACCAAATTCGCGTCCGAGAAGGTCGCGGCGCGCCTGGCCGGTCTCTGGCAACAGGAGATCATCAGCGTGCGGCTGAGCGCGGTGTTCGGGCCCTGGGAGCGAAGCAACGACGTGCGCGACACGCCGAGCCCGCAAGCGCAGATTCTCGCCGCGATGCAGCAGGGGTATGAGGCCGTTCTATCGCGTCCGGGCGTCAGGGATTGGATCTATGCCGTGGATGTCGCGGAAGCCGTGACATTGCTGATCGAGGCTGTGAGGCCAAAGCATCAGCTCTACAACATTTCAACCGGCATGGAATGGTCGGCGTTGCAATGGGGCCGGGAGCTTGCCGCGTTGCACCCGGGCTTCATTTGTCGGCTGACGGATGCCGGTGAGGTGGCAACGGTCGACCTGCATAGTCCGGCTGACCGGGCGCCGCTGTCGGTCGCGCGCATGGAAGAGGAGTTCGGCTGGCGCGCGCGGTTCGACTGCGCTGACTCGGCTGCCGATCTGAGCCGTTGGTGGAACGGGCATCGAGGGGAAACTTGACATGAGACTGGCAGGGCGGGCAGCGATTGTGACCGGCGCCGGCTCCGGCATCGGCAGGGCCAGCGCAGCACTTTTCGCGAAGGAAGGCGCCTTCGTTGCGCTGGTCGATCGCGATCGCGCGGGCTTGCAGGAGACGCTGGCGACGATCGAGGGCGCGAAAGGCGAAGCATCGCTGCATGTCGGCGATGTCGGCGAGGCCGATTTCGCGAAGGATACCGTGGCCGATGTTATGGCGCGGCGTGGCCGGTTGGATGTGCTGATGGCCGCCGCAGGGTTTTCCTGCGGGGGCACGGTGCTGACCACCGACCCCGTCGATTGGGACGCGGTGTTCCGTACCAACGTCGGCGGCTCCTGGCTTTGGTCGCGCGCGGCGGTGCCCGAGATGCAGCGGCAGGGCAGCGGCTCGATCATCACGCTCGCATCGCAGCTCGCGATCGCCGGCGGCAAGGGCAACAGCGCCTATATCGCTGCGAAGGGGGCGATCATCAGCCTGACCCGGACGATGGCGCTCGATTTCGCCACGGATGGCATCCGCGTCAATGCGATTGCGCCGGGCGCCATCGACACACCGATGCTGCGGCGCAGTTTTGCCCGTCACGCCGATCCCGAGCCGGTGCGCGAAGCGTCGCGCAACCGCCACGCCATGAAACGGTTTGGAAAGGCCGAGGAGGTGGCCGAGGCCGCACTCCATCTGGCCAGCGATGCGTCTTCCTTTACGACCGGCACTGTGATGGTGGTCGATGGCGGTTGGCTCGCGGCATGAACAGCGCCCTTGTCGCTCTCGAAGCCCAGGTTCGCGCCGATCTTGCCAAGACCGCGCATCCGAATGCCGCGTGGCTTACGCCAAAACTCGGGCCGGACGACAGGCCGGCGCTGGACGTGCTCGTGGTGGGTGCCGGGCAATCGGGGCTCGCGACGGCGTTTGGGCTGATGCGCTCGCAAGTGAGCAACATCCTCGTGCTCGACAAATCCGAGGAGGGAAAAGAAGGACCATGGCTGACCTATGCCCGGATGCACACGCTGCGCAGTCCGAAGCATTTCACCGGGCCTGATCTTGATGTCCCGAGCCTGACCTACCAGTCCTGGCACGAGGCGCGCTTCGGCGAGCAGGATTGGCGGAATCTCGACCTGATTTCGCGCGAGCTTTGGGCGGAATATTTGCTCTGGTTCAGGCGCGTCGTGGACCTGCCGGTGCGCAATGGTTGCGAGGTCATCGATATCGCGCCGGCGGCCGGTGGATTGCTCGCGGCGAAGGTACAGACCGCTGTTGGCATCGACATTGTCTTTGCGCGGAAGATCGTGCTGGCGACGGGGCAGGAAGGCATGGGCGACTGGACCTTTCCGGAGCCGCTGCGCCATCTGCCGTCGCAGCTTTGCGCGCACGCGGCGCAGCCGATCGACTTCGCGTCATTGCGCGGCAAGCGGGTTGCGGTGATCGGCGCTGGCGCCTCGGCCTTCGACAATGCCGCCACAGCGCTGGAAGCAGGCGCGGCCGAGGTGGATCTGTTCTGCCGCAGGGCGGAGATCCAGGTGATCCAGCCCTACCGTTGGCTCACCTTCCGTGGCTTCCTTCGGCATTTCTGCGATCTGGATGATGCCTGGCGCTGGCGCTTCATGCGTGCCGTTCTGGAGATGCGCGAGGGTTTCCCGCAGGCGACCTACGATCGCTGTGCCCGCCATCCCAATTTTCGCCTGCAGGAGCGCGCGCCGATCGGCGCCGCCAGGGAAACCGCTCATGGCGTCGAATTGCAGACGCCAAGGGGCGAGTTCGCAGCTGACTTCGTGATCTGCGGCACCGGGATCGACATGAATTTTGCAGGCCGGCCCGAACTGCGAAACTGCGCCGCCAACATCGCGACCTGGGCCGACCGCTACCAGCCGCCGCCAGACGAGTGCAGTCCGCGCCTCGGACGCTTTCCCTATCTCGCCGACGACTACGCGCTGATGGAGCGCGCCGCCGGCGAAACACCCTGGATTGCGGACATCCATGTCTTCGCGATTGCCTCCACCATGAGCTTCGGCGCTTCGGGCTCATCGATCAATGCGATGACCACGGCGGTGCCGAAACTCGTGCATGGGTTGACACGCGGCCTGTTTCGCGCGGACATCGAGCGGCACTGGGCTTCGTTCCAGGCGTATGACGTGCCGCAGGCCGTCGTCGCGCGGCAAGCGCCGGCTATGGGCGAGGAACGGTGAACGGTTTCGCTCATACCTACCATGCTTGTATCTCCGGCGGTGTTCGGTTGGCATATCCCTTGCTTTAAGTTGATGTTCTCATTCAGAAAATAAACTCGGCCAAACAGGGAATAAGTTCGATGAGCGTTACAGGATCCAGGCGTCTGCTTACGGTGGTTGCCTCCATCGCGTTCTCACTGGCGGCTGGATCGGTGCAGGCGCAAACACGTTCTGAAACGTTGCGCTACGTGACCGGAGCATCCGTCAATACGCTCGACCCGAATATTCCGGGGTCGACCCGCGAAGCTTTTGCGGTGAGCCTGAGCACCTACGACCGGCTGGTTTCCTTCGGCCGCAAACAACTCAACGGCAAATGGGTGTTTGATCTCGGCAAGATCACAGGCGAGCTTGCCGAATCCTACGAAGTCAGCCCGGATGGGTTGAAGATGACATTTCGCCTGCGCAAGGACGCCAAGTTCCAGGACGGCACGCCGGTGACGGCGGAAGACGTCAAATGGTCGCTTGACCGGGTCGTCACGGCGCCGGTCCTCGGCAAGGCGCAATTGCTCACGGGATCGATGACATCGGCCGACCAGTTCAAGGTGATCGATCCCCTGACCATCGAGGTGACGCTGCCGAAGCCGGACAAGCTTGCGCTTCCCAATCTCGCCACCGTCTATCCGATCATCATCAACTCCAAGGTTGCGAAGGCGCATGCGACGGCAGACGATCCCTGGGCACTGGCATGGTTGAAGGAGAACACGGCCGGTAGCGGCGCCTACAAGATCGAGACCTTCAAGCCGGGTGAACAGGTGATCATGGCGCGCAACGCGGAATGGAATCGCGGTACACCCGATAAGTCGGCGTTCTTCAAGCGCGTCATCGTGCAGTCGGTGCCGGAGCCGGCGACACGCGCCAATCTGGTCGAACGCGGTGACGCCGATATCGTCGTCGACCTGCAGGCAAGTGACGTCCAGTCGCTCGAGGCAAAGGGCAAGCTGAAGGTGATCTCGACGCCACAGTACAATTCCGTCACCTTCGTTTCGATGAACAACCAGATCCCGCCCTTCGACAACGTCAATGTGCGTCGCGCCATCGCCTTTGCGTTGCCCTACGACGACATGTTCAAGGCGGCGCTGTTCGGCCGCGGCTCGCCGCTGTTCGGCGCGACCTGGGCGGACGGCAAGCCTACGAGCGGCGCCTATCCGATCCCACAGCCGGTGAAGCTCGACCTCGAGAAGGCCAAGGAATATCTGAAGGCGGCAGGCATGCCTGACGGCTTCTCGACCACGTTCAGCTTCAATGTCGGCCAGGCCTCGACCGCCGAGCCGATGGCTGCCCTGGTGAAGGAATCGCTCGCCAAGATCGGCATCAAGATTGATATCCAGAAGCTGCCGGACGCGCAGATGTCGACGCAGATCAATGAGAAGAAGCTTCCCTTCTTCACCGAGGGAATCGTCGCCTGGCTGCCGTCGACCGACTATTTCTACCGCAACTTCTACACCGGTAATCAGCGCTGGAATTACTCATCAATCAACAATCCGGAACTGGCGGAGATCGCGCAGAAGGCCCGCTTCGAACCCGATGCCGCCAAGTACGAGGAAGACGGCGTCAAGCTGAACGCCATCCATTTCAGCGAGATACCGCAGATACCACTCTGGCAGCCCAGCCAAGACGCCGTGATGGCGTCCTCGGTCGAAGGCTACACTTACCAGTTCCACCGCCAGGTCGATTACCGCGATCTCAATCGCAAGTAACGGGTAGGTCAGATGGCGGCGTTTGGAGCAACGGTGATACGGGCGGGCAGGCGCTTCCTGTCCTCGCTGCCGGCGCTCTTTGGCGTGCTCGTCTTCACCTTCCTCTTGATGCGGGTGCTGCCGGGCGATCCGGCGGTGTTCTTTGCTTCCGGGCCGAATGCCGGCAATGAGGAGATCGAGGTCATCCGCAAGCAGATGGGGCTCAACAAGCCGGTGCCGGAACAACTGATGCTGTATCTCTATGATGTTGGCAGCGGCAATCTCGGCAGATCGATGATGACCGGGCAATTGGTCACCAAAGATCTCCGCGAGCGGCTGCCGGCCTCGCTGGAACTCACCTTCACGGCGTTGCTGATCGCGCTGCTGTCGGCGGTGCCGCTCGGTGTGCTGGCCGCCCTGAGACCAGGCTCCATCATCGACCACGGCGTGCGGTTTTTCTGCGCGCTCGGCGTCTGCGTGCCGACGTTCGTTTCGGGCCTGTTGCTGATCTATGTCTTCTATTACTTGCTCGGGCTCGCGCCTGACCCGACCGGCCGGGTCGATATCTTTGCGTCACTGCCGCCAAGGCGGACCGGTTTCCTGCTGATCGACTTCCTGCTCGCAGGCGATTTCGATGGATGGTGGGCCGCCTTCAGGCAACTGATCCTGCCGGCGCTGAGCATGGCGCTGTTTGTGGTGGCGCCACTGGCGCGCATCACGCGGGCCTCGATGCTGGTCTCGCTGGGCAGCGATTTCGTGCGCACCGCGCGTTCGGTGGGTCTTCCGTGGTGGCGGGTCGTCGTTACCTATGCGTTGCGCAACGCCATCCTGCCGGTCATCACTATCGCAGGCATCGTGTTCTCGACCATGCTCGGCGCCAATGTCCTGGTGGAGAAGGTGTTCTCCTGGCCGGGCGTCGCTTCCTACGCGCTCGACGCGCTGCTTTCTTCCGATTATGCGCCGGTACAGGGGTTTGTGCTGCTGATGGCGACCGTATTCGTGATCGTCAATCTGCTGGTGGATATTCTTTATGGCATCGCCGATCCGCGGGTGACAATCGGATGACCAGTGCGACGCTTCGCCATGCCGGCTGGATTCTGCGCGACAACCCGCTTACCGCTGTTGCCGCTACCGGCGTCTTCCTGCTTGCCCTCATCGCCATTTTCGGGCCGTGGATCGTGCCGTACGATCCGATCGTCTCGAACGTGTCGCAGGCCCTGATGCCGCCGAGCGCGGCGCACATCGCCGGCACCGATCAACTCGGCCGCGACGTGTTCAGCCGCCTTATCGTCGCGGCACGGCTCGATCTCGCCATTGCCCTCTCGGCGGTCGGAATCTCCTTTGCCATCGGCGCCGTCATCGGCGCGATCTGCGGCTATACCGGTGGCCGTCTCGATCGCGGCGTCGGTCGCTTCGTCGACGTCGTGATGGCCTTTCCGCTGTTCGTGCTGGCCATGGCGATGGTCGCCGCACTCGGTAATCGGGTCGAGAATATCGTCATCGCGACCGCCATTATCAATCTGCCGTTCTACATCCGCTTTGCGCGGGCGGAGGTGAATGTCCGTCGCAATGTCGGCTGGGTCGAAGCGGCGCGCGCCTGCGGCGACAGCCACCTTTCGGTCGTGCTGCGCTTCCTGCTGCCGAACGTGCTGCCGGCCATGGCGGTACAAATCTCGCTTAACCTGGGCTGGGCGATTCTCAATGCGGCCGGACTTTCCTTTATCGGCCTCGGCGTCAAACCGCCGACGCCGGAATGGGGCATCATGGTTGCGGAAGGCGCGCGCTTCATTTCCACCGGCAAATGGTGGCTGGTCGCCTTTCCAGGCCTGGCGCTGATGCTGACGGTGCTGTGTTTCAATCTCCTCGGCGACGGGGTGCGCGATATTCTCGACCCCCGCATGCGAACATGACCCCATCACTGCTGGCATTGAGCGACCTGCACGTCACCTTCTCGACACGGCGTGGCCTTGTCGAGGCGGTACGTGGCGTCACGCTGTCGCTTGGCGAGGGCGAGATGCTCGGCCTCGTCGGCGAGAGCGGCTCGGGCAAATCCGTCACCGGTTTTGCGATCACGCGGCTGCTCGATGCGGCCGGCCGGATCGCGGCAGGCCATATCCGGTTTCGCGGGCAGGACATCACGCGGATATCGGGGAGTGATTTTCGCCATCTGCATGGCGCGGCGATGGCGATGATCTTCCAGAACCCGCGTGGGGCGCTTAATCCGATCCGTGCCGTCGGGGACCAGATAGCCGATGCGATTACGGCCCATAAGCGAATGCCCCGGGATGAAGCGCGCACTCAGGCGCTGGAGCTGCTGCGTGCGGTACAAATTCGCGATCCCGAAAAGCGGATGGCCGCTTACCCGCACGAACTCTCCGGCGGCATGTGCCAGCGCGTGATGATCGCCATGGCGATTTCCTGTAACCCGGCGCTCTTGATCGCCGACGAGCCGACGACCGGCCTCGACGTCACGACACAAAAAGTCGTGATGGACCTTCTGACCGGGATTGCGGCCGAGCGCGGCATGGCGACCATCCTGATCACCCATGACCTCGGTCTCGCCGCCCGCTACTGTCGCCGCGTCGTGGTGATGGAGCAGGGCCGGCTGGTCGAGGAGGCCGAGCCGAAAACTCTCTTTCACGCGCCACAGCACCCTTACACCAAACGTCTGGTGGCGGCTTCGCCCACGGCGAGTTCGCGGATCGCGGACCTGGTGCCGGAAGAGGAGAGGGGGCGGCACGTGGCGATGCCCGTCGCACCCAGGCCGCAACCCGCGCCGGGTACGCCGCCGCTGCTGGAAGTGCAGAAACTCGCAAAACGGTTCGATCAGGGCGCCGCGGCGGTGGCAGACTTTTCCATGACGATCAGCGCCGGCGAGAGCGTCGGTCTGGTCGGCGAATCCGGTTCCGGCAAGAGCACGACGTCGCGCATTATCTGCCGGCTGATCGATCCGAGCGAGGGGGAGATCGCGTTCGAGGGACAGTCGATCGGCCATATCCCGGCACGCGATTTTCACCGGTCACCGTTCCGCAAGGATATCCAGATCGTCTTTCAGGATCCGAACGACAGCCTCAATCCGCGGTTCACTGCCTTTGACTGCATCGCCCATCCGCTGCTGCGGCTCGGCGGCATGCGCGCAGGCGACGCCTTGCGGCAGCGGGTGGAGGAGTGCGCGCAGCGCGTGGGACTGGGAATCGAATTGCTGACGCGCTTCCCGCATCAACTCTCGGGCGGCCAGAAGGCCCGCGTCGGCATCGCCCGCGCCATTGCCTGCCGTCCGCGCCTCTTGGTACTGGACGAGCCGACAGCGGCGTTGGATGTCTCGGTGCAGGCGGTGGTGCTGCAACTGCTCGACCGGTTGCGGCGTGAGGATGACCTGGCCTTCCTCTTTGTCAGCCACGATCTCAACGTCGTTCGCATGATGTGCGATCGCACTATCGTTCTGCAAAACGGCCGCATCGTCGAACAAGGCGAAAGCCGGGCGATGTTCGACAATCCGAAAACCGCCTACACACGCGAGCTGGTCGAAGCCGTGCCGAATATCGAGCCAAAATTAGCTGCGTTCGCAACCTGATATCATTGACGGGCACGACGGCTGCAAGGAGCCGCTTTCGCTCGATCGGTTGCAGTGGCTTTCCGCTGCGTCCAATGGAAGCCGGCGCCAAGTCTCGGATGATTACAAATTATGCAGTCCGAGTTAAAAAGGCGGCAGATGGCACCGTGGTGTTCAATCGAATAGGGCAGTAGCGCTGTCGCGATTGGAGTGCGCCGCGACGATGCGCTGCATCATGTCGACGAATGCGGCTTGCTCCCTTTCACTTAAACTATCGAGCGTGGCGCGGTGCGCGGACCGCGCCGAGGCCTCGATTTTCGCCAGAAGCGCCGCTCCCGCCGGCGTCAATTTACAGAGCCGCGCGCGGCGGTCCTCGTCATCTACGGCTCTCTCGACGAAATTGCGGGCGGCCAGTCGCTTGAGCGCTCCGGTCGTCGTCGTCCTGTCCAGTGCGATATCGGCCGCCAATGTGGTCTGATCGGCGGTTTTTCGCACTGCGAGCGCCGAAAGCAGGCTGTATTGCAGTGGCGTGATCTCGAATTCGCCGCATGCTTCGTGGAACAGCGCGACATGGATCTGATGCAGCCGCCGGATCAGAAATCCCGGCCGTTGTGACAGCGGCCAGGGGCGGTGCTTGGTCTCGCCGCGACGCTTTTTTGCCTTCCGCAATGCACTCTCCCAGCCTCGGAACATCAGCGCGAATAGCTCGATTCGATCGGCTTCGCCACGTCTGGATCATGGCATGAAGTTTGCTCTTGTAAAATACGAAGTATGCTTCGTATTCTGATGCGCGCGGTGACCAACTCCGCCGGCGAGGACAGAGGAGATCTTTCATGGCTATCAGCGCCACCTTCGACCAGCTTCTGCGCGGCGGCCGTGTGATCTGTCCGGCCTCCGGCATCGATGGGATCAGGGACGTCGCCATTCGCAACGGCAAGATCGCCGCCGTGCAACAGGACATCCTGCCGACCAGCGCCAAAGAGGTCATCGACGTGACCGGCAAGCTGGTATTGCCCGGGCTCATCGATACGCACGCGCATGTCTATCAATATGTCACCGGCCGCTTCGGCATGAATGCCGACATGGTGGGCGTTCAGTCCGGCGTGACGACGTTGGTCGATCAGGGCGGTCCGTCGTGCATGACGCTGCCCGGTTTCCGGCACTTCGTGGCTGAGCACGCGAAGTCGCGCGTTTATGCCTTCCTGTCGGCTTACCTGGTGGGCGGGCTAGAGGGCCATTACTATCCGCAACTCTATAGTCCCGAAGGTGTCGATATCGATGCCTCGGTGAAGGCAGCGACGGCCAATCTCGACATTGTTCGCGGCATCAAGGCCCATGCGGAGATCGGCGGCTTCGCGCGTTGGGGCATTCGCGTCATCGAAATGGCGGCCGAGATCGGACGCCGCGCCGATCTGCCGGTCTATGTGCATTTCGGTCAACTTTGGGGCCTGCCCGAAAGCGGCACCAATGGCGAAGATGTCGACACTATCCTGGAGCGCGTGATCCCCTTGCTGCGGGAGGGTGACGTGCTGGCGCATCCGTTCACGCGCCATCCCGGCGGCTTCGTCAACCGCGAGGGTGAAGTGCATCCCGTGATTCAGGCGGCGCTCGATCGCGGCCTGAAGGTCGACGTCGGTCACGGCAGCCATTTCTCCTATCGTCTCGCGAAGAAGGCGCTCGCCGCCGGCATCGTTCCCACCACGCTCGGCGCGGACATTCACGGTTACAACACCCACGTGCCTGCGCCTGCCGGCACGCCGGAGCAGCACGAGGACGACGAGAACCATCCCTTCGCCGGCCAGGCCAAGTTCAGCCTCGTTCAGGCCATGAGCTCGATGATGGCGCTCGGCCTCACGCTCGAACAGGTCGTGCCGATGGTCACCTCCAATCCAGCCAGGATGCTCGGCCGTGCTGACGAAATCGGCGCCCTCAGGATTGGCGGGGAGGCTGACGTCTCGGTGATCGGAGAGCGAACCGGACGATTTGTCCTTCGCGACAACGAGAACAATGAAGTCGTCGCCGAGCGCCTGCTGCAGCCGGCGTTCTGTCTGCGCGCCGGAGCGCGATACGACGCGGTGGCGCCGATTCTGCCGCAGGCCGTCGCGGCGTAGGGAGGTCACGTCAGGTCGATCGAGGAGAATGCGACGTGCGCAATGAGCGCGAGTTTCCTTCCGCAGGCGGAGCGGGCGCCGGACAAGGCGTCGGCGCGCGCCTGCCGCGAAAGGAAGACGATCGGCTGATGCGCGGCCGCGGTCAGTTCGTGGCCGATATCCGTCTTGCCGGGCTGCAGGACGTTGCGTTTGTGCGCAGCCCTTTGGCGCATGCGCTGATCCGCGGCATCCACGTGCCGGAGCGCTATCGCGCCAGCGTCTTTACCGCGGCGGATCTGGCCGGCGTCAATCCGATCCGCGCCGTTTCAGGGTTGCCGGGCTTCAAGATTTCCGAGCAGCCGGTGCTTGCCACCGGCAAGGTGCGTCAGGTCGGCGAACTCGTCGCCATGTGCGTGGCGTCGACGCGTGCCGAGGCCGAGGACATTGCGGCGGCGGTGACGCTCGATCTCGAAGAGCTTCCTGCCGTCCATGACATGCTGAGAGCGCGGGAGCCGGGTTCGGCTCTGGTGCACGAGCAGTGGGGAGATAACGTCTTTCTCGAAACCAATTTCGAGGTCGACATCTCCAGGGCGTTCGATGCGCCGATCAAGGTGTCGCGAGAAATATCGACCGCGCGGCAGTGCATGTCGCCGCTCGAGGGGCGTGGCGTGGTTGCGACCTTCGATCACCGTCTCGACCAGCTCACGCTGTATTCCTCGGCCCAGATGCCGCACATCACGCGCAGCGGCCTTGCCGAGTGCCTGGGCATGGAGCAGGGCCGAATCCGCGTCGTTTCGCCTGACGTCGGCGGCGGTTTTGGGCATAAGGGGATACTGCTGCCGGAAGAAGTTTGCCTTTCGTGGCTGACGATGCGTCTCGGCCATCCGGTGCGCTGGACCGAGGACCGCCGCGAGCATCTCACCGCCAGCTCCAACTGCCGCGAGCACCACTACAAGATCACCGTCTATGCCGATCGCGACGGACGGCTGCGGGGCATTGACTGCGAAGCAACCGTCGATTCCGGCGCTTACTCGTCCTATCCGTTCTCGGCGTGCCTCGAGGCGGCGCAGGTCGCCAGCATTCTGCCTGGACCTTATTTGATGCCGGCCTATCGCTGCCGGACGTTTTCGGTCGCCACCAACAAATGCCCGATCCTGCCTTATCGCGGCGTGGCCCGCACCGGCGTCTGTTTTGCACTTGAACTGATGCTCGATCTGGTCGCAGCGGAAGCCGGGCTGGAGCCGGGCGAGGTCCGCCTGCGCAATCTGGTGCAGCCCGAGCAGATGCCGTTCGACAACATCACCAACAAGCACTTCGACAGCGGCGATTATCCGGAGGCGATGCGACGGGCACTAGCGTCCATTGACGTCGAGGGCGTGCGTGCGCGTCAGCGCAAGGGCGAAGCAGACGGGCGCCGGATCGGCGTCGGCGTCTCGATCTATTGCGAGCAGGCCGCGCATGGCACGTCGGTCTACTCCGGCTGGGGCATTCCGATGGTGCCCGGTCACGAACAGGCCTCCGCACGGCTGACGCCGGACGGCGGCCTTGAACTCCGCGTCGGCGTGCATTCGCATGGGCAGGGCATGGAGACGACGCTGGCGCAGGTCGCCCACGAGATGCTGGGCGTCGACGTCGCCAAGGTGCGCATCATCCTCGGCGACACAGCGATGACGCCGTATTCGACCGGCACCTGGGGCTCGCGCTCGATGGTGATGGCGGGCGGCGCGGTTGCAACAGCATGCCGCGAGTTGGGGGAGCGCGCCAGACGCATCGGTGCCAAGCTGTTGCAGCACGATCCGGCCGCAGTGGTGCTGCAGAACGGCGAAGTGCGCGGCGTCAACGGCAGCGTCACCTTGAAGGAAATCGCGCGCACCTGGTATCGCCGGCCGCAGGATCTGCCTGCTGACGTCGATCCCGGTGGGTTAGAGGTCACAGCAGGCTACAAGCCGCAGCGCGATACCGGAACCTTCAGCTATGCCGCGCATGCCGCGGTCGTTGCGGTCGATGCGGATCTCGGAGAGGTCGAAATCCTCGATTACGTTATCGTCGAAGACGGCGGCGTTCTCGTCAATCCGATGGTTGTGGACGGCCAGATCTATGGCGGCCTGGCCCAGGGCATCGGGACCGCGCTGTACGAGGAGATGCCGTTCGATGCGTCCGGCCAGCCGCTGGCGACGACGCTTGCCGACTATCTGCTGCCTGGTCCCACCGAAGTGCCGGCGCCACGTCTCGATCACATGGAGACGCCGTCACCCTATACGCAGTTCGGCGTGAAGGGTATCGGCGAGGGCGGCGCTATCGCGCCGCCGGCCGCGATTGCCAACGCCGTCAACGACGCGCTGCGGCCGCTTGGCGTAGAGCTGATGCAGTCGCCGATTACGCCAATTCGCATCGTCGAGGCGGTTCTGGCCGCGCGCGACGCAGAAAGGCCGGCGGCATGAAACCGGCGCCTTTCGGCTACCAACGTCCACGCGACCTGCAGGCGGCGCTTGCCGTGCTCGGCGAGGCCAAAACATCCGCCAAGATCATGGCCGGCGGCCAGTCGCTTGGTCCGATGCTCAATCTGCGGCTGGTGGAGCCGCAGATGATCGTCGACATCACCGGTCTTGCCGAGCTTAAGCAGGTCGAGCGTCGCGGCGACGAACTGGTGCTCGGGGCCTGTGTTACCCACGCCGATATCGAGGACGGACGCATTCCGGACGTCACGCGCGGCGCCATGCAGCGCGTCGCCGGCAACATCGCCTACCGCGCCGTGCGCAATCGCGGCACGGTTGGTGGATCGCTCAGCCACGCCGATCCCGCGGCAGACTGGGTATCGGCGCTGTCGGCGCTGGGTGCACGATTGACGCTGCGAAGCCGCGCGGGTGCGCGCATGGTGGCGATGGAGGATTTCATCATCGGCGCGCTCGAATCTGCGTTGCACGATGGCGAGGTTGTCGAGACCATTCACGTCCCGGCGATGCCGGCGTCGGCGCATTGGGGCTACGCCAAGAGTTGTCGCAAGACCGGCGAATTTGCGCATGCGATCGGGGCGATCCTGATCGATCCGAGCGCCGCATCGGCCCGCGTCGTGATCGGCGCGATCGATGCCGCGCCGATCGTCATAACCAGCGCTGCAGAGCTGTTTGGCGGACGCATTGCCGGCGACTACAAGGATCGCTTCGACATGCGTGTAGCTGACGTCCTCCTGGCAAAGGCGGGCGTATCGAGCGCGGCGCATCGGCATATTCATGTGAACGTGCTCAAGCGCGCGGTCAGTGAGGCCGCCGCATGAGCATGATTGCACTCACCGTAAACCGGCGTGCCGTGCAGGTATCGGCGGAGCCGCGCACCAATCTCGCGGATTTTGTCCGTGAAAAACTCGACCTGACCGGTACGCATCTCGGCTGCGAACACGGCGTCTGCGGGGCTTGCACGGTGCTGCTTGACGGCGTCCCGGCGCGCTCATGCATCACCTATGCGGTGGCCTGCGAGGGGGCTGAGGTCACCACGATCGAAGGGCTCGACGACGACAGCGTTACGACGGAACTTCGGGCGGCCTTCACCCGCGAACATGCGTTGCAATGCGGCTATTGCACGCCGGGAATGCTGGTCTCGGCGCGTGATCTTGTGCTGCGCCTGCCGCAAGCCGACGAGCGCCTGATCCGTGTCGGATTGAGCGGCAATCTGTGCCGGTGCACCGGCTATGTCGGTATCGTGCGTGCGGTCAAGTCTGTGATCGAAGCGCGGCGCGCCCGCGATATTGCGCCGATGCCGGACGGAGGGAGAAAGATCCTGGGTCCCGTCGGCTCAGATCGAAGCGACGCGGACCGGACCGAACGCATGCGGCCGGTCGAAAGCGAACCAATGTCGCCGGAGGCGGTCGGTTCGGTCGCCTCGATTCCGGATTTCACCCCCGCCACTGTCCTGGAGCAGCAGTTCACCGTCGCGCACCCGCCCGAGCAGGTGTTTGCGATGTTCGACGATATCGCGGCCGTCGCGGCATGCCTTCCCGGCGCGTCGTTGACGGGGCCGCCGAGGCCGGAGCGCGTCGAGGGCACCATCCGTGTCAGGATTGGCCCGATCGCCGGGACGTTTCAGGGCGCCGCGCGCGTCGAGCGAAGCCCCACCGATATGTCCGGCCGAATCGTCGGCATCGGTAACGACCGGCGCAGCCGGTCTTCGACGCAGGGCGAAATCCGCTATCGGCTGGTGCCGATCGAGCAGGGGACGCGTGTCGATCTTTCTATCGGATACACGCTGACGGGCATGCTGGCGCAGGTCGGGAGGCCGGGGCTGGTGCGTGACCTCGCGGCGCGATTGATCGCGGAGTTTGCCGGCAATCTCGATCGCCGGCTGTCGGGTACGTCGCCGGGCGACGCCACAGCGGTCGAACTGAATGGAATGGCGCTTGCGTTCGGCCTTTTGCGCGCGCGGCTCGCGGGTTGGGTCGGTCGTTTCTTGTCCAACAAGGGTGGAGCGACGTGATGGACCGGATTTTCCGCGCGATATGGAAACGACGAAGTTTGAACTGCGGACAGATGAACAGCGTGAGATTGGAGAACCAAATGACACGGACTTTCAGAATTGTTCCGGCGATTGTGCTGGCGGCTGCCTTGTTGGGTGGTGCCGCCGAGGCTCAGACCATCAAGATCGGCGTGAACGAGCCCCTTACGGGCGCGTTCGCCGCTTCCGGTACCTACGTCGTCAACGGCGCCAAGATCGCTGCCGATGAGATCAACGCAAAGGGCGGCATTCTCGGCAAGAAACTCGAACTCGTCATCGAGGACAACAAGAGCAATCCGACGGAAGCGGCCGCCGTCGCCGAAAAGCTGATCACGAGCGACAAGGTGCCGGTGCTGATGGGGGCGTGGGGCTCGAGCCTGACGCTTGCGGTGATGCCCAAGCTGATGGAATACGAAACGCCGATGGTGGTCGAGACCTCCTCGTCGGGCAAGATCACCACGACCGGCAATCCCTACATCTTCCGCATCTCGCCGCCGTCGGCGATCGAGGCCGCGGCCTTCAAGGGGATCGTCGACAAGCTCGAATTGAAGAAGGTCGATTTCCTCGTCATCAACAATGACTGGGGTCGCGGCACCGCAGAAGACTTCAGCAAGATGATGAAGGAAAAGGGGATCACGGTCGGCGCCGTCGAGACCATGGATCAGGGCGCCCAGGACATGAGCGCACAGCTCTCCAAGCTCAAGGGTACCGATTCCGAAACCATCATCGTGACCACGGCGGTGGACCAGCTGACGCTGATCTTCAAGCAGGCGGCAGCGCTGGGCCTCAAGAAGCGCATCATCACCACCGGGGGCTCGCAGAATCCGGACCAGATCATCGCGCAGGCGGGGGCCGCCGCCAACGGCACCATGCACCTGACGACCTTCCTGCCGTGGTTCCCCGACAAGACGCCGAACCCGGAGGCGACCAACTACTTCATCGCCGAATGGAAGAAGCGCGGCTTCGACTTTGCCGGGTGCACCGAGAGTTTTCGTGGCTATGACGGCATTCGCACCGCGGCAGCCGCGATCGAGAAGGCGGGCAAAGCGGAGCCTGCAGCGATCAAGGCGGCGCTGTGGGATATCAAGATCAAGGGCCTGAACGGCGACATCGTGTTCCGCAAATCCGGTCCCGAAGGCAAGGAGAGCGGTCAGAGCCAGCCCAACGTCTATCTGATCGAAATCACCGACGGCAAGATCGACATGAAGACGCTCTGACGTCACGTTGCTGATGGCGAGGCCGCGGCGAGCCGCGGACCTCGCCGGCATCAGGATATCTGGGAGCAACCTTGAGCGAATTTCTGCAACATCTGATCAACATGCTGGTGCTCGGCGGCACCTACGCGCTGCTGGGGATCGGGCTGACGCTGATCTTCGGCATTATGAACGTCGTGAACTTCACGCATGGGGTGCTGTATACGTTCGGCGCCTACATCATGTTCATCGTGGTGCATCAGCTCGGAGTTAACTTCTTTCTGGCGTTGCCGCTCGCCGTTGTCGCCGGCTGGCTACTTGGCGCGGCGATCGAACTGACCTTGCTGCGGCCGCTGCGCGGCTCCGATATCGACACGACCATGCTGGTCATGATCGGCGCCTGGATCGCGATGCAGTCCGGCGCTCTGTGGATCTGGGGCGGCGTGGCGAAATCGGTGACGACGCCGTTCCCCGACGCGCCGCTGGTGCTGGGTCCGATCTCGGTGTCCTGGTTGCGGCTGTTCGTGCTCGCCGCGGCCGCGATGCTGATCGTCGTCACCTATCTCCTGATCAACAGAACAAAACTCGGCTGCGCGATGCGGGCGACCTTTCAGGATCAGGACACCGCCTCGCTGATGGGCGTCAATGTCGATCTGATCTACACCTCGACGTTTGCGATCGGTTCGAGCCTTGCAGCCGCGGCGGGGGCACTGCTTGGTCCGGTCTACGTCATCTTCCCGCAAATGGGCGATCTCGCCGCCGTCAAGGCATTCGCGATCGTGATCCTCGGCGGGCTCGGCAATATCACCGGCGCGGTCATTGGCGGCTTCATTCTGGCATTGGCGGAGGAACTGGGCGCCGGCTATGTTTCATCTGGATACCGCGACGCCATGGGCTTTTTGATCATTATCGCGGTTCTGATCTTCAAGCCGACCGGACTTTTCGCGCGCTCGGAGCGCGTCGGATGAAGTCAGCGGTCGCCATTCTCGCGGTCGTCGCGTTTGCATCGGTGCCGCTGTGGCTGCGCGATCCGTATCTCATGAACGCGCTGATCACGACCGGCATCTTCATCATCGGCGCAATGAGCCTCAATCTTCTGCTTGGGTTCACCGGCCAGCTCAGCCTCGGTCATATCGCGTTCTTCGGTATTGGCGCCTATGTCAGCGCATTGACGTCGCTTGGCTTTGACGTCGGCTTGCCCTTCGGCTTTCGCATCGTTCACGAACCCTGGCCGCCGATCGTCGGTTTTGCGCTGGCAATCGTCATCGCTGGATTGTGCGGATATCTCGTTGGGCTGCTGTCGTTTCGTGTGCGCGGCGCCTATTTCGTGATCGTGACGATTT
Source organism: Bradyrhizobium algeriense (assembly GCF_036924595.1). NCBI lineage: Bacteria > Pseudomonadati > Pseudomonadota > Alphaproteobacteria > Hyphomicrobiales > Nitrobacteraceae > Bradyrhizobium > Bradyrhizobium algeriense. The sequence continues at coordinate 3,959,922 of NZ_JAZHRV010000001.1, read as the reverse complement.
CCTTTGCCGAGGTGGTCCGCCTGGTGGCGCTGAACTGGGTCGAGCTGACGCAGGGCCCGCTGGCGCTGACCAACATTCCATCGATTACGATCGGATTGCCGGGTCTCGGAGATCTGACGCTGCGCACCAAGCTGCAGAACTACTACCTCGTGCTTGCCGTCGCGGTTGTCACCTATCTGCTGATCTCGCGTCTGGTCCATTCTCATTTCGGCCGCGCCATGCGCGGGTTGATGGAAAACGAAACGCTGGCGGTATCGGTCGGCATCGACGTGACAAAGACGCTCACGCTGGCAGCGGTGATCTCGGCAGGGATCGCAGGCGCGGCCGGCAGTCTCTACGCACACTATATCCGCATCATCGATCCGGAAGTGTTCGCCTTCATCAATACCGTGACGATGGTGATCATGGTCATCACCGGCGGCAAGGGATCGCTGGCCGGGCCTGTCGTCGGCGGCATGATCTTCGGACTGCTGCCGGTATTCCTGCGCCCGATCATGGCGCCGGAGGCGCAATGGATCGCCTATGGCGGCGTGCTGATCGTCATCCTGTTCGTATTGCCGCGCGGGATCGTGCCATCGCTGGCGCAACGGTTTGCGAAACCGAGGAAACGGATCGAGACGGTTGCCCCGGTTGCTTTCTCCGAACGTGACGCCAAGGAGCATGCGTGATGACAGCTCCAGCGACGGCATTGAGGGTAGAAAAGGTTGCCGTGCACTTCGGGGGGCTCGTTGCGCTCTCGGACATGAACTTCACGGTCGGCGAGGGCGAGATCGTCAGCCTGATCGGGCCTAACGGTGCCGGCAAGACGACGGCATTCAACGTCGTTACCGGCTTCCTGGATCCAACCCATGGCGCCGTGAGCTATCGCGGGACGGCGCTCAATGGATTGAAGCCGCATCAGATCGCTGGCCTGGGATTGATCCGCACCTTCCAGCGCACCAGCGTGTTTCCGAACGACACCGTTTACGACAATCTGCTGGTCGGGCTGCATCGCCAGGGCAGGGTGAGCCTGCTCGAGGCCATTCTGGGCCTGCCGCGCGCCCGGTCGTCGCAGCGGCGTTTGCGCGAACGGGCCAGCGAACTGGTCGAATGGGTCGGCCTCGAACGCCGCGCCCACGATCTTGCGGGATCACTGTCCTACGGCGAGCAGCGGCTTGTCGGCGTGGCGCTGGCGCTAGCAGCCGAGCCGTCGATGCTGCTGCTCGACGAGCCGGTGTCCGGCATGAACGCCTCGGAAACGCACACCTTCGTGCAATTGGTCCGCAACATCCGCGACCGCGGCGTCACCATCCTGCTCGTCGAGCACGACATGCCGATGGTGATGAGCGTCTCGGATCGCATAGTGGTGCTGAACTACGGCCGGATCATTGCCGAGGGCTCGCCGGACGTGATCCGGAACGACCCGGCCGTCATCGAGGCCTATCTCGGGCAGGGAGCGACACGTGCTTGAGATCCGCGACATGGTGTGTGGCTATGGCGGCGTCACGGCGTTGCGCGGCATTTCGCTGGAGGTCAAGGCCGGGCAGCTCGTCGCCCTGATCGGCGCCAACGGCGCCGGCAAAAGCACCACGCTGCGCGCGATCTCCGGGCTGGTCGCGCCGCGCTCCGGATCGATGCTGTTCGAGGGCAAGGACATTGCGGGCGCCAAGCCGCCGCGCGTGGTGGCCTCAGGCATCGCGCATTGTCCGGAAGGACGGCGGGTATTTCCACACATGACGGTCGAGGAAAATCTCGACATGGGTGCCTATCTGCGCACCAAATCCGCGGAGATATCGGAGGACCGCGCTCGGATCTACGCCGAGTTTCCACGCCTTGCCGAACGGAGAAAACAGGCCGCCGGCACCCTGTCGGGCGGTGAGCAGCAAATGCTGGCGATCGGTCGGGCCCTGATGTCGCGCCCTCGCTTGATCATGTTCGACGAGCCTTCCCTCGGGCTCGCGCCCAACATCGTCGAGCGGACCTTTGCGATCATCCGCGGCATCCGTGATGCCGGGACGACGGTACTGCTGGTGGAGCAGAACGCGTTTGCTGCGCTCGATATGTGCGACTACGCCTATCTGCTGGAAGGCGGCCGCATCGTTCTGTCCGGGCCGGGCGCCGATATGATTGAGAACGAGCACGTGCGGAAGGCCTATCTTGGCGGATGAGCGGCCTGAAACGGCGGCGTTGTCAGGCGACGGGCAATGGATGCCGGTCTGCGGGCTTAGCCGGCTGATTTCGCAAACGATCGTCTGCGTCCGCGTGACCGGCGTCGATTTGATCCTGGTCTCGAGCGAAGGACGCGTGGTCGCCTGCGAACGGATGTGCCCGCACGAACAGGCGGACCTCAGTCTCGGACATCCGGCGGGAGGACGCTTGTTCTGTCCCCGTCACGCGGCTTCGTTCGATCTCCGTCATGGCCGGATTTCCTACGGTTGGCCGAGCCGGCCGTTGCGGCTATACCCGGTCCGGATCAGGGACGATCAGATCTGGATCGACGCTGCGGCGATCAAGTCGCCGGCGACCTAGAGCGTTTTCCAGCGAAGTGGAGACCGGTTCGCGCCAAGAAAACGCGTCAAATCAAAAATCTAGAGCCCCGTTCCGATTCCATCGGAACGGAAAAGGCTCTAGCCGACGAGCTTCCGGGCGATTTCGACAAGCGCGCCGCCAGGCCGCCGCAGTTCGCTGAGAATGCTGAAATGGTCTGCGCCTTCGATCGGGAAAAGCTTGCCTGGTGCGTGCGCGGCCATGCGCGATTCATGAAACTTGATTGAATCGAAAACCAGCGCCGGAAGTTCGGCCGTGCCGTAGGCGATGTCGAGCCGCTTGTGGACGGCGGGCAGGCGAAGCGGCGAAAGTCGCGCGATTTCAAGGTCGGTCAGCTTCAGCGCGTTGTTGAGCCCCGTGTCGCGGATGGGTGCAAGATCATACACGCCGGAAATCGTCAGTCCCGCGGTGACGCGCGGATGATCGAGCGCCATTGCGGCGAGGTGAGCGCCGGCCGACCAGCCCGAGAGCACGACGGGCCCGGACATGCCGTATGACGCGCCGTTTTGGGCCAGCCAATCGAGCGACCGTGATATCTCTGTCACGATCTCCGTCAGTGACGTGTCCGGGGCCAGCGAATATCCGGGAATGGCAACCGACCAGCCATGGGCCGCGACGCCTTCGACCAGCATGGCAAACAACTCGCGCGAATTGCGCTGCCAGTAACCGCCGTGCAGGAACACCAGGCAGGGGGCTGTCTTGTCGGCGGCCGGATAAAGATCGATCTTCGTCTTTTCGCGGTCGCCATACGGTATATCCAGAAATGATTTGCGGCTGGCGCGCAGCGCTTCGGACATCTGGTTTCTTTCCGCGATCAGCGCTGGGCTGTTCTTCACCGCCGCATTGTTGTCATAGGCAGCGTCGCGCTCCGCTTGGGAAAGCGTGGCCCAGTTCAGCCGGGGATCGAGCGGTCCATTTTTCGTCGCCGAGATATCAGTCACACACATCACTCCTGCAGAAACAAAGCGTTCGTTGTCATTCAAGCCAAGCGAAGATCACCAGTCGGTCCCACGATGGATTGAAGCGAGAGTTTAGGTTTTTCAATTAGATAGAAGGCAGCGTGTGCACGATGTGCACCAAGTGATCAAGCAAAATCTCAGTACAGCCAACATGCGCTGGCGCCGGCCTTCGCAGAACCGGCCTGTTTGGCTGGTCGTATGATCGCAGGAAGCCCGACGAGTGATTGGCTGTCGGCCGGACCCCTGGCTCCCTTGCGCAAACGCTTCGCGTTTGCCGCAGGCAATGACGAAGCCTATTTGCCAAACTTCTCATGCAACAGCGGCCATAGCCGGTCCGGCTTGAACGGGGTTGCCGTGAAGCGGATGCCGGTGGCGTTGGCAATGGCGTTGCCGAGCGCGGCGGCGACCGGGTTGTACGGGCTTTCGCTCATCGATTTGGCGCCCATCGGCCCCAGGGTGTCCGACGTGTCGGCAAAGAACACTTCGGTGCGGGGAATGTCCGCAAAGGATGGCAGATGATAGTCGCGGAATTTGGGATTGATGACGCGGCCGTTGTCGTCGATCACCATTTCCTCGTAGAGCGTCGCACCCAGCGATTGAGCGACCCCGCCCTCGATCTGGCCGCGGCACTGCATCGGATTGGCGACACGGCCGGCATCGGCGGCCTGCACGCTCTTCAGGATCTTGAGTTCGCCGGTGTATTTATTCACGGCGACGCGAAAGCCCTGTACATTGAAGGCGACGGAACGCGGCGTGCCTGACGAATTGCCGCTGGCACTGAGGACCTTGCCACGCGAGTGCGCGGAGGCGGCGAGCTGGACAAAAGGAGTGCGGCGTCCGGCACAGACAGTGGCGTGGCTGTCGAGGGTGCACGTATCAGGGTTTTCGCCCGACAACGACGCCGCGAATTGCTTCAGTTGGCCGGCCAGCGCCTCGGCCGCAACCTGTGTCGCGCGCCCGGCGACGAAGGTCCCGGCGCTGCCATAGGCGCCGGTGTCGTGGCCGCCATGTGCAGTGTCGGATTGCAAGAGACGGATATGATCGACGGTCGTCGCCAGCGCGGACGCGGCGATCTGGCGATGCACGGTGCTGGTGCCATTGCCGAATTCGGCGGTGCCGACCGTGAGGTCGAAGCCGCCGTCATCCCGCAGCGAAATGCTGCAATCGGCGAAATGACCGGCCGGCGGCACGGTGTCGATCATGGTCAGCGCGATGCCGTCTCCGGTCAACCAGTCCGCGGAGAGCGAAGGCGGCGGCGCCTCGGCGGCCATCGCGCGCTCGACCAGATCGAGGCATTGATCGAGGCCGTAGCTGCCATAGAGCACATCGTGATACTCGGATTCCGGCGGCGACAACGTGGGATCGCCGGGTTTGACGACATTGCGGCGTCGCATCTCGAACGGACTGATGCGGAGCTGCTTTGCCAGTTCGTCGATCGCGGCCTCTACCGCGATCAGGGTTTGCGGCAGGCCATAGCCGCGAAAGGCTCCCGCGGGCACGGTGTTGGTATAGGCGGCGACGCCGTCGACCTTCTTGTTCGGGCAGTTATAGACGCCGATGCATTTGCCGACCGAATGAAACAGCACCGGGCCGGCGTGGTTGCCATAGGCCCCGGTGTTCGAGAGGACGTCGAGCTGCAGCGCCGTCAGTTTGCCGTCCTTGTCAGCACCCGCCTTCACCGTGACCTGCATCGGATGCCGGGTCGAGGTCGCGATGAATTGTTCTTCCCGCGTCAGTTCGAATTTGACGAGGCGGCCGGTCTTGAGCGCTGCGAGCGCAAGAATGTCCTCGACGAACATTTCCTGCTTGCCGCCGAACCCGCCGCCGACGCGTTCACAGAACACCCGCACCTTGTCGGGCGGGAGACGGAAGAGGTCGGCCAGCGTACGCCGCGTCAGGAATGGTACCTGCGTGCTGGAGCGGACATTGAGGATTCCATCGGCATCGACCCAGGCAAGGCCGCCATGGGTTTCCAGGGCCGCATGCTGGACCCGCTGGGTCGTGAAAGTACCTTCATAGGTGACGGCAGCTTGCGCCAGTGCGCCCGCGACATCGCCAAATTCGCCATGGATTTCCGCCACGATGTTGCGGCCTGCATTCGCGACGCGGTTTACCGGCGTCTTGTCGCCGTGAATCGCAGGGGCGCCCGGCGTGATGGCGGCTGTGGGATCGACCACCGCCGGCAGGATTTCGTAGGCGACGTCGAGTTGCCGGCAGCCTTCCTCCGCGGCGGCTTCGGTCTCGGCGATCACGGCGGCGACCTTTTGCCCGATAAAGCGGACGACGTTGTCGAGCACACGGGTGTCGTCCGGATCCATCCAATCCCACTCGTGCCGCGCGGTCGAGAACAGGCGGTCCGGCGCGTCTTCAAACGTCAGCACCGTGTGCACGCCGGGAACGCCGAGAGACGCACGCTTGTCGATCGAGATGATTCTTGCGTGCGGATGCGGCGAACGCAGCATCTTGATGTGCAGCATACCTTCGGGCGCAACATCGAACGTATAGCGCGCTTCCCCGTGCACCACCTGCGGTCCGGCGGGGGCAGGGAGGCTGCGGCCGAATGCGGTGCCCGCGGCGGCGTCTTCGATGTTGTTCTTGCCATTCAGCGCATCCTCGATCGCGCGATAGCCGGTGCAACGACAGATATTGCCTTTCAGCGCGGCGCCGAGGTCCTGCCGCTGCGCCTGGTTCAGCGATGCGCAGGTCAGGATCATGCCTGATGTGCAGAAGCCGCATTGAAAGCCCTGCGCGTCCAGGAACGCCTGTTGCATCGGATGAGTGCCGCCATCCGGCGCAAGACCTTCGATCGTCGTCACGGCGTGACCGTCGGCGCGGAAGGCCGGGATCAGGCAACTATGCACCGGCTCGCCGTCGATCAGCACGGTGCAGGCGCCGCAGTCGCCGGCGTCGCACCCCTTCTTGACGCCGAACTGGCCGAGTTCGCGCAGGAACGTGCGCAGGCATTGGCCGGGTTGCGGCGCTTCGGAAAACTCCCTGCCGTTGATCTGGAACGTCATGTCTATGCCGTGCCCTGCAATTCGACGCGGATCTCTTCCGCGAGCCGCAGCGTCATATGCTTGCGCCATAATGGCTTGCCGTGAACGTCGCTATGGTAGAGGTCGTCGGCAATGTGCTGCAAAATCGTTTCGCTCAATTCGTTGCCGTTCGGGATTCCCGCAAAGGACAATCGAACAGGCCGCTTGGTCGATGCCGTAATCGTCAGCGCCAATCCGCCGTCGCTGGTCACGCTGCCGATCAGCAGCGCCGCCGAGCGGCCCACCGGCGTCAGCGAAATCTGGCGGAACGCCGAACGCCGCCTCAAGGCCGCGAGCGGGATATCGATCTGCCGCAACAGATCACCCGGCGCGAGCACGTTGCGCTGGTCGCCGGTCACGAATTCGGCGACGGGAATTTTCCACTCGCCGCCACCGGCCTGCCAGACCGTGCAGACACCGTCGAGCGCCGAGGTCAGCGAGATCATCGGTCCCGCCGGCAGCGACATGCAGATGTTGCCGCCGACGGTGGCTGTCTTCCAGATCTTGAAGGAGGCGAGAAACGCGCGGCAGCACTGGTTGATCAGCGGCGAGGCGATCCATTCCGGCGGACAGGCCAGCGCATCGAGCTGCGCCACCGTGCAGGTCGCCGCGATTGAAAGCTCGGTCTCGCCGATGGCCAGCGCAGGCCATTTCAAGTCGGTCAGATCGATCAGCCTCTTCAGATGGGTCTGCGGTTCGGAGAACAGCCAGGTTCCGCCGGCGAGCCAAGCATCGCCTGCCGTCCAAACGGGCAATTGATCCCGCGTCGTCGGATGGGCAACCTCGGCAATGGTGTTCAGGTCCATGGATACGGTAACACTTTCAAGTAGATGCATCTCCGACTATGAAGTCTTGCAAGTCCAGCGCCAAATTGCCATTCGGGTTGGGACGGTCCTTGCAAGAGGATGGCATTCGCAACCGCGCCTTCGCAAATCAGGTGGGATTATGGACCAAACGCAGGCGATCTGGATCAGGGATCCCCTCTCCATTCTCGCTGACGGCGCCGAGCGCGGCCTCGTGGTCCGCGGCGGCAAGATCGTCGAACTGGTGCCGCGCGGCCGGGAGCCGGTGACGGCAGATGCCGTCACCTACGACGCCGGTAGCCATGTCGTACTGCCGGGGTTGATCAATACCCACCATCATTTCTACCAGACGCTGACGCGGGCACTTCCGGCGGCGCTGGACCGCGAACTGTTCCCGTGGTTACAGGCACTCTATCCGGTCTGGGCGCGGCTGACGCCGGAATCGCTCCATTTGGGTGTCACCGTAGCGATGTCAGAACTGCTGCTGTCGGGCTGCACCACCACGACCGATCACCATTATGTGTTTCCGGCCGGGCTTGAGGACGCCGTCGACATCGAGGTCGCCGCCGCCCGGCGGCTCGGCATCCGCGTGCTGCTGACGCGCGGCTCGATGAACCGCTCGCAGAAGGATGGCGGGCTGCCGCCCGACACCGTGGTGCAGGACGAGGATACGATTTTGGCCGACAGCGAACGCGTGGTGGCGAAACACCATCAGCGCGGCGAGGATGCGATGACGCAGATCGCGCTGGCGCCATGCTCGCCGTTTTCAGTGACAACCTCGCTGATGCGCGAGACCGCCACACTTGCTGACAAGCTCGATGTCCGCTTGCATACGCATCTGGCCGAGACCGAGGACGAGAACAAGTTCTGCGAGCAGATGCATGGCTGCCGCCCGCTGGATTATCTCGAACAATGCGGCTGGCTAAATGCACGAACCTGGCTGGCCCATGGCATCTTCTTCAATTCCGACGAGATGAAGCGGCTCGGCAAGGCCAAGACCGCTATCAGCCATTGCGCATGCAGCAACCAGATCCTGGCGTCGGGTTGCTGCCCGGTCTGCGAGATGGAGGAGGCGGGGGTTTCGATCGGGCTCGGCGTTGACGGCTCGGCGTCGAACGATGAGTCCAACCTGATGCAGGAAGTCCGCGCTGCCTTCCTGCTGCAACGGGCACGCTACGGTGTCGGCCGTGTCAGCCACAAGGACGCGCTGCGCTGGGCCACGAAGGGCTCGGCGGCCTGCATCGGGCGGCCCGAGCTCGGCGAAATCGCGGTCGGGAAGACCGCCGACCTCGCGCTGTTCAAGCTCGACGAACTACGCTTCTCCGGCCATGGCGACCCCTTGGCTGCACTGGTGCTATGCGGTGCGCATCGCGCCGACCGGGTGATGGTCGGCGGACGCTGGGTGGTGGCGGATGGAGCGATCCCAGGTCTCGACCTGTCAGACCTGATCCGCCGCCACAGCGCCGCCGCGCGCGCGATGCATCAGGGGTAAGGATTCCCCGATGTGCCATTGCACATCTGAGGCCTGCCCCAAGAGGCGCATCCGGAAATGACGAGCAGAGATTTGCGATGGTCGATTTCCAACTAGATCTTGCGTTTTCGGATGGAGCGAGGCCCCATTCCTACTTTGCATGGGGCTGTTTTCGCAATTTTGCTGTCCCTCGAAGCGACCCGACCTCTCCCCGCAAAAGGGCGGAGAGAGGTAAGAGCGACGGGCCGTCCTACTTCCCGGAAATCTTCTCGTCGATGCCCTTTACGTAAAAATTCATGCCGAGCACCTGGCCATCGTCGAGATGGGTGCCGCCCTTGCATTCGACTTCCTTGCCGTCCTGGCCGACGATCGGGCATTTGAACGGCTGCAGCTTGCCTTCGATGATGGCAGCTTCGGTCTCCATCGCCAGCTTCTTCACGTCATCGGGCATGTTGGTGTAGGGCGCCATCACGACGAGCTTGCTCTTCAGGCCGCCCCAGAAATCTTCCGACTTCCAGGTGCCGTCGAGCTCAGCCTTGACGCGCTGGATGTAGTAGGGGCCCCAATTGTTCATGGTCGAGGTGAGCTGCGCCTTCGGTCCGAACTTGATCATTTCGGAATCCTGGCCGAACGCCAGCTTGCCGCGCTCGGCGGCGACCTGCATCGCGGCAGGGCTATCGGTGTGCTGCATGATGATGTCGGCGCCCTGGTCGATCAGCGCCTTGGCGGCGTCGGCCTCCTTGCCGGGATCGAACCAGGTGTTGGCCCAGATGATTTTGACCTTGATGTTGGGGTTGATCGTCTGTGCGCCGAGCATGGTGGCGTTGATGCCGGAGATCACTTCGGGAATCGGGAACGAGGCGATGTAGCCGAGCACGCCGGACTTCGACATCTTGGCAGCGATGATGCCCTGGATGTAGCGGCCCTCATAGAACCGCCCCGAATAGGTCGACATGTTCTTGTCGCGCTTGTAGCCGGTCGCGTGCTCGAAATGCACGTTCGGATACTTCTTGGCGACCTTCAGCGTCGGCTCCATGTAGCCGAACGAGGTGGTGAAGATCAGCTTGTTGCCCGCGCGTGCCAGTTGCTCGATCGAGCGTTCGGAGTCCGGGCCTTCGCTGACGTTCTCGAGGAACGTGGTTTCGACCTTGTCGCCGAATTCCTTGACCATCTCGAGGCGGCCGAGGTCGTGCTGGTAGGTCCAGCCGAGATCGCCGACCGGTCCGAGATAGATGAATCCGACCTTGAGTTTGTCGGCGGCGGAAGCGCCGAACAGGCCTGCTTCGGTAACGAGCATCGCTGCGGCCGCCGCGATGAGAATCTTTTTCATGGAACTCTCCGTTTTACTGACGGGTGGACAGGTCTCTCCGATGCGCGGCGCCCCGTCGCGCGCGCTTCGGGCATGTTACCGGTCGGGCACGAACACGGTCCCGAGCGCCGCAGGCGCGGTCGAGCCGCCGGTTCGTGCACGTGAAATCAGGACAAGGACAATGACGGTCGCCAGATACGGCAATGCCGACATCAATTGCGAGGGAACGCCGACGCCCCAGCCTTGCGCATGCAGCTGCAGGATCGTCACCGCGCCGAACAGATAGGCGCCGATCACGAGGCGTCCGGGCAGCCATGATGCGAACACGACCAGCGCCAGCGCGATCCATCCGCGCCCGGCGGTCATGCCTGGAATGAAGAACGGCGTGTAGGCGAGCGGCAGATAGGCGCCGGCGAGGCCTGCGCAGGCGCCTCCGAACATCACCGCGAACATCCGGATCCTGAGCACGGGATAACCGAGCGCGTGCGCGGAAGCGTGATTGTCGCCGGCGGCCCGCAGGATCAGGCCGGCCCGCGTCCTGTAAAGGAAGAACCAGACGCCGGCGACCAGTGCCAGCGAGAGGTATACGAAGGCGTCCTCACCGAACAAAATACGCCCGATCAGCGGGATATCGGTGAGGCCGGGAATATAAAGATGCGGCGCCAGCGAAATCTTTTCGCCGACGAAGCGGGAGCCGATCAGGCCGGAAAGGCCGATTCCGAGAATGGTCAGCGCGAGGCCGGTGGCGACCTGATTGACCGCAAGTCCCAGCGTCATCAGCGCGAAGATCAGTGACATCAGCACGCCAGCGGCGATGCCGCACAGCGCGCCGATGATGACCGAGCCGGAGAGCCAGGCGCCGCCGAAGCCGCATGCCGCGCCGACGATCATCATGCCCTCGACGCCGAGGTTGAGCACGCCGGAGCGTTCGGTCACGAGCTCGCCGGTCGCAGCCAGCAGCAGCGGCGTGGAAGCCGCCAGCACGGCAAGGATGATGGCCTCAATGAGCCCCACTGGACACCTTTGGCGATGCGAAAATGAGATTGAACCGGTACAGGATGAGGGAATCGCAGGCGAGCACGTAGAACAGCAGAATGCCCTGGAAGACCTTGGTGACGTCCAACGGAATTTTCATTGCGATCTGCGCCTGCTCGCCGCCGATGAAGGTGAGCGCCAGGAAAAGTCCTGCAATTAGTATTCCAGCCGGGTTCAGCCGCCCCAGGAACGCGACGATGATCGCGGTGAAACCGTAGCCGGGCGAGATCCCGGGCTGCAGATGCCCGACGGGGCCTGCGACCTCGATGATCCCGGCAAGGCCTGCCAGCGCGCCCGAAATCGCGAAGGTCAGCAGGATCAACTGGTTGGAGTTGAAACCACCGAACCGCGCGGCGCGCGGGGCGGCGCCGACGACGCGGATTTCAAACCCCTTGATGGTTTTGCCGAGCAGCACCGCGCCTGCGGCGACCACCACGAGCGCGATGACGCCGCCAAGATGCAGCCGGCCGCCCTCGATCAGCAGCGGCACGGTGGCGACCGGATCGAACTCGGCCGTGGTCGGGAAGTTGAAGCCTTTCGGGTCGCGCCACGGACCGCGGACGAGGTAATCGAGCAGGAGATCGGCGACATAGACCAGCATCAGGCTGGTGAGGATTTCGCTGGCGCCGAACCTGACCTTGCAGATCGCCGGTATCAGGGCGTACAGCGCGCCGCCGATTGCAGCCAGCAGCATCATCGCCGGCAATACCCAGGGGCCTGCGTCGGTGCCCTGCGTCTTGACCGCGAGCCAGCTTCCGGCGACGGCACCGATCAGGAATTGTCCTTCGGCGCCGATGTTCCAGGCGTTGGCGAGGTAGCAGAGCGAAAGGCCGATCGCGATCATCACCAGCGGCGTCGCCTTCACCGCGATCTCCTGCAGCGAATAGCTGTCGGTCAGGGGATCGACGAAGTAGACGCCGAGCGCGGTGATCGGATTTTTGCCGAGGATCGCAAACAGGATGCTCATGGTCACCAGCGTCATGCTGATCGCGATCAGTGGCGAAACAAGCGCGATCGTGCTCGACCGCTCGGCGCGCTTTTCAAGCACCAACTGCATGCGCCGCCTCCTTCTGATCCAGACTGCTACCGCCCATCAGCAGGCCTAGTTTCTCACGGCTCGCATCGGAAGTTGGCAACGGCTCCGACAGCAGGCCGTGGAACATCACGGCGATGCGGTCGGTGATTTCAGCGAGCTCGTCGAGGTCCTGGCTCGTCACCAGCACCGCGGCGCCGCTGGCGGCGAGATCCAGCAGGGCCTGCCGGATCACGGCGGCCGCACCGGCGTCCACGCCCCAGGTCGGCTGGCTCACAACGAGGACCACCGGGTTGCGCAGGATTTCGCGGCCGACCATGAACTTCTGCAGATTGCCGCCGGAGAGGCTGGCGGCCTCCGGGTCGCGCTTGGCCTTGCGCACATCGAAGGTTTCGGTAGCGCGGTCGACGGTCTTCAGGGTCGCGGCGGTATTGACGAAGCCGTGCAGAACCATGCTGCCCGCGGCATGGCCGGTCAGCAGCGCGTTCTCCGAAAGTTTCATGCGCGGCACAGTGCCGTGGCCAAGCCGCTCCTCGGGAACGAAAGCCGCACCAAGCTTGCGCCGCCGCGTGATCGAAAGGTGCCCCGCGGCATGCCCGTCGATGACAATTGTGCCGGGGTCTTGTGCCAGCCGTTCTCCCGACAAGGCGGCAAAAAGCTCGTCCTGACCGTTGCCGGCGACACCGGCGATGCCCAGGATTTCGCCACCCTTGAGCTCGAACGAGATGTTCCGAAGCCGCACACCGTGCGGATCGTCCGGATCGAGGCTGAGGTCGTTGACGACTAGCCGCGGCACGGTGGCTTTCCGGTCGGCGGGCGCCCTCACTTCCTTGATCTCGCCGCCGACCATCATCCGCGCGAGCGAAGCCGCGGTCTCCGCCTTGGGATTGCAGGTCGAAATCCTTTTGCCGCCGCGCAGGATGGTGGCGGTGTCGCAAAGCCGCTTCACCTCTTCCAGCTTGTGGCTGATGTAGAGGATTGCGCGGCCCTCGGCCTTGAGGCGATTGAGCACGACGAAGAGTTGGTCGGCTTCCTGCGGCGTCAGCACCGCGGTCGGTTCGTCGAGGATCAGGAATTTCGGATTTTGCATCAGCGCCCGCACGATCTCGATGCGCTGGCGTTCGCCTACGGACAATTGCCAGACCTCGCGTTTGGGGTCGAGTGGAAGCCCGTAAACACGGGACACTTGCTCAAGGCGGGCCGACATGTCCTTGAAAGATTCCTTGCCGTCGAGCCCGAGGGCTACGTTTTCCGCCACGGTAAGATTGTCGAACAGCGAGAAGTGCTGGAACACCATGCCGATGCCGCGGCTGCGGGCTTCCGACGGTCCGGAGAGAACCATCTTCTCGCCTTGCCAGCGCATTTCGCCTTCGCTCGGCTGGATCAATCCGTAGATGGTTTTGACAAGAGTCGATTTGCCCGCGCCGTTTTCGCCGAGCAGCGCGTGTATCTGCTGCGGCCAGATATCGATGTCGATCGCTTCATTGGCGAGGAATGTGCCGTAGCGCTTGGTCAGGCCAACCGTCCGGAGCAGCGGCACTGCACCGGTGTGTAATTCGGCAGGCGTCGAATCCAGCATGCGTTGTCACGGTCAAGAGGAACGGATGCCTCAATACTGAGCTAGTTTAGGCGCGTGCGAAAGTAAGGGAAAGCGCCAGCCCTTGCTCAGAGCTACTTATCCCAAACCCCGGCATGCACCGCCGCGGCCTCGTCCTCGAGCAGCGGTCCGAGCACCTCGGTCGATCGCTGGCCGCGGCCAAAAACTTCCCGGCACGGCAGATCAAGCGTTGGGTTTTCCGGATGATTGCCGGTGAGATCCCGCAGCCGGTGTTCGCTCAGGCCGTAAACTAGTCGGCCGATGCCGGCCCAGTAGATCGCGCCGGCGCACATCGCGCAGGGCTCGGCGGACGAGTAGAGCGTAGTGCTGCGCAGCGTGCCCGGATCGAGCGTGGTGCAGGCCTGCGTCGCGAGCAGCCGCTCGGCATGCGCCGTGCCGTCATGGGAGGGCATGTAGCCGTTCTCGGCCTCCAGCAGCAAATTGCCTTCCCGGTCGACAAGAACAGCCCCAAAGGGATGGTTGCCGTGGGCCACGGCGCGGCGCGCGACCTCGAACGACAGCCGCAGGAAATGCGCGTCGCGCTCTGACGGGCTGAGTGCTGAAAGGTTCGCCATCAATGGGTTCCTCCGCGACTCCGCGCGGCGGTGGTGTTCGGGTTGACGATCAGACGACACATGAGGCTGATTCTACACCATTCCCTTGCCCGCGTCCGACCCGTGACGCCGTTGTCGCGCTTGGAGCACAAGAATGACGATCAGGGCCGAAAAGATGACGAGAAAGGATACAGCGCTCGTCAACGTTCCAAGCGCATAGATATCCGGCTTCGTTACGGTCGTCGTCAGGCCTTGCAACTCAAGCGGCAGGGTGTTGACGGACCCGATCGCCTGGCTGGAGCGCGCGAGTTCGTCCCAGGACAAGGTAAAGCCGAACAGACCAATGCCCACGACGGACGGCAATATAATTGGCAGCACCACATGGCGAAATGTCTGCCATGGCGTTGCACCGAGGTCGCGCGCCGCCTCTTCAAGCCGGCCATCGAACCGGTTGAAAATCGCAAACATGATCAAAAGGCCAAACGGCAGGGTCCAGGTAAGGTGCGCACCAAGGCCTGAAGTAAAAAGCCCCATTGCCGTCGTCCAGCCCTCGGCGCCGCTCTTGATGATGAAATCATCAAGCAACCGGAATTCCAGTGCGATGCCGAGCGAAGTGATGATCGACGGCATGATCAGGCTTGCGATGGCGACATAAAACAGGAAGGTCGCGCCGCGGAACGATTTGCGAAAGGCCATGCCCGCCGAAACCGAAAGCACGACCGTCAGGACCATGACGACGAGGCCGAGCTTGAGCGACCGCTTGAAGGCCGCACCGATGTCGACGATGCCGGCCCCGGCGAACACCTTGCCGAACCAGACCAGCGAAACGCCGTTCATTGGAAAGGTCAGGCCGCCGTCGGGGCCCTGGAACGAGAGGATGTAGATCGCAATCATCGGTCCGTAAAGAAACAGCACATAGGCCGCGAAGAACGCTGCCAGAACATAAAAGGATCGCGACCGCTTGTCGCCCATCTCATAGCTCCTTGCGGATATCGACGATCCGCGTCAGCGCCGAAATGATCATGATCGTGATGCCGAGCAGGATGACGGCGTTGGCTGCGGCCGCGGGAAATTGCAACGCATTGAGACGCGCCTCGATGATCTTGCCTGCGGAAGCGATTTGTTGGCCGCCCATCACGCCGATCGTGACAAAATCACCCATGACGATCGTGATCACGAAAATCGAGCCGATCACGATCCCCGGTTTTGCCAAGGGAATGATGATATTCACGAGGGTCTGCCACCCGGTAGCCCCGGCATCATAGGCGGCCTCGATCAACCGCTTGTCGATCCGGATCATCGAATTGAAGATCGGCACCACCATGAAGAATGTGAAGAGGTGGACGAGGGCCAGCACGACAGAGAACTCGGAGAACAGTAGCCATTCCAGCGGCTGCTGGATCAAACCCGAGCCCTGGAGTCCCTTGTTCACCAGTCCATTGCGGCCAAGAAGCGGAATCCACGCGATCATGCGGATCACATTCGAGGTCCAGAACGGAATCGTGCAAAGCAGGGAGAGTACGATCTGCCAGGTTTTGGATCGGACGTGGAACGCGAGAAAATAGGCAACCGTGAATCCGATCAGCAGCGTCAGAACCCAGGTCAGCAGGCACAATTTCAGGGTCTTCAGGTAGGTTTTCAGGATCGTGCACAGGCCGGGCAGTTCGGCGATGCACCCTTCGAACGTATCGGTGTAACCGCGGAGACTTAAGGCGGGGAGCATTTCATATTCATTATAGTCCCACGCACTGACGATCGTCACAAACACCAGCGGCAACATAAAAAACAGCGCGAAGATCAGCATCATCGGCGCGGCTTGAAGCCACGCGACAAAGGATTTGCGGTCTTGAAGCATTTGGAGGCCGATCTCAATCAAACCGGAGCGGGTCTTGCCGGGCGCGTTGGCCCGGCAACTCCCGGCGCGGCATCAAGCGGCGATGAATTCGTTCCACTTGCGCACCATGTAATCGTTCTCGTCCATGACGGCGTTCCAGCAGGCGACGCCGCCCATGCGGTCGTCGTAGGAGCCCCCGTCACGCTTGGAACCGGCTTTCTCCAGGATGGTGCCGTCGGGCGCCTTGATATCGCCGACAGCCGCCTTGCCCTCCATCCAGTAGCCCCATTCGTCCGCCGTCATATTGGCCTTGGCGGTGGACAGAACGGCCGAATAGTAGCCCTGGCGATTGAGATAGGCGCCAGCCCATCCCGATAGATACCAGTTCACGAATTCATAGGCCCAGTCGAGCTTCGGTCCCGAAACCGCCTTCGACACGCAGAACCCTGACGCCCACGAGCGATAGCCTTCCTTGAGCGGTTGGAACGTGCAGGCGATTCCCATCGAGCGCACCTTGGTGACCGCGGGAGACCACATCGACTGAATGACGGTTTCACCTGCGGCCATCAGGTTGACGGACTCGTTGAAATCCTTCCAGAAGGCGCGGAACTGACCGGCCTTCTTTGCCTCCGTCATGATCTTCATCGTCAGATCGATCTCGGCCTTGGTCATGTTGCCCTTGTCGGCATACTTGTGCTGGCCGGTGGCCTCCACCACCATCGCCGCATCCATGATGCCGATCGACGGGATGTTGAGGATTGACGCCTTGCCCTTGAATTCGGGATTGAGCAGTTCGCTCCAGGATGAAATCGGCCGCTTGATCAGATCCGGCCGGATGCCGAGCGTATCGGCATTGTAGACCGTGGGGATCAGCGTCACGAATTCGGTGGGTGTTGTCGAGAATTTCTTGGAATTGGCTCCCTCGAGGTAAAGCACCTTCCACGGCGCGGTGCCCTGGTCGCCGATCTTCTTGCCGTTGGGCAACTGACCCTTGGTGAACACCGGCGTGATGTTGTCGAATTGCTTGATCTTCTTGGCATCGAGCGCGAAAATATTGCCCGACGGCACCAGCTTCTTCAGCGAGAAATATTCCGTATCGAGCACGTCGAACGAGTTCGGCTGGGTGATGACACGCTTGGTCACATCGTCGGTCGTTACGGTGATGTACTCAATTTTGATGCCGGTATCTGCCAGGCATTTCTTCGATATCTCGTCTCCCGCGTTCACCGCGGTCCCGAGGTAACGCAACACTTTCGGGTCGGCCGAGTGGACATAAGGAAATCCGGTGATGGCGCCCGAACCTGCCGCCAGGCCGACCGCACCGGCCGCGCCCTTCAGCACGGCGCGACGGCTGACGCCACGATTGAATTTCGAAGATTTGCTCATGATCATCTCCCTAAGATGTCAAGCCGCCTTATCGGGCGGCGGGACGGTTACAGAACGACTGGTCATCAATGGGCTTGCCTGCGCCGGGTCCCAGGTGGCGAGAACACGCTCACCGACGGCGTAGTTGGCCGCGTCGAATTGATCTTCGTTGAGTTGGACCGAGATATCGGTTCCGCCTTCGGCGGCAATCGCGATACGGATATAGGTCCCCTGGTATTCGACCTCGCTGACGGTGCCCGCGATCGACGGACCGTCGAAGGCTCGGCCCGGTCTTCTCAGCTTGAGGCGATCTTCGCGAACCGCAAAAATTTCGTTGCCGATGGCGATGACGTTGTGGCTGCCGATGAATTTCGCCGTGAACTCGGTCCGGGGATGGTTGAATATTTCACGCGGCGAACCCTGCTGTTCGATCCGGCCGCCATTCATCAGAACCACGATATCGGCGAGCGCCATCGCCTCGTCCTGACCGTGCGTCACATGAATGAAGGAAATCCCAAGTTCGCGCTGCAGCCTTTTCAGCTCGGTTCGCATCCGCAGCCGCAAAAACGGATCGAGCGCCGAAAGCGGCTCGTCCAGCAGCAGGATCTGAGGCGAGGTGATCAGCGCGCGCGCGAGCGCCACGCGCTGCTGCTGGCCCCCGGAAAGCTGCGCCGGCAGCCTCGCCGCATAGGCCTGCATATCGACGAGTTCCAGCAGCTTTCTGGCTTCGGCATGGCGCTCCGCCTTGGCAACGCCTTTCATCTTCAAGGCAAAGGCAACGTTGTCGATGACGGAGAGATGCGGGAACAGGGCATAGGACTGGAACATCATCGCCGTGCTTCGGCCGGCGGGCGGCAGGTCCGTCACATTCTTCGGCCCGACAAGGATGTCGCCTGAA
The DNA here is from genome assembly GCF_036924595.1 of Bradyrhizobium algeriense. NCBI lineage: Bacteria > Pseudomonadati > Pseudomonadota > Alphaproteobacteria > Hyphomicrobiales > Nitrobacteraceae > Bradyrhizobium > Bradyrhizobium algeriense. Next base: position 3,941,503 of record NZ_JAZHRV010000001.1, on the reverse strand, counting down.
GTCGCCGATTCATGACCAGCCACCATGCGCAAGGTGGATGTCTTGCCGCAGCCGGACGGCCCAAGCAGGCAACAATAGGAGCCGGCGGGAATCTTGAGGTTGATGGCGTCAACGGCGGTGACGCCGCCGTACTTCTTCGTCAATTGCACCAGTTCGAGCGCTGCCGTGGTCGTCATCCGTACCATTCCGCACTGTCTTGCCCAGGACCCGGCGACCTTGGCGCCGGGAACGCTATCCGGAATTGGATGCAACAGATGTGCCAAAAATTGCGACAGATGAGTCAAAAAGTGGGCAACCGGGAATGTTTATGAAGGCGACCGCGTTTCCCTAGTCCAAGTCAGGGAGGAAGAGTGATCAATTGGAGGCGCCGGTAGCCGTTACGGCTTGCCATATCTTTTCGCCGGCCCGAAGATGTCCAGGGGGAAGAGCATGCGCACAACATCGGTCGACGTCGTTCGCATTGCCACCAAAGGCCCCGGTGATGTCTCCGGCCTGCTGGGCTTGATCGAGCAAGGCAAGATCGATCCAAAGTCGATCGTCGCGATACTGGGCAAAACCGAAGGCAATGGCGGCGTCAACGATTTCACGCGGGAATACGCCGTTTCCGCGCTCAGCGCTGCCCTGGCGCCCTTTATTGATCTGCCACCGCACCGCGTGGAGCAGCGGATCGCGTTCGTGATGTCGGGTGGTACGGAAGGCGTGCTTAGTCCGCATATCACCGTCTTCACGCGTGACAGCGCTGCGAATCGCGTTTCCCCCGACATTTCCGAGAAACGCCTCAGCATTGGGATGGCGCACACGCGGGATTTTTTGCCCGAGGAGATCGGGCGCAGCGTGCAGATCAGGGAAACGGCAAGGGCGGTGGCCGCGGCCATGGCCGAAGCTGCCATCGTCGATCCGCAGGATGTCCATTTTGTGCAGATCAAGTGTCCGCTCTTGACTAGCGACCGCGTCGAAGCGGCAGCGGCCCGTGGGAATAAGACCGTTACAAACAGTGCATACGGTTCGATGGCGTATTCGCGCGGGGCATCGGCGCTGGGAGTAGCGGTCGCCCTTGGCGAGATCGAGGGCGAGATTGACGACGAGCACGTCCTTCGGCGGTTCGATCTGTTTTCGTCGGTAGCATCCACATCGGCCGGCATCGAGCTGATGCACAATGTGGTCATTGTCTTGGGCAATTCGACATCGTCGGCCGCCCCGTTCGAGATCGGACACGCCGTGATGCGCGACGCAATTGATTCCACAGCCGTGATCAAGGCGTTGAAAAGCGTGGGACTGCACATCGAAGACGGGTCCGGGCCGCCGATGGCGAGCCGCCAACTTGTCAACATCTTCGCCAAGGCGGAAGCCTCGCCAAACGGTAGCATCCGCGGATCTCGTCACATCATGCTTGAGGATACGGACATCAGCTCAACCCGGCATGCCCGCGCTGCTGTCGGCGGATTGATCAGCGGCTTGTCGGGAACCGGCGCCGTCTATGTTTCTGGCGGGGCCGAACATCAGGGCCCGCCTGGCGGCGGACCCGTAGCCGCAATCGCCCGGCTATCAACAAAATAATTCCGACTGAGTATTGGGCTTTTCTTGCAGTAAGGAGCGGTCAATTTCGTCTTATTGCTGCTGCAGGGCGAAAGCAACGCCGCGCACGCTTACTTGGTGCCGAACATTCTGTCTCCGGCATCGCCCAGGCCGGGCACGATATAGCCGTGATCATTCAGCCTCTCGTCGACAGCAGCGGTCCACATCGGGACGTCAGGACACTCAGTCTGAAATCGGGCAATCCCTTCGGGGGCCGCGAGCAAGCAGACGAACCTGATGTCTCGGGCACCTCGCGATTTGAGCAGGCTGACCGCGGCGCAAGCTGAATTTCCCGTCGCAAGCATTGGATCCAATAGAATCACGATGCGATCCGACAGATCCTGTGGCGCCTTGAAGAAGTATTCCACAGCTTGAAGAGTTTTCGGATCGCGGTAGAGGCCGATATGCGCGACGCGCGCTGACGGAACGAGCGCCAGCATGCCGTCGAGAAATCCGACACCCGCCCGCAATATCGGAGCGAGTGTGAGTTTCTTGCCCGCGATTTTTGGCGCCTTCATTGCAGCGAGCGGCGTATCGATGTCGACCATTTCCAAAGGCAATTCCCGGGTGACCTCATAGCAGAGGAGCATGCCTATCTCGTTCAGAAGCTCGCGAAAGCCCTTGGTCGAGAGATCCTTGTCGCGCATCAGCGAGAGCTTGTGCTGGACCAGGGGATGGCTGACGTGGTTTACGGCTTTGGGTGTCATAGGATCGCTTTGTAATTGACCATCGGCCCTGACCGTCAGTGGCCCGCCATGTGTCGCCCGATTTCGGTGAGATTGGCTTCGCTGGCGCGGGCCTCGTGGACAAATTCACCGTGGAACATCACGACCAGACGATCCGACAATTCGAGCAGTTCGTCGAGATCCTCGCTGACCAAAAGCACCGCGGCGCCGCGATTGCGGGCAGCCATGATCTCGGCGTGGATCTGGGCGACGGCGGCGAAATCGAGCCCGAAGCAGGGATTGGCGGCGATCAGCACCTCGACCTCGCCGCCGAGTTCGCGCGCCAATACCGCGCGCTGCACATTGCCGCCCGAGAGTGCCGAGATTGGCGTGTCCGGCGTGCGGGTCTTGATCTTGTACAGCCCGATCTTGCGTTCGGCATCCTTGCGGAAGGCTGACCGGTTCAGCCACCAGCCGCTTTTGGCAAATGGCGCCCGGTCGAATTCACGGAACGCGATGTTGTCAGCGACGCTCATGCCGCCGACGCAGGCGTTCTTCAAAGGCTCCTCGGGAAGCAGCGACATCTTGTGCCGGCGCATCTGTTCGCGGCGTGCATGATAGAGATCGCCGCCGACGCGGACCTCGCCGCTTTCGGCCTCGCGCTGGCCGGCCAACACTTCGACAAGCTGCCGCTGGCCGTTGCCGGAGACGCCCGCAATGCCGACGATCTCGCCGCCGCGCACGGTGAGCGATACGCCGTGGACGGCGATGGCCCCGGCATCGTCGAGCGCGGTGAGCTTGCTGAGTTCAAGCCGGGCTTCCCCGACTTCGCCAACCCGTGGCGGCTGGACCGTCAACTGTTCAGCGCCGATCATGGTGCGAGCCATATCGTCAGGCGTGAGTTCGGCGACCTTGCCGTGTCCGGCCAGTTTGCCCCGGCGCAGGATCGTCACGTCGTCGGCAAACGCCATCACCTCACGGAATTTGTGCGTGATCATCAGGATGGTCAAGTCGCCCGCCACGACCATGGCGCGTAACATGCCCAGCACCTCGTCGGCCTCGCCCGGCGTCAGCACGGAGGTCGGCTCGTCCAGGATGAGAAAGCGCCGCTTCAGGTAGAGCTGCTTGAGGATCTCGCACTTTTGGCGCTCACCAGCCGAGATGTCGGACACCTTTGCGTTGAGCGGCACCTTGAACGGCATCCGCGCCAAAAACGCTTCCAGCGCCTTCTTTTCCTTTGACCAGTCGACGACCGCCGGCACGTCGTCGCGCGCCAGCACCAGGTTTTCGGCGACCGTCATCGCCGGCACCAGCGTGAAGTGCTGGTAGACCATGCCGAGCCCGAGCGCATGCGCTTCCTTGGGATTGGCGATCGCCTGTTCGCGGCCGCCGACCAGTACGTCGCCTTTGGTCGCGCGGTAATAGCCCATGATGCATTTCACCAGCGTGCTCTTGCCGGCGCCGTTCTCGCCGAGCAACGCATGGAACGAGCCCGGCCGCACCTTGAGTTCGACGTTATCGAGGGCGACAAAGTCGCCGAACCGCATGGTCATGGCGATGGCGTCGACGCCGAGCGCCCCGCTGGGTAACGGCGTCTCGCCGATGATCATGACAGCGCTCCGATTAGCGCCGTCGAGGTCGCGACCGCGCCGAACACGCCGCCCTGCATCTTGATCATTTTCAGCGCGTGGTCATGGTTGCTCTTGTCGGTCGCGGCGCAGCAATCCTCGATCAGGACGCATTCGAAGCCGCGATCATTGGCCTCCCGCATCGTGGTGTGGACGCAGACGTCGGTGGTGATGCCGGTCAGAACGATATTCTCGATACCGCGCAGCCGCAGCATCAGCTCGAGGTCGGTGGCGCAGAACGATCCCTTGCCGGGCTTGTCGATGATGGGTTCGCCCGGTAGCGGTGCCAGATCTGGAATGATTTCCCAGCCGGGCTCGCCGCGCACCAGCACGCGGCCGCATGGGCCGGGGTCGCCGATCCCGGCCCCGATCTGCCGAGAGCGCCACTGCTTGTTGGCGGGCAGGTCGGCGAGATCAGGCCGATGTCCTTCGCGGGTATGGATGATGTGAAAGCCTTGCCCGCGCATTACCGCGAGCAGTTTCTTGATCGGCTCGATCGGCGCGCGGGTCAGCGACAGGTCGTATCCCATCTTGTCGACATAACCGCCAACGCCGCAAAAGTCGGTCTGCATGTCGATAATGATCAGCGCGGTGTTTTGCGGGCGCAGATCGCCATTATAGGGCCAGGCATAGGGTTCGGATGATATATAGCGCTCGGGCATGGTTCGCTCCCGCCTATCGGGTGATGGACAGTTCGGCCGGCGCGCCGGTCAGCGTGCGCTTCGGCGAACAGGTGATGATCATGATCGCCAGCGTCAGGATATAGGGCGCGGCGTTGAACAGATGATAGCCGGAGGTGACGCCGACCGATTGCAGCGCCGGTCCCAGTGCTGCCGCTCCGCCAAAGGCCAATGAGGCCCACAGGCACAGCATCGGGTCCCAGCGCGCGAAGATCACCAGCGCCACCGCCGTGATGCCCTGACCTGAGGAGAGGCCCTCGTTCCAGCTGCCGGGATAGAACAGCGACAGGAACGAGCCGCCAATCCCGGCGAGAAAGCCGCCGACCATGGTGGCGCGCAACCGGATCCAGAGCACGGAATAACCCATCGCGCGTGCGGCATCCGAACTTTCGCCCGCGGTCCGGATCAACAGACCCCAGCGCGTGGTTCGGAACGCCCAAAACAAAATCGGCGCGATCGCCACCCCGATCAGGAACAGCACATTGATCCGGAGCGCCGCCCGCACCTGGGGGATGTCGCTCCACCAGCCGAAATCAATCGCCGGCAGGCGCGCCGCGGTCGGTTCGATCAGCGGTTTGCCGAGATAGAACGCCAGGCCTGTTCCGAACAGCATCAGCGCGATGCCGACGGCAATGTCGTTCACCCGCGGCAGCGAGCAAATGCCGGCATGAAGCGCGCCGAGCAGGGCGCCCGTGATGCCGGCCGCCAGCACGCCAAGCCAGGGCGAACCCGAGAGAAAGGAGATGCCGTAGGCGCTCATCGCACCCATGATCAGCGTGCCTTCGAGGCCGAGATTGATGCGCCCCGAGCGCTCGGTGATGCATTCGCCCAGGCTGACGAACAAAAATGGCGTCGAGACGCGGATGGCGCCGCCGAACACGGCCAAGGGAACGGTCCAGAGTCCGATCGATCCGTCCGCCATGTCAAGGTTTTCCCTTCAGGAACCCGATCCGCCCGTACAGCGCGTCGCTGGCCAGAACAAAGACGAAGATGATCCCCTGCAGCACCAGCACGGAGGCGTCCGGTAGGCCCAGTCGCCGTTGCAGCAGCCCACCGCTGGCGCTGATTCCGCCGAGCAGGATCGCGACGGGAATGACGGCCAGCGGATTTTGCCGCGCCAGAAAAGCGACGAGGATGCCGGTGAAGCCATAGCCCGCGGCGAGGTTGGCGTTGGTGCGGCCCCGCACGGCCGCGACCTCGATCATGCCCGCAAGGCCGGCTGCGCCGCCTGCAAGGAAGCAAATCGTCAGGATCAGTTTGCTGACGCCGAGGCCGACAATTTTGGCCGCACGGATGTTGCCGCCGGCGACCCGCGCGGCGAAGCCGAACACGGTGTGATAGATCAGGATATAGGACGCCAGGGCCGCGACCAGGCCGAACGCCAGCCCCCAATGCACGTCAGTGCCGGGAATGCTGCCGATCATGTTGGCGGCGCCGATTTCGCGGGTCGAGGGCTTGTTGAGACTGGACGGATCGCGCATCACGCCCTCGACCAGATGGTTGAGGACAGCAAGGCCGATATAGACCAGCAGCAGGCTCGAGATCGTCTCGTTGACGCCGCGGTATTGCCGGAGCGCACCAGCAAGCGTGATCCAGAGCCCGCCGCCTGCGACGCCGGCGCAAACCATCGCAATTTGTACCACCAGCGGCGGTGCCCACGGCATGGCTAGAGCGATTGAGGTCGCAGACAAGGCGCCGATCAGCAGCGCGCCTTCGCCGCCGATGATGACCATGCCGAGCTGTGCGGGCAGGGCGGTGCATAGCGCCGTCAGGATCAGGGGTGCGGCGCGCGTCAGCGTGTTCTGCCAGGAGAACCAGGTGCCGAACGCACCCTGGTACATGTAGAAATACAAATCGAGCGGGTTCTTGCCGAACAGGGCCACGAATATGCCGAACACCGCGAGCGCGCCGACCAGCGCCGCGCCGGGTATCAGGATGTATTCGATGGTCGCGCCGTAGCGTTGCAGGAAGCCGGGATCGGCGGCCGGAGAGACTGCGACCGCCTCGACAGGATCCGCCGTCTCAGTGGTCACGAAGTTGCTCCGAGCACGCCCTCGACCAGATAGTCCATCTTCTCCAGCTCAGGATCCTTCTGGCCGCGATCAGTGCTGGCGGCAATGACCGCCTTGCCCTTGTTGTCCATGATCGGACCCTTGAAGATGGTGTAGCCTTCGGCGGACAAGAACTTGGCCTTGATGTCGTCGGCGTGCTTGCGCGCTTCCGCCGAGACCGCCTCGCCATAGGGCGAGCATTTCACGATCTCTTCCTTCAAGCCGCCGCGATAGAAATTCGGGATAGCTTCGCCCGCGGCGATCATCTTGACGAACTTCGGATACAGCGCCTCCCAGTTCCACTCCGCGCCGGTGAGATAGGCCTTCGGCGCCAGCGGCGACTGGTTGACGTGATAGCCGCAGACCATCGCGCCGCGGCGGGCGGCGTTCTCGACCATGGTCTTCGGACCATCGACGTGACAGGTGAGGACATCGACGCCCTGGTCGATCAGACTGTTGGTGGCTTCAGCTTCCTTGACCGGCATCGACCAGTCGCCGGTGAAGATCACCTGCGTGGTCGCCTTCGGGTTGGCAAGCCTGGCTCCTAGCGTGAAGGCGTTGATATTGCGCAGCACCTGCGGGATCGGTTTTGCGGCGACGAAGCCGAGTTTGCCGCTCTTGGTCGAATAGCCGGCGACAATGCCCGAGATGTACTGGGCTTCGTCGATGTAGCCAAAATAGCTGCCGGCATTCGTGGGATCCTTGTCGCTCCACAACCCGCCGCAATGTTCGAAGCGCAGTTTTGGAAACTTCTTGGCCATCTTGATCATGTGCGGGTTGTAATATCCGAACGAGGTCGGGAACAGCAGCGTCGCACCGTCGAGATTGATCATCGACTCAATGGTCTTTTCGACCGCGTCGGTTTCCGGGACTTTCTCTTCCTCGACCACCTTGAGGCCGGGGCATCTTCTTCAGCGCCGCAGCACCTTGCGCATGCGCCTGGTTGTAGCCGTAGTCGTCGCGCGACCCGACATAGATGAAGCCGATGGTGGTGTCGGCCGCCAGCGCCGAGTGCGCACCAAATGCCGAACCCAGCGTCAGCGCCGCGCCGCCTTGCAACAAATGCCGTCGTGAAATCCTGCCAAAATCCATTGCCTGCTCCCTCTGGGCGAGCGGGTCGCCCTTCATTGCGCAGCCGCGCCGAAACGGCGGAGCTCAGGAGAGGTGTCGCAATGTTCGTGCCAGAGATTTCTCGATGAGCATTTGGTCGTAACCATTTGAAAATAATCGGATATGACCGCTCGACTGAATCTTGTGCAGCAGGTTACATGCCTAAATTTACGGCATAATTCGCATGTTGTATGCAACGTAGCTGAGCAATCGCAACTCGATCCGGTTGCCGGTTGGCCGCGCTCAAAGCTAAGTCCTTCGTCTATGGAAAAGTCCCGTTCCCAAAAGAAGCGCGTGTCGATCGCCGGCGTGCATATCGATCGTGCGTCAGCGGTTCCGATTTATCTGCAGATCGCGGCGCATCTCCGGAACGGAATTCTGCAGGGGGCGCTTCCGGCCGGCACGCAGTTTCTCGGTTCGCGGGAGATCGCGCGCGAACTGGGCTGTTCACGAACGGTGATTCTGACCGCGTGGGATTTGCTTTATGCAGAGGGTTACCTGGAATCGACACCGCGCGGAGGTGTCACCGTGGCGTCGGTCAAGCAGGCGCAGGTGAACCCGGCGCCTGCTGCGTTCGTCTCGGAGGCTGCTTCAACGGCGATCGAGATTGGCCCCGTCTCCGATCGCTGGCGGTCCCTGCTGGCGTTCGAATACGACACCAACTGGAAGTCTGAATTCAGCCCCGGTGCGCCAGACGTCTCCAGCTTTCCGTTCAAGGAATGGGCGAGGCTGCTGCGGCAGGCCTGGCAGAATCCCAGGAATTCCGACTGTCTGGATCTTCCGCCCGAGGGGCATCCGGTGCTGCGGAGCGAAATCGCCAATTTTCTCGGATCGGTTCGCGGTCTCGTCTGTGCGCCGGGCAATGTGGCCGTGACCTCCGGCACTTCAGGCGCGCTGGATTTTTGCAGCCGGATGATCCTCGATCCGGGCGACGAGGTCTGGGTCGAGGAGCCGGGGTTCGTCGAAGCCCGATGGACGCTGACGGCGGCCGGCGCGAAACTCATTCCGGTGCCTGTCGACGACAAGGGGCTCTGCGTCTCCGAGGGGATTCGGCTGGCGCCGAATGCGAAGCTCGTGGTCGTGACGCCGTCGCATCAATATCCAATCGGCGTCAGCATGGGGCTCGAGCGGCGGCTCGAGCTTTTGGACTGGGCGAACAGGAATGATGCCTGGATCATCGAAGACGATTACAATTCGGAGTTCAGGCATCAAGACAGCATGATCGCCTCGCTGCGGTCGCTCGATCGCGACGGACGCGTGATCTATCTCGGGACATTCTCGAAGCTGGTGATGCCTAGCCTGCGTATCGGCTACATGATCGCCGACGAACGCCTGATCAGGGCGTTCTCAAAAGGTCGCGCCCGGATCGATGTCCACACATCTGGGATCGGGCAAGTCGCGCTGGCGGAATTTATGCGGGAAGGACACCTGCTGAGGCACCTGCGGCGAATGCGGAAGGTTTACGCCGAGAGACGGGCTGCCCTGATTGACGCGATCGCCACGTTGATGCCGGACGACTTGACCGTGTCATCCGCAGCGACCGGGCTGCATCTGGTCGCCTTCTTTACCGAGCGAATGCGGGCGCGGCTGAGCGACACCCAGGCGGCAAAGCTCCTGCTGAAGACGGGTATTCATGTGCAGCCGCTGTCGCAGAACTATCTCGGCGAGCCAACGCGGCAAGGATTGGTGTTCGGGTATGGGCGGCTGCAGACAGAGGATGCGCACCGGCTCATTTCCAAAATGGCCGAATCCTTGAGTGGCCGGACTTCATAGCTGCAATCGGTGGTTTGGTGTACGGGCGACGCTGCTACTTTCGCAGGCAACGCAGCACCGAAAAGTGCAGAAGTCCCTTGCAGGAGTGAGGCGGCGATTTCGGGTGGCTGGCCTACCTGTTTGCGGCAACTCTGGCTCTATACGGTGCCTCGACCGGTCTGTCACAAATTCGCGCGGGTGGCCTTCACAGGGGAAACAGGGTGATGATGACGGATCGTGGCGTCTCGTTGAAGCTGTTGATCGGCGTGGCCTGTCTTTTGTCGGCGCCGGTCGTTGCGCAGGCGCAGACGCGCGCCGAGACGCTTCGTCAGGTGACCGGCAACAACATCAACACCCTGGATCCTTCGACGCCCGGAGCCACGCGGGAGGCGTTCGGCGTGTCGACCAGCACCTACGATCGCCTCGTGGCATTCGATCGCAAGCGCGAAGCCGGCGTCTGGGTGTTCGATCGTACGAAAATCCGCGGCGAGCTTGCCGAGAGTTACGAAGTCAGCCCGGACGGTCTCAAGATCACTTTCAAGCTGAGAGATGCGAAGTGGCACGACGGCACTCCCATTACCGCCGATGATGTCAAATGGTCGCTTGACCGGGCCGTGAGTGCGAAGTCCCTTTCAAAAGGTCAGCTGGGGACCGGTTCGCTGACCACGCCCGAACAGTTTATCGTCGTCGACGCGCGCACCATTGCGGTCACCCTGCCCAAGCCGGACCGGCTTGCGCTTTCCAACCTTGCCACGCCGCTCGCGCCGATCTTCAACAGCAAACTGGCCAGGCAGCATGCGACATCAGAAGATCCCTGGGCGCAGGAATGGCTGAAGACCAATACGGCCGGCGGCGGCGCCTACACGATCGAGATCTTCAAGCCGGGCGAGCAAGTGGTGCTGCGGCGGAACGATGACTGGAAGAGCGGTCGCGGCGGCCAGTTGCCGTTCTTCAAGCGGGTCATCGAACAGACCGTTCCGGAACCCGCGACCCGCGCCAATCTGATCGAAAAGGGCGATGCCGATATTGCCACCGATCTCCAGGCCAGTGACGTGCTGGCGCTGCAGTCTCGCGGCAAGCTCAGGGTGGATTCGACGCCGCAAAGCAACGGCTTCACGATGGTCGCGTTCAATACCCGGATGGCACCTTTCGACAATGTCAAGGTGAGACAGGCCATCGCCGCGGCGCTGCCTTATGACTCCATGTTGGAGGCGGCGATTTTCAAGCGAGGCTTTGCCCTGTTCGGCGCATCCTGGACGGAGCCTCCGACCGGAGATTTTCCGCAAGCCATGCCGACCAGGACCGATCTGGTCAAGGCCAAGCAACTGCTTGCCGAGGCGGGTGTCGCCGCCGGCTTCAAGACCACGTTCACGATCAACGTCGGCTCGGCGGCGATCACCGAACCTATGGCCGCGCTTATCAAGGAATCGCTGGCGAAGATCGGTATCGAAGTGGACATTCAAAAGCTGCCCGACGCACAGATGAGCACCGCCATCACCGACAAGCGGCTGCCGTTCTTTACCGAAGGGTCGACGGCATGGCTTCCGACCACCGACTATTTCTTCCGCAACTTCTTTACCGGCGATCAGCGCTGGAACTACAGTTCGTGGAACAATGCTGGTGTGACCGAACTGGGGGCCAAGGCGCGCTTTGAACTTGATCCGGCCAAGTACGAAGAGATGAGCAAGCAGATGATCGCCGAATACGTCAAGGAGATGCCGCTGGTTCTGCTCTGGCAGGCGAACCAGGATGCCGTGATGGCACCCAACCTCGACGGCTATACCTACTGGTTTCATCGCCAGCTCGACTTTCGCGACCTGAGCCGCAAGCAATAATGTGGCTTTCGTCGTCGCGCCCTGCCTTGTTCGATGCGCTGTGAAAGAAGGCAATGCCTGAACAAGGAATGAAATGAACGGCTCGGACAGGGAATGGGAAGTCGGAACCGATATCGGGGGCACGTTCACGGATATCATTGCCATCCGTCGTGATCCCGCCGAAACCCGGATTGCCAAGGTTCCGTCGCGTCCGCATGCGCCGGTCGATGCGATGCTCGAAGCCATCGAAGCCGTCGGGCTGCAGAAAGATCAGGTCAAGCGTTTCGTCCATGGCACCACGCGGGTGACCAATGCGATCGTCGAGGAGCGTCTGCCGAAGGTCGCGCTGATCGCCACCGCGGGATTCGAGGATGTGCTCGATATCGCCCGCTACCGGCGCCGTGATCTTTACCGCCTCGACATCCCGCCAAAATCTCCATCATTGGTGCCGCGCGAGCTTTGCTTTGGCTTGGTTGAGCGGCTTGATCACGAAGGAAACGTGCTGAAGCCGTTGGAGGATTGCGAGATCGATCGTCTGGTGACCTGGCTCAAGCAAACGGGTGTGCAAAGCGTGGCGGTGGCCCTGCTGCATGCCTACGCCAATCCGGTGCATGAGAGGATGCTGGCTGAGCGCCTGAAGGCGATCGTGCCGCATGTCTCGCTGTCACATGAGGTCAATCCGGAGGCGCGAGAATATGAGCGCACGTCGTCGACGGTGTTCAATGCGGCGGCGATGCCGATTGCCGTCGAATATTTGAGTGAGCTGGAGCAGCGCTTGCCGATTGGGCCCGGCCTGCAGGTGTTCCATTCCGCTGGAGCCATGGTTCCGATTGCCACGGTCAAGCGGCGCCCCCTGGTGATGGCGATGTCCGGGCCGGCGGCTGGTGTATCGGCGTCGGTCAGCATTGCGCGCCAGCTCGGCACATCGAGAATGCTCACCTTCGATATGGGTGGTACCACCACCGACGTCTGCCTGATCATCGATGGACAGGCGGAGATGGCGGACGGCCGGATGCTCGGGGATCGACCGCTGCGTCAGCCGATGCTGGCGGTTCACTCGATCGGTGCGGGAGGTGGTTCGATCGTGCGCAATGGGCCGGGCGGCTTGACCGTGGGACCCCAGAGCGCGGGGTCGGAACCCGGCCCGGCCTGCTATGGCCGCGGTGGCACTGCGCCGACGATCACCGATGCCAACGCCGTGCTCGGCTATCTCAATCCTGAGACGCGGCTCGGGGACCGTATCAGTCTCGACATCGAGGCTGCCCGGCGCACCATTGCGCCCATTGCACAGGCGCTGAATCTGAGTCTTGAGGAAACTGCACTCGGCATCGTCAAGGTCGCCAACGCCACCATGGCGCGGGCGCTGCGCCGGGTGACGGTGGAACGCGGCATCGATGGGCGCGACTGTACGCTCCTTGCCTTTGGCGGTGGCGGTCCGATGCATGCAGCGGGGTTGGCGGATCTCTACGGCATCGGCTCGATCGTGGTGCCCAACGCATCGAGCGCCTTTTCCGCGCTTGGCTGCCTGACCGCCGATTTCAGTTTTCTGCAGCAGCAGACCTTCCGCGTCGCACTGGATGGCATCGATCTCGATCGGGTGCTGAAGCGGATCGAGATACTCATCGGGCAGGCGTCGGAGCCGTTGATTGCCAACGGAGTTACGCGCGCAGCGATCGATGTCGATCTGATCGCATTGATGCGATATGCCGCGCAGAATGACGCCATTGCGGTCCCATTCTCTCTGCCGCTGGACGCTACGCGGCTGCGGGAAGATTTTCTCGCCCGTCACCACGAACTGTTCGGCTATGCGACGGCCGAGAGTTGCGTCATCGAATCGGTGCGCGTGCAGGCGCGGCGGCCATCGACCACCATCGTCGATCGCCCCACGACCGCTATCCGAAAACTGCGCGCGACCTCACGCCGATGCTCGTTCGATGGTGTTCATGACGTGGCGACTGAGATCGTAGACCGTGCTTCCATGAAGGAAGCGGTCCTTGGGCCTGCGATCATTGAAGATGCGTGGTCCACGGTTGTGATCCCGCCGGGCTGGCAGGTCAAACCGGACGCGATCGGTCATCTCTTTCTGACGAAGGTGACGCCATGAGGCTCGATCCGTTTACCGTCGAGGTGATCCGGCATGGCCTGTCGGCGGCGGCCGAGGAGATGAGCCTGGTGATGACGCGTTCGGCGCGTTCGCCACTGCTGCGCGAAGCCGGCGACCTGTCGTCGGCGATCACCGATGCCAGGGGCGATCTGGTCGGCCAGGGCAGGGATATTCCGATCCATCTCGGGGCGATGGCTTACACCGTTCCGGAACTGCTGAAAGTCCTGCCTGTCAGCGGCCTGAACGACGGCGACGTTCTGATCTATAATCTTGGTGCGCTCGGCGGCAACCATCTGAACGACGTCAAGGTGGTTCGGCCGGTCTTCGTCGACGGCGATATCGTCGCATTCGCCATTAGCCTCGCGCATTGGCCCGATATCGGCGGGACATGGCCGGGCAGCTACTTCGCCAAGGCCATCGACACCTTTCAGGAGGCGATGCGCATTCCCCCGGTTCTGATTGCGACAGCAGCAGGCGTGAATACGCCGATCATGCAGCTTCTGAAGGCCAATGTGCGCGATCCCGAAGCGTGCGAGGGCGATCTGCTTGGACAGATCGCCGCAACCAAGGCCGGCGAAAGGCGCATCGTGGAGCTTTGCCGGCAACACGGCAAGGATGTTTTCACCGTGGCGCTGGCGCGTCTGCACGATCTGTCGGAGATCGAGATGCGCGAGGCGATCCGTGAACTGCCCGACGGCGTCTATGAAGGCGAGGACTACCTGGACGATGGCGGCGCGGGCGGCGAACCCGCCCGCATTCACGTCAAGATCACCATCGCCGGAGACGAAGCAACCTTTGATCTGTCTGATAGCGCCGACCGGGCCTCGAACTTCTGCAACACCACGCCGTTCATTGCGCGTTCCGCGGTGGCTTATTCGGCGCGCATCATGAGCGGGCGCGAGATGCAGCAAAACGCAGGCGCCTTGCGGCCGCTCACGATCGTCACGCGTCAGGGCTCGATTCTGGAGCCCGGGTGGACGGCGGCCGTCGCGGCTGGAAATCACGAAACCTCAATGCGCATCGTCGATGCAATCTTCCGCGGGATGCAGGACGCAATTCCGGAGCGCCTGTCTGCAGGCGGGACAACGACCGCCAGTGTACTCTTCTTTGCCGAGCCACGGTCGGATGGCTCCTGGAAGATGCTGTACGAGGTCCATGGCGGCGGCGAGGGCGCACGCCATGATCGCGACGGCGTTTCGGCGACGCGCGTACACCTTGCCAATACGTCCAACACGCCGGCCGAAGTAATCGAGGCCAACTACAAGATCCGGGTCGAACAGCAAACCATTCGCCGCGAGTCCGGCGGCGCCGGAAAATACCGCGGCGGGGACGGCGTGGTGCGTTCCTATCGGATTCTCGCGCCGTCCATGCACCTGACCACCTGTATCGAGCGGATGGTGATCCCGCCATTCGGTATGCAGGGCGGTCAACCCGGCGAGACCTGCCGGGTATCGCTGATCAGAAACGGCGCGAATGTCGAAATCGATGGCAAGTCGAATCTGGTGCTGCAGCAAGACGATCTTGTCACCATCGAAAGCTGCGGTGGCGGCGGTTATGGAATCGCGAAAGAGATTTCTCGATGAGCAAACTTTTGCGGACCGGCCTGAATGCGGGTGACAGCGCACCGCTTACCGTTGTCGGGGGCGAGGGTGTCTATTTCCATCTCGAGGATGGCCGGCGCCTGATCGACGGAAGCAATACCGGCGGCGGCCTGGGCCATCGCCATCCGGCGATGGTAGAAGCGATCCGTCGTGCTGCGGACACTCCCGTCGTGAACGAAGGCTGGACCTGGATCGGGCGCGAGCAAGCCGCCGACGACCTGATCCGGGTAGCGTTCGAGGGTGAAGAGGATTGGGTCGGTGCCGTCCGCTTCTGCATCAGCGGAAGCGAGGCGAACGATATGGCGCTCTCGCTCTGTCAGGCACTGACGCAGCGCACGGCGCTGGCCACCCGCGAGCGCGCCTATCATGGCCTGGTCGGTCTTTCCCGCAGCATGACCGTGCAGCCGCAATGGCATGGCGGCCTGGCGGTGCATGCCGGTGGCTCGCAGCTCCCTGCCGCCATGGCGCCGGTTCGTATTCTGTCCGCGCCCGATGGCGCGATCTATGGTGCGCCTCCGAACAATCCGTCGGCGAAACAATATCTTGCCGACGCCGCAAGCACGCTGGCAGATACCGCCGCAACGATTATCGACTATACGCAAGGCGGCATTTACTACGACGCCGAATATCAGGACCAACTGGCGCTGCGGGCCCGCGAGGCTGGATCGATCTGGATCGCCGACGAAGTGGTGACCGGCGCGGGGCGGGCGGGGCGATGGTTCGCGTTCCAAGGCGCCGAGAGCCGTCCGGACATCGTGACGCTCGGCAAATCGCTGGGGGGCGGCGCGGCGGCGGTCGCGGCGGTCGTGGTGTCGAAAGCCATCGTCGAGCAACTCAGGGGCAAGAGCTGGCAGAACTACGGAACGTTGCGCGGTCACCCGATCAGCATGGCCGCCATCAGCGCCTACCTCCGCGTGGTCGCGAGCGAAGATATCCTCTCCCGGGTGCGGCAGCTCGAAGGGTTGTTCGCCCAACGTCTGCTCGAGATCGCCCGGCGGCATCCGAGCGTAAAACGTGTGGCGGGGCAGGGCCTGCATTGGACCATCGAGCTGCATGGACCGGATTGGCGGACGTGGCGCGCCGATACCCTTGAGGATCCCGTCGCCTCCCGCGTGGCGTTGCGTGCATTGGAGGCGGGTGCCGTCATTGGAACCAGCGGCGAACAGACGTCGTTGTTCCTTGCGCCGCCTCTGGTGATCTCCGCCGATGAATCTCATCAGCTGCTCGATGCGCTCGATCACGGCCTGCAGATTGCCGACGAGGAGCACGACCGGAATGCCGCGTCGAGCCACGGCCGATAGGGGGTTGAGCTAAAGTCGTCGATAGGCAGCCAATGAACAGCGTGTCTCCACTCTGGCCGGTCGGCGAACCTTGGCACCTGCCGATGCCTGAGGGAACGCTCTACCATGCGTTGGCGCGTGCTGCGCAGCAGCGCCCCCGTCATCCGGTGACCGCCTTCTATGGAGCGACGCTGAGCTATGGCGAATTGCGCCAGCGCATCGACGCGATGGCGGGCTTTCTGCAGCATGTGTGCGGCGTCAAACGTGGCGATCGCGTCTTGATCGCGCTGCAGAACTCGCCGCAATATATGATTGCGTATTACGCAGTGATGCGGGCGGACGCGGTGATCGTGCCGGTCAATCCGATGAACAAGACCGAGGAAATCGCCTTTCTCGTCGCCGACAGCGGGGCGACGGTGGCGATTGTCGGCAGCGAGTTGTGCGAAATATTCGCACCGCTGCTGGGAACGGTGCTCTCGCATGCCGTGGTCGCAAACTATCGCGACGAGGTGCCCACGGACACACCCTACGCCTTGCCAGCCTGCGTGAGGCAATCGAACGAGCAGCCGAGTTCCCCGGGATGGTTCCGCTGGCATGAGGCGATCGCTCAGGCGCAATCACCGACGCCAATGACCGCAGCGCCGGATGATCTTGTGATCATGCCGTACACATCCGGCACCACAGGCAAACCAAAGGCCTGCATGCACACCCATCGCAGTGCGTTGTTCACCGCGGTACTTCAGGCGCGCTGGTACAGGCTCGGCCACAACGATGTCATGACCGGATTCATGCCGTTGTTCCACGTCGCGGGAATGCAGGGATCGATGAATGCCGCCATCGTCGCGGGCGCTACGCTCGTACTGATGGCCCGATGGGACAAGGATCTGATCCCGGATCTGTTCGAGGCGCACGGCGTGACGTTCTGGAACGCCGCGCCGACGATGATCGTCGACGTTCTGGCCAGTGCGGGGTTCCGTGACGGCAGTTTCGCGCGGCTGAAGGTTCTGACTGGCGGCGGCGCAACCATGCCCGCCGCGGTCGCCGAGCGGCTGAAAACCCGTTTCAACCTCGATTACATCGAGGGATACGGCATGACGGAGACGATGTCGCCTACGCATCTCAATCCACTTGCCGCACCGAAGTGCCAGTGTCTCGGCATTGCCGTGCATGAAACCGATGCGCGGGTGATTGATCCCGATACGCTGGAGGAACTGGGCGACGGTGCCGTGGGTGAAATCATCGTGCATGGGCCGCAGGTGCTGCGGGGCTATTGGAACAAGCCTGATGCCGACACCTTCATCCAGTTCGACGGCAGGCGCTTTCTGCGGACCGGCGACCTCGGCTATCGCGACGCCGAGGGCTATTTCTTCGCGGTCGACCGGTTGAAGCGGATGATCAACGTCAGCGGCTTCAAGGTCTGGCCGGCCGAGGTGGAGGCGATGATGTACGAGCATCCCGCCATCAGGGAATGCTGTGTGATCTCTTCGCCTGACAGCTATCGCGGAGAAACCGTGAAGGCATTGGTGGCCGTACACGAGGCCGCGAGGTCGACAATCCGGCCGGAAGATATTCTGTCCTGGTCGCGCGACAGGATGGCGAGCTACAAGGCGCCCCGTTCGGTGGTCTTGGTCGACAGCCTGCCGCGCACCGAGAGCAACAAGATCAGCTGGCGTCTCCTGCAGGATGCAGAGTGGAATCAGTGACGGAGTCTGGCATCGGCCGCAGACGCCAACGAGACTGTCGAAACCTCCAATCTCGCTTGATGCAGCGGGCCTTCAATGTGCGGCTACATGGCGTGCCGTCTGGGAAGTTCCGCGTCCGCCGGGGGGCGATGCATAGACGAGCGGAAGCTCCGTCGTCGACTTGATCTGTTCCATGGCAAACATCGACGACACGTCGTAGATATCAATCTTTGCGATCAGTCGCTGGTAAAGTTCGTCGTAGGCGCGGATATCGGGCACCACGGCGCGGATCAGATAGTCGACGTCTCCGCTCAACCGAAAGAAATCCACGACTTCCGGAAAACTGGTCACGATCTTCCTGAATCGTTGCGCCCATTCGGCATTGTGCTGGTTGGTCTTGACCGCAATGAAAACGCTGACGCCGACGTTCAGCTTGTCGGCATTGAGCAACGCTACGCGGCCGCGGATATAGCCCAGGCTTTCCAGCTTCTGGATGCGCCGCCAGCACGGCGTCGAACTTAGTCCGACCCGGTCAGCAACCTCCTGTACCGACAGGCTGCTGTCCACCTGAAGCGTCGCCAGGATTTTGCGGTCAAACTCGTCGAGCACGTTGATCTCCAATTCAGATGAACATGAGTGATTTTTCTTACCGCTGACGATGCTAGGGGCAATATTATTGCCGGCTTTTGGCTATCGCGAGCATGAATATCCGTCATCGCGCCCAAACTTGCGGCAAGAAGCAAGCAAACTGCGGGTCTTCCTCCCTATGGTTCATCGGGTCGGCCAAGGGGAATGACGGTCGCTAGAGGTGCTTGATGACGCGGCCTTGTCGCAAATGGGTAAATGCCTCGATCGGCCGGATCGAAATGGAGCGTATGCGTTCCGCCGAAACCCATTTGCTCAGGATCGATCTGCCGGCCTTGCCCGGGCTGACGCTCTATTTGAAAGACGAAACGACGCATTTGACCGGAAGCCTCAAGCACCGTCTCGCGCGCTCGCTGTTCCTTTATGCCTTGTGTAATGGCCGTATCGGACCGGACTCGACGCTTGTTGAGGCGTCGAGCGGTTCGACCGCGGTCTCCGAAGCTTATTTCGCGCGGCTGTTAGGTCTGCGATTTGTCGCGGTGATGCCACGAACGACAACGCTGGAGAAACAGGCGGAGATTGTGTCGAACGGCGGCGAGATCCATCTCGTGGACGATCCTGCATCGATCTATGCAACCGCCCGGCGTATCGCTGATGAAGCCGGGGGCTGCTATCTCGATCAATTCACCTTCGCGGAGCGCGCGGTTGATTGGCGTAGCGACAATATCGCGGACTCGATTTTCTCACAGATGACTGCAGAAGAGCATCGGGTTCCGACATGGCTCGTTTGTGGTGCCGGCACCGGCGGTACCTCGGCGACGATCGGGCGTTATGTCCGCCACCGCGGATTGTCGACGATGCTTTGCCTCGCTGATCCTCTCGAGTCCGTCTACCACCGGCATATGGCCGATCCGCGGATCCGGATCTGGCCAAACCGGCGGTCGGTGATTGAGGGCATAGGCCGCCCTCAAGTCGAGGCTTCCTTCGTTCCAGAACTGATTGACCGGACGATTGCGGTGCCGGATGCCGCGAGCATCGCCGCTGCCCGCGTCATGTCAGAGTTTCTCGGGCGGCGCTGCGGCGGGTCGACGGGCACCAACCTTTGGGCGGCATTTGCGATCTTGAAGGAGATGGCCGCAGCCGGCGAGAAGGGATCGCTGGTGACGATATTGTGCGATTCCGGGGATCGCTATCGCAGCACCTTGTTCGACGACGGATGGTTGGCGGCTCAGGGATTGTCGTGCGCCGACCACGAAGCGCAATTGCGGCAGTTTCTTAGACCGGCCTCGCCAACGAGCAGGGCAAGCATGCATGATGCGCCGTACGGCCGTGTCGTAAACCAATGAGAGGCCTGCTAGGCGCGACGCCGTTCGTGTTGCGGGGCGTCTGCCTGGAAAGCTGTTTCTTAAACGGAGCTTGCAATGAGAGAACATTCCCTTTGATACCTTGTAGAAAGCGTCAGAGCCATGAGTCTGCAGGTTGTCTCGGACCACGGCATACCTGCTCTGATATGACCGTCCTATGATCTCCGCGCCGGCTTGGTAGGTTGTCTCTCATGAAGCGTTTCGCAAATTTGAAGAGATTGGGTTTTTTCACGCGGCTTCTCGATGAGGCGACCCCGGCCGAGCGATATCGTCTGGCGGCAGAGCAGATCAGGTACGCGGAAGCAGCAGGTCTTGATTCCGCTTGGATCGCGCAGCACCATTTCCATGAAGCTGAGGGAGGGCTTCCGGCTCCTTTCGCTTTTCTCGGTTTCGTCGCTGCGCAAACGTCCCGCATTCGCCTCGGGACCGGCATCGTCACGCTACCGCTGGAAAATCCTGTGAGGGTAGCGGAGGACGCCGCGGTTCTCGACCTGTTGTCGAATGGCCGTTTTGAACTCGGTGTCGGGACCGGCGGCAATCCATCGGCCTTTGCCGCCTTTGGACTTGATAGCGCGGAGCGTGCGGACATTTTCGTGCGCAATCTCGATATGGTCCGCAACGCCCTGGCAGGCCTGCCACTCGTCGGCGGCGATACGCTCTATCCGCCGAGACCGCAATTATGCGGCCGGATCTGGCAAGCGACCTTTTCAGTTGGCGGCGGGACCAGAGCAGGCAGAGCGGGCGACGGTCTGCTGCTGTCAAGGACGCAGCCGCGGTCGAGGGAAGCTCCGCGCGCGTCGCTGGCCGAGATTCAACATCCCATTATCGACGCCTATCTCGACGCATTGCCGCGTGGATGCGAGCCCCGGGTTATGGCGTCGCGCAGCGTTTTCGCCGCCGACGATCGTCAGGAAGCGCTCCGGCTGGCCGATATCGGACTACGGCGTCAACGCGATCACTTCGTCGCGGGCGGTCACGCGTCGCCGGGGGACGCATTGGCCGACATGATCACCGCCTTCGACGTTCATGTGGGGACACCTGACGACGTCATCACCTCGCTGAGCGCCGATAGGACGCTTGAGCGGGTGACCGATCTTGTTTTTCAGGCGCATTCGATCGATCCTCCGCATCCATTCATTCTGCGGTCGATCGAGCTGATCGCGGAAAAGGTTGCTCCTGCATTGGGTTGGACAAAAACCACCGTGGCCGATGCCGCGCTGGTGGACTAGTTGGGATGCGAAAATCATCGAACTGAAAAAGGCCGAATGATGGGTACAGAGACAAGTGATATCATCGATATTCTCGCCGGTATCGAACCGGGATCCAGCCTGGACGGCATCCGCGCCCGACGCTTGCAGGCGCGGGAGAATGCTCAGAAGAGCTATGTCGCCTTGTTTGAACCGGTCGATTTTGCTGACGTCGCGGCCGCGGAACGGTATGCGGTCGCGGCATTCGTCGCCGGCGTTCATGATGAGCCGGCCGCAGCCGGCTTCTATTTTGCCAGGCTTGCCAAGGCGGCAGACCGATTGGACTGGGTCGATGCGCTCAAGGCTGAAATCGAGCGAGCCAGGACGCAAGGACCGTATGGCGCCTTTCCGGCTGGGCCACTTTCGGTCGAGGACAAGGCAGGCTTGATCTATCGCGTAGCCGGAGACGGTCAGCGCGTCCTTGGCGCGAGACTTGCCGCCGCACTTGAACATGCTCATCTGCTGGTATTCCGTCCGCGTGACGCTGCTCCTGCTGCCATGCAGGCACTGCTGGATGCCGGCTGGTCAACGACCGCTATCGTAACGTTGTCTCAACTGGTCGCGTTCCTGTCGTTTCAGGTTCGGGCCGTCGCCGGGCTGCGGACGCTTGGCGCGTCACTCGGACACCATGCAGATGCTGCGGCCCAAGCCAGTTGAGGAGCTAAAAATCATGAGTGATTCAATCGTCGTTCATGCCAACAGGAACGAACCGGTCGTCTTTACCCAGGACGAACTGGGCTGGCTGCCCTGGCTGGATCCGTTTCCCGAGGAAGACTTGACGGAGCGGCATTGGGCCGGCCTGGTCGATCGATCCCGCGCGAAGTCTGATTACTTTCGCCTGCTGGTGCGTGATCCCGAGGTTCTCGAAGCCAGGACCAAGACCGACAAGGATATCTTCTACAACACCGCAGATGGCTTGCCGCGGGCCGAGCGCGAACTCGCGGCCGCGGCGACGTCCCGCTACAATGGATGCATCTACTGCGCGTCCGTGCACGCGCGCTTCGCCACAGTCCATTCCAAGCGCCGCGACGATGTCCAGCGTCTGCTCGACGAGGGCGTGGGCGCCGGTCTCGGAGCGCGCTGGAACGCCATTGTCAGGGCTTCGGTTGCACTTGCCTCGACGCCCATCGCATTCGGCAAGCAACACGTCGAGGAACTGCGCGGCGTGGGTCTCGATGATGCCGAGATCGTCGACGTGATCAACAGCGCGGCATTCTTCAACTGGGCGAACAGGTTGATGCTGTCGCTCGGCGAGCCGACAAAGGGTGCCGATGCGTGATTGCACCGGCATCCTCTGGCATGAGAATTGCCCCGATAAGATGGATTTCCAGTTTCAGAACGGATGGAGTCGCAGATGAGAAACATCAGCCGTCGTAGCCTGGTCAAAGGCTCTCTTGCTGCCATCATGACCGGAGCGGCAATCTCGCGCACCGCTTTCGCGCAATCTTCCGAACCCGTCATGCTCGGTGTCAGCGGCCCGTTGACGGGGCCTAACGC
This sequence comes from Bradyrhizobium algeriense, assembly GCF_036924595.1. Classification (NCBI taxonomy): domain Bacteria; kingdom Pseudomonadati; phylum Pseudomonadota; class Alphaproteobacteria; order Hyphomicrobiales; family Nitrobacteraceae; genus Bradyrhizobium; species Bradyrhizobium algeriense. The sequence continues at coordinate 3,918,868 of NZ_JAZHRV010000001.1, read as the reverse complement.
GCAGTATGGCGCGCAATGGAAGCAAGGTTTCGACCTGGCGCTGGATGAAATCCACGCAGCAGGCGGGATCAACGGGCGCAAGCTTGCCTATACCTTTGAAGACAGCCAGAGCGACCCACGCCAATCGGTGGCGATTGCCCAGAAATTCGTTTCGGATCCGAAGATCGTCATGGAGCTCGGCGATTTCTCGAGTCCGGCGTCGATGGCTGCATCGCCGATCTATCAGCGGGCAGGCCTGGTGCAGTTCGGCTTCACCAACTCCCATCCGGATTTTACCAAAGGGGGCGACTTCATGTGGAGCACCTCCGTCAGCCAGGCGGACGAGCAGCCGCTGCTGGCGCGCTATGCCGTGACCCATCTTGGCCTCAAGAAGCTCGCCATCCTGCATCTCAATACCGATTGGGGGCGCACCAGCCGCGATCATTTCGCGAGCGCCGCCAAAGAGTTTGGCGCCGAAGTGGTCATCAGCGAGGGATATATCCCAGACGAGCGTGATTTCCGTTCCACGCTCGTGCGCGCCCGCGACGCGAATCCGGACGGCCTCATTTTGATCTCGTACTATTCCGATGGCGCCTTGATTGCCCGACAGGCGCGACAGGCCGGCCTGAAGCAGAAGATCTGCGCTGCGAGCTCCGTCTATTCGCCAAAATTTCTGGAGCTTGGCGGGGAGGCCGTCGAGGATGTTCATCTCGGCACCCGGTATTTTCCCAATGATCCGCGCCCCGAGGTGCAGAAGTTCGTCTCGGGCTTCAAGGCAAAGTACAATGGGCAGGAGCCTGACGCCTTCAACGCCTATTCTTATGATGCGATGAATGTGGCTGCGGCGGTGGTGAGGATTGGCGGTACCGATCGGCGAGCCGTCCGGGACGCGTTCACGAAAGTCCGTGACGTCTCCACGGTTGTTTTCGGTCCGGCAACCTTTGATGTCGCAAGCCGTCGGGTCAAAGGCGCCATGAATACCGAACTCGTCATTCGAAAGGGTCAGTTCACGCTTTGGGACGGCAAGCCAACCTGAAGTTACGTGTCGTCGGCGCGTCTCTCCAATCGCGGCTTCTCTCAATAGGAACTCAGTGTGTCTTCCTGGCTCGACTACACGATCAATGGACTGATCCTCGGTAACGTGTATGCGCTCGTGGCGGTCGGGCTCGCGCTGATCTTTGGCGTCAGCCGGCTGATCAATTTTGCGCAGGGCTCGATCTATCTTGTCGGCGCCTATGTCGGCTGGGTCGCGGTGGTGGCACTGCGGACACCGCTCTTCATCACCATTGTTCTGGTTGCGGCCATTGCGGCGCTGGTCGGGTTGATCATCGAGCGCTTTGGTTTGCGGCCTTTGCAGAATTCGGTACGCATTGCGCCACTACTGGCGACGATCGGCATCAGCTTTGTGCTCGATCAGATCGTCATGCTCACTTTTTCGCCCAATCCGCGGGCACTGCCGAGCCAGTTGCCCGATATCCGTTTTCAGATCGGTGCGGGAACGATTGGTCCACTCGACATCCTGATTGCCTGTATCGGCGTTACCAGTGCGCTGCTGCTGTTTGTCTTCCTGCGCTATACCAAGCTTGGCTGGGCCGTGCGGGCCACGGCACAGGACCGCGACGCCGCCATGCAGATGGGCGTCGACGTCAACCGGGTCAACCAGACGGTGTTCGGGATTGCCGCCGCGCTTGGCGGCCTTTCCGGCATGTTGGTTGGCATGTACTACAACCAGATCGATACTGCGATGAGCCTTCACGCAACGTTGAAGGGTGTTGTCGCGGAGGTGGTCGGCGGCGCGGGCAATGTGCCGGGTGCCGTGGTTGGCAGTCTCCTGTTGGGGCTGGTGGAAAGCTACGGCGTGGCGGTCTTCGGCACCAGCTACCGCAATCTGTTCGCATTCCTGTTGTTGATCGTGGTCCTTGTGTTCCGGCCGAACGGTTTGTTCGCCAGTGCCAAGCAGGCGCCGCCAGAGCCGCTCACCGGCACCTTCATCGCCCCCAGCCGCCCGGTGCGCATACCGCGTTGGGTATTGTTGGCCGCGTTCGCGGCCTTTGCACTGTTGCCGTTTCTGCCGGTTTCATCCTATGTGCTCCAGACCCTCGTCAATGCCTGGCTCTTTGCCATGCTGGCGCTCAGCCTGACGCTTGTCGCCGGCACCATAGGACAGGTCTCGCTGGGACATGCGGCGCTTCTTGCCATCGGCGCCTATACTTCCGCGTTGCTATCGCTGGATTTTTCCGTGCCCGTCAGCATGTCGATCATCTGCGGGGGGCTGATGAGCGCAGCGCTCGGGACACTTCTGATCTCGCCGTCGTTCCGTCTGCGCGGGCATTATGTCTCGATCGCGACACTGGCCATCGGTGAGATCATATCCCTCGTCATCCTGAACTGGGAAACCGTCACACACGGACCGATCGGGGTTTCGGGTATCCCGCCGCTGTCGATATTTGGTTTTGAACTTGTCGGCGTGGTATCGATCTACTGGTTCAGCTTCGCGGTCATGGTTCTGCTCGCGCTTCTGCAGGTGCGGTTGCTCGGTTCGCATATCGGCCGCAGTTTTCGCGCCATTCGCGATGACGATGTGGCGGCGCGTGCCTATGGCCTCAGCCTCAATCGCTATAAGGCATTGGCCTTCATTTTCGGTGGATTCGCTGCGGGCGTCAGCGGCGGCATCGCCGCCCATCTGTATTCCTACATCAATCACGAGACCTTCAACACGCAGCAGTCGATCCTGGCGCTGACCATCGTGATCCTGGGGGGATTGGGCAACGTCGCCGGCGCGATCGTTGGTTCGGTGGCGTTGGTTGGTCTGCCCGAGGTTTTCCGGATCGCGGCAGAGTACCGCATCCTGATCTATGGCATCGTCCTTTTGCTGCTGGTGCGGTTCCGGCCGCAAGGCCTGTTGGGAACCATCTGATGGGTTCGGAGATCGGAAATAGCACGAACGCGCCCGTCGCCAGTCCTGCATCCTTGCTTTCCCTGCGTGGACTGACACGGCGCTTCGGGGGGCTCACCGCGGTCGACGACATTGATCTCGATCTCGCCAAAGGCGAATTGGTCAGCATCATCGGCCCGAACGGTGCCGGCAAGACCACCTTGTTCAATCTCGTTACAGGGCTCGACAGGCCCGACGGTGGCGCGGTCCGTCTCGATGGCGAGCCCGTCACACACTTTTCGCCCGAGAAGCTGGCGGGCCATGGTATAGCGCGCACGTTCCAGCTTGGTCGCGTGTTCGGCAACCTCAGCGTGATGGAGAACGTCTTGATCGGCGCGCACACGCGGCTGCGTGCCGTCAAGCCGGCCACGCCGCTGATCGGGCCATTGCTGGAACTGGGACTGGCGCTGTTGCGACCCGCTGCGGTAAGGGCTGAGGAGGAGCGGTTGCGCGAAGAGGTGAGGGGGATCCTGGCGCGGTTTGGCGAGCGTCTCCTGCCGCGCATCGATCAGCCGGCCTATAGCCTGTCCTACGCCAATCGCCGCCGTGTCGAGATCGCGCGCGCGCTGGCGCTCAAGCCGCGTCTGTTGCTGCTCGACGAGCCCACGGCCGGCATGAACCCGACCGAGACCACCGAAATGCAAGGGCTGGTCGCCGAACTGAAAGCCGAGGGACTGACGATTCTGCTGATCGAACACAAGCTCGACATGGTCATGCGCCTCTCCGACCGCGTCGTCGTCATGGACGAAGGCAAAAAGATTGCCGAAGGCGCCGGCGAGGATGTACGGAACGACGCCAAGGTCATCGAGGCCTATCTCGGCCACGGATTGTCGCAGCGGGCGGCCGATGCGCGGGAGACAGCGGCATGAATGCCACAGCACATTCCGCCGGCCCGCTCTTGCGGCTGTCCAGCATCAATACCTTCTACGGTCAGGCACAGGTGCATTTCGACCTCTCGATTGATGTGCAGCGTGGTCATATCGTGTGTCTGTTGGGCGGCAATGCCAGCGGCAAATCGACGACGATGAAGATCATTCTCGGCCTGGTGAGACCGCGCTCGGGCGAATTGACTTTCGACGGTGCCTCGACGCTCGGTCTGACCACGCCGCAGATCGTTCGGCGCGGCATCGCGTCCGTGCCGGAGGCGCGCCGGCTGTTCGCGGACATGAGCGTGAGGGAAAACATCCTGATGGGCGCCTTCGTGCGCAACGACAGCGCCGAAGTCGCAAACGATCTCGAACGGATGCTGGCGCTATTTCCCAAACTCGGGCAACGGCTTTCACAACGCGCCGGCTCGCTCTCGGGCGGCGAGCAGCAGATGGTCGCCATGGCCCGCGCCCTGATGAGCCGGCCGCGGATGATCGTGATGGACGAGCCGACCATGGGCCTTTCTCCGCTCTTCGTCGATCGCGTCCTGGACTTGATCAGAACCATCAACAAGGAGGGCGTATCGATCTTCATGGTCGAACAGAATGCCAGCCTGGCATTGGAAATCGCCCATGAGGCCTATGTCCTGCAGACCGGCCGTATCGTTCTTTCCGGTTCGGCCCGCGCGCTGAAGGACGATCCTCGGGTGCGCGACGCCTATCTTGGCGGCGCGGAGGTCGCTTGAATATCTCTAGTTCTTGCGGGGCCGTTCAGCTTCGTTCGGATTCAGGAACGAAGAAGCGTGTGCCGGCAAGTTCGGGCTCATTGTAAGCTTCGACCTTGCGGCGCATGTGATCGATATCTTCGCGGAAGAGCGAGGTCACGATAGCACTGGCGACCCGCTCGGCCGCGATATTGACGCCGGGGATATCGCTGGCGATGCCGGCATGGCTTGCATGGGCGCCGAAATTGACCAGATGGATCTGGCTGAGGGTTGGCTCGCTGCCCGGTGTCTTCTCGGTCAATTCGAAACCGGGACCCAGATAGGGAAATTGCTCCAGATCGCGGCGGCGGAGATCAGGAGCGGGCTGATAGCGATCGTACCAGGTGGCGATGTTGGAGGCGTAGCTGGCGAGTTCCGGAATCAGCGCCGGGTCGACATTGAAGCCAGTGCCCACGATCAGAAAATCATGCGTCCTGGTTTCATCCCGGCCCGCGATCTTCATCGCAACTTTCCCATCCGCACGGGAGGCCGTTTCGATGCCTGTGCGAAAATGGATATGGAAGTTGCTCAGCCTGGTGGTGCGGTTGACGGTTTCGTGCGGCACCGGCGCCTGAAGATCGTTCAGATAGACCATCGTCGCCCAGCGTTCGGCATCGGGCAGGGACGACCAGCCGTGCAGAAAGCCGGGAAAAGCCGAGCCACGCCCCTTGTTGACCTGCGGCAAGTAAGGGCGGCGCACATACATGTCGACGCGCGCAGCACCCCGTTCAAGTGCGGTTGCTGCATTGTCCCAGGCGGAGGCGCCGCCGCCGAGGATGGCGATGGATTTGCCGCGAAGCGCTGCGAAATCGATGTCATCATTGGTATGGGCGGCAAGATCGGGCACCAGTCCCCGATCGATGAAATCCGGCCAGAAAACGCCACCGGCTCCGGCACGGCCGGTCGCCAGAACGACCCGTCGCGCCAATAAATTTCGACGTACCCCGTCTTCATTCAGCATGGCCTGCACGAAGGCTCCTGCAGGTTCGAGCGCTTCCAGCGCAGCCCCATGCCTGACCGGCAAAGCCAGCACTTTCTGCAACCAGGACAGATACTCAACCCAGGTCCGATTATGAATCTTGTAAAGGGTTTCCCAGGCATTGAGGCCGTATTTCGCCTCATACCAGGCACGAAAGGTGAGGGAGGGAACGCCGAGGGCGGGGCCCGTCAACGTTTTGGGCGAGCGCAGCGTGTCCATCCGCGCGAAGGTCAGCCAAGGCCCTTCCTGCCCCGGTCTTGAGCGCTCGACCACAGCGATATTGCGTATTCCTTTGAACATCAAGCTGCCGGCGGCGGCGATGCCGTTCATGCCGGCGCCGACAACCAGGACATCCAGGACCGGTTGGCCGGTGGCATCCTCGATTTTGGCCGGCCAATTCGCCGCCGGTACACCCAGAATTTCCAGGTCTCGCGCGACGGCACGCTCGTGCAGTGCGATCCCCACCAAATCGATGCGATCAACCTTGCCCAAATGTCTGGCCCCATAGTCCACGGTTCGAACGAAGTTCAGGACTTTCTATCCGCAAGAAGCGGATTTTTTCGTTCGGCTGCCTTCAGAAACACGCCGGAAATGTACCCGATGATTCCGGAAGGTGTCTGGCTAAATTCGCGGTGGAATCGCAGTTTCATCGCATAAATATGCTCATTTGCACACCGATCTTGGAATGGCCGCGACGGACTTGCTGAGCTCTTCAAGTGGGGTAAATGGAGGCATGCGCGCGGAGGAGTTCGATGTGGCTTGCCAGCGGTGTCAGGCACCAACCGCAACCACGGCTTTGCCGACGATACAATGCTTTAGCCCAAAGCGAAGGCAGACTGCGGCAGGAAGTGGCAATGCAGGGCGCAAATTTCACCGGCGCTTGCGGCTCAGCGCACGTCGTTCTGCAAAAATATGCACTGCCCACGCCCGAGGGGTCCACCTTACACTTCTCCCGACACAGAGGAGCGGAGTGGTCATGAAATTTAAATCCGGTTTGTTGCTGTTGTTGGCTCTCGCCGCGCCGTTCCCTTCCGCGGTGCTTGCCAAGGATACCGTGAAGCTCGCGTTCATCGGCCCGTTGTCGGGCGGCAATTCCGCACCGGGCCTCGGCGGCCGTAATTCCGCGCAGCTTGCGGTTCAGCTGCGCAATGCCGATCCGGCGGCGAAATACACCTATGAACTCGTTACGTTTGACGATGAGTGCAAGCCCAATGTCGGCATTCAGGTCGCAACCAAGGCGGCTTCCGACAACTCCATCATCGCCGGTATCACGCATTACTGTTCCGCCGTCGGTATTGCCACCGTCGATACTTATTCGCGTTTCGGTCTTCCTGTGGTGGTGTGGGGTGCGATCCTGCCCGAAATCACCTACGGCAACGATTACCGCGAAATCCATCGCGTCAACGGCACCATGATCAACGAGGGAAGGCTGGCCGCGGATTTCCTCACCAAGCAGGGCTACAAGAAATTTGTCGTCGTCCATGACACCACGGACTACGGCAAGGGCCAGAACAAGTATTTCACTGAATATCTCAAGCCGACCGGCGGCGAGATCGTTGCGACATTTCCGGTCAGTCCTGACCAGCAGGACTTTACGGCGGAGCTTACCAGGATCAAGGAGCTCAAACCCGACCTCATTCTGATCGGCGGATTGACGCCGCTCGGCGTTCGCCTGCGCGCGCAGATGGATCGCGTCGGCGTCACGGCCCAGCTTGCCGGTGTGTCCGGCATCATGACGGCCGGTTTCCTCGAAGGCGCAGGCGCGGCCGGCGAGGGCACGATCTCGTTCCACAACGGCGCACCGATCAGCAAATATCCGCAAGGCCAGGCCTTTCTCGACGCCTACGCCAAGGCCGGTTTCCGCGAGGACCCCGACGCCTACGGCCCGTTCGCCTATTCCGCCACCAATCTGGTGATGGACGCGATCGAAAAGACCGGCCCCGATCGCAAGAAGATGAAGGAGGTGCTTAACGGCACCAAGGGCTACAAGGCGCTGGTCGGCGAGATCAACTTCGATGATCACCGCCAGAACATCGTCAACGCCAATGTCTACGTGGCCCAGGACGGAAAGTGGATCTATTGGCCGGATAGCGACTATGCCGCCGGCAAGAAGAGGCTGGCCAGGAACTAGCTCCATCACGGCGAGCTTCGGCTCGTCACTTCCTTCGCTCTTCGAATTTCTTTGCCACCAGGACTCCGCGATGGACATCGGCATTCTTGCCCAGCAGCTTTTCAACGGCCTGATGCTGGGCGTGATCTATGCGATGATCGCGGTCGGCTTCTCGCTGTTCTTCGGCGTGCTCGACGTCATCAAGTTCTCGCACGGCGATGTCGTCACCGTCGGCGCATTCTCCAGCCTCGGCGCGGCCGGGATTGCGGGAGGTCTGGTTGCGCTGCCGCCCGTGCTGGCGCTGGCCTCGGGAATAGCTGCGGCGGTGGCGATAGGCGCGCTGGCCGGCGTCATCATCGGGCGCGTTCTTGTGCTGCCGTTGCGCCATGCACCCGGCGTCAACGTGCTGCTGGCCACCTTGATGGCGGGCACCGTGCTGCGCGAAGCCATCAGGCTCGGCGTGCCCAACGGTGGCAATCCAAAACCGTTTCCGGCACTGCTGCCGGGCGGCGCCATCAAAGCCGGTTCGTTCAGTGTCGGCATCGACAGCGTGATGATCCTCGCCGCCGGCCTGCTGCTGGTGCTGGGGACGCACCTTCTGATCACCCGCACGCGATTCGGTCTCGCCATTCGCGCGGTGGCCCAGGATGGCGAGGTGGCAAGGCTTTCGGGGATCGATTTCCACGCGGTGGTTCTGGGGACGTTTGCGCTGGGCTCCGCGCTCGCGGCGTTCGCGGGCTGCATGCTCGGGCTGTACTACCGCGAGATCAATTTCAACATGGGCGTCCTTCTCGGCATTATCGGCTTCGCTTCGGCTGTCGTCGGCGGGCTCGGCAGCATGCTCGGTCCGATCATTGGTGGTTTCCTGTTTGCCGGAGTACAGACCCTGGTCGTAGTCGCGCTGCCGATTTCGAGCGCGTACAAGGACGTGATCGCTTTCGCGGTGATCATCATCCTGATCGCGATCTTCCCAACCGGCCTGATCGCCGAGCGCCGAAGCGAGCGGGTGTAATGAGCAGCATTCCTTCCCCGATCCCCGTCTTGTCGCCGCTTCGGATGCAGCGTCATCCGCGCGCCGTGGTCGTGCTTACGGTGGCTTTGCTGTTTGCAGGCGGTGGCCTGATGATGCATGCGGAGTCGCAGATTCAGGTGCTCGGCCTGCTCGCGGCCTTTCTGGCGGTGTTTGCGATCGCCGATCGCACGCCGCTCGGTCAGGACGTCTCCGCCATCTGCAGCGACTACAGCGGATTCGCCAACGCCGTCGCTTTCGTCTGCGCACTGGGCCTGATCGTCGTCTTTCACGGCGAGCACTACACGCTCTTGATGCTGGCGACCGTGGCGCTGTTTTCCACGGCCTGTATCGCGCTAAACCTTCAACTGGCGTTCGCAGGAATTGCCAATTTCGCCGGCGCGGCATTCTTTGTACTCGGTTCGTATACGGCTGCCGTAATGACGGCGTATGCCGGGATTCCGCATCTGATGATCCTCGTTGTCAGCGGCATCGTGACCGGCGCGATCGGAGTTATTCTGTTGCTGCCGGTGTTGAGGACCCGCGGGCACTATGCAGCACTTGTGACCATCGCATTCGGCCTGCTGCTGCGCAGCCTGCTGGAGGTGAACGACACACTGGGCGGCCCGCAGGGTATGAAGATCAAGGGTTTTTCGATCTTCGGCCTCGACTTCAACCGGATATCATCGATCGGTCCGTGGGACGTGTCATTCTATCTGCCCTATGCAGTGCTTTCGATCTGCATTTTCGCGGTGGCCTTCACGCTGATCCGCCGCATCGAGCGGTCCTGGATCGGGATCGCGCTGGACACCGTGCGCAGCGATGAGACCGCGGCCTCGGTGTTCGGCCTGTCGATCGCCCGCTGGAAGGTCGTAGCCTTCCTGATCGGCAACGCAGTGATCGGTGTTGCCGGGGCGGTCTACGGCATGATGAACGGGTTCGTGACGCCGAACGGGTCCGGGCTCGGCGACTCCCTGTTGATGTTGTCGATCATCGTGCTCGGCGGGCTCGGCAATTTCTGGGGTGCTGTGGTCGCTGCCATGGTGATCCTCGTCATCCCCGAAAAGCTGCAGGCTATTCAGGAATTCCGGCTGCTGATCTTTGCGTTGCTGGTGCTGGGTATCCTGCTGTTCCGCCCGTCGGGCATTTTGCCGCGTCCGATCCGCGATCTGTCGCGCTTCATCGGGCGGCCGGGAGCGGACGCATGAACGCTCCCTTGCTGGCCTGCGGCGGCCTCACGATGCGCTTCGACGGTCTGGTCGCGCTTGATGGTCTCGATATCGAGATCGACAAGGGCGAAACTGTCGGGTTGGTCGGTCCCAACGGATCGGGCAAGACCACGTTCTTCAATGTGGTGACCGGGCTTTACAAGCCATCGGCCGGATCGGTGCGCCTGGATGCGCGCGATCTGTTCGCCAAGCCGCCGCAAATGATCGGCAGGGCAGGCGTCGCGCGAACCTTCCAGCGCTCGCGGCTGATGTTGGACCAAAGCGTCTTTGACAATATCGCGGTCGGCGCCCTGTGCAGGCTCGATCTGGGGCTGTTTACCAACCTTTTTCGCCGCCGCCGCTGGCGCGGCGAGCTGAGCGGGATGGTCGAGCACGCCCGCGCGCTGGCGCATCGCTTTAATCCCGTCATTGCTGACCGGCTGTTTCAGCCTGCCGGCTCATTCACGATGATCGACCGCCGGCGGGTCGAAATCTGCCGCGCACTGATCGGTGCGCCACGGCTTCTGTTGCTGGATGAACCGTCGGCGGGCATGACGCATGAAGAGACGCGCCAGTTGATGGACGATCTGCTGGCGTTTCGCCAGGAGATGCCGGATCTGGCAGTGATCCTGGTTGAGCACGAAATGGATGTGATCCGCCGCGTCTCGGACCGCTGTGTTGTGCTGAATTTCGGCCGCAAGATTTTTGAGGGCACGTTCGATGCGCTGATCGCCAATCCCGATGTCCAAACTGCGTATCTGGGAGTAAGTCAATGATCGCCGGCGCCACCGCAACGCGCAAGCTCTCGGCCATCGGCGTCACCGCCGGTTACGACCGCGCGGATGTGCTAAAGGGTGTCACGGTGGAGGTGAAGCCGGGCACGGTGACGTGTATCCTCGGCGCCAACGGCGCCGGGAAGAGCACGCTGATCCGGACCATTCTCGGCCTCAACCGCGTCCGCAAAGGCGAGGTGTATTTCGGCGGCGCTGCGATCGCAAATATGCCGACCCACAAGATCGCAGCGCTTGGTATCGCCACGGTGCCCGAGGGCAACCGTGTACTGCCGCGCATGACCGTGCTCGACAATCTGAAAGTCGGCGGTCTCCTGATGCGGGACTCCAGGCGTGTGGCCGCGCGCATGGAAGAACTGTTCGAGACATTTCCGCGGTTGAGGGAGCGGCGAGGTCAGTTGGCCGGCACGCTCTCCGGCGGCGAGCGGTCAATGTTGTCGATTGCACGCGGGCTGATGACCGACCCCGAGCTGGTGATATTCGACGAGCCGTCGCTTGGGTTGTCGCCGCTGTTCGTCTCCGAGGTATTCGGAATTGTACGTCGCCTGAAGACGGCCGGGCTGTCGATCCTGCTGGTCGAACAGAATGTGCGGCAGACGCTCGACGTCGCCGACTACGGCTATGTGCTGGTGCAGGGCCAGGTCGTGGCGGAGGGCGATGCGGAGTCGCTGAAGCAGAATGCCGAGCTCCACAAGGCATACTTCGGCGTTCACTAACAAAGAAAGTAAGGGGAGCGAAATGGGACTTCAGGTTTTCGATCGCGTCAATCCGCTGCGCAAGCCAAAGGGCTTTGAACCCGTGGTGCAACGATGGTCCGCCGGCTTTGCCAACAAGTGCGAAACGCTATGCGTGGCGTTTCACGGCATTCAGGGACGCGACGCCGAAAGCGTCTATCGGTCGCCGTTCTTTCCCTGGATCGAAAAAGCGATCAGTCTGCCGAGCGGCCCGACGGTGCACGACCATGCCTGGTTCATCGACCAGAACGGCCTCTATACCCACATCGTCGCGGCTTATTGGGTAGATCGAGAGCGTCGCGATGACTGGCTGGCCGATCCACACCTGACGGCCTGGTGGACCGACGCGGCACGTCTTGCCGAGCCGAGCGGCTATTTCCGTGAAAGCGTCACCGTGCCGGTGGAGCGGCAGGAAACGCTGTACTGGAAGGATTACCCGGCCGCGCTCAGCCGATCGCCTGAAGTGGCGGTCTATCCGACTCCCTATTGCGGCTACTACGGCGCCATGCGGGATCGGATTCCGCTGGCCGCGGTGGATGCGCTGGCGCCTGCCATAAACGAGTTGCCGGCGCCGGTTGTCCGCGATACCCGGTTGGCGCGTTGGCGCATCGTCACGCCGCAAAACTTCACCGTTATTCGCTCCGCCGCGTATTGGGGCCGTTGCGATCCGGCGCAGACCGAAGATTATATGCGCGATCTGCGCGCGCCGCTGGAGCGCGGCATGGCCTATCTGCGGGAGAGTCCCCAGGCGACCGGCTGCTGCTCGCTGCGCTTTCAGCAGACCTGCGATGCCGAAGGCAGGCCGGAACTCGAAACCCACGCGCTCGGCTATTTCCTGTCCCTGGAGCACATGGAGAACTGGGCCGAGCGCCATGCGTCGCACGAGGCGATCTTCACCGCCGCGATCGCGCGTTATCGCAAGTTCGGCAAGGCCAATCAGCTCCGTACCTGGCACGAGGTGTTCGTGCTACCGGAGCAAGGCCAGATCTTCGAATACGTCAACTGTGTGCCCGGCACCGGGTTGTCGGGCTATTTCGTCGGTGAACGCCTGTGATCGCGCAGCGGATATGCCTGCAGGGCACCGAAGCCGGCATGGAAGCGAGCGGCTGCAATCATAAGAAGGGTTCGTGATAATGACGTCATCCGTGAAAGTTGCTGCCGTCCATGCAGCGCCGGTGTTTCTCGATCGCGCGGCGACGGCGGCGAAGGCGATTTCGATCATCCGTGAGGCGGCCCGCGGCGGCGCGCAGCTGATCGCGTTTCCGGAGACCTATATTCCGGCATTTCCGGTCTGGGCGGCGCTGTGGGCGCCGATCGAGAACCACGACCTGTTCGTGCTGATGGCCGAGCAGTCCGTCGCCATCGCGGGTGCGGAAATCGCGGCGTTGCGGCGTGAAGCCAGGTCCCTCGGCGTCACGATCTCGATGGGCATCAGCGAGAGCTCGCCGACCAGTGTCGGGTTGATCTGGAACAGCAATGTTCTGATCGGCCCTGATGGCGCCATTCTCAACCATCACCGCAAGCTGGTGCCTACTTTCTACGAGAAGCTGATCTGGGCCGCGGGCGATGGCGCCGGGCTCCGCGTCGTCGACACGCCGGCCGGCCGTGTCGGAAACCTGATCTGCGGCGAGAACACCAATCCGCTGGCGCGCTATGCGCTGATGGCGCAGGCCGAGCAGATCCACATCTCGAGCTGGCCGCCAATGTGGCCGACGCGGCGGCCGAGCGCAGGCGGCAATTTCAACAATGTCGCTGCCAACCGCATCCGCGCCAGCGCGCATTCGTTCGAAGCCAAGGCGTTTGGCATCATCACCGCTGGCTTCATGGATGCGGCGATGCGCGAATTCCTGATCGCGCGCGAACCATCGGTCATCGACGTGATCGACCGCACGCAGCGGGCGGCGAGCTTCTTCGTCGATCCCACGGGAGAAGCATTCGGAGACGTCCTGCAGGATCAGGAAGGCATCGCCTACGCGGAATGCGACCTGCAGCGCTGCGTCGAACCAAAACAGTTCCACGACGTGGTCGGCTATTACAACCGCTTCGATGTGTTCGATCTCAAGGTCAATCGCAAGCGGCTGGTTCCCGCGACATTCATCGACGCTGTTTCGACCGATATCGCACCCGTGCTGGCCGAGCAGGGCGCGACGGCTGAGGCCATCTCATTCCACAACGGCGGCAATCTGGATTCCTGACCCGATCCGAAGATAATTCAAACCGAGAGAAGGCGCGCCAGCAGGTCATCACCGGTCGTTACACGAGTCTGCCACAACCGCCCAAACGGGCGACGAGTGCCGGATGGTGCCGGTCTCCGTCGTGCCCATGGCGCGATGCACAACTGCGTCATCGTCGGACTGGCGTTCCGAGCGCCAATCTCGCAAGATGGGCCGCGCAAGTCCATTGGTTGCCAAGTTGGTTGCTCAATCCTGTCAGGACTACTCGTGTTCGATTGGAACGATCTGGTTTATTTTCTTGAACTGGCACGCCAAAGCCGCCTCATGCCAGCCGCACGGCGGCTGAAGGTCGACCATACTACCGTCAGCCGGCGTATTGCCGAGCTGGAGAAGAGCCTCTCGGTCAAGCTGTTTGATCGCAAGCCGGACGGCTTTGTCTTGACCGAACACGGCCATCGCCTGTTCGCGATCGCCGAACGTATAGAACAGGAAGCGTCTTCCGTTCAACAGGCGTTGGGCTCGGACGCGAGCACCGCCACGGGGCGGGTGCGCGTTGCGACCATGGAGGGGATCGCCGCCTTTTTTCTCGCGGAACGCTTCACGGAGCTGGCGGTGGGGAGCCCGGGAATAACGGTCGAACTTGTGACCGAGCGGCATCTGATCAGCCTGACCAAGCGCGAGGCGGACGTCTTTATCAGTTTCGTGCATCCCGACGGGCAGCGGCTCGTTGTCAAGAAGGTCGGATCGTTTCGTCTCGCTCTGTATGCGAGCCACGCCTATCTCGCCCTTCGCGGGATGCCGGCCAATCGGGCCGAACTCGCGTCTCATACCTTCGTCGACTATGTCGAGGACCTCATCGCTATCCAGCCGGTGCATTGGCTGCTGGATGTGCTTGAGCCGACTAACGTCGCCTTCCGCTCGTCGAGCATGCATGCGCAGCAGAACGCCGTGGCTGCGGGTGCAGGCATCGCGCTGCTGCCGCTGTTCTCTGCCAAGGCGAACCCGATGCTCGTTCCCGTGCTCCCCGATGAGGTCAAGGTCTATCGCGACGTTTTCCTGTCGGTACACCAAGACATCGAATTCATGGCTCGGGTCCGTTCAGTGAGCCGGCATATCGCCAACGTCTTCGACCGCGACAAGGCTTACCTGAACGAATTCTGAGAGGCAGCCGCATCGCCGGATCATTCACTGATCCGTCAATGAAATGATGCAACAGGCTTGTTCGCACCAAGGTGGGCTGTCCCCGACGCCAACGGGGCGTTTGGGCAAGATGTCGGATCCGGCTCGCGGGAAGCCTGGGACCGTGTGTACACCCAGAAGTCAAAATGGGATCATTGAAGATCGTTGTCAGCTTTCGTGGTCGCGTTGCAAGTGCAACGCGTGATGGCGCGGTTCGCGCGAGGCCGGTCGCTCGGACGGGTCGCGGCCAAGCTTGGGCTTCAAATCCAGGAGGTCGATGAAAGCGTCGGCCTGACGCCGAAGTTCATCGGCGATCATCGGAGGATGGCTGGCAATGGTTGAGACGACGGTGACGTGAACCCCTCGACGTTGCATCGCCTCCACCAGCCGGCGGAAGTCGCCGTCGCCCGAGAAAAGAATCATCTGATCGATATGTTTGGCAAGCTCCATGGCATCAACAGCGAGTTCGATGTCCATGCTGCCCTTCAGCTTGCGATGGCCACTGGCGTCGGTGAATTCCTTGGCCGCCTTGGTGACCACGGTATAGCCGTTGTAGTCGAGCCAATCGATCAAGGGCCGGATCGACGAATATTCCTGATCCTCGATGATCGCGGTGTAGTAGAACGCGCGAAGTATTGTGCCGCGACTTTGGAACTCCTTGAGCAGTCGCTTGTAATCCACATCGAAACCAAGCGCCTTGCTGGTCGCATGAAGATTGGCGCCGTCGATAAGGAGTGCGATTCTGCTACAGCTCGATGACATTCAGTCAATGACTCCCAAATCGGACGGCAAGGAATTAGAGACATCAGTTCACGTCGTGCGTTTGCGCCGCCACGAAAAGCGGGCCGGAGCAGCATCGCGAGTAGACTTGCCCATCAAATCATAGAATGGGACGGGGTCTCGTTGTGGTGCGGAGCGACGCCCGCCGGGCGCGGAGAACGTCTGCTTGAGCTTGTTGATGGCGCGAACGGCGAAGCCTAGTCCGAACGGTATGGTCTGGCGGAAGAAGGCGATCTTCTTCACGTAGTTCTCGACATGCCATTTGACGTGCGCACCGTCGCGGAACAATATCACGTCGCCGACGCCATAGCGCTTCGGTAGTTCGCCCTCGCTCTCGAGTACGATCGATCCTTCGAGGATCATGATGGTCTCGTCGACGTCGTAGTACCAGTTGAACTTGCCCTCGGTGCAGGACCAGATCAGGGTCGTGGCAGTGCCGCATGCGCTGCTCGACAGTACGTGCGAGCGGGCTTCTGGATTGCCCTCGAGGATCCAGGATGGCTCGATCGGCGACGGCTTGAGATCTACATTGCAATGGCCGGTTTCAATAAGCGCAAGCGGCATCGATGACCTCGACGGTTTGAATAAGCATGCACGGCTTCAAAGCATCCCGGCGGCGCTAGTAGCGGCTGTCATTCTTCCGGGAGCCGCATATTATCCCAAAAAAACTGAAGGGGCCACTTTGCCGCAAGTAGCTCTGCGGTGCGCCCAACGGGTTGCTAAACGGGGGTTACCTCCAAAGAGGCACCTCAGGCCGTGTCCAAACTTGAGATGAAGCTACAATGCGAGCTACCCTCTGATCCCTGCCGATTGGCGCCGGGGATGCGGTGCCGCGCAGGCGCCTTATAGATCTGGTCGCGCCGTCATCTTCGTTGCTTCACTCTTGAAAATGCAGACCATCAGATCACCCTGAGGCATCAGCCAGCCGCCGCAGCGAGGGAGCGATTGATGGTTTGGCGTACGTCAGATCGAACTTCGATCACGACGGGGCCGTTGGCCGACATTGCTTCCGCGACGATTTCGGCCACCTGGGCTGCGTTCGTGATCGTATAGCCCTGCGCGCCGAAGGCGCGGGCAAGAGCCGCAAAATCGGGATTGGATAGATCCGTACCCCAAGGGCGGTTCGGAAATGCTCTTTCCTGATGTGAACGGATGGTGCCGTACGATTGGTTATTGGAGATCACGATCGTTATATTAAGCCGGCGGGCAACGGCGGTTGCCAACTCGTTCCCGGTCATCAGGAAGCCGCCGTCGCCGCAAAACGCGATCACCTGACGATCCGGATAACGAAGGCTCGCGCTCAATGCAGAAGGAACACCACTGCCCATCGCGCCGCAGGCGGAGCCGAGCAGTCGAGCTGACGGCTTGAAGCGGAATATCCGGTGTACCCAGGCGGCGAAGTCGCCGGAGTCGGTCGTCACGATACCATCTGCTTTGAAATGCTTGGCGAAGGCCGCAACCGCATGGCCAAGGACATCAGCGCTGGGGATACGCTGCTCGGGCCATGCGTGCACTGCTTCCCGAGCTTTCGCCGCGGCTTCGATCCACCCATCGCGCTCGCGTACGGCGACCGGCAGGTCGAGCCAGGATCTCAAGAAGGGGTGCGCCGACGAGACGATCGCAACATTCGTATGGAAGCGAGTCCCGATGGTATTCGGATCGGGGTAGACGTGAACCAGAGGCTGAGACGTCGGCGATTGTCGCGGAAATCGAAATCCGAGAGAAGACAAGTCGCCGAGCCGGGTTCCGATCGCAACGATCAGATCCGCTCGCTCAAAGAGTCGAACATGAGCTGGCGAGGTGAAGAAGCCAAGGTGCCCAATCCAGAGCCGGTGATCGTTCGGGAATTGATCTTGCATCTTGGTGGTGACTGCCACCGGAATATTCCAGCGCTCGCTCAGTGCGATCAGATCCTTGCGAAATTCCGCCGTCCGACACTCTCCTCCGACCAGCAGAATCGGCCTCTCCGCCTTTCCAAGCAAGGCGGCGGCCTGCTCGACGGCGGCTTGACTGGGCTCGGCTCGCGCGACGCCGTGAACCCTGGCGGTGAGCAGGCCGGCGTCCATCTCGAGAACATCTTGAGGGAGCTCGATCACAACCGGCCCTGGCGTGCCGCTAAGTGCCACGGAAAATGCGCGCGCCACCATCTCGGGTGCCTGGGCCGCTGAATCGATTCTGGTGGACCATTTAATAAGGCCACTGAAGGCCCGCCCGGTGTCGATCTCCTGCACTGCGTCGCGTTTCAAATTCGGCGTGTCGACCTGACCAACCAGCAGTATGAGGGGTATGGCCTCCTGCGAAGCTACATGGAGACCAAGCGCCGCGTTGGATGCGCCCGGTCCGCGGCTCGCCATCACCACACCCGGGCGGCCGGTGAGCTTGGCGTCGGCGACTGCGGCAAGACTGGCGCTTCCCTCGTGGCGGCAAGTCACGAGATCGATCTCGTAGCGTTCGTACAATGCGTCAAGGAGCGCAAGAAAGCTTTCGCCGGGTACGCCAAATGCCCGGTCGACGCCGTGCGCGATCAGAGAATCAACGATTAGATCGGCAACCCGAGAAGCCATGCCACACCATCTCAATTTGCGAACCGCTCCATCTCACGCCGCAAGCTTTGCCGTGTGCGCGAAATCCCAATACAGCTTCCGCGCACGTGCATAGAGGGGGCCGGGCGTGAGCTGCCGGTCGTCGATACGGATGACCGGCGCTACCTTGGCGAAATTGCCGGTCGAAAAGATCTCGTCAGCGGCGAGGAAATCGACATAGCGAAGCGTGGCCTCTATCACGGTGACGCCTTCGCCACGCAATAATTCGATCACCCGCTGCCGGGTGATGCCGTTCAGGAAGCTGCCATTCGGAGCAGGCGTGTAGACAGCCCCATCTTTCGCCATGAACACGTTGGAATTGCCGAACTCCGCGACGTTGCCGAGCATGTCCAGCATCAGGCAGTTCTGGAAGCCGCGAGAGGCGGCCTCGATCAGCGCACGCGAACAGTTCGGATAGAGACAGGAGGCCTTGGCGCCGACCGGCGCGCATTCGGCCGTGGGTCTGCGGAACGGCGACAGCGTGATCGCGCTGCCGACAGGCTTCGGGATCGGCGCTTCGTAGATGCACAGGCACCAGTCGGTCGTTTCCGGATCGAACAGCACTCCGCCCCCGACGCCGTTCTGCGGCCAATACATCGGTCGGATGTAGAGCTCGGCACCGGCTGAGAAGCGGGCGATGCCTTCGTGCGCCAGACCCAGCCAGGTATCGAGATCGACGATGGGCTTGAGTCCGAAGTAGACCGCGGATTGATTGACGCGCGCGCAATGGCGGTCCAGGTCAGGCGTAACGCCTTCGAAAGCGCGTGCACCATCGAACACGGTCGAGCCGAGCCAGAGCCCATGGGTGCGTGGCCCCATGATCGGCACATTGCCCTCGTGCCACTGGCCTTTGAAGAACGTCCATGTCCGCGAATGGCTGACGGACTTGCTGCTCGGAATCATGACGGTCCTCCTAGGCGACTGAGTTACGGTCCATAGATCACCAGTTCGGTATCCGACAGATCGGCAAGCCGGGGGCACTGCGGACCCTTGAAGTATTTCCGGCCGCGCCGCTCGCGATAAACGCCGACCAGGTCCTTCATGCCGCCATTGGCGTCGAGAGCGACCGAGATCCGGCCGCGCCGGAGCAGGAAGCGGCCGATAGCGCCGGCGCAGGCGACATAGTCGGCCACATCGTGGCAATAGATCAGCTGCATCGCCGGCAGCGCGATCCGGCGCTTACGCATCGGCTGCAGGACGAAGGGAAAGCCGCGGCCATCGGCCGCGCGGCAGGCCAGGCTGAGGCAGCCGTAGGCCGCGTGCCGTGCAAGCAGCGCGACGTCGGCTTTGGACAAGCCGCCGATCGCCTGCGCGTCCTGTTGCACGACCTCGACGCGCATGCCCTTCGCCGAACGCGACAGCGCGGGAAAGGAAAAGAACAAGCCGCCGCAATACGCGCGGAATCCCTGGGCCTCGATGGTCGGCCAGGTCCAGTGTGCCGGGCTGATGTTGATGTAAGTGACATGCTCGTGGCGTTGCGCGACCTTGGTCAGCATCGACGCGTAGTTGCGAAAGGCGGGTTCCACATACCAGCTGGAAACATTGCAGCGGATGCAGGTCTCGCCGCCGTCTTCCCGTGCGGTGTAGATCAATAGCAGAACACCAACGGGCGTCCCCTCATGGTCGAGCATGTAGCCAAAGCGCGGGAATCCTTCGGGCACCTCGCGCACGGACGTGCGCCGGAGCCCCTCCATCCAGTAGTCGCGCGAGCGGCCCTCAAAGCCGCGCGTCAAGAGATCGGTGACGGCGGCGAGATCGGCTCTTACTATCTCGCGGCATCGGATCATGGTCCGAACTCCGTCATACGATCCGCTCCCGCTTCTTCGTCAGCAGGTCGGCGAGCGGATCGCGGCCGTCGTCCGGCGCGGGAATCTCCGGACGGGCGGCGCCCAGCTTGCGTCTGTGGCGACGAGCCGGAATTCCGGTTACGGAGCGAACTCCCTTCTTGCGCCTCCTACCGTTACCCATGGTGCCCGAATGCGCGGTATCCGCCGCGGTCCTGGACCGGCTTCGTTCGGCTCCTTCCGTTGAGCGCCAGCGGCCTTGAGCGTGCGGCTCGCTGCGACGCCATGTACAGCAGCCAGTTGCGGTAAATGCGCCTGGCCGGCAGATGCCAGGCGTTTCTCAGATTTTTTGCCAAGTGATCGGCCGGGAAATCGGCGAAAAACTCTGGACGTCTGTCCGCAAGGGCTTTTCGCCGGAAGGTGGTCAGGATCTCTTCCGCCTTCGTGCCAAAATAGCCTTTCGGTATCGTCGGACAGACTTCGTTCTCTCCCCGGAGGAACCGGCCCATGTCCCTTCTGTATTCGCCCAATAGGCTCTGGGTCTCGTATTCCGGATGGCCCTGGAAATGGACGAAAAGGCTCTTCTTCTGCTGCTTGACGAAGCAATCGACGCCAGCCTCCGCCGACTTTGTGAGAACGGAATATCCGCAGCTCGCGATAGCTTCCTCCTGCACCTCGTTCCACCGGGCGTGCGGAATTCTGAAGATCGCGGGAATGTCGTGCATCAAGGGATGATCTCTCGTCTTCGTTTGAGCGAAGACGCCGATGCATTTGGCAGGCAGCTTGTGGCGTTCCACGCCGTCCATGTGCAGTACGGCCGCATGGACGGCGAGACAGGAATACACCGACGAGATCGTATTCTCCCTGGCCCAGTCCATGACCTGGGCGAGGGTGGTCCAATATGGCTCTTCCGTCAGGCGGGCAGCTCTCGGTTCGGCGCCGGTCACGATTATTCCGTCCAGGCTGCCGATCACCAGATCGTCGGTGCTGCGGTAGTATCGACGCACGTAATCGCGCCCCCATTCCGAACGGGGCGTGCTCTCCATCGTGTAGAAGTGCAGCCTGACGAGGAGCCTTCCGGCCGCTGCGCCGAGCAGGTCAAACAGCTGGCGCTCGGTGGACATCAAGGCGGCGTCCGGCATGTTATTGATCAGCCCGATATCGAGACACTCCGCCCGGTTTTCCAGTGACGCCTTTGCGGCGGCGCTTCCGCTCGGTGCTCTCGAGAAGAGGTGGTGGTCGTAGGCGTCTATGTCGACTAGGACAGGCATCGGAATGCCTTCATGGCTGTGTGGGTTCAATCCGCGGCATGGAGCGCCTGATCGAGGTCGGCGATGATGTCGTCGACGTGCTCGATTCCGACGCTCAGCCTGATCATCTCGGGCCGCACGCCGGCCTTTTTCTGCTCTTCCTGCGACATTTGCCGGTGCGTGGTTGATGCGGGATGGCAAGCGAGCGATTTTGCGTCGCCAATGTTGACCAGCCGCTTGAATAGTTTGAGCGCATCGTAGAACCGCTTGCCGGCCTCGAACCCTCCGGCCACGCCAAAGGTCAGCAACGAACACGCCCGGCCGCTCAGATACTTCTGCGTCAGTGCGTGATAGGGGCTGTCCTGGAAGCCCGCGTAGTTCACCCATCCGACGCGGCGATCGTTGCGCAGAAAGCGCGCGACCTTCTCGGCATTCTCGACGTGGCGCTCGATCCGCAACGCGACGGTCTCGATGCCCTGGAGCAACAGGAAGGCGTTGAGCGGCGCCAGGATGGAGCCGGTGTTCCTCAAGGAGACCGCGCGGCAGCGCGCGATGTAGGCGGCCGCCCCGTAGCGTTCGGTGAAGACCAGCCCGTGGTACGATTTCTCCGGCTCGTTCATCATCGCAAAGCGCCGGCCATGCTCCGCCCACGGGAATTTGCCGCCGTCGACGATGATTCCGCCGAGCGTGGTGCCGTGCCCACCCATGAACTTCGTCAGGGACTCCACCACGACGTCCGCGCCGTATTCGATCGGTCTTAGCAGGATCGGGGTAGCCACCGTGTTGTCGACGATCAGCGGCACGCCGTGCCTGTGGGCGACTTCCGCCATCGCTTCGATGTCGCAGACGTTTCCGGCCGGATTTCCGACGCTCTCGCAGAACACCGCCCGCGTCTCGTCGTCGATCAATCTTTCGATGCTCGCCGGACAGTCGTCTTCCGAGAATCGGACCGTGATGCCCTGCCGCGGCAGAATGTGCGCGAACAGCGTATGTGTGGTGCCGTAGAGTTGCGGGACCGAGACGATGTTGGTGCCCATCTCCGCGATGTTGGTCACCGCATAGTTCACCGCGGCCTGGCCACACGCCACGCTGAGCGCCTCGACGCCTCCTTCCATTGCGGCAACGCGCTTCTCCAGCACTGCGTTGGTCGGATTGCCGATCCGGGTGTAGCGGAAGCCATCCACTTCGAGGTTGAAGAGCGCGGCGCCATGGTCGGCGCTGTCAAAGGCGTACGAGGCCGTCTGGTAGATCGGCACGGCGACGGCCTTGGTGGTCGGATCGTTGTCGAAGCCACCGTGGACGGCGAGGGTCTCTCTTTTCATGGAGGTTGGCCCTCTGGCTCTTCGGTCGTGGGCTATCTCGGGATTTCGTTGGAGCATTGCATTTCCTCGAATGCCGAAAATCGTCTAGCGATCGTTCGGCGGGAAGCCGAGCAGGTCCCGCACCGCGGTAGGCCATCTGGCGACGTTGCTGCCGTGTGTGTGGAACATGGCGACGGCGAGGCGGTCCATTCCGAAGGCCACGCAGGCGGTATGGGCCGGCTCCCCGGAGGCATCCGCGATGTCCCAGGCGATGCCGAAATGATCGCGGTGGTAATTGAAGCTCATGCAGGCGGTCGGTTGCTCCTCGGAGCGCAGAGGCACCAGCAGCTCGAACTTCAGCGCCTGCTGCTGCTGGCTCACCGCCTTCATCCGTCCGACACGGCCGAAAAACGGATCGCTGGCGTAGTCGATCCTGAAGGTCAGCCCGAGATCGCTGGCGATCTCCTGTGCAAGCATCATCCAACGCTCCCGGAACTGCGAAACGTGGTCGGGGCTGCCGATGCAGACATATTCGCGCATCCTGAAGGACTGCAGCCGGTCGAGATGGCGCGAGGGCTCGCGACGGAAGCAATCGGCGGCCACGTCGAAAAGCCAGCCATCCGCCGGCACCGGACCGCGGCTTGCCGCGATCGGGTAGACGGGATAGCAGGCGGCCGGCGACAGCACGAGGTCGGCCGGCGACAGCGCGGCAGTCCAGTCTCCCCCGGCATCGAAGCGGCCGACCGCTACGTCGATTTCGCTTTCCGTGCCGTGCAGGCCGCAGACGCAACCCAGCAGGTTCGGGAAGCTCTTCAGATAGCCCGACCGCTCGAGCTGCCCGCGGTTCATGACGGGAGGGAAGCGCATCACCTCGGCGTCTGGTTCGCGATACCGCGTGATCAGCGCCGCAAGCCGCTCCACGATGTCTTCATAGAGTGCGGTGCGGGCATAGATCCCCGGAGAGCCCATCCGGTGGAACAGCACATCGGCGAGATGGTCCAGCGGATCGGCGGGTTCAACCGGTGCGGCGGCAAACATGGCCACGTTCATATCGAGCCCCATTCCTTCGAGGAGAAAATCAATCGCGCAGCGACACCGGGACGGCGCTCATCAGCGTGGCGCTACCCATGCTGGCGAGGATGCGGTCGTTGTTGATCATGATTGGAGCTGAAAGCACGTCGCGGAGGTGGCGGCCAATGCTGACGTCGGTGTCGTTGCGGTAGCCGGACAGGCCGCAGGCGCGCATCGCATGCAGCACGGCCGCGACGGCGAGCTCGGAGGCCTCCACCTTGAGAAGGTTGATCGAGGACTGAAAGTCGATGGACGACAGCGCGCGCTCGTCCTGTTCGCGGGCCGCATAGGACTCGAGATTCGCGGTGATGATGGCGCGCAGTTTCGTCAGCGTCATCTTGGCGGCGGTAAAATGTGACGCGCCGGGAGGCATGTTGCCGCCCGATCCACGGGCGGCCTTGCGGATGAATAGCTGCGCGCGATCCACCGCGGCGGCCGCAATTCCCGCCCAGACCGACGACCAGCACAGGTGGGCGACCGGCGTCATCGTTTGCGCATGGATCCTGTCGTAAGGCACGGGGAATATCTGTTCCGCGGTGCCCTTGAAGTTCAGCTTGAAGCCGGCGCTGCAAGTTCCTCGCATGCCGAGTGTTTCCCATGCGAGAGTGGGCTCCAGCGAATAGTCGTCCCGGGTGATGGCGAGCATCACTTGGTCGGATCCGGCGGCCTCGTCTGCACGGCGGGCGATGGTGACGATGCCGTCTGCCTCGGCGCCGTAGGAAATGACCGTCGCGTCGCGCAGCAGCGAGATCTCGGTACCGGCGCGCTCCACGGCCGCCGAGCTGAAGCGGATGTTCCCGCCGTTCTGGCCTTCCGTGGTCGACGACGCCAGCAGCAGCTGTTCGGTCGCCACGCGGCGCATCAGTTTTTCGTGCCAAGCGCTGCCCCCACCGTGGCGGACAAGACACGCGACCTTGGTCTGATGCATCGCGAAGATCATCCCGGCCGACGCACAGGCGCGGCCGAGCGCGTAACACATGTCGGTTACGTCAGACATCGATGCGCCGTCTCCGCCGAATTCGATCGGGATCTGGGTGCCCAGAAGCCTCTGCTTGCGCGCCGCGTCGATGGCCTTCCGCGGGAAGCGCGCCTCACGGTCCACCGCTTCGACCTCCGTCGCCGCCGCCTCTGCGACGACAGCCGTCCGCTGCTGGAACGAGGCGCGGTCGGAACTGAATTGTACTCGGCTGGTTTCCGGGGCGAAGTTGCGGAACTGGACTTCCTGCACGTTCATGGCCCAAAGCCTCCCATCTAATGGTCGGACGACCCGCCCCTGATGGTTGGACGACCCGCACCGCGTTGAGATGATTTCCGCGCGAATTCGAGGGCGGCAATCTAACCGAGGGCGGCAATCTAACCGACCGTGGCTGCGGAGTCGGCGGCGCAAAGGTGGATATCGATGAGCAATGCGCTTCCGAGCGAGGTACCTCCGAAGTAGAGCTATTGACCTGGGTTGCAGTCAGCTATCTTCGCATCGACGACGATCGTGCCATTTCACGCGATGTATGGGGTTGAAATGCAATACTTAAGCGCCAGCGTTCAAGACCGTGTTCTTTTCGTCGTCAGGAGCGTCCTTGAGCAGAACGCGATCACCGCGGATGTCCACCCGGAGTCGCGGTTGGTAGATATCGGACTGGACTCGATGGATATGGTCGCCCTAATGCTCAAGGTCGAAGCCGAGTTCGATCTCACCCTTCCTCAACCCGAGATTACGCCCGAGAATTTCCAATCGGTGAAGACGCTGGAGCGGCTGATACTCAACCAGCTCGGACCCGGAGCGGGATGAAGCGCTTCGGGAGGCTGTCCGCGCCGACATCGATCAAACTCATCTGCATGGTCAGGTCATGGAAGCAGGGGTGATCCAGCGGGCGACTGGAAGTGGCGCTCCGCGGCGCAGGCCCTCCGTCGCCAAAACCTGGCTGAAGGCCATCGAATTGATCTCGCAGATCGAGGCCGAGCCGCATCGACTGTTCGCTGACGTCGTGGAAGACTGGGCGCAGCGGCAACCCGGGCGCCCCGCTTTGCTCTCGGATGGCCAATCCTTCACCTACGGGGAACTCGCCGCGCGGGCCAACCGATATGCGCGCTGGGCACTGAGCCTCGGCATCCGTACCGGCCGCACCGTTTGCCTTCTGATGCCGAACCGGCCGGACTATCTCGCCTGCTGGCTCGGTATCAGCAGGGTCGGCGGCACGGTGGCGCTGATCAACACCAGGCTGGTCGGACCGTCGCTCGCCCACTGCATCGATCTCGCACGCGCCGATCATATCATCCTTGCCGCCGAGTGCGGGGATGCGTTCGAGACCGCATGTCCGCATCTGGATCGTGTGCCGCCAACCTGGGGTCTCGGTGTCGGCGGCGCAGGCGCCGATCTGGATGCGGCGCTCGCGGCCGCGGACACCCGCCCGCTGTCCTCCGCCGAACGCGGCCACGTCACGATCGATGGACGCGCGCTTCTCATCTTCACCTCGGGCACCACGGGGCTGCCGAAGGCGGCGAACGTCAGTCATCGCCGCATTCTCAGCTGGGGAGGGTGGTTTGCCGGGCTCACTGACGCTTCCGTGGACGACCGTCTCTACGATTGCCTGCCGCTCCACCATTCCGTGGGTGGTGTCGCCGCGCCCTGCAGCATGCTTCGCGCGGGCGGTTCGGTGGTGATCGCGGAGAAATTCTCCGCAACGAACTTCTGGGACGACATCGCGCGTTTCGACTGCACCGTCTTCCAATATATCGGCGAGCTCTGCCGCTACTTGCTGAAGGCGCCGCCGTCCGGGCCAAGAGCAAGACACAGGCTGCGGCTGGCAGTCGGCAACGGGTTGCGCGGCGACATTTGGGAGGCATTTGCCGGGCAGTTTGCGATTCCTCATATCCTCGAATTCTACGCCGCGACGGACGGCAATTTTTCGCTGTTCAACGTCGAGGGAAAACCCGGCGCGATTGGCCGAATCCCGCCGCTGCTGGCGCATCGCTTTCCCGCCTCGATCGTGAAGCTCGATGCCGACAGCGGCAGCCCGGTCCGCGGCGAGGATGGGCTTTGCATCGCCTGCGCCCACGGCGAGATCGGTGAGGCGGTCGGGCGCATCGGCACAGCAGATCGGGGCGGCGGCCCCTTCGAGGGCTACACCGATCCGGCCGAGACCGAGAAGAAGGTGCTGCGCGACGTCTTTGCCGAAGGCGATGCCTGGTTCCGCACGGGCGATCTCATGCTGTGCGACGAACAGGGCTACTTC
The DNA here is from genome assembly GCF_036924595.1 of Bradyrhizobium algeriense. Classification (NCBI taxonomy): domain Bacteria; kingdom Pseudomonadati; phylum Pseudomonadota; class Alphaproteobacteria; order Hyphomicrobiales; family Nitrobacteraceae; genus Bradyrhizobium; species Bradyrhizobium algeriense. Next base: position 3,892,142 of record NZ_JAZHRV010000001.1, on the reverse strand, counting down.
CATTTTGTCGACCGGGTCGGCGACACGTTCCGCTGGAAGGGCGAGAACGTCGCGACCAGCGAGGTGAACGACGCGATCAGGGACTGCTGCCCCGGCGTTCTCGATGCCTCGACCTACGGGGTCGCTATTCCCGGTGCCGATGGCCGCGCCGGCATGGTGGCTTTGGTAGTAGACCAAGAGTTCGATTTCAGGATATTCGCGGAACACCTGGCGCGCCGGCTTCCGGTCTATTCGCACCCGGTCTTCGTCAGGTTCTGCCGCGCGCTCGACGCCACCGAGTCCTTCAAACAGAACAAGCAGCGGCTGATCCGCGAGGGATTTGATCCCTCGGTCGTGGCCGATCCGCTGTTCCTGCGTGATCCGGCGACCGGCGACTATTGTCCGATCAACCGCGCCGTCTACGCGCGCATCGTGGAGGGCGCAGTCAGGTTTTAACGTCGGCTCGCAAGCCGTTTTTCTTGAGAGGTGAGGTGTTCCATGTCAGTGAGGTCAAGGATTTTCTCGGCGATGCAGCAGATCGCCGAAGAACAGAAGGTCACGCTCCCGCCGCTGCAGGACGATCTATCACTTCACGACACCGGCTTCGATTCGCTGGCGTTCGCTATCCTGGTCGCGCGGCTGGAGGACGATCTCGGGATCGATCCGTTCACCATTGCCGAGGATGCCGCCTTCCCATCGACTGTCGGCGAATTCGTCAGAGTGTACGAGAATGTCCCCGCCTGAGACCTTCGCGTTGCGCGAATATCTCGGCCCGGAGCTGAAGGGTCGTACGATTTCCGATGCCCGGCACAGCGTATCGCTGACCGACATTCGCGGGCACAGCTGTCTGATCGGCCGATCTCGCGAGCTCTCCGGCCGATCGGTGCTGCTTGCGGCGTCGGGGCAGCTGCAGTCCGCGCTCGCCATGATCGAGCTCGACGGTGTCGCCCGCCGCATGCTTCTGTGCCCGCCCGACCTCGATCCGGATCACATCCAGGCGCTGCTTGCGGATGCCGAGATCGACGCCATCGTCACCGACCGGCCGGACCGATGCGATGCCGGCAAATATTTGGTCGTCGGCGTCGGTCTGCCCGATCCTGCGGTGGTGCCATGGAAGACCGAGCGCGCGACAGAATGGCTGATGCTGACCTCGGGCACATCAGGGCCGCCCAAGATCGTCGGACATACGCTCGATGGACTGGCCGGCGCAATCATCGCCGAAGGGGCTGCGCGCCACCCGAATGCGGCCTGGGCGACGTTCTACGACATCCGCCGCTATGGCGGCCTGCAGATATTGCTGCGCGCCGTGATCGGCGGCGGATCAATGGTGCTGTCGGAGCCCGGAGAAGCCATTGCGGATTACGTGGCACGGCTGCGCGCGGGCGGCGTCACGCACATCTCCGGGACGCCGTCGCACTGGCGCAAGCTCCTGATGAGCGGTGCTGCAGCGAACTTCTCGCCGCGCTATGTCCGTCTGTCAGGCGAGATCGCCGACCAGGCCGTGCTCGACGGCCTGGCCCGTGCGTTTCCGCATGCGTCGATCGGCCATGCCTATGCTTCCACCGAGGCCGGGGTCGGTTTCGCGGTCGACGATGGGCGCGAGGGTTTTCCCGCCGACTTTGTCGGGCGGAACCGCGACGGCGTCGAAATGAAGGTCGTCGACGGATCGCTCCGGATCCGCTCCCATCGCGCGGCGCACGCCTATATCGGCGCCGACGCGCCACCGCTCGCCGATGCCGAGGGCTTCGTCGACACCGGCGACATGATCGAGCTGCGCGGCGATCGTTACCACTTCGTCGGACGGCGCGGCGGCATCATCAACATCGGCGGGCTGAAGGTCCATCCCGAGGAGGTCGAGGCCGTGATCAATGGACACGAGTCGGTGCGGATGTCGCGCGCGCGGTCGCGCAAGAGCCCGATCACCGGCGCCATCGTGGTCGCCGACATCGTCCTCGCCGACGGCGCTGATGCGGGTCGCCAGGAAACGATCCGCACGGAGATTCTCGGCCGGTGCAAGGACTCGCTGGCGGCATACAAGGTGCCTGCGGTGATCCGGTTCGTCGAACGCCTCGACGTCACCACAGCGGGAAAACTGGCGCGGGCCGATGCGTAACGTTCTCGTCACCGGCGGCAGCCGCGGCATCGGGCTTGCGATTGCGCGCAGGCTCGTCGCATCCGGCGACTACAAGGTGATCGCGGCCGCGCGCCGCGAGAGCGAGGATCTGGAACGGGCCATCCGCGAGGCGGGCGCGGACCGCCTGCACTTCAGGGCGTTCGATCTCGGCCAAACAGACAAGATTCCCGCCTTCGTGAAGGAACTGCGCGACGCCTTCGGCGCGATCTACGGCCTTGTCAACAATGCCGGGATCGGCACCGAAGGACTGCTGGCCAATATGCGCAATTCCGAGATCGAGGCGTTGATCCGTCTGAACGTGCTGTCGCCGATCGTTCTGACCAAATACGTGGTGCGCCATATGATGGCCGACGGCGCCGGGCGCATCGTCAACATCTCCTCCATCATCGCCTCGACCGGCTACAACGGCCTGTCCGTCTACGCCGCGTCCAAGGCCGCGGCCGGCGGCTTTACCCGTTCGCTGGCCCGCGAAGTCGGCAAGCTCGACATCACCGTGAACGCGATCGCGCCCGGCTTCGTCGACACCGAATTGACAAAGTCCCTAGACGACGACGGCCGCCGGCGCATCGCCGGCCGCAGTGCGTTGCGCCGCTTGCCCGAAGCCGATGACGTCGCTTCCATGGTCGAATATCTCCTGGGAGAAGGCGGCCGGAACATCACCGGCACTGTTCTGACCGTGGACGCCGGCAACACCGCCTGACGCCGCGACGGCAGGCATGCGCCTTCGCGGTGCACCGCATTTCGTGCCCCTTTGAATGGAAGCCAGTTATCGAAAACTCGTGCAGCCTCCCGCGCAGCAAAGAATACGGGAATTAGGAAACGACAGGTTCAATCGAAAACGTTCCGGATTTTCTCATGCAGGGGGCTACGTCTTACTGTGCGCTTCCAGCCGACCTACGGTGGTTACTGAAGTCAAGCTCTCGATCTGGTTGGCCATCGCGTCGCCTGATGCTGGAAGCCGCTTCCTTGGATGTACCCCTTAAGAGTTTCCCAGCAGCGGGCAAGCGAAGTGCATAAGGTGCGTGATGACGCATTGAAAAGGCCATCTCACCGTGCGGCGGTTGATGGCAGATGGGTCGCCCAATGAAAAACAGGTCAATCCTAGGCAAGGATGACGTAGCTGTCGCCTACGAGATCTCGGGCACGTCGCGCATCGATTCGGACAGGACGCTATTTGCCCAGAACACAATGATGCGCCTGCGAGTGGAGGGACGAGCGGCGCCCGTGTGGACCGCTGCCGCTGTCGTCGTGATGACGTGGGCGTCCCAACCGCAGGCTTTCCCGGATCAGGCGCGATACGCGGCGGCGGATGAGCAACGCGCGACGAAGGCTCGGATGGCGGCGCTACATCCGTAGCACAGGGCAGCGCCTTCAAAGCTTGGAAAGGAAGGGGCTGATGAACTGGTCCTTTGGTTTAGCTCCGCGACTTTTGCTCATGGCATTGGCCTCGTTGGCCGCAACTATTCAGCCGTTCGCTGCGGACGCCCAGACTCAAAATGCCCGGATGCAAGGCGTTCGCCCGTTGCCTCGCGAGGTTCCGCGGCAAAAGCCGCAAGTGGCGATGAACGCCTGGACGGTCGGTGTTGCAGGAGGCCTTCTCGAGGGAGCGCCAATCCGCCTGGCGGCGGAGATCGCCCGTGTCGTCGATGACGGAAACAATCTGCACGTTCTGCCGGTCGTGACGCGCGGCGCTACGGAAAATGTGAATTCACTGCTCTATTTGCGCGGCATCGATGCCGCGATCATCAATTCGGACGTCCTGGAGGAATACAAGAGCCAGGTGCCCGATATTCAGCAGCGGCTTGCCTACATCCTGAATCTATTCCCGTCCGAACTTCATATCTTCGTTCGTCCCGAGATTCAGGGTCTGAACGATCTCGTCGGCAAGAAAGTCAACTTCAATACCCAGGGTACCGCGGCGGCCTATTCGGGCCCATTGATCTTCAGTCGGCTCGGCCTCGAGGTGGAAAAGACGTTCATCCCGCATCAGGTCGCGCTCGAGCAGATGCGTAAGGGCGAGATGGCGGCTGTCGTCTTCATTACCTCGAAGCCGGTCGATGCTTTCGTGCGTGGCCGTTGGGAGCCAGGATTCAAGTTCCTGCCGATTTCCTATGACAGCAAGTTCGAGGACTATTACCTGCCCGCCGCGCTGGATGCCACGGACTATCCCAATCTGATCAAGCCGGGCGAACGTGTAACCACGATTGCCGTTCCGACCGCTCTTGTTGCCTTCAATTTTCCCGCCAAATCGAACCGCTTTCAGCGCATCGCGCGTTTCGTCGATCATCTGTTCTCGCGGATCGGCAAGCTGCAGGAGCCTGGCTTCGATCCGAAGTGGAAATCGATCAATCTCGCGGCGACGGTTCCTGGCCTCGTGCGCTTCCCGGCGGCGCAAGCCTGGCTCGAACGCCAGCAGCGCGCAACGCATGCATCGCAATGAGAGGCGCGGCCATCCCAATTGCAGTTGGAATCGCGCTCACAAGCGGGATTGCCTGGACGCAAGGGGCCGTAGATCCTGCGGCGCAGCTTCGCGACTGCAATTCGATGGAGCGCGCCGAAGGGCCGGAGTGCCCCGCCCAGGTGTCTCGGCCGATTGCTGCTGCGCATCAGGTGGCCTCCCAAGGAGACAACTGGATCGTCAGCCAAACAACCTCGCCAGTTGACTATTCATCGTTGATCACCGCGACGACCGCATCGGGCAATGGTGCAGCCCAAGCCGAAATGAAGCTTTCAATTCGTTGCCGCGGAGGGCGGACCGAATTGGTCGTCGCGGGGCCCGGCATCTCCGGCCGCGGCGGCGACTACGCGATTTCCTATCGTGTTAACGATGGTCAGCAGGTGCGGGCCGCGGCAGCGCTGCCAGCGTCCGGAGCCGGGGTCGCGTTCGGAGGGGACGTGATTGGCTTGCTGCAATCCCTTCCAGACATGGGAAGCCTCAGCGTCCACCTTGTACCTCGCACGGGAGGCGCGCTGGACGGAACGTTTTCGCTCCGCGGGTGGGAGGCGGTGCGCGCGAAGATGACTGTTGCGTGCAAATGGTCACACCCGATCGCGAAGCCGAACAGGTGATGGTGTCCGATGAAGTTTGTACATAGGAGAGCCCGATGAACATGTTTCAACATATTGCAAGCGTAACCACCATAGGAGCCATAACAGTCTTATTCGTCCCGTCGTTCGCTGCGGCGGAGCAGGGCGGACGCTACTGGGTGCCCACAACGACGTATCCCACTCTGTACCAGACGCGCGTCGCAGAAAGAGCTGCCGCCCCGCGTAAAGCCACCACACGTAGTAAAGCCATCACGCATAAACGGGAACGGTCCGTTCTCGCCGCGAACGCTCGGCTTGCATCCGACTCCAAGGTGCATCGTCTAGTTTTGCAGGTGAACACGAATGACCCCGCCGCGATGAATCTTGCGCTCAACAACGCAACGAACGTTGCGCAATACTACAAGGATCTCAGTGAGAACGTAAAAATCGAGGTGGTCACGTTCGGGCCCGGCCTGCATATGCTGCGTGATGATACTTCGCCGGTAAAGGCCCGTATTGAGGAGATGGCGCTGAGTAGGCCGGAGATATCGTTCAAGGCCTGCGGCAACACCCAGGAAAGAATGCACAAGGCCGAGAACAAGGACATCCCAATTGTTGCTCAGGCCCAGGTGGTGAAATCAGGCGTGGTGCACGTGATGGAGCTGCAGGAAAAAGGGTGGTCCTACGTAAAGCCCTGAGCGAGGCGGGGGGCTCGCGATGAATAGCGACCCCCGCGCCCTTTGGGATGAAGAGGGGCGCAAGCTAGCGGGAGCGGAGACGGCCAGGTCGGTTAGCTGGCCGGGGCCGTCTCCAGTTACCCGCAACGCTCATCGATGCTCTATCGTTCCCGCAAAGCCTCCTGCTTGTACCTTGCCAGCGGCGAGAGCAGGTAGCTCATCATGGTGCGCGAGCCGGTCTTGATCTCAACCGTCACGGCCATCCCGGGCCCAAGCTTGACGAGTTTCTCGTCTACCTGCATGGCCGCGCGGTCGAGCGAGACACGAGCAGCATATTCCAGCTCCTGACCTTTCGGCTCGCTGCTGTTCGTTGCCGCGCCCATAGCCCGGTCATTCGAAGTGCCCTGTTGCCTGTCGCGCGTGATGGCATCGGACGAAACGCTGAGCACTTCTCCATGAAGAAGCCCGTAGCGCGTGAAGTTAAATGTATCGACCTTGATCTCCGCTTTTTGTCCCGGATGCACGAATCCGATGTCGCGGTTGGAAAGCATGGCCTCGATCTCGAGCTGGCTCTCGCTCGGAACCACCACGGCGAGCGCCTGAGCAGGCGTTACCACGCCTCCCACGGTATGAACGGCGAGCTGTTGCACGACGCCGTCGACCGGCGCGGCCAAACGCTGGAGTTTCGTGCGCCGTTCCGCCTTGATCACCTCCTGTGCAGCGCTCGCAGTTTTCTGCTCGGCTTTCGCGAGCGCGTCATAGGTCGAGCGCCGATACTCCGCGGCCGTCTTTTCCCTCGTTTCCTTCAGTAACGCGATCGCGGCATCGGCTTCGCGCAGTCGGCTCTGCTGCAGCAGGAGGTCCTGCTGAAGGCCGACCAGTTCCTGGTATTCGGAAAGATAGACGACCTTCGAAGCCAATGCCTTGTCCACCAGATTCTTGCGGATGTCCACGCGCTCCTGCAGCACCGGTATCGTCGCCTGCAGCTTCGCGACGCTCGCTGAAGTGGTCGCCCGCTCTGCTTCCTTCTGGCCCTGCTGGCGTTCGATCTCGGCGAGCTTGGCATTCTGTTCGGCGCGCTGGCTGATCAGGAACTGACGATGCATCTCGATCTCCGCGGCGCTTGCGCTCTGCGGTGGCCGGAAGGCGGCAAGCGGATCCTCTGCGAGCCCGGCGCGCAGCCGGGCGGCTTCGAGTTCGGCCGCCAGGAAATCGCTCTTCTGGCGTTCGTTGTCGGCTTCCGTCATCGTCGGGTCGAGTTCGATAAGAGTGTCGCCAGCTTTTACGGTCTGCCCGTCGCGGACGTGGATGGCACGGACGACGCCCGTCTCGAACGGCTGGATCAGCTTGGTGCGCCCGCCCGGCACGATCTTGCCGGTTGCGGTGGCGACGATATCGACGCTGCCGAATGACGCCCACGCCACCGCGAAGCAGAAGACCGCGATGATGCTCGCGCCGATCGCGCGCCCGATCGGCGACGGCGGCGTTTCAGTGATCTCGAGCGCCGCTGGCAGGAACGCGATTTCCTGCTCGCGGCGGCGAGCCGGAGCCGGGGTTTTCGGAAACGGGACGATGTTTCGGCTAGCGGATGTCATGGATACCGGCCTGCAGATAATGGAGGTTTGCGTAACGCCCGTTCGAGCGGATCAGCTCATCATGGCTGCCGTCCTCGACGATGCGGCCATGCTCGAGCGTGATGATCCGGTTCGCATTGCGCACGGTCGAGAGCCGATGGGCGATGACGAACACGGTCCGGCCGGCGGCAATTCGCTTCATGTTCTGCTGGATGGCACGCTCGCTTTCGTAATCGAGCGCGCTGGTGGCCTCGTCGAGGATGAGGATGCGCGGGTCGGTAATGAGCGCGCGTGCGATCGCGACACGCTGGCGTTGCCCGCCCGACAGGCTGCTGCCGCGTTCCCCGACGACGGTGTCGTAACCCTCGGGCAGTTCCAGGATGAAGTCGTGAGCGCCGGCGAGCGATGCCGCCTCGATGACGCGCTCCATCGACATCGTCGGATCGGCCAGCGCGATGTTCTCGCGAATCGAGCGGTTGAACAGCACGTTCTCCTGAAGGACGACGCCAATCTGGCGCCGCAGCCAGGTCAGATCGACCATCGCGAGATCGACGCCGTCGACCAGCACGCGTCCGCTCTCCGGCACATAGAGACGCTGGATCAGCTTGGTGATGGTGCTCTTGCCCGAGCCGGACGAGCCGACGATGCCGACGACCTGGCCGGGTTGGACGCTGAATGACACGTTGTGCAGCACCTCGGGGCCGTCGATGCGGTAGCGGAACGTCGCGTGATCGAACGTGATCTGCCCGCGGATCGGCGGCAGTGCGGCGCGGCCGGGACTGAAGCTCGGCTCCGGGATGGTGTTGAGGATGTCACCGAGGCGGTCGACTGACAGACGGGCCTGATGGAAATCCTGCCACATCTGGGCGAGACGCAGCACCGGCGTGCTCACACGTGCGGCCAGCATGTTGAACGCGACGAGCTCGCCGACGGTGAGATCACCACCGATCACAAGTCTCGCGCCGAAGTAAAGCGTTGCCGCGACGACCAGCTTGTTGATCATCTGGACCGCCTGGCTTGCCGTATTGTTCAGGCTAAGCACGCGGAAGCTGGCGCTTACATAGCCGGCGAGCTGCTCCTCCCACCGGCGCTGCATCTGCGGCTCGACCGCCATGGCCTTCAGCGTCTCGACGCCCGTGACGCTCTCGACCAGGAAGGCCTGGTTCTCGGAGCCCCGATTGAACTTCTCATCGAGGCGCCGGCGAAACAGCGGCGCAGCGAACACGGAAATGCCGATGTAGAACGGGAATGACGCCAGAACGATAAGCGTCAATGTCGTCGAGTAGTAGAACATCACTGCAAGGAAGACGACGGTGAACAACAGATCGATGACGAGCGTAAGCGCCGAGCTCGTCAGGAACTGACGGATATTCTCCAGTTCGCGGACGCGCGCGACCGAATCGCCGACCCGGCGGGCCTGGAAATACGCGATCGGTAGCGCCATCAGGTGACGAAACAGCCGGGCGCCGAGTTCGACATCGATGCGGTTCGTGGTGTGCGCGAACAGATAGACGCGCAGCGTTTCGAGAATGGCCTCGAACACGGTCAGCGCGACAAGGCCTATGATCAGAACGTCGAGCGTACTCATGCTTCGATGCACGAGCACCTTGTCGATGACCACCTGGAAAAACAGCGGTGAGATAAGGGCAAAGAACTGAAGGAAGAACGACGCGACCAGCACTTCGCTGAGAAGACGGCGATACTTGTGGACCGCGCCGACAAACCAGCCGATATCGAAGCGGCGGGAGAGATCGGTCAGGGACGCGCGCCGCGTCATCAGGATGATGTCGCCGCCCCAGATTGCCTCAAGCTCGGCCTGCGTCATTGTTTCGGGCCGGGGAGACAATGGGCGCTGAACCATAAGCTTGTCGTCGACGACCTGGCCGAGGATCAGGAAGCCGCCGTCGCGCAGCAGGGCGATGCCCGGCAGCGGTGTGACCGCAAGCCTGCTCCAGTTCGACTTCTGTGCCCGAGCTTTCAGCCCGAATTCCTTGGCGCAGCGCAGAATTTCGGTAACACCCAGCTTGGCCGCGCCCATGCGATGCCGGATCTGTTCAGGATCGGCCGCAATGCCATGGCATCGTAACAGGATTGCCACTGCCACGAGCCCAGACTCGTCCTCGCTCTGAGGCACGATGCTCGCAGCCTCGAAGTCGGTTCTGGCCGCCTGGAGGGCCATATCGCTTCGTTCGCTGAAGCACGCACGCATCAATGAATTGCAGGCCTGCATTACGGTATCGCGAGCGCGTGTTACGGGGGCGACGGCGCGGCGCGCCAGACCACGCACGGTGACACTCATGTCAGCGAGGGCATGGAGCACCCGATTGATGACGTTCTGCGATCCCGTCAGGATCAAGCGGCCGTCCCAGATCTCCTCGAATTCCGCGCGCGTCATCAGCTGCGGACGCGACGCAGTCGGATGGAGCACGAGCGCCCCGTTGTCGTCGACCTTGCCGAGAAGCAGAAACCCGCCGTCGTGCAAAGATGCGATCCCAGGCAGCTGGATGCTCGCAAGTCGCTTCCAATGCGTCGTTCGTGAACGGACCTTGACTCCAAACTCGCGCGCGCAACGAAGCAGGGCGCGGATACCTATTGTGCTGCTTCCACAGCTATCGCGGAGCTGCTCGGGCTCGGCGTGGACGCCATGAAGGCGCAGGAACAGAGCCAGGGCTCGAAGCCCATGGTCTGCGGCGTGGGCATTCCCATTCTGCATCGCCATAATGTTTTAACTCAACCCTTCGCGGCTACCGGCCGCGTGTGATGTTCCTTCTCTGCATTCCCAAACTTTGATGGTGCCGCACCCGGGTGCTGATGCGCCCGGGTGCGGGAGGGGATCAGTGCGGTCTGGTCAGGATAGCGTCCTGCGCCCAACCGGCCGCTTGCGACACGGCTGACACGATCTGCCCGGAGTCGACCCGGCCGGTGTTACCGGCCAGATATTGGTTCAGCAGCGCAAAGCTCTGGCTTGCCAGGGACGCCGTGGTCGTACCCGTCGCGAGCTGAGGATCCGTCACGAACGCCTGCGGCCTACCGGTTGCCAGCGTGCTGGTGAACGACTCCACATGTTGCTGCAGCCGCTCAAAGCCCTGGTTCGCCAGGAACCCTGCGCTCGTCGAGGTCGAAGCCGGAGGACTGGTCACGCTGGTGGTCTGCGGCGACGTCGTGGTCGTTGTCGTCGTGGCCGCAGGCCGCGGATCCGTCACGATGATGGTCTGCGGCGCGGCCGTCGCCACAGCGCCGGTGACCGGGTCCTTCGCGCTTGCCGTCAGCGAGAGCTCTGCGACGGGATGACCTCCGCCCCTGTAGTTCGATGTCAGAGTCAGTCCGCTCTCGACCTGCGCGGCCGTCAGGGTGATGTCCCTTCCCCTGAACGTCTGACCATCGAGTGCGGAGGTGATCGACTCGTACTTCGGCAACCCCCTGATGTTGACGGTCACGTTATCGTTGGGGTCGGTCGTTGTCACGCCGACTCCCAGGTCGACCGTACCACCTCTGCCGTACACCTTGAGCGAATCGTCCGCGACGGTGAGGACCGGCGCGATCGCTGACGGGGCCGTTGGGGTGGTTGGCGTCGTTGGAGTCGTCGGCGCCGTTGGGGACGTCGGAGTGGTTGGGGACGTCGGCGTCGCCGGGGTCGCATCGATCTGAAGACCGGAGAACGTCTTCACCGCGCCCGAAAGGTTCGCCGCGAGCCCGCCTGAATCCTTGATGCTCGCGCCGGTCGGAAGATTGACTCCCGTGATGGCGAGCGCCGAGGTGTCCTGGTCAGTCGACGCAACAGTGTTCTTGAAGATGAGCGAGCTCGTGCCTGAGCCACTGACATAGGTGGCCTTTCCGCCATCGTTAAGCGACAGCGTCGGCGTGCCGGTGACGGTCACGGCCTCGCTGAAGCCGAGCGTCATTGTGATGGTGTCGCCGTTATCTGCGATTCCCGTCCCCGGTGAAGCGGACGCCTGCGTCACCGTCGGCGCCAGGTTTACCGGCGTGGTTGGCGCAGTTGGGGTGGTTGGCGTGGTTGGGGACGTTGGCGTCGTCGGGGTCGCATCGATCTGCAGACCGGTGAACGTCTTCACCGCACCCGAGAGGTTCGCCGCAAGACCGGAAGTATCCTTGATGCTGGCGCCGCTCGCAAGATTGACCCCGGTGATCGCAAGCGCCGACGTGTCCTTGTCAGTCGGTGCGACGGTCGTTTTGAAGGTGAGCGCACTCGTCCCGGACCCGCCCACATAGGTGGCGGTCGCGCCATCGTTGAGCGACAGCGTCGGCGTGCCGGTGACGGTCACGGCCTCGCTGAAGCCGAGCGTCATTGTGATGGTGTCGCCGTTATCTGCGATTCCCGTCCCCGGTGAAGCGGAGACCTGCGTCACCGACGGCGCGACGTTTGGCGGCGTAATCGGTGTCGTCGGCGTGGTTGGCTGCGTCGGCGTCGTGCCGCCAGCACCCTGCCAGCCGATCGCCTGCGATCCAGTGACCAGCGTCATGTTGCGAAAATCGACGGCAGTCGTCTCGGGCGCCGTCGACCGATAGATGCCATATTCCCAGTAGGTGCCGTCCCCATAGCCGAGCGGGCCGGAATAATCCACCACCTGTTTGCCGTCGATCGAGACGTCCAAATACCCGCCGCCGCTGTTCGAGACATTGGACTGGATATTGATGTCGTAATATCGGCCCGGCACAATCGGATTCGGATCGGTCCACAGAGTCATCATGTGGAGATCGGAAGACGAATTACTGGGATTCCCACCGGGCAGAACATAGCGGGCGACAATTTGCAGATGGTCGCCGTCCATCTGGACCGCGAACGGCGGTGAGGTCCCCACGCCGCCCGTAACGTCGTCATTGTGCATTTGACCGACGATAAACCAGCCATTCGAGCTGTTCTGAGTGTTAACAAATGACCCATTGGGCCCATTGGCCTCCACCATCAACTGATAGTCGATGCCAATCGGAGTACCGGCCGGCATATATGCACCCCAGCTGGTCTTGACGCCCGTCGAGGCATTTTGAATTTCAGAGCGATCAACGTATGAGCCATCAGCACCCGCTGCCCAATTTTCGCCCTGGCGGAGCTCGAACCGCAGGGTCTGCGGGTCGGGGTTGGTTATACTGTAGCTCCTACCCTCCGTCTCAACTTCGTAGGAGTCGCCACCGATAAGAAAGTAGGTTCCAGGCGTGGTCTTGAAATTCGTGATCGTGCCGGTCGTATCCAATTCAGGCCTCCATCGAGAAGTTGTTTCTCGTATCGTTGATGTTGACGAGGGAATTCCACTGCCGCGCATGCGATGACGCGCGACATACTGCATGCTCGCAGCGACTGGCTTCGCGAACACATTTCAACGCATCGCAGCCTCGGACCGCGAGCGGATTTCAATGCATCGCAGTCTGGACCGCGAGCACACTTCAAAGCAGTGGGATTGTGCCCCCCCGACTGCTGGCGTGGGGGTTAATAAGCAAAAGTGGCGAAAAAAATTTCAAAATGTGATTTTATACGCATGTATACCGCGTCGCCAGCATAGCGTTGAAAACATGCGCGATTCACCTACCAATCGGAGAAAATTGAATGGGTCAGCGTGGTGCATAAGTTCCGAGCGCGACGAGTGCGTGATTGGCTTCCCGTCTTGGCTCCCATATCAAGACGGCGTCTGCCGGGCGCCAAGGTTCAGCCGGGCCGGCGACGACGCCATGCCGCCACCACCGACAGCGACCACGACGAGCCGATCTATTCCAATCGAACCAAAGATTAGCCAATCAACGGCCCGAACCTGCTTAGGATCTCCGATATCACCTATGTCGCTGTCGTGGGCGGGGCTCGTGCTTCAGATTGATGGTCTTATCGAGCCTGTGCGCGAAACAGATCGCCGTTCCCCATCTCCGGCTTCTTCTGTCGCATCGCTCCCCTTCACGCAATCAGGACTGCTGATTTGAGGGAATCTTGCAATCTCAAAACCGCAGCGGCGCCAAAAACCGGCTCTCAACTCAACGGCCTGGTGACTTTTTCACGGACGACAAGATTACTGCTTCGACCCCGAGTGATTGGCCTTCGGTGTTCGGACCGCCACTGCTGCCCGTCATCTCCATTTCGTCCATATGCAGGATGTCGGTCTTCCAGTCGCCAACCGACCATCACGATCCGGCTGTTCTTGCCGTTGATCGCCGTCCGCTCCTCACGAGCTCCGGCCACGAGCGAGGCGCTGAGAGCACATTGTCGCGTTCTGTGCGATCGAGAAAGACCGGCGGCCGAAGCCGCCAAACGGCGGCTTATTCACCTCGCGGTGTCCAACGGCTCAACCGCTCACCCGCGCGCTGCAACACAGTCTCTAGGAATACGATCGAATGATTAATCGACCATATCTCTAGTAATAGCTCCTTCCCATGTCGCGCGCGCCCTCCTATACGCCACCCTCCGATAAAGGCGGAGATAGGCGTTACACATCGCATCGCGCGAGAATGCGGTTTCAACGCGCCGACGCCCCTCGATACCGAATTGATTAGCAAGCGCACGGTCATTGAGGAGTCTGAGCACACGATCGGTCAGCACCCCAGCGTCGTGGCTCGGCACAAGAAATCCCGTCTGGCCCTCCAGGACCAATTCGGGAGTGCCCCCATCGTTTGTTGCTACGATTGGCTTACCCAATGCCATGCATTCGGTAATTGCGTTGGAAATGCCTTCCCCGTGTACCCGGCTGTTGGTAACGAGAACTCCCACAGTGAAGACATTGACGATACTTTCTACATCTTTCCGCCGACCCAGAAACTTTATCCGCGGCGAATACTCAGGTGGGACGCTGTCGTGCACTTTCCGCATCATTGCACCGTCGCCGACAGCCACAAAAGTAACATCGTCCCTGAGGTGGCAAATGCGGCAGGCCATTTCGACAAAGATTGCATAGTCCTTTTTGGGTGTGACGTTGGCAACCATCCCGACAATGTGGGGAGTCGCGATTCCCAAGCTGCTGCGAAGCTCGACCTCGTCCACCAAGTTAGAAAGTCTTTCAGGATTGAACCCATTATAGATGCATACACCTTTGCGTTCGGGAATATCGTAGGCAGCCAGGCCTGCGCGCGAATTGGCGACAACAATGTCTGAAAACGGAAAAGTCAGCTTGCCCCTTAAATAGTCCTTATTCCACAGTGTCATATGCGGCGGCGCGTCCCGCACAAAGCCATTGACGAAAGCGGCGCCGCACAATTTCGCAACTGGAGCTGCATAAATGGAGCATATCGAGCCCCACGAGTGGACGATATCAATTTTCAAATCAGAGGTCAGATCGTACAAACTCTTGAAAAGGCGAAAATCCCTCCTGCCTTTCCGAATGAGCGGAATGTATTGCGCATGTTCGCTGTCAATTTCGTATTGATCATCCTCCTCATAGGTAACCGCGACGAATGACTCTATGTCGCGGTGAGGGACAAGCCCCTCCAAAAGTTCGACGATTTGTCGTTCTTTTCCTCCCCGGCCTATGCATTCAGTAAAGTGCAGTATACGCATCTCAGCGCTCTCCCACGCGGCCTGCTTCAGTCCAAATCGCAACGAGGCGGTTCAGCGAAAAATTCAACGTTCAACCGCGCTCGATGTAAAGCTTATCATTTGCAGCATTTGGGCCGCCGCCGATTGCATGCCGCTCATGCGAACCTCGAACCTGGCCCTCGTGTCGAATGGCCCCCCAACGCCGACGCGAGGAAGTGCAAAATGGTTTGAGTTGCGGTCGGATACTTGCCCATTCCGCGTTGTTACTGCGGTCGAAAAGCCTATTTCCTTCGCGAGATGTGCTTCGCGAGGACCACATGCTCTGGAGTCGCCGTAAGGATAAGCGAAGTGCCGAACCGGAAGCTGCAGCAATTGCTCCAGATAGCAGCGGTTATCCGCCATTTCGGCTCGCGCTGCAGGAGCATCCAGGGACGACAGTGCTGCATGCGAAGCGGTGTGCCCGCCAATTGACGCGAGAGGATGCCGCGAGAGTTTTTGAAGCTCGCGCTCATTCAGGAAATATGCCTCATTCAAAGCCGATAGCGATATACCCGCCTTGTTGAACGTTGAGGCGAGCATTGCAGCCCGGTGATAATCTTGGTGAATCCACTCAATTACCTTGTATAAGCCCGACACCTTTTCGTGAAACTCGGGACAGTGGAACTTCATGTCCATCGCATCGATCGTAACCATGTCTCCAATGCGAAATACTTCGCGCAAACCCAGCCACCACGATTGCAGCGTTCGTGTGAGGGCGCCAGTGGGAACGTACATCATGAATGGGGCATTGTTTCGCTCGAGGATTGGAAGCGCAGTCGCGAGGTTGTCGCGATAGCCGTCGTCAAAGGTAAGCACCGCATAGCGGCACGGTCCGGGATCCGTGGCCAATCGCTCGAGACATGTCTCGAAACTGACAATCTCCCACCCTTCTTGCCGCAGCCAATTGAGTGAATATTCGAAAAGAGCAACTGAAGTCCCGGTCGTCAATTCCGAGCGAAAATCTTGTTGAATCTCATGGAACATCAGGATAGCTGCCCTACCAGCAAAAATCCTGCGGAAGGTTGGCATTAGCCCGGACCGATGAGCCAATTGGATCATGCTGTCCTTGAGAACCTGCTTCACTCTAACCCCTCATCAGAAAGAAACGAACCTCTCATCAGAAAGACACTGCCGCCTTGGCGAATTGACCTGACATTTCCGATTGCTTTCTGTGCGCGGTCTGTCGCCAATGTTCGTCTTCAGAATGATATTGTGAGCAAAAACTCAAGCAACGCGTTTGCGGAATAAGAAACGATTGAGCCCTTCTGTTTACTCGACGCGATTCCCACACGCAATTCTGCGGACCGTTTACTCACTTGTAGGTACCTCCAAATTCGACACCTCCATTGAACAGCTTTCGCCGCATAGTTTTCTTCCTCCAGCCCATCGATCACAGTCTCTGCGTTCAGCCCATAAATGTAGGCGAAGGAGGGGAGTTTGAAGTGGGAAACCGCGTTAGTACAGCGGGAACCATCTCAACCAAGCGTACCAGCGTTGCAGACATTTGTGTCCGACCACTCTCGAAAGTGGAAACATCAATAGAAAGGTGAATCACGCGCGCCCAATCACAGCACCTCACACGCCCGATCACGGATCTCGTCGCGGCGCTCGACGGCGATCGCGAAATAGTTCGTGCTGCGCTGAGGAAGGAGGTGTGCTTCCTGGAACCCCGATAAATCGAGGCCGGGGTCGTTGTGGGCGACGCGGTTCGGCAGTACGACGCAGTAACCGCGCTGCGCCAGCCAATCGAACAGGTCGGCCTTAGGATACATCCCACCCGATCCGCTCTCGAACATGATCGTCGGCCGGCTGCTCGCAATCAGCTTCTCCGCGCCGCGCAGGACGCCTAGCTCCGCGCCTTCCACGTCGATCTTCATCGCATCGACATCCGTGGCCGTGACCACCGTGTCCAGGCGCTGCACCGGGACCTGGATCTCGCGAACGGTCGACCGGCTACCCAGCGTCCTGTCGAGCGACGAATAGCCGGAGCGGTTGAGGTCGATGAAGAACGCCGCCAGTTCCTCGCGCTCGCCCGCCGCGATAGAGTGGACCTCGATCTCGGGGAAGCGCCGCCGGAGCGCTGCCGCTTTTTCGGGGATGGCCTCGATCGCGATGATTTTGCGCGGGCTGCTGTGTCGCCGGACGCCGGCCACCACGGAGCCGATATGTGCGCCCACGTCGACGAATGCCTTCCCGTCGCCACAGATGCGCTCGATCAGGCGCCTGGCCGTGCTGTCGTTGGAAATGCGCCCAAGCGATTCATCCTGTCGCACGGCTGCTCTGAACAACTCGACCCGCTCGCGCAGAGACAGTGCGAAGCCGCCGACTCGCGTCCCTATGATCGCTTCCTTCAACATCGCAAAAACTCCCTGTTAAGTTCCGAGCCTCTCACGGGCGGCGCACTTAGCTGTAGACACCGAATTTCTTCTGCACGTTATGCAAAAAGTCTTGCGCTCCGCGCCTGCAGAGGATGTCGGGCAGCGCGCTAGTCTCCCAAGCGGAATTGCTGTCCTGTAGGCTTTCTCGACGTTGGAAGGCTTTGAGTTGATCCTCTGGCAATTTGAATTTGCTTTCGAGGATCTTGTAGAGTTCACCCTTCCAGCCGTCGCATTGTCGTCATCCGCTCCGCAGCAAACGCTTGCCCACCGTCCTTGCCCTGAAGTTCGAGAGAACGTCGGCATATACCCCGACGATCTTTTCGACGGTGAGCGCCTGGTCGTACCTCGCCATTGCCGCTCGCCCCCGGAACTCGCTGCTCCGCGACCAGTCAAAAACCTCTCGAAGGTTGCGGGCAATCGTGCCGGCGTCCTGCGGACAGATCCGCGTCCCCGCGATGCCGCTTAACAGCTCGCCAACGTCGCCTACCTCCGTCGCCACTACCGGGCGATTGCACGCGAGAGCTTCCTTGATAGAGGTCGGCGACCCCTCATAATCCGAGCAGAGAAGCAGGGCGTCGGCCGCGCTGTAGCACCACGGCATTTCGCCGTTCGGCACATTGACGACCGTCATCAACTCTGCGTCGACGTCCTCCTGTACGAGTCGCTCGACTGACGCTCTTGCCAGATCGTATCTCTTCTCAGGGCGCGCCGGATCAAATGGAAACAGAACGATATACCTGTCTTTCGGCCACCCCAGCCGCGCTCGTGCTTTGTCGCGATCGTACGGCTTGAATACGTCGAGGTCGACCCCGCAGGGAATTACGACTCCCGGAATCCGTCTCCGCATCCCCTCCGAAACGACTATGACGGCATCGGCGAAATGCGACACAGCCCGTGTGCACAGCCTCTCAAAGATATTTTTGCCAAGTACGTCAGTCCCGTGCAGCGTGATGACGAGTGGCGCCTGCGACCGAAACATTGCAGGATATGCCGAATAACCGTAGTGCGCATGGACGATGTCGTATGCCTCCGCGCTCGTCATTCGCATGACGTCAAGAGTGCACCTCAGATAGTTCATCTTGGACTGGAATCCGAGAATATTGATAACGTCGACCGTGTGGCCGAACCGGCGCAGCTGCTCTACCTGCTGGCACACGAAGGCTCCGGAGCCCGGTCTGTGCGGACTCGGATACATGTTGGTGACACAGAGGATCCTCACGATTAGTGTTCCCTCAACGCTTGGCACGAACTGCCAGCGAGTCACTGGTCTGCGCCGCGAACCTCTTTGAGCCGTCGTCGGATCTCTGCCGGGACGCCCATCACGAGCGCACCGTCGGGCACGTCCTTCGTCACCACCGCACCGGCGCCGACGACGGCGCCAACGCCGATTCTGACGCCTGGCAGTAGGTTGGCTCCCAGGCCGATCGCCGCGCCGCGCGCGACATGGGGCCCGAGCATGGGCGAACCGTCGTAGCCGTTGCGGCCGATCGCATTGTCGTTCGAAGTGCCGACGCAGCCCGAAATGAACACGTCGTCTTCGATCGTCATATTGCCCGCCAGCCAGGTGTGATCCTGCACCCGGACGCGATCGCCGATTCGCGTGTTGTAATTGACCGTGACGTAACGTCCGATGACAGTCTTCGAGCCGATCCGTGATTGTTCACGGATCGAGGCGCCGTCACCAATCAGGGTCCCCGCGCCGACCGAGACGTCGTAGAAGATTACCGCGTGCGGTCCGATAGAACAATCGGCGCCGATATCGACCCATGCCTCGAAACGCGGCGCGCGCGACAACGCGCCGGCCCCCTTGGGCGCCTTGCCGATATAGGCTCCCGGGAAGATTTCGACGTTGTCCCCGATTCTTGCGCCGCTCTCAATCACGACATGCGGGTGAATGACCACCCCGTTGCCAATCGTAACATCAGGCCGCACCACGGCGAACTCGGCGATCGTCACGGCCGCACCGATCGCCTCGGTCTCGACCACCGCCCATGCACTGATTCGATTCATCGCCACTCCTTCCCGGCCTCGGCGCGCAGCGCGGCGGGCGAATACGTTGATTTCCGTCGCAATTTCTTGTGACCGTCCTGCTCGGCCGCAGCGCGCGCAATCGCGGCGATACGGCGCACCTGGTCGCGTGCGAGCTCGGGGAACATGGGCAGGGACAATGATCGAGCGGCCATCGCTTCGCAGTACGGCAAGTCGCCCTGCCTGTAGCCGAGATGGGCGAGGGCAGGCTGTAGGTGGAGCGGCACCGGATAATGGATCCCGGTAGCTACGCCAGCCTGGTCGAGCTTGTTCCGCATTGCGTCCCGCTCGTTCGTCTCGATCACATACAAATGGTAGACGTGCGTCGACCCCTTTTGAACGAACGGCGTCTTGATCCCCGACTGCGCCAACTCCACGGCGTACCACTCCGCAGCGCGCCGCCGATTGGCGTTCCATTCATCCAGGCGCCGCAGCTTGATCTGCAGGATTGCCGCCTGGAGAGTATCGAGCCGGCTGTTGAACCCGATCTCGGCGTGGCTGTAGTGGCTGGTTCGACCGTGGTCACGCAGTCGTTCGATCCGCTCGGCGATCGCGGCACTGTTGGTAGTGACCGCTCCGCCGTCGCCATAGGCCCCGAGGTTCTTCGCCGGATAAAACGAGAAACATGCGACATCGCCGAGCGCCCCAGTTCGGACCCCCTGATATTCCGCCCCGTGCGCCTGGGCCGCGTCCTCTAGTACATAGAGGCCGCGCCGCCGTGCGATGTCCTTGATTGGACCCATGTCAGCGGGCTGGCCGTAGAGGTGGACTGCGACGATCGCTCTTGTACGACCCGTTAGGGCGCGCTCGATCATCTTGGGATCGATCGTGTAGGTGTCTGGATCGATATCGACGAACACGGGCCGCGCACCCGTCGCCACGATGGCGGCCGCGGTGGCGATGAAGGTATGAGCGGTTGTAATCACCTCGTCGCCATGACCAATATCCAGGGCCCGCAGCGCCAGATGAAGCGCGTCCGTGCCGCTCGCCACACCGCGCGCGTGGCGCACCTGGCAATATGCGGCGAAATCTCTTTCGAACGAGGCAACCGCCTCGCCGCCGATGAATTGCGCGGAGTCGAGAATGTCCCGAATTGCTTCGGCCATCTCGTCCTTTAGCGTCTCATATTGCGCTTTAAGATCGACGAACGGAATGTGCATTTGTCGAACCTCACGAGAATCCGTCTCTGTCACTGGAGAACCTCATCGGGCACCGTGCCCCCGCAGCACCGCGGGAAGCGTCAGCGCAATCAACTTCAGGTCGGTCCATAAGGTCCAGTTCATTGCATATTCGACATCCATCTCGAGCATTACCTCGGGGCAGACACGACCCCGGCCGCGCACCTGGCAAATTCCGGTGATGCCGGGCTTCACAATGTGACGTTTATGGTGCCAGTCCCGGAAGTATTCGAGTTCATAAGGAATCGCCGGCCGCGGACCGACGATGCTCATTTCGCCCCGCAATACATTGAGAAGTTGCGGCAGCTCGTCGAGGCTGGTTCTCCGCAGCCAACGCCCCACGCGCGTCACGCGAGGATCGTCTGTCAGCTTGTATGGGGCATCGGGGTCGTTCGAGAGGGGTTCCTTTGCCCAAGCCCGCCGGATCGCATCGCGATGGACGTTTTCGTCGGCGTTGTGGCGGAGCGTCCGGAATTTGAAGCAGTTGAACGGTTTCTCGTCTCGCCCGATCCGACGTTGGCGAAAGACCGCTGGTCCGGGACTATCGAGATGGATTGCTATCCACACCACCATGAAGATGGGAGCCAGCACCACGATCGCGAGAACGCCGATCGCGACGTCGAGCGCCCGCTTGCCGAATTCCCGCGGGGTCGCCTTCCGTCGCGTGGCTTCATGCGACGGCAATTTCGGGACCTCCCGCCGGCATGTTCCGCCGCCGAAACATCCGTTGATCCTTACCGTTGCTACGGTGTTTGTGCTTGAGCCGTAGACACGCCGATGCCGCCTCGAGCGCTTCGACAACGCGCAGCCCGTGCAGTCCGTCCGCGCGCGGCCGTTCCCCGGTCATGATCGCATTGACGAAGTCGAGTAACTCGAGTTTCAGCGGTTCGCTGCTGGATATCGCGGGGATATGCACGTCGCCATGATGATAGGCCGATTGGAAGTCGGCGTAGGAGTCGCCGTTAATCTGCGGCCTGAATCGCTTCTGGTAAACGCGCACTTTCTCGGACGGCTGCACGTCGTCGAACACCAGCATCGCATCGCTTCCGACGACCGTGATCTGGCGCACCTTGACCGGGTCCAACCAGGAAACATGCACATGGGCGGTCGCGCCGCTCTTGAAGCCCATCTTGGCGTAAACAACGTCCTCAACGTCAGGCAGAACGTGCGCGGAACCCCAGGCGCCGATGGTTTGCGGCACCTCCTCCAGCAGGCAGAAGATGATCGAGAGGTCGTGCGGCGCCAAGTCCCAAAGGACATTGGCGTCCTGCCGGTAGAGACCGAGATTCAGGCGCCGCGAATCAATGTAGTAAAGCTCGCCGAGAGAGCCGCTCTGGATCATCTGGCGCATGACGCCCACCGCCGGGTGATACTCGAACGTGTGCCCGACCATCAGAACACGCTTGCGATCTTCGGCGATCGCATTCAACTCGCGGCATTGCGCGCTCGTCATAGCCAACGGCTTCTCAACGAGCGCGTGCTTTCCGGCCTGGAGCACCGCCCGCGCCAATTCAAAGTGCGTCTCCACAGGGGTGGCGACAATGACCCCGTCGATAGAAGGGTTATTCAGCACCGCGCCGATATCACGCGAAACATCGACAGAAGGATATTGTGAACGGACATATTCCAATCTGTCAGGGTGCAGATCAGCGGCCATCGAAAGCCTTGCGTTGCGTATATCGCAGCTGACACGGATGTGTTTCGCACCCCAGTAGCCGCAACCGATGACGGCGAGCGACGGGCCGCCGTTCGCGGTCCGAATTTCCGCGTTATTCGCCATGTTGGTTCCCTGTTTGAAGGCCTCAGCGTGCGTTCATTCAAGATAACCGATTGGGCGCGCACGCTGCTGAAGAACACGGATTATGATCTACGCTCTTTTGGGGTACACAGGTCGGAATACCCCGCGCTTCGCTCGCCTCCGTCCTTCAGTGGAAACCTGGCGGCCT
Organism: Bradyrhizobium algeriense; assembly: GCF_036924595.1. NCBI lineage: Bacteria > Pseudomonadati > Pseudomonadota > Alphaproteobacteria > Hyphomicrobiales > Nitrobacteraceae > Bradyrhizobium > Bradyrhizobium algeriense. Next base: position 3,869,714 of record NZ_JAZHRV010000001.1, on the reverse strand, counting down.
TTCGTATAGGACTCCCCAAGAGGAGCACAATCTCGAGGTCGCGGACGATCCGCAGGATGCCCGGTGGCCTCGCCGAAGGATGATGCGACAACCCAGGACGGAACGCCGACGCCATGGACACGGGCTCTTCGATCGCGCTCCTGATCCGCAGTGACACTCCATCGTCCGACGATTGCAACCTGGCGGAAATCCTCGATTTTTTCGGAGTTCCATGGACGGCGCTGACAGTCAGTGAAGCGAACGGGGGCAATGTAGCCTCGCTGACGGCAAGTCATCCGCAGTTCTCCATCCTGACTTCCGCGCCCTGTCTTGCTGAAACCCTGCAGCCCTGCAAGGCCGGAACGTTTCCGGCTTGGTTGGCGGCAGCCGCTTCCGTGTTCGTCTATGGATTTCAAGCTGTGGATCCCTGCAGGGCTCTGCTGCGCCAGATCACGGGAGACCCGGAGGCGGACATCCGCGGCATCGACGCGTGGCCAATAACCGTGTCCGTCACTGATGCTTTTCCAGACATGTGCGGCCCAATGTCGGCCCTGCGGATTCAACTGGAGCCCGGCGCCGCGGATGCGGCGCTTGTCATCCGGGATGGTGGCGAATTGCAGAGCATCGTCGGGGCGCCCGAGGGACACCTGTTCGCCGGATTTGCCTATTCCGGCGTGCGCTTTTTTGCCGATGCCTCACTGGCGATGGTGGACATTCGCGAACGCGCTGCGACCTATTTTGATGTGAAGAAGCGTTTCGCCGGTGCGGTGCCAGTCGTGATGTATCTGAAGTGGTCGTTCCGCGACGTCTGCTGGACCGCCTCCGAAACAAACGCGTGCCTGATCATCGACGATCCACCCCTGAGGCCACGGTACGGCTTTCTCGATTTTGGCGAACTACTGCAGTTGGCCAACAAGCAGAGGTTCGCGACGACCATCGCCTTCATTCCATGGAACTGGCATCGAACAAATCGCGACACCGTTGCCGCCTTTCGGAAAAATAGCGAAAAACTGTCCGTCTGCGTGCACGGCTGCGATCACACCCGTAGTGAATTTGCAGCCCGTTCAGCCGACCTACTCGACAGAAAGCTGAAGACCGCCAGGTGTCGGATGCAGTCCCTTCTCAACGAGACCGCGCTTGATCATGAAAACGTGATGGTTTTCCCGCAAGGGGCATTCTCGCCCGAGGCGGTGTCGGCTCTCAAGCGACATGGCTTCGTCGCGGCAGTGAACACGGAAGTCGCACCAGCCGATGACGCGTCGAACGAAACGACACTCGCAGACCTGTGGAGTGTCGCCATCGTTCGGTATGGGGGATTCTCGATTTATACCCGGCGGTATATTGACCACGGCATTGAAAACTTTGCATTTGACGGAATCCTGGGCAAGCCGTGCTTCGTTGCCGGGCATCACGACCTTTTCCGAGGCCACGGCAGCGAACTAGCGGAGTTCCTCCGACAGCTTGCATCCTTGCGGTGGAAGCTCTGTTGGCGGACTCTCGGGGACGCCGTTTGCCACAGCTACAGCATTCGACCCGACGGCGTAACGATCATAGTGAAGATGTTTGCTGAACAACTCCGCATCGAAAACATGGAGGCGATGACGCGACGGATCCAAGTCGTGAAGCAAGAACCACAGGTCGATTCTTTGAAAGATGTTACAGTCAACCAAGACGTCGTCGCGTACGAATGCATGGACGGATGCATTCGGATGATCGTCGATATCCCGCCCGGCAGGACGGCGGATATACGCTGCGTTTATCACGAACAGCCGGATGCTTTCGCGCATTCAGAATCGGTCTCATACCGACTTGGGGTGGCGGTTCGGCGATATCTATCCGAACTTCGTGACAACTACGGGTACCTTTTTCGTTTTCGCGTATAGCCGGGAGGCGGACCGCAACGAGCGTGGTCATGCTGTTTCGGCCCAGGCACGATGCTCCTGGCAGATCGCTTCCTGCTCCGGCGTGCTCCGACGCCTGACCCGATACGTGGCGTTCAACAGGTCGTCACTCGGCCTCCCGCGCAACCATCCTGTCTTCCCTTCGTCACAACCAGAATAGGTAGCCCAAAAAAGTTGAGGCTCTGCGCGGATGAAAGAATACACTCGGGTAGGGGTGCCGATCGACATATTATCTCTGAATGAAACCGTCGACCTTGCAGACAAACTCATGAGCAGCCGCCGCCGTTGCCAGCATAACGTGATGCGGCTGATGGATTAAGATGAAAATTGCGGTGTTCGGACTTGGTTACGTCGGCATGACGACGGCCGCTTGCCTCACCAGGCAAGGCCACGAAGTCGTCGGTGTCGACGTCAGCGATGAAAAAGTGGCGATCGTCAACGCGGGCAAATCGCCAATCACGGAGCCCGGTCTCGATCAACTTGTAGAGCGTGCTGTCAGGAAAAATTTGCTGAGCGCGACGAAGGATGCCAGCGGACATCTCGACAGTTGCACCATGGCCATAGTCTGTGTGGGAACGCCTAGTGCGCCGGACGGATCTCACAACATGAGCTTTATCGCGGAAGTTTCCCATCAGATCGCGGAGCTGGTCGGTCCTGCTCGCGCGACGACGTTGACGATCGTATTTCGCTCCACGATGCGGCCCGGTACCATCGAGGAACTGGTCCTTCCGATTTTCGAGGACGCATTGAAGGGCAGGACGGACCTCGTCGAGGTTGTCTATAACCCCGAATTCTTGCGCGAATCGGTGGCGATCGAAGACTTCTTCAACCCGCCGAAGATCGTGATTGGGACGAAGGACGGGGAAAGGTGCGCGGCTCTTGACGAGTTGAACGCAAGTATCGCGGTGCCGGTCTTCTACACGAATTATCGCGCGGCAGAGATGACAAAATTCGTCGATAACTCGTTTCACGCAGTAAAGATTGCTTTTGCCAACGAAGTCGGTCGCGTTTGCGATAAGCTCGGTATTAGCGCGACCACTGTTCATAAGATTTTCATCTCTGATACCAAGCTCAACATTTCCCCCTATTATTTGAGGCCGGGTGGCGCATTCGGCGGCTCATGCTTGCCGAAAGACGTTCGTGCGCTCCAACACATCGCAAGCGACGTCGGGGCGCATACTTGGCTCGTGGATTCGGTTCTGAGATCGAATGATGAGCATAAGAATTTCCTGTTTGAGAATTGCCTGAAAGCAGTCCCGGCGGGCGGGCGGGTGCTTATGCTGGGGCTTGCCTTCAAGGAGGACAGCGACGATCTTCGCGAGAGTCCCAATATCGACTTGGCTCGCAAATTCCTTCGGTTGCACATCGGCTTGTCGATCTACGACCCGCACGTCGAGCCGTCGAAATTGTTGGGTCAGAATCTTGGCTATGCGTTCTCCAATTTGCCCGCGCTCCGCAAATTACTAATCCCAAAGTCGGCCGCCGAGTCGGAGCTGTTCGATCTTGTCATCGATACCCGAGGGTGGGCGAAACATATGGCGTTACACGCCAGGCGGATCATTGATGTCAACACTCTTTCATGACGACGGCGTTGCACGCCACGATCAAGCGGGTGTTGGTTCGGTTCGCCGCCGGGTGCTTATCATCGTCGAAAATCTTCCGGTACCGTTCGATGCCAGAGTGTGGTCGGAAGCCAGCACATTGGCGCGGCATGGTTATGAAGTGTCGGTAATTTGTCCCAAGGGACCGGGCGCAACGGCCTCATTTGAAATTATCGAGGGAATCGCGGTTTATCGCCACTGGTTGCCGGGAGAAGGTCGTGGGGTGCTGGGCTATCTTGCCGAGTACAGCGCGGCATTATTTTGGGAGTTCGTGCTGAGTTTGAAAATTCTCACAACGCGCGGGTTTGATGTAGTCCACGCGTGTAATCCGCCGGATCTCATTTTCGTAGTTGGTGCATTTCATAAGTTTCTATTTGGAAAATCTTTCATTTTCGATCACCACGATATCAGCCCGGAGCTTTACGAGGCGAAATTCGGACGTCGTGGCCTGCTCTGGCAGGTTATGGTCCTACTTGAACGCATTACATTCGCATTGTCTGATGTATCGATAGCAACCAACCAATCATATCGTACCATTGCCATTGAACGAGGGCGAATGAACCCTGATCATGTGTTCGTTGTGCGCTCCGCTCCAAACCTTTCGCGCGTTCGCTCATTTCCACCAGACCCGGCCTGGAAGAGGGGGCGGAAATTCCTTGTCGGATATGTGGGTGTTATTGCAAGGCAGGAGGGGATCGATCTGTTGCTGGAATCAATCAGGCACATCCGCAGGATACGAAATCGCGATGATGTCCAGTTCGTCATTGTCGGGGGTGGGCGGGAATTGGAGGAGCTCAAGAAGCTTGCAATGGCTTTTGAACTGGACGAATTGGTTACGTTCACTGGCCGTGTTGATGACGCTACACTATTCACAATACTCTCCACGGCAGACGTCTGCGTAAATCCGGACCGCCCCAGCTCGATGAACGACAAATCAACGATGCACAAGATCATGGAGTATATGGCGTTGGGTAAGCCTATTGTTCAATTTGACCTCACTGAAGGCCGTTTTTCGGCTGGAGAGGCATCCTTATATGTACAGAATGCGGATACTGCGGAGTTCGGCGACAAGATATTGGAACTTGTAGATGATCCAGTGCGACGCGATGCTATGGGTGCATTCGGCCAGAAAAGAATCTATGACGAACTCGCTTGGCACCACGAGTCGACAAAGCTCTTGGGTGCCTATGAAAAAGTATTCAAACTAAAAGAGAAATGCGGATAGGTCCTATTCTCTTCGCATCTCAGCAAGCTTTCGATAACACCCGTCGCAAACAAAATAATAACATAGCGCGGCCGGATTTAACCGCGCTAGCGAGGTCGTGCTGCCAGTGAAGCTGCGCACCGTCAGTCAGGGTCGTCGTGACGAGACAGGTGCTGACGGCCCGATTGTTAGCATCAAATTTCGGTAATGGACGGCAGTCGTTTCAGGCGCCGACGACCGATAGATGCCATATTCCCAATAGGTGCCCTGCCCATAGCCCAAAGGACCCCGATAGTTCACAACCTGCGAACCATTGATCCAGACGTCCAAATACCCGCCGCCGCTGTTGGAAAAATTGGCTTGAGCGCGAATGTCCTTGTAGACGCCAGGAGTAATTGGAGTCGGATCGGTCCACAGCGTGATCATGCGGAGAGCGGGAGACGAATTACTGGGATTCCCACCGGGCAGAACATAGCGGGCGACAATTTGCAGATGGTCGCCGTCCATCTGGACCGCGAACGGCGGTGAGGTCCCTACGCCGCTCGCAATGTCGTCATTGTGCATTTGACCGACGACAAACCAGCCGTTCGATCTGTTTTGAGTGTTTACAAATGACCCATTGGGCCCATTGGCCTCCACCATGAACTGATAGGCCATGCCAATCGGAGTACCGGGCGGGATAAATGCACCCCAGCTGGTCGCGACGCCCGTCGACTGATTTTGAATTTCAGAGCGATCACAGTACGAGCCATCACCACCCGCTGCCCAATTGTCGCCCTGATGGACTTCGAAGCGCAGAGTTTGTGGGTCAGGATTGGTCAGGCTATAGCTCTTACCCGCCGTCTCAACTAGGTAGCTGTCGCCACCGATAAGAAAGCGGGTTTGCGGCTTAGCCGAAAACGACGTAATCGACGGAACAACTGTTCTAGTTCTACTTACAGGCTGCGATGCGGCGCTCGTATTGTCTGCCATATTGCTGTGGGTGCCAGCAAAGCTGTGAGTATCGTCGGACAGGCCCTCGGCCAGTAAATTCCACGAACCACCTGCGTCGACTATCCTCGTATCGAGGGATGTCGATCCACTAGAGATGTTCGCGACGCTGCCAGCCAGCGCAAAGATAAGGGGTATCATTATTGTCATTTGCTATCCCCCTTGTCTGTATTCTACTTGTAGTCCGAGCAAGATTACAGCAACGCTCTATCGTGAAATTCGATCAGCGTGCTGCCGCAAAAATGCTTGGCCACTTGTGAAAAGAGCTCATTCAAATCCCGATACAATTTTCGACTGATTCAATCGAAGGAAAATAAGGACTACCACCAGGCATGAGCGCCCGAGGAATGCATCGTGAATTGTATGGCGTTGTACAGAATGCGAGATAACACGTGCGCACCGGAGCATCACGCCTCGTGGCCGGACCCGAAAGAGCCGCGCCTGCGCGACGAGCGCCACCGTCCGCCGTCGGCGCAGGATCGCTAGCTTGATGCGCTAGAGACGCCGCGACAGCAGCTCCGGCGCACTGCAGTGTAGGATGTCCGAATAGGGGATCCTCACGGGCAAAACTTTCCCTACTCCCCCCAGTCGCCTCGCATTGAGCCGTTGCGTACGGCGCTTTACCGCGAGAAAGGCATGATCCGACCCATCGCTGACGGTGAGCTGCAGGCAATCGTACGGTGCGTGATCGTCGAAGATCTGTCGTTGCTGGCTAGTCAGCCTCTCGCGGACCGCAGCCGGATCGAAGCTGATGACCAGACGGTTCGGCGCGAACAGCGTCTCGGCCTGGAGCAATGGCGGCATGACGATCCTGTTCGAAGCTAAGGGTGTGAAGCGCTGCGCCAGGCGGGCAGCCCAGGCGGTCGGCTCCGGGGTGAAGGCCGTGCAGGTGAGGTTCTCGTCCCGCAGCGCCTCGGCGAGCAGGGCCATTCCCCAGCCGCGGTACTTCGCATGCACGGACCAGGAGGAGAGATTACAGACGAGCGCTACTTCCCCGGCCATCGCTGTTGCGCCGACGGTTAGGGTCGTGGCCAAGCCTTCGATCGACGGCGCCGCCAGAAAGGCCGAGAGGGGTAGGGGGATGCCCAGTATAATCCTCGATCTCGAGAAGCAGGGTTCAAACGCTAGCGATTCCGCGCCGAAGCCAAGAAGACTATCGGACCAGGCAACGGGCGAGATGCCAAGCACGCGCTCGCAAATCGCCTGGAGCTCCCGCCGCAGCCCGTCACCCTGCGGGATCACCCCGTCGTGGCCTGGCGCCAGCCCCCGTGATGCCCTGATGGCCGAATGGCATCGAGACATTCCGGGTTCTGCAGCGCATCGCGGTTCTGGACAGGGCGGCCATTCACCGCATCTCGCGCAGCGGTTTCGGACCGCTTGCCGCTAAAGGTCTCAGCAAGCGCCTCGACCTGTGCAATGCACGCCGGCACGAAAGCCGGGAAGCCCGCAGCGCGCGCAAGCTCGGAGCGGATGTGCTTCGCTAGCCTGAGTACCAGACCGTCGCGCAGCACGACCAGGAGAACCATGTGCGTGCCGCCGGTAGAACGTCGCGCTCGAGATCCCCTGCTTGCAGCAGGATATCAGCGGTCGCCGCACCCGCCTCGTGCTCACGCAAAATCCCGATGATCTGCTCTTCCGTGAAACGGCTCGGCTTCATGGTCTATCCCTCCCGAGGTGAGGGACTCTACCCAGTCTTGGAGGAGTTTGCGGGGGCTCAGACCACACCTCGTAGGTAACCCCTATTATCCGCCAAACGGCTTCGGGATTCCTGAACAACTGATATGCATTTGGCTATGCTCGTTTTTGATCGGCTACGAGCCTTTGACTTCGCCGGGGAAAAAATGACGCGCGTCGAGCAAACCGCCACAGCTTTTCTTTTATGCGGCTGATTTATCGCCAATGTCAGCGACCGGATCAATTACGTCAGCAAGGCCCGGCGAACCATGTGGAAATCGGGGATTCGCCGCAAGGCAGGATTTCTCGCGGCTGCGGGGCTGCTCGACTATGCTCTGCAGTTGGGGGCGCCTGTCATCCTGGTCCGCCACGTGACCACGCAGGAGTTCGGGGACTACCGCCTGGTGTGGCTGGTCGCCGAAACAGAGTTGATCCTCCTTCCCCTGTTCTTGCCGCAGTCTCTATTCTTTTTCCTGCCGCGCGCCGCTCCCGGAACCCGCCCAAAGTTGGTTGGCAACACGTTCGCAAGTCTCTTCGCTCTTGGGGGGGCTCGCGATTCTGTTGCTTTTAGGGCTGATTCCACGCGAGGCCCTTGCAGCACAGGAGCTTTATGAGACAGGGCATGAGTACATCCACAAACCTTGAGGAAACGGCTCCCCCGCCCGATGGCGCGCCCAAAAGCCAGGGGATCGTGATTCACGCTGGCCGCGCCATCTCGGTCGTCTTGTATGTCACCGTTGCCGCCCGGCTGCTGAGCATCGTCAGCCAGGTGCTGACGGCTTCGGCCTTTGGCGTTGGCCCAACCATGGACGCCTATACGGTGGCGCTGATCGTGCCCACAACCATTTCTGGCATCTTGACCACGGCGGTGGGCGCGGCATTGATTCCGGTCTTTGTGGACTACCGCGAAAACAAAGGCGAGGCGGAGTCCATGCGCCTGCTCCGGGTAGCGATGACGCTGGGCACGCTGATTGCGCTGGTGGTGACAGTGGCGCTGGCCGCGGGCGCACCGCTGGTGGTGACGATCTTCGCCCGGCAGATGGATGCCCCCACGCAGACGCTGGCGGTCATCCTCCTGCGCTTCTTGATGCCCGTGCTCTTGCTGCAAGTGCTGGTGACGCTGGTTGGCTCCGTTCTGAATGCCTATGGGCGGTTTGCTGTGCCATCGCTGGCTCCCGTCACGATTACGCTGAGCACCATCGCGTTTCTGCTGTTTGCGCCTTCCTGGGGCATCTATGCCCTGGGCTGGGGCACGATTGTGGGTTATTCGCTGAATTTCTTGCTGCTCGTCGTTGCCTATCTGCGCATGGGGCTGCGCTTTCATTTCGATTTTTCCTGGCGGCATCCGGGCATTCAGCGCATTGCCGCGCTTTCCACACCCATGCTGATTGGGGCACTGATGGTCAACGGCAACAGTCTGGTCGATCAGTTTATGGCTTCGCTCTTGCCGCCGGGCAGCATTGCCTCGCTCAGCTACGCGATCAAGCTGGTGGATATGCCCTCGGGGATCTTTTATACGGCGCTCTCCACGGCGCTCTTGCCGATCTTCGCGCTACAAGTGGCCCGCCGCGAATTTACGCTCTTAACCACCACCTTCCGCCAGGCGGTCATTTTTTCTGCAATCATCCTCTTGCCCGCTGGCGCGCTGCTGAGTTCGTTGTCGCGCCCGGTGGTGGAGATTTTCTATCACCATGGCAATTTTAGCGCGCAGGCCACCGATGTGGTGGCGTCCGCCGTGATGTTTCTCGCGCCGAATATATTCATCGTCACCTACGGCTTTATCAACGGGCGGATGTATAACGCCCTGCAAGATAATCGCACGCTGCGCAACGTCGCCGTGCTTTCGCTGGTGCTCAACGCCGTCCTGGACTATCTGCTGATGCAAATCTGGGGCGTGGCAGGTATCGCGTTCTCTACCACGCTGACCTATCTGATTGGCGCGCTAACGCTGCTGCTCATTCTTAACAAACGGCTGCAAGGGCTGCGCCTGCCGCAGCTTGGCCTTTCGCTGGGCAAAACCGTCGTGGCGGCGGTGTTCCTGTGGCTGACGTGCGCGCTGCTGGCGAAGCTGCCCCAGATGGCCGCGCTGCCGCCGCTGGTACAGATCGTCTTGCTGAGCGCTGCGGGCCTGGTGATCTATGCTGCGCTGCTGCTGGTCTTGCGCGTGCCAGAGGCGAGCCAGCTCTGGACCATATTGTGCAGTCGGCTGCACTGGGGCCGCGCGTGGGCAAAACCCGCATAGGCCGCAGATGAGCGTATCGATGTTTGCGTACCCTGCGAGGAAGGAAGAACTTTCCATGAGTGTACAAGCGGCTAGCTCCCCATCCAAAAGCCTTAGTCTGGCAGACCTGTTCAGGCAGGCGCGTGGTATGGTCGATGTCATCAGACGAACACGCTCGTGGACCTGCGTGCGCCTCTTCTGGTTGGGCGAGCGCAACCCTCGCCGCGTCCCCGGCGCGTTTCGCTTTCCCTTCGGGCCGGTGCGCTATACGGACGCCGGGGCGATGCTGTCGCTCTATCGTGAGATTTTTCTGGACCGCGGCTATGAGGTCGCCGGATTAGGCGATGCGCCCGTGATCCTTGATTGCGGTGGGAACATTGGCATGAGTGTGATCTGGTTCAAGCAGCGCTATCCGCGTGCCCGCATCACCGTCTTTGAGGCCGACCCGCAAACCGCCGACCTCCTGGAAGAGAATGTGCGCGCGCTAGGCCTCACCTCGGTCACGGTGGTTCGCGCCGCCGTCAGCGATGCCGCTGGCAAGGTATCGTTTGTGCCTGAGGGATCGCTGGGCGGCCATGTCGGCGAAGGGCCAGGGGTGCTGGTGGACGCGGTGCGTTTAAGTGACCTGATTACCGAGCCGGTGGATTATCTCAAGGTCGATATCGAGGGCAGCGAATTTGGCGTGATCAAAGACCTGTGCGCCACAGGCAAAATGGGGTTGGTCAACTATCTTTCGTGCGAATTGCACTGCAATCCTGCTGTGCAAGACCAGGTGGCGGAACTGTGGACGGCGCTTTCGGAAGCGGGCTTCCGCATCACGGTTAGCGACGCGAGGGTGGATGCTGAACTGCCAGGGCCCCCCATGCCCACGCCGTTTTCGTCGGCACCGAGCGCGAAATATCTCGTCTGGCTCTATGCCTGGCGAGTGTAGGGATTCGGACCGCATCTTGCCATGAGCAGAGGAAGAGGACGTCGTTCAGCTTCATCGGAATGGCGGCACGCGACTGCAACCTATCTGGCGAGCTCGCCGAACGGCTCACCCGGCTTCGCTGGTGCTTTGGGCGTTTGGATTCGGTCGGCAGGCCGCGACGATCGGCGCGATATCGCTTTTGCTCTCAATTGCCTTGAGCGTCCTTGTTATTCGGCCTCGCCGGCGCGGTGGCAGGAACCACGTTGTTTGGGAGTGGATCAGACTTTGAAAGTCGCCTTTGTGGTTGCGGTCGGTGTGCTGGTCGCTCACATCGTCTCCTCCGAGCTAGACACATCCGTTCTTCTGCGACTCGTGGCAAAGTCTTCGGCGTTTATGACGACCTTGCTGCTTGGGTTCGTGTTCACAAAGGTCCATCACTCCTTGATATCTTGGTTTCGCGCAGCTGAGGCGACCGCGAGCTAGCCGAGCTGACAACAAAACGTCTCAGCATTGTTTCACCGCTTGAAGGAAAACGCCGCTAGTAACTAAGTCCGCTGGGGTAAGATTCGTAAACCGCCTTGCAAGATGCGGGGCTTCCAGAGTGGACGGTCGGGTTACGGTCTCTTTGCAGAGCGTTCTGAAGCCTTCTTTGTCGAGAAGGCGCATATGAGTCGAAAGCGGCTCGCGATTTAAGTGCCACGATCGCTTTCCACGAATGAGGGCCCATTTCAGATCGGAATAGGACCAATGGCCGTTCCACTCCGCTGCACACCCGTGACACTTGAAGTCGACCACATGGGACATGAAAGCTCCGGGCTTCAACCACCGCCTCATGGCGTTGTATGCTTCGCTCAATGCGTCTACATGCTCTAGCACTGCCTGCGAAAACAGCATGTCAATCGTCCCGTCCTCGATCACGGTCGCGTCCAGCCAAGGTGCCCGTAACTGAACAACCTCCGCCTGCGAGGCGCCGTGCAGCGCCGCCTCGATCTCGCGTATCCAGGTCTCGGATATGTTTACGGCCCTGTTCGTAATTAGCTGCTCGGGGAACCGATAGCTTTTCAGCTTCGGGAACACGTCGGGAAATTCAGCTTCGTCTGGAATATCGGCGCGCTGGCCAAACAACTCAGCTAGTTCATGAAGCACTTGGATATTTCGCTCCGCTGTAACGTGCGAGATGAAGTCAAGCGCATAGTATTTGGAAGCTCCCGACAGGAGTGCTGCAATCCCGGTCCCCAGCGAGTCGCCCGGTCCGAGCTCTGCGATGACCTGAGGTCTCGTATCAAGCCCGCTTTCTGCCGCTTTCACGAGATGCCTTAGCCAGACGCTGTAGCAGTATCGGGCCGAGATTGTGCCGCCCGTTCCTTTGTCCCTGCGAGCAAGATAGTCTCTGACAGCTGGGATAGCTGTCACGCCCGGCACGAATGTCGCTGCATTGAAAACAATAGACCGCGTGCTGTACATCTTGTCGCCTCCAAGTTCATCGACAAACCACAGAAGCTCCTGACACAGTATCGCGACCAGCGCGTCTGAGCGTCAAGAAAGAATCGCCCGACATATCCGCGATCTGCTGGCCTGGGCTTCTGCTGTGATCGAGAATGGGTAATCCGAAAGGGTCAAGCCGCGGACCGGTTCAAAATACTATGCTGCCAGGTGTGAGTTTGGATGCCATGCGTTTGCAGCCTGCAAGATCTGAAAAGGCGGGCGTCTGCAATGCTGGCTTGCTCAACCAAGCTGCGCTGTCGTCCGGCCCGCGGTAGTTCAGGGTTTGCGTCAGGAGGAGTGGGTAATGAGTAGCATGGTTCAAGAAGAGGGACAGAGATTCGAGTTTGGGAATAACTGGCACCACTTCATTCAAAAGAATTTCGGACCCGAGAGGGTACGGATTTCCAAGAAGCACCTTCTCGATTTTATCGAACGGGACGATCTGAAGGGGCTAACGTTCCTCGATATTGGATGCGGAAGCGGACTTCACTCCATTGCCGCCCTAGAAGCAGGCGCAGTATCGGTTCGTGGCTTTGACTATGACGCGAATTCAGTCGCTACGAGCCGATGCGTGCAGGCTCAGGTAGGTAATCCCTCTAATTGGACCATCGAGCAAGGCTCCGTTCTTGACGACACATTTGTGAAGAACTTGGGGGCATACGACCTGGTCTATTCATGGGGGGTTCTGCATCACACCGGAGACGTCTGGCATGCAATTCGCAATGCCGCAGCGTGCGTTAGGCCCGGTGGTATGTTTTATATCGCTCTCTATTCAGCGGACGCTCAAGTCAACCCGCCGCCGGAATTCTGGCTCGACGTTAAGCAAAGGTATGTTACGGCGGGATGGCTGAAGAGACGCTACATGGATCTTTGGTACGTCTGGCGCTTTCAGATGCACTATAATCCGCTGCGGCTACCTCTGTTTCTGTGGAGGATGCACGAATACAAAAAGAATCGCGGCATGAATATGTTTACGGATATTCGTGATTGGCTTGGCGGTTGGCCGATGGAATTTGTCTATGACAAAGATGCCGTCTCCTTTTGCAAGGAGCTCGGTTTCAGCTTGCAGAGGATGGCGACCGGTGAGGCGAACACGGAGTTCTTGTTCATAAGGTCGGCCTCGCCTAAGTGAGCGCAAATCATGAGTGGGTGCTCTCACTCGTGTCTTTAGGTAAGGTAAGATCGGCGTTACAGCGGGCGGCATCGGGGAGACTTCGATCTGTTCGAAGAGGGCGGGTTGTAGGGCAAGGCCTCCAGTGTGATAGGTGGTGTGTTCGGCGGAGAACCACTTCCCTCGCTCGGCGATCCAGAGCTCTCCATGCCGATCGACGTCCCGGCTTAGCGCGTACCCCATTCCGCGAATCTGCTGCTCTGGGCTTCTCCTGCGCTCGAGAATAGGTAATCCGAAAGGGTCGAGCCGCGGACCGGTTCAAAATACTATGCTGCCAGGGTGTGAGTTTGGACGCCATGCGTTGACGTCCTCTCATTAGGGAGCTCTTTTCAAGCATGTGCGGAATTTCCGGTATTTGGGAGCGTAATGGTTGCAGCCTGCAAGATCTGAAAAGGCGGGCGTCTGCAATGACGCAAACCCTGAGCCACCGCGGGCCGGACGACAGCGGAGTTTGGTTAAGCGAGCAGGCCAGCATTGCCTTCGGGCAGCGTCGCCTGGCAATTATCGACTTGTCCTCGATGGGACATCAACCAATGGTCTCGGCCAACGGCCAATATACAATTACGTTCAACGGTGAAGTGTATAATTTCCGAGAACTGAAGGCCGAATTGGAGCGTTGCGGAGTCCGGTTTCGAGGGCATTCAGATACAGAAGTTATTGTCGAAGGATTCGCCCAATGGGGCGTCAAATCGACCATCGCCCGTTTGAACGGGATGTTCGCAATTGCAGCGTGGGACGCCGGAGAGCGTCAACTGTTCCTAGCTCGTGATCGAATGGGCGAAAAGCCGCTTTATTGGGCGATTTTCGATGGACTAGTTTTGTTCGGATCAGAGTTGAAGGCGCTGCGCGCTCATCCCGGTTGGAAGCCAAGTCTCAATCGTGGAGCGATCACTGCCTTTCTTCGGCATGGTTATGTGCCAGGTCCATTCACGATCTATGAAGGTGTCTACAAACTGCCGCCCGCCGGGTTCGTCAAAATTGCGGGCGGCGGCGGCGCCGAAGTGGGCACGTACTGGGATCTGGCCAGTGTTGTTTCGCAGGGGCAACGGAATACGCTTCGAGCCGACGAAGAGGGACTGGTCGACGAGCTCGAGGCGTTGCTGCATGATGCAGTATCGCGCCGCATGATAGCGGATGTTCCGCTTGGCGCCTTTCTGTCGGGCGGCTATGACTCATCTACTGTCGTCGCACTGATGCAGAAATCTTCTCTGAGACCAGTCAGGACGTTTACCATCAGCTTTGAGAACGCGGCATTCGACGAAGCGAAACACGCTGAGGCTGTTGCGCGACATCTTGGGACCGACCATACAACATTTCCCGTTGGCGGCGCTGACGCTCTCGATGTGGTGCCGAAGTTGGCCGAGATGTATGATGAGCCATTCGCCGACCCCTCCCAGATCCCGACCCATATTGTTTCCGCGTTGACGCGAAAACGCGTCAAGGTGGCTCTGTCGGGAGATGGTGGAGACGAATTGTTTTCCGGGTACAACCGGTATCAATGGGCGCAGAACGTTTGGCGACCGAGTGCGAAGATGCCGCTTGCGTTCCGCCGCCTCGCGTCTTCAAGCATTCGCGCTGTGCCGCCTAGCGCCTTCGATAGGATAGCGCGCTATGTGCCATACCTTCGGCGCGTGCCACGGGTCGGCCAAAAGGCCCATCGGTTGGCGCAAATTCTTTCATTTCCATCGATCGATTCCATGTACCATCAAATTGTTGCCTCGCATCACCCGAACCCAGACAGTCTTGTAAATGGGGCACAAGAGGTGCGGACGGCCTGCTGGGGTCAAAACCTCGAGGCCCTTTTGCCAGGTCCGGTGGACCGTATGCGCTACCTGGACATGTGCACGTATTTGCCCGATGACATCCTGACTAAGGTTGATCGCGCCTCTATGGCTGTCGCTCTTGAGGTGCGTGTTCCGCTCCTCGACCATCGCCTGGTCGAATGGGTCTGGAAGCTGCCGTCATTTCAGAACGCGCGTGCCCGGCGCCCCAAACATTTGCTCCGGTGTGTTCTTGCCCGCCATGTGCCCGATCGTCTGGTTGAGCGTCCGAAAATGGGGTTCGGGGTTCCGCTCGCAGACTGGTTGCGCGGTCCGTTGCGCGATTGGGCCGAAGACCTGATGAACGAGGCTAGCCTGAGCGCCGATGATATTTTTGACGTCGAGGGCATTCGCTCGCTCTGGGTCGAATTCTTGAGCGGGAATAATGAGCGGTATTTCCTCATTTGGAATGTTCTTATGTTTCAGGCGTGGCATCGTCGGTGGGGCGATGCGTCAGTGGCTGACACCGGAACAAGACGCTTGGCATCCCTTTTGAATTGAAGATATGGCGATGGCGGTCCCACGAAGCTCGGGGTCTCAGATGCGAATTCTCTCGATAGATTTTTCCATTCCCTATCTATTGAAGGATGATAACTATCCGATCGGCGGCTGGGCCGTCCAACTTTCAATATGGCTTCGCGCGCTTGAAAACGCCGGTCACGAAGCCGCTCTCCTTACCTGGAAGGGTGCTTTGGCCCATGTAGGTTCGGGCCAGCAAATCAAACTCATCGAAACCTATGATCCCGAACATGGGGTGCGGGTTGCGAAGTATTTCTACTCATATATTCCAAAAATATTGGCAGCCGCCCGCGCCTATCATCCAGATATCATGATCCAAGGCGTATGTGGGGTCCATACCGCCATCATGGCTTTCGTCGCCGGCCAACTAGGGATTCCGTTCGTTCACCGCGTTGTCAGCGACATGAACGTCGATGAACGATGCAAAGTCGGGCTTCGATTTTATGAATGGTTAGCGTATTCTTGGGCTCGGCATCGAACAGCGGCATTTCTTTGTCAAAATGAATATCAACGCGAAAAATTGGCAGCGCTGTTTCCGGGCACGCCTATACACGTCCTTCATAATGCCGTTGTCGTAGCAGAGGACGCGCCCGCTCCTTTGCTGCGCGCAGAACGCAGATATGTCGCCTGGCTTGGTGTTTTCCGCCATGGAAAGAATTTGCCACTGCTTTTTCGAATCGCCCAGGAATTTCCGGCCGTCAAATTCCGCGTGGGGGGGATGCCAGAGCGACAGGTTGATCAATCGACGCTGGACGCCGTGAATGGCCTGCGCCATCTGCCAAACGTGGAACTGGTTGGCCTTGTCCGGCGGGCAGACGTTCAACAATTTCTATCGGAAGCGACGATGCTTCTCTCCACATCGGATTTCGAAGGCTTCTCGAACGTGTTCCTGGAAGCTTTCGCCGTGGGCACACCTGTCATAACGCGCCGGCAAGTCGATCCGGACTCGATCGTCCTGCGTCATAGCCTTGGCGCATCGGCTGAGGACGAGTTGGCACTTTCCAAATCCGTGAAGATGTTCTGGGACATGGACGCAAATGAATACAACGCGCTCGCTCAACGATGTCAGATCTATGTTAAGGCCAATCACTCGCCGACGGCAAAAGCTCGCGAGTTAATTGCGGCTTTAACGCCTCTCGTCGCTAAGTCAAAACACCCGGGGCAACCACTTTGAAATGGCCCACTCGAACCTTTGTGACAACGCCTGGTTCGATCAAGCAGATGGAGAAGCATGTGATCGCGCGGAGAGCTCCGGCGGTTGGATTGCTCTCGGTACGTTTAGAGTAGATCAACCAAATTCGATAGGTCGATGAGTGCATCTTTAAGCCATAGCGGCCGAGCGCCTTATCATCTCACGTTGCCGCATTCGGTCGCGCAAGCTGGCACCGGCGCCTTTTTCTTTCTGTTGTTCATTTTCATGTGGCCCTTCCAGCGCGTGCCATTTCTGACGGACAATTTGTTCGGCATCCAGGGGTTTAAACCCTTCAACTTATTAGCAGCAATAGTCTTGGCTTATCTGGTGTTCGACACTGCGCTCCTACATGCGAGCGACAAAATCGAACGAACATCCATCAGAATTTTTCTCCTGTACTTCGCAACTCTTGCCATCGCCCACATTCGATCAGTTCCAAATGCGCCCCTTTTGCATAGTCGCTTCCCTGATTCATTTCCAGAGTCCTACTTTGACTTTGTACTATCGGCTTGCATTGTGCCGACCTTTTACACTCTATCCTTCCTGTTTACCCTTAAGCGGATGTGCTCCTTTCAGGAGCTCGAGAGGATCACGACGGTGATCTGCCTTTCGATACTATTGCTATCAATCGCTTTTGTCGCGCTCGTGCTGATGAATCCGTCCGTTCTGCTTTCAGGTCACGCGAGCGGAATAACTGATAGCGACCGGCGCGAAATGGCCCAGTTGTGCACAGCGTATTTGGGGACCCATTACAATGTGATTGGAAGCATGTACATTTCTACTGTACCCTTGTTGCTCTATCGAGCTCTTACGCGCGGCGGTCTCTGGATCGCACCCCTGTGTCTATCGCTCCTGGCGGTTCTTCTCCTCGAGTCACGAGGCGCGCTTGTCACAGTAGCAGCTTCGTGTTCCCTGTTTCTGATCCTGCGGCGCAGGTTTGTCATTTTAGTTCTTGGTGCTGCGGCGGCTGGCGTCACATCGTTGGTGTGGATCGGACCAACCGTTAACGCTCTTCTTTCGATCGGGTTGGGTAGCAGTTCCGGCGTCTCGGCCGATGCCTTGCTGACGGGCCGAGTTGATTACATTTGGCTTCCGCTACTAGAGGAATGGACGAGCAATATCGGCCTGTTCCTGTTTGGCGCTGGTCGCTACGGAATGGCGACGAGCCAACTTTGGGACACAGGAACCCTGATACAGGCCAGCGTAGCGCATAATGCAATTATCGAATTCTTTCTTGATTGCGGGGTGATTTTAACCGGTGTGCTTCTAGTTTTCCTTATCGTTGGAACAGCTACCGCCTGGCGAGTTGGGCGAAGGTTGAATAGTGACCTATATTGGGCTCTGTTCGCGAGCATCTTTGGTTGTGGGATTAGTATGGCGACTGGGCGTGACATCCTTCCAACAATTGAAAACATGTATGCATTTCCGATCATTGCGATGATGATCAACTTGGCGCGGTTGCGGTATCTCGCGAGGCAACCGGCGCCACGTGAATGATTGGCTTGCGGACAACCCATTGCGCCGAGCCGTTACCGATACCAAGCGTGGCCGCCGTAACTCTTGGCAACGATCCGCTGTTTTTCTTCCAGTGAGCAACACAGGCGAGCGCCCGTTGCCACTACTTCCAGCCGGGAGACCTTCGACATAGGCGTATGGTCAGTCATACGCCTAAGTCTTCACTCTACGTCACACTCCGCAAGGCTGCCTTCGCCGAAGCGATACGCCTAAGGGGCATCCTTGCGGGTTCACCAGTCACTGGAAAACCCGATAGTTTGCTGTAATATTGTAAGCGCGTAGCTCACCGTCTCCCTCCGGTGACGGCCGCCTTGTCGGGTTAAGCCGAGTGCTGTGCAACAGTCCTTATGGACGGCAATAAGTGCAGTACTCAGATTGAACGGTTCGAGGTTGTTGAGACTGGTCGTCGCCGAAGGACCATTTCGGCAGCACAGCCGGCGTTGCTGACAACGATTGGCAGACTCATTGCTATCATTTCCAATGCGGCAAGGGGCGCCGCTTCGTAGAGACTACAGAGGACGCTAACGTCAAAAGGGCTCGTGTAAGGTCGCACGACCTGAGGGAGTTCGGCGAAAACCGCGGCCGCCCTCGCACGAATTGTCCAGAGTGCATTGAAGCCGACCAATGAGTCTCGAGGATAGTATCGCTTTCGCGACCAGGGCATGGGCTGTCGGATTCCAATGAGCATCTCTTGGATACTCAAACCGACCACCGTGAAGCTGAAAATCGGCAAAGAACAGGGGATCCATGTCAATCACTTCGTAGCCCAACGTTTCCGCCGTCTTGCGAAACACAGTCCTCATGACATCAAAGTAGCTTCCTTTACCAGCGTTCGCTGCATCCGGATATCGGAACCCGTCCATCGTAAACGTAATGCGGTCTGGTTGGAGGCCAGTATATTTCGGCAGATCCCGAAAGAACGCGTTGATCGCTGCAATAGACGCCTCTATTCGCGCCGGATCCGGACTAGCATCCGTATTACCTGCATAAACTTTTGTGGGACTATCAATAACAACAAAGGCTCGGAGCCATTGCGCATTCGATAGCGTCTCCTTAATTTGCAAATTAAGGAAGAGGTACCGTGCAAGGGCACTCATCTTTAGAACAGACCGAATTGCTCCCACGTGAAACTCGAGCAATTGCAAACGGAGTTGCTCGCTTGTCTCTGGGGCGTAAATCCAGAAACCGGGGACCTGTCGACTATAGCTCAAGTGACTTTCATCATAGTCGTTCGAAACAACGTTTATGATCAACGCCTTCGCTTTGTATTCTCGAGCTGCATGCGCAGCCCAGACAAGGTATTGACTCAGAGGCGCACCTGATGCGGCAAAACTGTAAACTCGAAGTTTTCCCTTGAGGGATTCAGATAGATGGCCTTGCGCGGTACTATCGGACGGGACAGCTAGGGCTTCGATGTATGAGTCCCCGATGACACCGATCAGCGGCAGTGGGTCATCTTCTCGATAGTCGAGCTTGTTCACCCATCCAGCGTTATTGGTACGGCCATAATTGACCATGGTTAGGTCCCAGTCCTTGGAGTAGACAAACGAACGGTTAGGCGTGAAGTGAAACACTGGATCGATTCGCGTGACTGGAACGACAAGTGGATTGGCCGCAACAGGAAGGAAGCGAAGAACACATTCCGCTACCGCCAGAAAGCCAATAACAGCAATTGCAACTGTTGTGCCGCCTAGTAGAATCTCTTTGGTTTTCACTGCCCCTCCTTCTATGTCCGGTGGATCGTGTGAACTCATGTCCCATTGATAAGCGATCTATCGGCAATCGTACCCCTACGCTGAGGCGAGCGACGATACCCAAGGTGAGGGACGCCCAGCGGCTTGGGTTAACACTTTGGGACTACTCGTTAAGGATGCGCAAGACAGGCGGCGCACCATGCTGAGACGTGTTCGTTGAGCTAGGTGGTAAAACAGCATCGGGCCATTTGCGCAGAACCACGTTTCAAGCCCGGCTCCCAGCGCCGAGGCTGGTCGGCGCGTCCGCTGCCAGAGTGATCGCGGATCAGGTGAAGGAGTGTGATTCCAATCAATCGATGGCTCACGTACGAATACGCTTACCTTTGCCTGCGTCTCGTTCAACAGAGCTGCAGTCTCTGGAGCCGACTGTCCTGCGCCGACGACGACGTCGCGACCTTTGAACTGACTCAGGGCGCACTACGCTGGCGCGAGACCTCCGCCTCGTGCGATGCGCCGCTCACCGACCTGCAGGCCTTCCGCTACAACATGGTCGGCGCGTTCTTCAACCAGACCCTGCCGTCCTCGATCGCCGACGACGCGATGCGTCTCTGGCGGTGAACCGGATCGGCGCTGGTTGGCGCGCGGCGACCCAAGGCCGGCTGTGCCCGAGGTCTGACCATTCGGCGAAACGACCCGGACGGCCGCTATCGCGAAAACCGCATGCCAAAACGGCGCCCAGCCCCAGGGGGTACCCCGTTAGCTTCCTTGCTGTCGCCTCTGGGCTTACGCAACATAGTAGGAACGGACGAGGTTTTAGTGAGTGCGAGGTTTTCGTGAGTGAATGGCTCAGTGACCGCATTCTCAGTGACCGCATTGTCGAGGAAGCTGCTCGTCGGATTTACGAGTCTCAGCAATCAAGGCTTTCGGATCAATCGACCACCGCCGCAAAGCGGGCATGGCGAAGCGAGGACGTGCCGGCGAAGTTTTGGGACAGTTATCTCGAGGACGCACGGTCAGCGCTTTCTTTCGACGGTCGAATGAAGCAGTCAACCCACGAGAACTTTGTCCGGGACGAAGCGGCGCTCCCCGGATCGGACCGGACGTTTGGCCTTGTGATGGCAGCAGCTTTGGCCGTTTTAAGCCTCTTGAACGGCTGGCATCATGGCCGGCTGTGGCCCTGGATGCTGCTGGCCGCCATGCTGTTTGCGGCGGCGGGCTGGCTCAAGCCCTCCTGGCTTCATCCGCTCAATGTTCTGTGGATGATGCTCGGTCTCGTCCTGGCCAAGATCGTCAACCCTATCGTGATGGGACTGTTGTTGTTCGGCACGATCCTGCCCACGGGCCTGATCATGCGCATGCGGGGCAGGGACCTGTTGCGGCTGAAGCGGGAACCGGCTTCCGACACCTACTGGATCGCGCGCCCGCCGGGGCCTCAGCCTGAAACCATGAGGGATCAGTTCTGATGATAGATTTTCTTGCCGAGCTGTGGCGCTTCATGCGCGTGCGAAAGAAATTCTGGCTGCTGCCGATCTTCGTAATGATGGTGGCGTTCGGCGGCCTTATCGTGCTGACCCAGGGCACGGTGTTCGCGCCGTTCATCTACACGGTTTTCTAAGGGTATGCGCACCCTCGGCATCTCCGCATTCTATCACGACAGCGCCGCCGCGCTGGTCGAGGACGGCCGCATCGTCGCGGCCGCGCAGGAGGAACGCTTTACGCGCAAGAAGCACGATGCCTCGTTTCCGCGCAACGCGGTCGGCTATTGCCTGGATGCCGCCGGCGCAAAGCTCTCCGAGATCGAGCACATCGCCTTTTACGACAAGCCGTTCCTGAAATTCGAACGGCTGCTCGAGACCTACATCGCGATGGCGCCAAAGGGGTTTTCTTCCTTCAAGATGGCGATCCCGCTCTGGCTTAAGGAAAAGCTGTTTCAAAAGAGCCTGCTACGCAAGCAATTGAAGCCATTTGACGAAGAAATTTCGTCCGACAAATTGCTTTTCACCGAGCATCATCTGAGCCACGCGGCGTCAGCCTTTTTTCCATCGCCGTTCGAGAAGGCGGTGGTGCTGACCATGGACGGCGTCGGCGAATGGGCGACGACGTCGGCTGCGATTGGCGAGGGCAACAAGCTCGAAATCTTTCAGGAGATTCACTTTCCCCATTCGCTGGGACTGCTCTATTCCGCGCTCACCTATTACACCGGCTTTAAGGTCAATTCCGGCGAGTACAAGGTGATGGGGCTCGCCCCCTATGGCGAGCCGAAATACGCCAAGCTGATTCTGGACCATCTTATTGACCTCAAGCCGGATGGCTCGTTCCGGCTCGACATGTCCTATTTCGACTATTGCACCGGGCTCACCATGACCAATGAGCGGTTCGCAAAGCTGTTTGGCGCGCCGGTGCGCACGCCCGACAAATTGCTGACTCCGTTTCACATGGATGTCGCGGCTTCTATCCAGGCCGTACTTGATGAGGCGGTGCTGCGCCTGACGCGGAGCCTTGCGAAGAAGACCGGTGCGCGCAATTTGTGTCTTGCCGGCGGCGTGGCGCTGAACTGCGTCGCCAATGGCAAGGTGATGCGCGACGGCAAGTTCGACAAAATCTGGATCCAGCCGGCGGCGGGTGACGCCGGAGGGGCGGTTGGGGCGGCGCTCGCCGCCTATCACCAGTTCAAGGGCAACCCACGCATTCTTGCGTCGTCCGACGGCATGTCGGGCGCGTTCCTCGGGCCTCAATACTCACAAAGCGAAATCGAGCGCAGGCTGAAGGAGGTGGGCGCGCGCTTTGACGTGCTGTCCGAAGATACTGTCATCGAGACCACCGCAAAGGCGCTTGCCAACCAGCTCGCGGTTGGCTGGTTCCAGGGCCGCATGGAATTCGGCCCGCGCTCGCTTGGCGCGCGCTCGATCCTCGGCGATCCCCGCTCACCAACCATGCAGAAGAACCTCAACCTGAAGGTCAAATATCGCGAGAGCTTTCGGCCCTTCGCGCCCGCGGTGTTACGGGAGGACGTCGCGGACTGGTTCGAGCTCGACTCCGACAGTCCCTATATGCTGATCGTCGCCGACGTCCTTAAGGACAAGCGGCGCGCGATGAGCGCGGACGAGCAGGCGCTGTTCGGCATCGACAAGCTCAACGTGTCGCGCTCGGAAATTCCGGCCGTGACCCATATCGACTATTCCGCGCGCATCCAGACGGTGAGCCGCGACACCAATCCCAAGTTCCACCGGCTGCTCACCGAATTCAAATGGCTCACAGGATGCCCGGTGCTGGTCAACACCTCTTTCAACGTACGCGGCGAGCCGATCGTCTGCACACCGGAGGACGCGTTCCGCTGCTTCATGGGCAACGAGCTCGATTTGCTGGTTGTGGGCAATTGCGTGCTTAGGAAGCCGGAGCAAAATCCTGCGCTCAAACAGGACTATAGCTCGGCTCTTGAACTGGACTAGGCGCCCGAGGTGACGGCTGTTCACCTCGCTCGCGCAGGTTCGAGCTGTGCTGGCGACCTGGAAGGACGACTACAACAACGCCCGGCCACACAGTGCCCTGGGCAACCTCACACCGACTGAATACGCCAATCGCAGCGCTCCTGGGCCGCAACGGGGCGGGGCGCTGCGCTATGCCGCGGGCTCAGCTCACCTCACATAGCGGATGATGTTCGATTCAGAGAATCTCCTGGTTGATTTGTCCCAGGATCTCATGTGAGCGAACATATGTCTGACAGTATGCGTCCGCTGAAGGCCGCCTTGTCAGCTGAGGCGCATCCCGAAGATCTGTTTGCCTGTATCGAGGTCGGCGCCCACCGACAAGAACTACAAGATCTATGTCGATGCGCCGTCGAAAGATCGATAGAGGTTCTCTGCCGCCACCTTGTCGGGTGCGAACTGACCGGCAAGATACGAGCCGTCACATACAGTACGGTTTGCATATATGGTTGACGCTTCGAAGCCGCGGGGCCGGGTGGATATCCAGGTCGGTGCGGGACGTCGTCGCCGGTGGAGCGACGAGGTCAAGGGCGGATCGTGGCGGAGTCGTATGCGCCGGGCGCGGTCGTATCGGAGGTGGCACGCCGGCACGGCATCTCGCTGCAACATCTTTTCGTGTGGCGCAAGACGGCGCGTGCCGGCTGCTCAGCCTGCCGGCCGACGAGGCGCCACTCTTCGTTCCGGTGGTGACGGAGCTGCGTAGCGCTGGGCCGGGCACGGAAGCGGCAGCACGGAGCTCGACAACGATCAGCATCGAGATTGGCGGTGCGGTGGTTCGCGTGGCGGTCGGGGTCGACCCGGCGTGGCTGCGCGATGTGCTGCGGGCCGTGAGGGCGGCCACATGATCGCGGCTTCGGCGGGTGTGAAGGTCATGGTCGCGACGAAGCCGGTGGAGTTCCGTAAAGGTGCCGACGGTCTCGCCGCGCTGGTGCGCGAGCAACTCCGCCATGATCCGTTCTCGGGAACGATTTTTGTCTTCCGTTCGAAGCAAGCGAACCGCTTGAAGATTTTGGCCTGGGACGGGTCCGGCCTGGTGCTGCTGTGGAAACGTCTGGAACATAACGCGTTCCGCTGGCCGCCGATCAGCGATGGTGTGATGCGGCTCTCCGCCTAGCTTAACAAGGCCAAGTACTCACAGTTGAGTAGTCACTACGCCCCGGTTGAATTCGATCGAAGTGCTCTTATAACCCTCTTGCTTATAATCGCGCCAAAGAAGTGCCTTACCCAGCACCATTATAACCGGAGGGTAAGTGATGGGCGAATTTGATCTTCCGGTAGCCGTCATCGGTGCAGGGCCGTTTGGCGTCTCAACCGCGGCCTACTTGCGGTCTCTCGGAGTGGAGTTCCGTATCTTTGGCTCACCAATGAACCGCTGGCGGACGCAAATGCCGGCGGGCATGTTCCTCAAGTCTGAAGGATTTGCTTCGAACCTCGCCGATCCGTTCGGGCGTTGTACCCTGCAGCAGTTCTGTCACGAGGCAGCGTTGCCCTACGAGGGTGAACGTGTATCGCTCGAGACATTTACCCGATACGCCATGTCGTTTCAGCAGCGGCTCGTTCCCATGGTTGAAGATGTATCAGTCACGATGCTGGATCGACAGGCCGACAAGTTTCAGATGCGACTGGCCACAGGTGAAGAAGTAAGAGCCAAAAAGGTGGTTGTCGCGACGGGCCTGTCGAACGCCGAATACATCCCCGCTGAGCTGGCGAGATTGCCTGCAGAATTCCTGTCGCACAGCAGCGACCACTACGATCTAGGCAAATTCAAAGGACGCGAGGTGGTCGTCATCGGCAGCGGTCAATCGGCGCTCGAGACGGCGGCTCTCCTAAACGAAAGGCAAGCGACAGTAAGGCTCCTCGTGCGGCGCTCGTCAATCGAGTGGCATGATGGCCCAACACCAGGGCCGCGATCTTTATGGCAACGGGTGCGCCGGCCAGCGTCGCCGATGGGAAACGGGCTTAAATTGTGGTTCTGCGCGACCGCCCCGATGATGTTCTATCATCTGCCCGAGCAAATACGCGTCGGTGTGGTGCGGACGTACGGACAAGGTCGCCGCACATCTCTAGAGCTGCTTGGCCCGGCAGGTTCGTGGTGGCTCAAAGAGCGGATCGTGGGTCATGTACCGATACTGCTCGGTCACAGCGTGCTGGGAGCCGAAACGAGCGGAAGCAAGGCGGTGCTGCACGTCAAGGGCTCAGATGGCATGCCCCGCCATTTGACCGCCGACCACGTCATTGCTGCGACCGGGTATCGCTTTAATGTTGGATCACTCCCATTTCTAGCTGAGAGGCTAAAATCTGGGTTGCGCTGCGTGCAACAGGCTCCCTCGTTGTCGCCTGGCTTCGAGTCCTCGATCCCGGGCCTCTATTTCGCAGGCATAGCGAGTGCGTATAATTTCGGACCGGTGATGCGGTTCTTATGCGGCACCGACTATGCGGCCCGGTGTATCTCCGACGATATTGCCCGTGAACAACGCCGTTCTCCGTCGTCCGTTTCCGTCGGCCTTGCTTCCGCACGCAACCGAACCGCTTGTTGAGACAAATGGCGAGCGCGAATCTCTTGCCAAGTCGAACGGAGAGCGCGACCGAGGGTTCGTCGCCGTTCCCGGTACTCATCCTGAAGACGGGCCACTATGCCTTGCACCATGGCGGCCTCGGTATCATTCGAAGCCTGGGGAGCCTCGGCGTTCCAGTATTTACAGTTATTGAGGATCGCTTCGCACCAGCGGCCGTTTCCAAATATCTGAAAGGAAAATTCGTCTGGGACACGCGCGATCTGCCAAGATCGCGGCTGCTCGAGGGGCTGGAAAGAATTGGGCGACAGCTGAAACAGCCCACCATCCTCATTCCTACAGATGATGCCGGGGCGATCTTGATCGCAGAAGAGGCTCTCACATTGCGGCAGTGGTTTTTGTTTCCGGAAGTACGATCAGACATTCCCCGGAGCTTGGCCGACAAATCACGCCTGCAGGCTCTGTGCAGGCAGCTCGGGGTACCGTATCCTCGAGCCATATCGCCCAACACGATTTCGGAGATTTATGAATATATCGACGCTGCAGCTTTCCCGGTGGTGGTCAAGCCAGCGAAGCCATGGCTTAAGCCAAATGTCAAAACGTCTATCGTCTACTCCCCGAAGGAGCTTCTCGATCTCTACCGCCGGTCAGAAGAACAGGTCCGTTCCAACCTGCTGATCCAGGAACACATTCCTGACGGCGAGGATTGGCTTTTCAACGGATATTGCAGCTCGACTTCGGAGTGTCTAGCTGCCTTCGCAGGCAGGAAATTACGCTCCTTTCCGCCACACTTGGGTTCTGCCACGTTGGCCAGATCTGTCACCAACCCCGCGCTCCTCCGGCAGGCCGAGGCGCTGGTCAAAGCCATTCCTTATGTCGGCATAATGGATGTCGACTATCGATTCGATAAACGAGACGGCCAATACAAGCTTCTGGATTTCAACCCGCGGGTCGGCGCTCAGTTTCGATTGTTCGAGGATGGCGAGGGAATTGATGTCGCGAGGGCGCTTTATCGTGATCTTACGGGTCAGTCCGTGCAGAGGTCTCCGCAGACCGATGGGCGAGTGTTCGTTGTCGAGCCCCATGATTGCCTGACCAGCATCCACCACCTCTTGCGTCGAGAACTATCGGTCAGAGATTGGTGGCGATCATTCAGGGGGACCAAGGAATTTGCCTGGCTCAGATGGAATGATCCTGTTCCCTTCATCATGATTTGGATACGCCTTGCCATGGCAAGCGTCGCAATAGCGGTGCGAGTTCTGCATTTTCCGTTCCGGAAGTCGCAACCCGAGCGCTGCTAAATCCAAAGAACGCATCCCGTTAGATGACGCATCATCTCCCTGTTAGACTTGAGCAAGATTGCATCGTTGACGATGACGTATGAGAGCGCAGTTGAATGTCCTCGCCATTGTAGGCTAATTTGCGTGCGCCTGAATGGTTCGTGGATCAGCCACTGCGGGCGTTGGCAGCGGATTAGCTAGTGAGGATTCTAGCGGGCCCAAATGAACCCTGTTCTGAAAAAGTAGCCTGTTTTACGGCGCGAGCCGGATTGGGCAACTGCCCGGATTTGGCGCACTCTTCTCTGGTAGAGCGGCCATCATGCTTTTTCACGAAACGCAGCGCTTGCGACCCTGGACGAGTCCTCAGCACGATCTGAATTGGCCGAGGACCGCGGATCTTGAGAATCTACTTCAATTGCTTGTTCGGCGCGTTGCATATCCGTACGGCACTTTCGGTCATGCCGATTGTTGGTGAGGATGGTAGCCTCATCCCGAACCCGTAAGTCGCACTGTCCTCGCCTTTGCCGATGCTTCAGAATCTTGTCGAACCGCGTCTGCAACAGGTCGCTCGATCCTGTCATCTTGGGCGCTTGGACGAGGT
Source organism: Bradyrhizobium algeriense (assembly GCF_036924595.1). Lineage (NCBI taxonomy): Bacteria > Pseudomonadati > Pseudomonadota > Alphaproteobacteria > Hyphomicrobiales > Nitrobacteraceae > Bradyrhizobium > Bradyrhizobium algeriense. Next base: position 3,841,959 of record NZ_JAZHRV010000001.1, on the reverse strand, counting down.
TCCTGCCCGCTGGTGCGGATGCTTTGAGACAGATCGCGCAGCATTCCTATAACGATTCCAAGAAGCAGCCCTCCAACGGTCGCTATTCCAAGCACGATTCTAGGCTTTGGCGAACTTGCCTTCAAAGGAGGCGACGCCGCGGTAACGAGACTCGCATCAAACACCGGCGAGGATTGTTGTTGCGTCGCTTCTGTCTTGCGCAGCACGTGGCGAAAATTATCATAGGCGCTTTTTGATGATTCCGCAGCAGCTACCAATTTATCGATGGTAGCAGCTGAATCCGCCGGCTCTTTCCGATTCTTACTATAATCCTCCAGCGCCTTTTGGGCAGCTAATGCTTGAGTGCTCAAGTCGTTCAGTCGATCCTTAACCCACTTCTCGTCTTGCAAGCCGGCCTTGTCCATTTGATGGGTAATATATTTTTCGGCAACAGCGTTTAGGATCTGCGCCGCTCGATCAGGATCTTTTGAGTCGAAGGTAACCTCGACAAGATATGTAGCGCCGACACGCTTGGCCGAAAGCTTGCGTTCGAAAGGTTCCAAGGCATAGCGCGCGGCGCTAACTTCCGTCTGCGGCTTACTCCAGCCGAGCAGCCGGGATATCATGCCGCTGCCTTGGCCGGTCGCAAATTCCGGGTCTTGAGCAAGGCGGAGTCTGTCGATCACGGCGCTAGCGATGCTCTCAGACTTTATGATTCCGATCTGACTTTGCACGATCGTTGACACCGCCGCAGCGTCCACAAAGGTCGTTTTCGAGTTTACGATGAGCAGCGCCTTGGCGGTGAACGTCGGTACCGCGGTGATGAGGTAAAGTGTAGCAACGCCAAGCGCCGCGAAACATGTCAGCGATATGATCAGTACATGTCGTCGTATAAACGCCAGCACGCCCAGCACTTCCGCCAGGGAGACGACCGGCGCCGGACGAAATTCAGGCGGCATCTTGTCCCGATTTTCCCAATTATCCGTTCTATTGGTCTGCAGCATTTTTGTACCGGCGCTGATGGTTGAGGCTGCGCGATGATGCCCAACCGGCCGCTACCGACGCTTGCTGGGGCCGCCCTGTCGCCCTCGACCGAATGTGTCGGAGGCTACGTAGGGGCCGGCAAATTGGTGAAGCACGCATGCTAATGGCACTCTACGACATGGTCGCTCATCTCCGGCCAAATTAGTACATTTCGGGTCACTGGATGGGAACGGCAAAAAGGGGGTAGCTACAATAGTCCATTGAGCCGCGGCGGTGGGGAACTAGAATTGTCGAAAAGCAATCCGCTCGAAGTGCCATCCTGGTTGAAATAGGAACGCGAATGGAGGGAGGTCGGTCGTCAAAGCACCGGCTCCAGCGTCAATGAGGACCAGAACACAAGCTTTGCAGATTGCCCGTTTCGACGGTTGCTCGGAAGCAGCACGTCGGCGGGCTGTTGCGCGGTCAGATGGATCTCACCCGATAACAGCATCCGCACAGGGAATTGCCACTATGCTGAACGCCAAACTGCGCAGTTGGTCCTATATCGATGCCTTTGGCAGTAACATCGGTCGTTGCATCAAATGGGGCTTGGTGGCTGTTGGCCTGACAATTTCCATCACTCAAGCAAAGGCCGAATATCGGGTAAGCATTGGAGATGTCCTGGAGGTCGCGGTGGCAGGCGTGCCGGAGCTACGGCATCGTGCTGCCGTCCAAATGGACGGGAACATTTCGTTGCCGCTGGTCGGGATGCTTCCAGTGGCCGGCCTGCCCTTACCGCAGATCCGAACCAAAATCGGGGCGGCACTGGCCAGCAAGGTGTTTCGACAGAGGACTTCGGATGGCCGCGAGGCGGTCATCGTGATCGACGCGAATGAGATCACGACGACCGTCGTGGAATACAGGCCGATTTACGCAACTGGAGACGTGTCGAAGCCGGGTGAGTACCCTTATCGTCCGTCTATCACCGCAGGCCAGCTCGTCGCCGTGGCAGGCGGCTACGACATCATGCGTATCAGAATGAATAATCCGTATCTCGAGTCAGCGGACTTGAGAAGCGAGTACGGATCGCTTTGGACAGAACTCGCCAAAGAACAGGCGCGTATGTGGCGCATCAAGAATGAGCTCGGAGAGGCGACGCAGCTCAATCCAGGAATTCTGACGGACGTACCCGTAGCTCGATCGGCGGTTTCGGAAATCGTCAATGCAGAAAGCGAATATTTGAAAACGAAGCAGAGTGACTATCAGCAGGAAAAGACGTTCCTTCAGCGCGGCGTCCGACAGGGAGAGGATCAGGTCCGCGTGCTCTCCGAGCAGCAGAAAAAAGAGGAAGAGGGATTTCAGTCAGATCTCGAAGAACTGCAGAAAGCGTCCGATCTCTACGGCAAGGGTTCCCTGACCAGCCCTCGCGTTACGGATGCGCGGCGCGCGGTGCTGCTGTCAGCAACTCGGAAGCTGCAGACCTCCGCGCAGCTCCTGCAGGTCAAGAAGCTACAGGACGAGGTCACCAGAAAGCTGGCAAAGCTCGACGACCAGCGGAGGCTTGACCTGCTCCGTGAGCTACAAGACACCAGCGTAAAGCTCAACCAAATTCGCGAAAAGCTGCAGAGCGTCGGCGAGAAGCTTCAGTACACCGCGATGGTTCGATCACAGCTCGCTCAAGGAGTCGGCAGTAAGCCCGACATCGTCATCATTAGGAAAGGCGAAAAGGGGCCGGAACGGATTATCGCGAGCGAAGATATCGAATTGCAGCCGGGTGATACCGTCGATGCCAGCCTGCGATACCAGGATGGTCCTGACGCGCCTTCCCGAAGGCTAGGCAGCAGTTCTTCAGCTATCCCATTGGGGATGGGGCGGACCGAACCGACCGAGGGCGATTCGCTGCGCGAGATGGCTTCGGAACGGAAGGGCGCTTCGTCTGGGAGGTGACTGGCGACGCCGCTGACACAATGCAGCGTCGGCCTATTCATTTCGAACGGAGGGGCCATGTGAACTCCGTTGGTCCTCGGTCAGGGAAAGCCTTGCGCCGAAATGTGAGACATTAGACCACCTGAATGCGCAAGCCATGTAGACGCCTCCCGCGAGGTGGTGGCGAAGCGATCAAATCACACCTCAAGGGCAGGCACTAACATGCGCATCGCGATGATCGGAACGGGTTATGTGGGATTGGTGTCCGGTGCCTGCTTTGCCGATTTCGGCCACCAGGTCACCTGCGTGGACAAGGATGCCGGCAAGATCGAAGCCCTGCGCCGAGGTGAAATCCCGATCTTCGAACCCGGGCTTGACGCGCTGGTCGCCTCCAACGTCAAGGCCAGGCGGCTCGACTTCACCACCGACCTTACCGCGCCGGTCGCTGAAGCCGACGCCGTGTTCATCGCAGTTGGCACGCCGTCGCGCCGCGGTGATGGTCACGCCGATCTGAGCCATGTCCACGCTGCCGCCCGCGAGATCGCGGCCGCGCTGACCGGCTTCACCGTGGTCGTCACCAAATCGACCGTGCCGGTCGGCACCGGCGACGAGGTCGAGCGGCTGATCAGCGAAGCCAATCCGTCGGCGGATGTGGTCGTCGCCTCCAATCCGGAATTCCTGCGCGAAGGCGCGGCGATCCGCGACTTCAAGTTCCCCGATCGGATCGTGGTCGGAACGTCGGACGAGCGCGGCCGCAAGGTGCTTGGCGATATCTACCGGCCGCTGTCGCTTAACCAGGCACCCGTGATGTTCACCGCACGGCGCACGGCCGAGTTAATCAAATACGCGGCGAACGCCTTCCTCGCCACCAAGATCACCTTCATCAACGAGATTGCGGATCTCTCCGAAAAGGTCGGCGCCGACGTCCAGGAAGTCGCGCGCGGCATCGGGCTCGACAACCGCATCGGCTCAAAGTTCCTGCATGCCGGCCCGGGCTTCGGCGGCTCCTGCTTCCCGAAGGATACCCGCGCGCTAGTCAAGATCGCGCAAGACCATGACGTGCAACTGCGCATCGTCGAGGCCGTGCTCGGCGTCAACGACATCAGAAAGCGCGCGATGGCGCGCAAGGTGTTGAACGTCGTCGGCGGCCTGCGCGGCAAGACGGTCGCGGTGCTCGGCCTCACCTTCAAGCCCGATACCGACGACATGCGCGAGGCGCCATCGATCCCGCTCGTCATCGGTTTGCTCGATATGGGCGCCAAGGTGCGCGCGCACGATCCGGTCGGCATGGAGCAGGCGCGCAAGGAATTGCCTGACATAGAGTATTGCAAAGATCCTTACGCTTGCGTCCGCGGCGCCGATGCGCTCGTGATTATCACGGAATGGGCGCAGTTCCGCGCACTTGATTTGAAGCGCCTGAAGCGCGAAATGGCGCAACCTGTGATCGTCGATCTGCGCAATATCTATCGACCCGACGATATGGCTGCTCTCGGCTTCCTTTACGAGAGTATTGGGCGGCGCCGAACGAGCCCGATTAAGTTGGTGGAGGGCGGCCGAGCTAAATTGGCACCACAAGTCAGACGACACTCTGTTTGACGTCAATGCAGTTCCGGATGTGTTTGCGACACCCTCCCGCGCGCCCAGTCAATAGCAACTGCTCAGTTCGAGTTGGAGAGGGCGCGCTCAGCCGAAGCAAGTTTTCTCCGCAAAATCTGTGGAGGCGATTTAGCGGAGCTTGAACCGATGGACCGCAAATCAGCTCTCAACGGACTGAAGATGGTCCGGCGGTACTCGAATCGCTTTCAGATGCGGCGTGACCGGCTGTTGCGTGAGGCGTTCTGGGCAAACGCGCAGAACGAACCCAATTTCTAAACTGTTAATCGAAGAGAAGGAGCGGGTTGGCGGTTCGCGGAACAAGGTTCGTCGTTCGGCGTGTTGTGTGCCTCCTTAGTGGGCAGGCAGCACCGCATCAGCCTGGCGGTTGTCGTTTCTGACGATGATGATTGCGTCCTTGCGAATGGTAAATCGGGCGCCGAGCAGTTTGGGCACCTTGTCGGTGAGGGGCGAGGGCTGTCGCTCCATAGGACACGCGGCCGGGCCGCGTCTGATCCGGAATTTTGCTGGTGCACTATGGAACGAGCACTGCAACGTAGAAAATCAGGAGGAATTCCGGAATGTATTTAGCGGCGTTTGGTGCAAGAGGATAAGCCGATGATAGAGGACGCCGCGAAAAAAGGCCGCAACGACAAGTAGGGATCTGGCGCCAACGCCAACAGGGAACCCAGTCGGCCCTACCGACGCGTGCTGGGTCTGCCCTGCCGCCATTGACTGAATGTACCGGAAACTGGGTAGAGGCCGGCAAATTGGTAAGGGGTATAGTTCATCGCACGCTGCCTAGTCACTCCGGCTTCATAGCTGAATCAGTAACGCTCCGGGTCGCTGAATGGGAACTGGCAATAAATGAGTAACTACGATGGTTCATTGAGCCGGGGCAGTGCGGGACTAAAATTCGAGGGCCCTGCGTGCGAGTAATAGATTCGCATCAGCGGAACGGATAATGACTCATCTCAACAGGCCGCATCGCGATGATGGCGGTGATCGCAAATGGCTCGCCCGGTAATTCTCAACGGTAAAATGAACACCCCCGGTGCCGTCGCACCAGCGTCGCGACACGATTCGGACGAGGCGCCGTTTGCGCGGAAGACCAAGAGACACCTAGTCACGCAGGGACGATCTGCGAACCCGTGGATAGCCGCGGCTGTGCTCGCGATGACATGGGCATCGGAAACCCAGGCTTCCCCTAAACAAGCGCGACACCCGGCTGATGCCCAACACGCGATGGCCGCCCGCAGTTTCGCTTTCGATGGAATGGTAGTCTACGGCGGCTTTGAGGCCTTACCGTCGAGCAGCGACAGAAACGAAAGATCGGTGCAGGTCGCGCAAGCAGCGACCAGCGATGCAGGTCGGCCTCGGGAACGAGAATACCACTGGGCGGAGACACTATCCTGCGAACTCACCATGGCGAGGCGCGATATCGAGTTGCTGCAACGTCTCGAGCTGGAGCACGATCGGGCCGAGTGGCTGGCGCAGGATCTTGCGGCTGCTCGGCGCGAAGTCGAAACCCAGACCGTACTGGCGGCGAAAGCAAGTGAAGAAGCGTCCCGGTTGAAACAGGCAAAGGCGAGTGGCGGGACGGAGTTGGAGACATCTTTGCAGCAAGAGCGCGAGCGGTCCGCGCGCCTGGAGCAGGATCTTGCGGCGGCGCGGCGCGATGTCGAGACCCAGACGGCACTGGCGACAAAAGCAACTGAGGAAGCGTCCCGGCTGAAACAGGCAAGGGGGAGCAGCGAAGCGGAGCTGCAGACGTCTCTGCAGCAGGAGCGCGAGCGGTCCGTGCGGCTGGAGCAGGATCTTGCGGCGGCGCGGCGCGAGGTTGAGAGCCAGACGGCACTGGTGGCGAAAGCAAGCGAGGAAGCGTCCTGGCTGAAACAGGCAAAGGAGAGCAGCGAAGCCGAGCTGAAGAAGTCCCTGCAGCATGAGCGCGAGCGGTCCACGCGGTTGGATCATGATCTCGCGGTGGCGCTGCGCGACGTCGAGACCCAAACGGGATTGGCGGCGAAAGCAAGCGAGGAAGCTTCCCGGCTGAAACAAGCAAGCGAGAGCAGCGAAGCGGAGCTGCAAGAGCCTCTGCAGCAGGAGCGTGAGCGGTCCGCGCGGCTGGAGCAGGATCTTGCGGCGGCGCGGCGCGACGCCGAAACCCAGACGGCCCTGGCGGCAAAGGTAACCGAGGCAGTTATGCGGGCGAAGGGAGCTGCGGAAGCAGATGCTGCCGAGCTCAGGAAATCGATGCAGAAGGAGCGCGAAAGGGCCGACGCACTTGCGCAAGGCCTCTCGATGACGCGCAGCGCACTCTATGCATATGAGGCCCGCGCCCGCAAACTTGAAGACGAGACGGCCGAACTCAAAGAGGCGGCCGCAAACGGCGCGCCATCGCTTCGCAAATCCGCACAGGAAGAGCGCGATCGGGCGGCGCGACTGGAGCAGGATCTCATAATCGCACGTCGCGATCTCGATACGCAGGCTGCCTTGGTGGCCAAGGTGAACGAGGAGGTCACGCAAGCGAGGCAGACGGCGGAGCGCGATACCGCCTCGTTGCGCAGCTCACTGCAGCAGGAGCGGGCTCGGGCAGAACAGCTCGAGCGGGATCTCGCGTTTGCGAAGCAGGTTGCGCCCACGGTTGGTTCGAGCGCGCGGGACAAGCCCACGGAAAGCGCGAAGTCAGTCGCCGACCGGTCACCAGCGGCTCGCGTTCGGAGTGATGGCCAGCCCAATTTCAAGAACTCCGCAGTGGAGGCAGCGTTGCTTGCGCGCGCGACCGCGCTGCTTGGGCAGGGAGACATAGGCGCGGCGCGGATTGTGCTGGAGCGCGCCGTCGAGATGGGTAGCGTCCAGGCAAGCTTCACGCTCGCAGAAACTTATGATCCCCTGATCCTTGCCAAATGGGGAACTCTTGGAACGCGCGGCGATGCAGTCAGAGCGCAAGACCTCTATGCGAAAGCCGACGCCGCAGGAATCAAGGAGGCGAAAGCGCGGCTTGAGGCGCTGCGCCGGTAGCATCAATTTGAGCGATACGGAAAGTGTCCGATATGATCTTATTAACCGGAGGCGCCGGCTACATTGGTTGCCATGTGTCTGTCGCGTTACTCGATGCCGGCCTCGATGTCGTCGCAGTCGACAATCTCTCCAACAGCAACAACGCCTCTCTCGAAAGGGTGCAATCCATCTGCGGGCGGTCGCTCGCCTTTTGCCACGCCGACATCCGCAATGAGGAGGCGATTTACAAGCTATTGCGTGATTGCGAAGTGACGGCGGTTATCCATCTGGCGGGGCTGAAGGCCGTGGGTGAATCCAACGCGGAGCCGATGACCTATTACGAGAACAACGTCCTGGGAACGATGCGGCTTTTGTCAGCCATGAAGAGGGCAAGCGTGAAGACGCTTGTCTTTAGTTCGTCCGCAACTGTCTACGGGATTCCGGCGTACCTGCCGCTCGATGAGAAACATCCCCTCGGACCGACAAATCCATACGGTCGCACGAAGTTCTTTGTCGAGGAGATGCTGAGAGATATTTACAGGTCCGACGCCGACTGGCGGGTTGGTATCCTGCGGTACTTCAATCCGGTTGGCGCTCACGAAAGTGGGCTCATCGGAGAAGATCCGGTGGGCATTCCGAACAATCTGTTGCCGCTCGTAGCGCAGGTTGCAGTTGGAAAGCGAGAGAAAGTGCTGATTTGTGGAAACGACTATGACACCCCAGATGGCACCGGCATTCGCGACTTCATTCATGTCGTCGATCTTGCATCCGGTCATCTAAGCGTCTTGAACCACCTGAAACAGTCCGGGGTGCTCACGGTCAACCTTGGAACAGGCAACGGCCACAGCGTTTTGGAAGTGATCCGGACATTTGAGGCGGTGAGCGGGAGGTCCGTTCCGCATCAGATCGGCGAACGCCGGGCGGGCGATGTCGCCGCCTGTTATGCCGACCCGACATTTGCGGAAAAAACGCTGGGTTGGAAATCAGTGCGATCGTTGCCGCAAATGTGCGCGGATCATTGGCGTTGGCAATCGAACAATCCGGACGGCTATCGCGGTACGCAGCTGTTGCAGTACCAGGCGAATAAACTGAAACTCAAGGTCGGGTAGGCCGCGGCTTCGAAATCTCGCCGGCGACTGACCAGCACCGCTCGAAAGCATTTCGATTGGCACGCCTCGGTCCGCGCGCTCACGTGAGCGTACGAGTTTGCCGGCGCTTGCTCTGCCTATTTGCCGAGCCGCAGCACTGCGTTAGGCCGTCGGTTGATGTTCTTGCGTATCAGGCTGATACTAGGAACCTCGACGTGACTTGTTTGGTGGTTGATCACTTCCATTCGCTCGGGTCCGTCGATTTGCTTGATGTTTGAGACCATTTCGATCGAATTTGGAAGTTGTTCGCTTGTACTCGAGCCGTCACTTATCGGTCGCACCAGTGAACCGTTGTTCATGCCCCAAATCGCCGCTTGAGTCCGGTTCTGGACCCGGATCTTGCGAAGGATAGCCTTGACGTGGACCTTCACGGTCGCCTCCGCGATATCGATCTTGCGCGCTATGCACTTGTTGGAATCGCCTGCGATCAGGCATTGCATGATTGATTTTTCCCGGGGGGACAGTTGTTGCGTAATGCTGCGCTCCGGCGTGAAGGGGATCGCCCGCGCATTGTCGTTGCGCGGCTCTGCCTTGGCGAAGTGGTCGCTTTCGGAGTGGAGAATGGATGACATGAATGCCGGCGGGAAGATTGTCTCGCCCATCATCACCAGTTCGATGGATTTGATGAATACATCGCACGTCATGACATCTATGAAATAGCCGCTGGCGCCCGCCCGAAATGCCGAAACCATCTCGTCCCGCCGATAGTGATCGGCCACGACTGCGATGCGTGCTTTCGGATGCCGCTCCCGCAAGAGCTCGATTTGTTCAACCGCGGCTTCGAAATCCTCGCCCGCATGGACAATGAGAACCAGCGATGGGTGTGATTGGAGTTTGCCCGGCGACAAATCGTCAGCGCATGACACCGAAGCGAGGGTACGAAAATTTGCCGCGCTTAGAATTCTAGCAATTCCCTCTCTGATTAGAACGCTTTTCCCGACGATGAATGTTGCAAAAGATTGCCGCCTCGGCATTTTACTCTCCCAGCCATTACGCAAATTGACAATATCAACACTTCCGAAGACACCGTAATTTCGAACTTGAATTAGCGCTTTTCCGAGTGATTGAGTCTTTTTCTCCGTCGTCTTGTTTTTTGCAATTTGGCAGCTTCAGTCGGGTAGGATTTTTCTCCTCTCACAACATCGGGTTGGTATATTTTGAGCGCCCAAAACTAATAAGCGTTTGTGAATGTTAGATTCGAATTGCCGCTATCCCTATATACCTTTGGTTATAGTCCCTGCTAGCGCGGAGGCATGTCGTTATAGTAGCAAGCCGTGTTCGCGACATTCTCTGAGCGAGTTAATAGTGCGAAGTCCATCGAGCGTTGCAGAATTTCGATCGAAGCTACCACTTGCCAGAACTTGATCCGCGCGATTGAGGGGTGAAAAAGGTCTCTCGCGCTAACCAGTCTCGCAGTTCGCTAACTAATCCCGCAGTTCTACGGGTGCTTTCGTCGTCCAGGAATGTGTAGAATCTTAATGAAGCGCCGGCAAAGGGGAAGCCAACCTCTCTGCCTTCGTCTTTTGCGATGCGGCATTAGCCATGCTGTCCTGATCGATATATTATGCATTGGGGTATCGAGCAGGGGGGTGAACAAAGGCTGGGGGCGGGGTTTAACATTGGGGACAGGCTGAGGACTGCCCAATGCGTCGTATCACCGTCGTGATTGCGGATCGGCATCCCGTCGTGTTGCAGGGTTTGAGCAATGTGCTTGGGGCCTATTCGGATTTCAACATTGTTGCATCTTGCACCGATGGTGCGGGCTGCATCGAAGCAATTCGGAATCTGGCGCCGGACATAGCTATTCTCGACGGCTCGATGCCTGGCGTGACCGGGCCGGAGATCCTCTCCATCAAAAATGCCGAGAATCCTTCAACGCGGTTCGTCTTTTTCACCGCATCCGAGGTGGAACGTGAGTTGGTCATGGTAGCCGCGGCCGACGGTTACAGCTACATCTCAAAGGATGTGGCGCCCGAAATTCTCGTGCAGTCCTTGCGTCAGGTTGCGGGAGGTCGGCGGCTGTTGCCGCCGCCCACAGCCGATCAAGCCGTATGTCGGGAGCAAAGCGTGATTACGGAGAACGCACTGGCTGTGCTGACAGACCGGGAGCGCCAGATCATGCGGTTGGTGTCCGAAGGGCTGTCGAACAAGGAAATTGGCCGACGCCTGAACATTACCGACGGCACCATCAAGGTGCATCTTCATCACATCTTTCAGAAGCTTGAAATCAGCAACCGGACGGTACTCGCGGCCATGGCGATCTCGCAGGATGACGGTGCTGGTATCGTTCCGGAACATGAATCATCGCGGATTCGTCGTGAACGAACGTAGAGCGAGATTGGAATCTCGCAACGCGAATGGGAATTGCCTCGATCACAGGCAGTGTGATCTGCGCTTGTCAGTCAGGATGGGGCACGCCGCGTGGCGCGCTAAAAACGACAGAACGCCGAATCGCTTGATTGCGTGCTGTCAAATCATGAAGAGTCCCGAGCCGGATGCGCGGTTTAAAAATTTGACGCGGCCCGGCTGCATGATTCAATTTCGCCAGGTCCTCCACGTTCTACCGAGGTTTCCCGGATCAAAGAGAGTCTGGAGACGACCAGCGTGAGCAGCCTGAGCTGCGCGCGCCGCGGTGTCAGCCGGTGGGCTGATGTTGAGGTATCGTTCGTTCAGGTCCGATCATCTGCCGCGGAATTGCGGTCGGCGTTTGGCGACGAAGGCGGCGATTCCTTCTTGCGCATCATCCGTGCGGCTGGCCGCGACGATAGAATCTTTTTCGGCAGTGAGTTGATCCGACAGGCGGGTTTCTAATAACTGTCTCAGCATGCGGCGGACGGCGCCGAAGGCGCGCGTCGGACCCGCGGCAAGTGTCGCGGCGCGGTTGAGCAGCAAGAGCTCTTGTGTGCGTCGCATTCCGACCATGCGCGGCAGGAACCAGATATTGCCGCCATCGGCCCTCAGGCCGAGCGCCCCATAACCCAGCGCAAACCGCGCATCGTCGGCTGCCACGACAATGTCGGCGGCGTAAAGCAGTCCCATCCACCGCCACCGGCACCGCCGCGCACCGCGGCGATCACAGGCGCGTCGATGCTGGTTAGCCGCTCGATCGCCAGATGATAGCTGTGCGGCAGGTTCAACTTGGAAGGAGCCGTTGGCTCGACAGATTTTCCCTTAAGTCTAGCCAGAGTTCCATCGACGAATTCTGGAAAACGTCAAATCGCAGAAACGAATGGGCCGATACATCCGCGTTATGGCGAGCAATGCGGGACGGCCACCTCGCGCGTTCTCAATCTCTTGGTCGCTTGCGGCGTTGCTTGCGGCCGACATACTCGTTGCACGAAGCCATACTCGTTGCGTGAAATAGATATGTTCTAATTTACAATCTAAGCGTTTGTCGAGTCTGTAAGTATTCTAACGACCATACCGGTGTGACCAGAAAGCGCATCTGGTACTAGCGGCGAGGGCGCTGGCACAAGATCGGCGGAGTTGTAAGGGCACTTTGATGCGTCTGTCCGGATATTTGAGGTCGTCGTTTTTCTCCTGTGCGTTGATGAGCGTCGCATGGCCGATCAGTTTCCTAAGCGAGACGCACGCGCAATCCAGCCTCCCACCGGTGACCGTCGATGCCCCTGATGTTCGTCGGCCAGTATCGGCAGCACGCCAGGCCGCGACAACCCGACGCGGCGCTACGGTGCGGCGAGCGCGATCTCCGGCATCTGCTGCAGCAGCCCGGCCCATCGAACAAGGGCCCGGCTCTCAGGGCCAGCGTGACGCTGATGGAAGCATCGGTGTTGTCGCAACGCAAAGCAGCGCGGGCACAAAGACGAACACGCCCCTGATTGAGACACCGCAGTCGATATCAGTGATCACGAGAACCCAGCTCGAATCACAGGCGGTAAGAAACGTATCGCAGGCGCTGAACTACACTTCAGGTGTTTTTGGAGAGCCGCGCGGGCAAGTAAACGGATATTTCGAGTTTCCGTACATAAGAGGATTTAGCCCGGCGGGCTTTCTTTACCTTAACGGCCTGCAACTGCTCGGCGCGAGCGCCGGGCTCCAGATTGAGCCCTATGGCCTGCAACGAATCGAGGTGGTCAAGGGGCCCTCATCGATCCTTTATGGCTCCGGTCCGCCGTCGGGCATCGTAAACCTTGTCAGCAAGATGCCAACTGCAAAGCAGTTCGGAGAGATTCAATTGAGTGGTGGCGATTTCGATCGCAAGCAGGTTGCCTTTGACATTGGCGGCCCTGCCGATCCGCAGGGCCAGTTTCTTTATCGGCTAACCGGCCTTGTCCGCGATGCGCAAACGCAAGTCGACTTTACGAGGGATGATCGCTATTTCATCGCGCCGGCCGTGACCTGGCGTCCGAACGAAAACACAAGCTTCACAGTGCTTGCGCAGGCCCAAAAGGCGAACTCGGGCTTCTTCAATTTTCTACCGGCCCAGGGTACATTTTTGCCGAATGTGAATGGCAGGATTTCAACGAGCCTTTACGGCGGTGATCCAAATTTCAACAGGTCAACCATTGAAAGCGCGGCTGTCGGCTACCAGTTCGAGCATCGTTTCAGCGATGTCGTGACGGTGCGTCAGAACTATCGTCACGCATGGCTGGATGTAAATGCTGACAATATTTTTACCGGCGCATTCCTCCCAAATCAGCAGCGGATCGTGACGCGCACCGCATTTAGCAACAGGGACAGATATGACGCTGACACGCTCGACAATCAGGTGCAGCTGAATTTCAACACGTTTGATCTCAGACACACCGTCCTGGCAGGATACGACTTTCAAAACAGTGTTCAGGACAAAAAAACCGGGACCGGGGTCGCACCGTCCTTGGATCTGTTCAACCCGACATATTACGTTCCCATTACGGCTCCTGCCTTCACGGTGAATACGACACAGGATTTTCAGCAAAACGGAGTCTATCTTCAGGATCAAATCAAGTTCGGCCGTTTCGTTACGCAGCTTGGCATCAGAAACGACCGCGCCAATACGGATACTCTGAACAACTTCACAAATAAAACGGCTTCTCAAACAGACGAGGCAACCACCAAAAGGGCCGGGCTTCTCTATCTGTTCGACAGCGGCGTAGCGCCTTACGGCAGCTATTCCGAGTCGTTTCAGCCTCAGCCTGGTACTGACTTTTTCGGCGCAGCTTTCAAGCCAACGACCGGAAAACAGTGGGAAGCCGGCGTAAAATATCAACCCACCTTTTTCAATGGGCTTTTCACCGCCGCCGTTTTCGAGATAACAAGACAGAATGTTACGACACCCGATACCGCCCCCGGCCACCAAGGTCGTTCGGTCCAGCTCGGTGAGGTGGTTTCCCGCGGCCTCGAACTTGAAAGCCGCGTCAGCTTGACCAACGAGTTGGATATCCTGGCGGCCTATACGTATCTCGATGCGAAGGTGACGAAAAGTACGAATTTGCTGGGCGACCTCGGCAAGCGTCCCGTAGGAATTCCGACAAATGCGGCTTCACTTTGGGCCGATTACACTTTCCGCAGTGGTGCCTTGAACGGGTTTGGCGTGGCTGGAGGCGTTCGTTACACGGGTTCGACGGCAGCCAATGCAGACAATTCGATAGAGGTTCCGTCATACACTTTGTACGATGCTGCAATTCACTATGAACTGGCATACCTTGATCCACGATTGAAGGGCTTCAAGTTGGCCGTGAACGCAACAAACCTGTTTGACCGCGTCTACACCGCATCTTGCCTCTCGACGACAAATAATCAATGTTTCTACGGCCTGCGACGGACCGTATTGGGCTCGTTGACGTATCGGTGGTAGTATGGTCCACGACAGCGCAGCCCTTTCGGTAAGGATTTGGTGCGGCGTTCACAGGTGGACGAGTCTCATCTGCACGCTTTTCCTTTTGATGCTATGTATCACCGGGCTGCCACTCATCTTCAAGGGAGAGATCGACGATTGGCAGTACGAGAATGCCCAGTCGTCTTCCGCTTCTCATGCGCAACCGCTCTCACTCGATGCGCTTGCTGATATCGCAAGAAAGCGATTTCCCGGTGAGTTTATTCAGTTCCTGTTTTGGCATCCCAATGTTCCGAACGCCGTCAGTTTTGGACTCTCGCCAACACTTCGTGGCACGTCGGCAGCCGGGCTGCACGGTCTCGTAATCGACTCCCTCAATGGCAAGATCATCGAGGAGCCGAAGCCAAGGCGGGGCATCACATTTTATCTCCTGAAGACGCATACCGATATGTTTCTCGGGCTTCCTGGCGGCTTGTTCCTCGGTGCGATGGGGCTAATTCTTCTGGCATCTCTCGTCTCGGGAATCGTGATTTACGGCCCGTTCATGCGCCATCTCGATTTCGGCGAAATCCGTGCCAGACGTCGGCACCGGATTCGCTGGCTCGATCTTCATAATTTGCTGGGCATCATCACGGTGACCTGGCTCTTTGTTGTCGGCCTGGCGGGGGCAATGAACACATTGGCGGCTCCGCTTTTCGATCTATGGCGAGCACGGGAGCTTCCGGTACTGGTCGGGCTTCAGGGCGCTGGTGAGCCAGCCAAGACTGAGCTAGCCAAGACATTGACGTCTATCGACGATGCGGTTGCTGCGGCTCGGCGGGCGAGTCCGGATATGCGGCTCGTTAGCGTTGTCTTTCCCTATTCTCGAATGACCACTCCGCATCACTATATGATTTGGACGAAGGGCACTACCCCGGTGACTGCACACCTGTTTGCACCCGTGATGATAAACGCTGAGAATGGTGAGTCAGCCGGCGTGTTGAACCTGCCCTGGTACATACGGGTCCTGGAGATGTCGCGTCCTGTCCATTTTGGAAACTATGGCGGCCTTCCCCTCAAGATTCTGTGGGCTTTTCTCGATATCGTGACCATCATCGTGCTTTCGACCGGAGTCTATCTCTGGATTATCAAGTTGCGCGCTTCCCGAAGCGGCATCAAAGCGCGATCATTGGTCGGTGCCTCAACTGTTCTTCAAGAATAATGGCGTAATGCCCAAACCGGGACGCAGCAGGAACCGCACCTTTCTATGGCCCGCCATTGTTGGTGTTGCTACGGCAATTGGACTCATCTCTGCACTGCTTGGCGATGGTATATGGGACGTATTGTCATGGCTAACGCTGGCTCTTCCTGCCGCATTGGCAGCGAAGGGACTTCGGCAAATTCACCGTAAAGGCTTTTGATCCCGCGTCAGGTGAGTCCAACCATGGCGCTGCAGCGGATGCGCCGAGCAATGAGGCCACGCCTCACTTTTCTTGACTGAATGCTCGGAGAAATTCAATAAGTGGAGGTTACTAGTAGAGCCTCGATCGGTACGCCTCCTCCATGGTCTTCTCAGCCACGTCTACTGACACGGCCGCCGTCTGCTCGGCGATGATGCGGCCGAGGGTCGGGAAGCTGTGGCGTTCAACTTGCACCTCGGGATCCCACAGCTTCGAGCGCATCAGCGCCTTGCCGCAATGGAAATAGCATTCGTCGACATGCACCTTGAGGCCGATCGTCGGCGCGATGTTCTGCACCGCTAGCGGCGTCAGCAGTGCCATATCCTGCGTGATCTCCGCTCTTCCGTTGATGCGCGATGCATCCAAATTGAGTGGCCGCCCAATCAGCCTCGAAAGGCTTGGATGCGATTTTCGTCTGTGTCGTTGTGTGTACTCTTGACGGCGTGTTCCACGAACTCGGCACATCCGCCTTCAACCACCATCAGTGCGCCAGACCCATCGAAGGCCGCCGAGTCGCTCAAGAAGGTTGCCGCTGAAGCCAAGCTTGAGGAGCCCCTTGAGATTTCGGCGTCCATCCGAGCCCATGCAATATCGTCTATCCCGTGGATTATATGTCTCCGGAGT
The DNA here is from genome assembly GCF_036924595.1 of Bradyrhizobium algeriense. NCBI lineage: Bacteria > Pseudomonadati > Pseudomonadota > Alphaproteobacteria > Hyphomicrobiales > Nitrobacteraceae > Bradyrhizobium > Bradyrhizobium algeriense. The sequence goes on along the minus strand of NZ_JAZHRV010000001.1, from coordinate 3,825,511 downwards.
GGCGCTACAGAGCTCTCAAAGAGGCGTCCTCTTGCGGTCTTCTACAAAGGTGATCAATACGTGACGGCCCGAATGTCGGTCATTGTTGACGGTTGCGAGGGCCAGGCGTTCACCGCATTGAAGAAATGAGCGCTGCAGCGTCTCGCGCAAGGTGAGCTGGTGACGAACATCGCTGGCGATCTCGGTCCGTCCCATCGGTATGAATTGCCGGGGGTTCGTCTCAAAGTATTCGATTAGTTCGTCGAGTTCGTCTTGTGTAGGCCGTCGGTCACGCTCCTTGCTCTTTCCAACCAAAATTGAGATGACTTAGCGCGACGCGTGCGAGGCCGGCTTCCTCGGCAGAAACCTCGATGCCGTGCACAGCGGCGGCGTGCGTGATGATTGTGCGGATGAAAGACAAATCGATCGACAAGGTCGCGGCGCCAGCGCCTTGCTTGGCGCGCTTTCTGCCAAACTCAATCAGCCGCTCTCGATTGAGCGCGGGCAGCTTAACACTGCCAAGCTCAGTCTTGAGCGACGCCATTACGGCGGCTTTCGACCGGCGAGGGGGCTATCCAACTTCGCGCATGTCTTCGTCGTGCAGGTCGATCAGATCGCCAAATATGCGAACGTTCAGGATTACGCGTGGCTTGGACGATCCGTTGCGGTCGATATTGCGCTCCATCTCGAGCGCCCATTCTTCTCCGTCCTTGCGCCGCCGGAACGTCTCGGCCACATAACGGGTCTTGCGGCGGACCTGGACGCGCCAGTTTCCGGATGCCAACTGGGTGAAGGTTGCCACGCATGTGCACTCCGGCCTTCGTGTGCACTATGTGTGCACCGAGAGGTCAAAACGGGTACAAACGTGTGCAATTTCGTCTAGTTTGGAGTGCACACGTTCGCTGTTCATCCCATTGAGAGAGTAAGATAAACTGTTGAAATATCAAGACTATCACTTTTCCGTGGCGCCCATGATGGACTGGACCGACCGGCATTGCCGCGTGTTCCACCGTCTGATGAGCCGCCGCGCACGGCTCTACACGGAGATGCTGACGACCGGCGCCATTATTCGTGGTGACCGCAGGCGGCTGCTTGGCTTCGATCCAAGCGAGCATCCGGTGGCGCTGCAGCTCGGTGGCTCCGATCCGGCCGACCTCGCCACCGCTGCGAAGATCGGCGAGGAATTTGGCTACGATGAAATCAACCTCAATGTCGGCTGTCCGTCCGACCGGGTGAAGGACGGTCGCTTCGGCGCGTGCCTGATGGCGGAGCCGGCGCTGGTGGCGGACGGCGTTGCCGCGATGAAGCGCGCAGTCAAGATTCCGGTCACGGTCAAATGCCGGATCGGCATCGACGACCAGGATCCGGAAGTCGCGCTCGACGTGCTGGCGCGCGGCGTGGTCGCGGCCGGTGCCGACGCGCTGATCGTGCATGCCCGAAAGGCCTGGCTCAACGGATTGTCGCCGAAGGAAAACCGCGACATCCCGCCGCTCGATTACGACAGGGTCTACCGGCTCAAGGCGGCGCTGCCGAATGTGCCCGTCATCATCAATGGCGGGATCGGCAGCGTTGCAGAGGCTGCGCGGCACCTCGATCATGTCGACGGTGTGATGCTGGGGCGGGCGGCCTATCAGGAGCCGTGGCGTTTGCTCGAGGTCGATCCAAAATTGTTCGGCGAGGCGGCGCCATACGCCAGCATGAAGGACGTCTTCGAAGCGATGTTTCCCTATATCGAAGACCAGTTGGGGCAGGGAGCAAAGCTGCATTCGATGACGCGGCATTTCGTCGGCGCGTTTCACGGCGTGCCCGGCGCGCGTGCCTTCCGTCGCCATCTGGCGGAGAAAGGCGTCAAGCCGGGCGCCGGCGTCGGCGTGCTGCGCGATGCGATCGCGCTGGTCGAGGATCGCGCAGCGGCGTTGGCAGCGGCCTAATCTGTCAGGCCGCCTTGGCGGCCTGCGAACAAAAGCCAAAGGCCGCGACCGAAGCTTGTGCCTTCGTCGCTTCAAATTTCGCTCGCGCCACCTCAATAGCCGGCCGGTTTCGCTTCGCCCAGGCATGTCTATGTCCTGAACTAGCTAGCCGATCGCATTTTCCGGAGCGTCTCCGCGCCAGGCCCGCGCGATCAGTTCGCGGATTGCTTCTCGCTCGATCGGGCGTGGATTCCAGTAGGGGTTCTTCACGGCGAGGTCGGCGGCCTGGTCGATGCCGCTCTCGGGCATGCCGATCTCGCGCAGCGATGCCGGCGCAGCAAGCTTTCGCGCCAGATCGTGGAGGCCGAGCGCGGCGTCGCTCACGCCGAGCGCGGCAGCGATGCGTGTCATCGCGTCAGGTGCAGCAGGCGCATTGTAGGCGAGGGCATGCGGGAGAATGACGGTGTGGGTTTCCGCATGCGGCAGATTGAACGAGCCGCCCAGCGTATGGCAGAGCTTGTGATGCAGGGCCATGCCGACGGCGCCGAGGCAGATGCCAGAGAGCCAGGCGCCATAGAGCGCGTCGGTGCGCGCGGTCTTGTCGTTTGGCTGGGCGCAGATTTTCGGCAGCGCATGCGTCAGCGTGCGGATAGCCTCCTGCGCCATCAGCGATATCACGGGATTGCGGTCGCGCGCGTAGAGCGCCTCGACGGCGTGCGCGATGGCGTTGATGCCCGACGTCGCCGATAGCTTCGGCGGCATCGTCATGGTGAGGTCGACATCATAGATCACGACCTCGGGAAGAATTTTCGGGCTCGACTGCGTGGTCTTGATCCCGCCGCTGGTCTGGCCGACGACCGGCGTCATCTCCGAGCCGGCGTAGCTGGTCGGCAGCACGATCTGCGGCAGGTCGGTTCGCAAGGCGATCGCCTTGCCGAGGCCGGTGGTCGAACCGCCGCCGATCGCCACGAGACAATCGGCCCGCACCTCGCGCACGGTTTCCATCGCCCGTTCCGTCACCTCGACGGGCGTATGCATGACGGCTCCGGTAAATACGCCGGCGAAGTGCTCCCCGATCATCTCTCGGATGCCGGCGACCAGATCTTTCTGGCGCGGCGTCGCCAGCACGAGCGCGCGCGTGACGCCGAGACGGGACAATTCGTCGGGCAATTGATGCAGCGTGCCGGTGCCGAATACCACCCGCATCGGTGCGCTCTGGTAGACGAAGTCTTGCATGGCTGCTCCTTTGCGGAAGATATAGCCGGCCCCGGATCGTTCCGGAGCCGGACTTTCCGCATTGACGCTCCGCCTCAAGAAGCGGGCTGTGCAACCTTGCGCAAGCCGGCCGTCTCTTCAAGGCTGCTTGCGGGGGCGGTCGCCGACCGTCGAGCCAGCAGGATGATCGCCCCGGCGGCGATCGCGGAGACGCCGATCGACAGGAACATCGGCGTCGGGCTCTGGTAATATTGCTGAAGTGCGCCGGCAACGAACGGTCCGAGAATGGCGCCGACGCGCGCGACCCCGAGTTCCATTCCAACCGCGGTGGCGCGCACGCCGGTCTCGTAGGAAGCCGCGGTAAAATTGTTCAGCACGAACTGCGCGCCGATGATGAAGAACCCGGCGGCCGCGACCGACGTGATGTTGACGATATGATCATTCAGCACCACGAGGGAGAGCACCGCGACGCCGCCGATCGCCCACCAGGTCGCGATCAGGCCGCGGCTGCTGCCGGACTTGTCGACCAGATGCCCAAGCACGAGAGCGCCGACGAACGACATGATCTGCATCAGCGCCCCGAAGCCGAAGCTGGCCGCGAAGGTTTCGCCACGCTGCATCATCACGGTCGGAATCCATCCCGACAGGCCGAAGATGCAGAACAGGCTGAGGAACGCCGACGCCCAGATCGCGAACGTGGTCCGGCGATATTTGGCGTGAAGCAGCACCGCCACCGAATTGACCGGCTTCTCGGACTCCCCGACGGCAATTTCGGCCGACTGATAGACACTTGCGCGCTCGGGCCGAAGCTTGCTGAGCATGTCGCGGATTTCGCCGGTGCGGCCTTGGAGGGCAAGGAATTTCGGTGACTCCGGCAACATGTAGTGCATGAAGGGAAGCAGCAGGAATGACAGCGAGCCAAGCCAGTACAATGCCGTCCAGCCGAACACAGGCGTTGCGAACACGCCGGCAACACCGGCGAGCGTTCCGCCGAGCGCCCAGCCGAGCGCGACCCCCCACAGCGCAAAGGTGTTAGCCACCCGCCGCGGCGCCAGCTCGTTGATGTAAGTCGTCGCCAAAGGCAGCAATACGCCGAGCCCGATGCCGGTCAGAAGCCGCAGGATGCAGAATGAAAGGAAAGAGTCCGCGGACGTCGCGGTCAGCAGCGTGAAGATGCTGGTGATCCAGAGGCCCCCGAGCAGGGTGCCGCGGCGGCCGAGGCGATCGGCGATGATGCCGTGGATCGCAGCCCCGAGCAGGAATCCAACGAGGCCGCTGGAGATCAGCAGTCCCGCCTGGCCGGCCTGCAGGCCCCATGGCTTTGCGACGTAATGGATGACGTAGGCCGGATTGAACGTGTCATATCCGTCGAACAGCGTGAGCAATCCCATGATGGCGCCGAGGCGCCAGTGAAATTTGCCGACCTTTGCCTCGGCTAGTTCCTCGTGAAGATCGATTGCTTTCGCAGTCATCGCCGTATCCCTCCCAAGATTGTGTTTGCGTACTGTGAGACCGCTTATTCCGCGGCTTGATGGATGCTTTGCCCGGCGACGGTGGTTTCGCCGAGATCGAGCTTGAACAGGTCGATGGCGTTGCGTCGGCCGATCTTCAGGCGATCATTCTCACTGATGCTGGCGCTGTTGAACCAGTCGGAGGCGTGATCGACGTTTTCGAACGGCCAGTCGACCGAAAACAGAATGCGGTCCGCCCCGATCTCGAGAATGGAATCGATCAGGGTTTGGGTACGGAAATTCCCTGAAGTGGTCAGGAAGAAGTTGGCGTTGAAGTAGTCGCAGATCTTCTTCTTCGCCTTGTGCTTCGGCGGTGCCTTGACCCAGCCGTTGCGGTGATCGACGCGCCACATGCTGTAGGGCAGGCCTTCGCCCATGTGGCCGAGGATGATCTTGAGTTTTGGATGGGCGTCGAACAGGCCAGATCCCATCAAGCGCAGCGCGTGAACGGCAGTCTCCTGTCCGAACGCCCAGGTCGGGCCCATCAGCCACGGATGTCCTTCATAGATCGCGCAGTCCTCCGGCAGCGGATTGCGCGGGTGCAGGTAGAAGGGCAGGCCGATCTGCTCGACCGCCGCCCAGAACGGCCAGTACTGCGGCAGGTCGTAATAGACGGGGCGCTTGCCGTCGCCGATTTGCGAAAAGCCGTTGACCAGCGCGCCGCGGAAACCGAGCGTGTTGATGCAGCGCTGGAGCTCCTTGATCGCAAGATCCGGATCCTGCATCGGCAGCGCCGCAAATGCCTGAAATCGCGACGGGCGTTTTGCCACTTGCTCGGCAAGGAAATCATTGGCCCGGATCGCAATCTCGTTGGCGCGGGCCGCATCGGGAATCGCCTGCACCGCGGGCGCGTTCAGGGACAGGATCATCATCTCGACGCCGTGGCGGTCCATCTGCGCCAGCCGCTTGTCCTGGATATCCAGCAGGCGATCCTTCAGCTCCGGCCAGTAGGAATCCGGGACGAAGCCCGCCGAATCCATCAGCGTGTCCGGAATGGCGAAATGTTCTTCTAGTGCGATCTTGCCCTGCATGATGTCCTCGCGGATGTCTGATGTTGATTAGTATTGGCCTTTAATATTGGCCTTGCGGCGTCAGCCCGAGCGCGAGCTGGCCGTACATGGTGCCGACGGCATCCCAGTTCATGCTGATGTGGCGACCGACGGCATTGGCGTCGCGCCAGGCGCGCTGTACCGGATTGGAAAGATCAAGGCCGAGTCCGCCGGTGGAGGCGTTCAACGCTTCGGTGGCGCGAATGGCTAGTGCGACCGAAAAGGCCTGGCCGCGGCGGCTGACGATGCGATCCTCTATCGAGATCGGCTTGCCGTCGCGGACCGTCGCCGCACGATCCCGGAGATCGCGCAGCAGCACTTCGCGCGCCGCATCGACCGAGGCGGTCGCTTCCGCAACGCGCAACTGGATGGTCGGAAAATCCGCCATGCGGTTGTTGTGGCCGGCCACCGCGCCGCGGGTGATCCGTCGCGATGTCACGGCAAGATAATCCTCCAGCGCGCCGACCGCCGCGCCGACCGCGGCCGAGGCCAGGCAGGAGGGAATGTTCGACAGCATCGGGATCGAGAAGGTGGGGTTATTGGCATAGAGCGCGGCGCCCGGCGTCTTTCCGGACGTGGTGTCGGCGAACGACAGCAGGCGGTGCGCGGGCACGAACACGTCATTCAGTACCAGCGTCTTGCTGCCGGTACCGCTGAGGCCGACGACATTCCAGGTATCGTCGATGACGTAGTCGGCCGCCGGAACCAGCAGGAAGGCCGGCGCAAGCTGGCCGCTCTCGGTCTTCGAGGGCAACAACGCCGCGCACAGCGACCATTGGGCGTTATCGCAGCCGCTGGCAAACGACCAGCGCCCGGTGAGGCGATAGCCGCCGTCGACCTCGATTGCTTTGGCGGCCGGCGCGTAGGAGCCGCAGGCCACCGCGTCGGGATTGCTGGCCCAGACGTCGCACTGCGCGCTTTCCGGAAATCCTGCGATCAGCCATTGATGGGCCGCGAACAGGCCGCCGACCCATGCCGTCGAGGCGCAGCTTTTGGCAAGCTCGATGTTCAATTCGACCAGCACGTCGAAATCATGCTCGTAGCCGCCGAACATCGCCGGCTTGACGATGTCGAAATAGCCGATGTTGCGCAGCGCGATGATGTTCTCTTCGGGAACGCGGCCGGCCTTTTCCGTGGTGTGGGCGCGCGCCTTGATCTGCGGCGCGATCTGCGCCAAGCGGCTGCGCAGCTCGGCAATATCAGGACGAAGCGACGGTGACACCGGCACGTCCTTCAACTGGGTGACTGATACCATTGGTTTGCTCCGTGTCTTCGATGGGTTGAAAGGCGGTCAGGCGGCTCGCGCGGTTCACGCGGCCTGGCTGTCGTGCGGCACCGAGAAACAGTAGGTCGCATCCTGGTAGATCAGCGGCTCGATCGGATCGCGCACGTTCACGACCTCGGCTTCGCCGATGAAGATCGTGTGCGTGCCGTAGGGCACGGCGGCCGCCTTTTTACAGAAGATGTTGATCTGCGCGTCGGCGAGGTAGGTGACGCCATCGGCCGAGGTCTTCCAGTCGCCGAGCCCGAACCGCTCCTCGGCCGGGAGCGCGCCGCTGAAGGCGGATGAAAGCGGGACTTGATCGCGGCGCAGCACGTTGACGCAAAACCGGCGTGCCAGCAGCATGATGTCATGCAGCAGCGTTGCCTGGTTGATGCAAACGATCAGGGAAGGGGGATCGAGCGACAGCGACGTCACCGCGGTCGCCGTCATCCCGTGCCGGCGATCCTGGTCGGCCGAGGTGATAACCGACACCGCCGCAGGAAATCGCCGCAACGCGCGCTTGAATGTTTCGCGCAATTCGTCGGATGCCGAACCCAGCGACATGATTTCCTCCACTGAAATCCGCTCTTGTTCGGCGGCTTAACTTTCTCAAACAATAATTGCATTTACAAATATCGCAAGGGAAATTTTCAAATGCAACAATTGCCTTGAAAAACGATTCACGTCCGGTTATTGGAAGATCGCAAAAGTTGCACCAAGGCAGGACACAAGACTTTGTACAGGCTGACAAATTCCTTTCCCTACCTTCTCAACCGCGTCGGCGTGCAGATGGGTGAGCTGTTTTCCAGGCGCATTGCCGGCTACGGCGTGACGCTGCCGATGTACCGCGTGATGGCCGCGCTTTGGGAAACCGGCGACCAGCGGCTCGGCGATCTCGCTGCGATGACGACGATCGAGATATCGACATTGTCGCGGCTGGTCGGCGAGATGAAACGGCGTGGCCTCGTCACGCGCGCGCGGCTGAAAGACAACGGCCGCACCGTTGCGATCAACCTCACGCCGAAGGGGCGGACGCTGGTCGAAGAGTTGATCCCGATCGCGATCCACTTCGAGGAGGTGGCGGTCCGCGATTTCCCGTCGAAGAACATTTCGGACCTGAAGACAATTCTGGCAGAGATCTACGAGAGCCTGAAGTCGCTCGAACCTGAGATCGAGGAAGCCAACAAGGCGCGCAAGGCGGCAAAGTCGAAAGGCTGACTTCCAGCAACAACCAGTGAGATGCGAGACCTGGGATCGCGTCGCAATGGCGACGTTAGCTGCGCATCGTGGCCCGGAAGCCCACGAAGCTCAATGCAGCCGCCACGGCGACGGCAATCCAGCTCGCCCAGAACGGCACAGCGACGCCATTCAAGGTGACGGACCAACCCATCACAATCCGGATCAACTGCAGCAGCGCGATCAGTGCAAAGATAGCGGCGGCAAACGTGCAAAAGGTTCTCATCGTCATGGCCCATCTCCGATGGCACACGAGGACGTGCTCGTCCCCACAGCCAAAATGGGGATAGAGCGGAGCGGCGGCGACTCCCGCTAAGCAGGGGAGGAGCTTAGCAGAGCCATTCTCGATGTGTCGCACAATCGCCGTTTCGCAACGCCACAAGTCGGGATCACTTGTGGCTGGCGACAGTGGTCTCTCGAAGTATTGCGCTGGCAGCCTGCAGATCTGGTGTCTCAAAGCCCTCAGTGAACTGGCGATGGAGCGGGGCGAGCAGGTCGTGAGCCTCGCCGCGTCGACCCTGTTGTGTCCAAAGTCGTGCAAGGCTTGTCGCCGCGCGCAACTCCCACAGCTTGGCGCCTTGCTGGCGCGCGGCCGCAGCCGCATGCCCGAACCGTGCCTCCATGGCGGTCGGATCGGCCTTCGGAAGCCGCAGCATCAGCTCGCCCATCATCCGATGGAGTTCGGCCTCGAACCACCGCTCGCCGGTTTCTTCCGCTCGGTCCAGCGCTTCGCCAACAAGATCCAAGCCCTCGTTCACTGCGCCGGACCGGCCGTGGAGCTCAGCAAGCAGGCTTCGGAAATAGGGGACCAGGAAGCCCGCTCCGGTGGCCTGCCACATCGCAAGTCCCTCTCGGATCTGCGCGATACCAGCCCCAAAATCCCCAGCCTCGCCCAGCGTCCAGCCGCGAACGACGATGCCGGCTCCGAGGAAGTGTGGGGAGTCCTGCTCGGCTGCAAGCGCGATCAGCGCATTCGCCCGATCTCGGGCCTCGTCGTGGTCCTGGCGGAGCTGCGACAGGATGCAGCCGTAAAGCAGGGCATAGCCGAGGGTGTTGCGGTGGGACAACGCCTTCGCGTCTGTCAGTGCCTCTTCGCTCCTCGCCTGGGCCTGTTCGGGATAGCCGAGGGCGAACAGTCCCCAGGACAGAACGGACAGTCCCGCCACGCTTGGATCCTGCGCGAACAGGAAGGCAAGCGACCGATGGGCGGCCGGATCGTAGAGAGCGAGCGTCCGCTCCAGATGGCCGCGAGCAGCCACTAACTCGCCGCGAAGCAACTCAGCGGTTCCGACGATGCGGTTGCCGATGGTTTCGGCGGCGGCATCGTTCTGTTCCTGGGCCCGGCGGAGTAAATCCTCGCCTGCAGTTCGACCGGCCTCGAGCTCCGCCCTCACGACGTGAAAAACCCACTCCCCGTAGAGAACAGGGAAGAGCCGCGACGTATCGCCGAGGCGCTCGCACAAGTCTCGGGCCCGTGCGTTGGCCCGCCCGACCTCCGGTGCGGCCCAGCCCTTCGCAGCCATCAGGGCGACACCGAGTGCGACTTGCAGTTCGAGCTCCCGCCGCGATCGTGTGGCGTCGTCGGGGAGAGCAGCGATCAGCTCGAGCCCTTTGCTCAGTTGCGTGATCGCCTCTGCGGTGGCCGAGCGCGCGATCTCTGTTTGTCCCGCCCTCAGCCAATAGTCGATCGCCGGTTCGACCAGCCCCGCCTCCATGTAATGGTGGGCCAGAAGCTCGGGCTGCGCCTGCACGGTCTCCGGAAAATGCTGCTCGATCGCGGCGGCGATCCGGGCGTGCAAGCGTTGCCGCTTGGCGCGCACCAGGGTCGCATAGGCGGCGTCCTGCACGAGCGCATGCTTGAAGCTGTAGGTCGCCTGAGGCGGCGTCCCGCGGCGGAACACCAGGCCCGAGCCGACGAGGTCGTCCAACGCCGCCTGCAGGTCGCTCTCCGGCAGCGCCGCGGTCATCGCCAGCAGTTCGTGCGAGAATTCCCGGCCAATCGCGGCCGCCACCTGGGCGACCTCCCGGGCCGGGGCCAGCCGATCGAGCCGCGCCAGCAGCGACTCCTGCAGCGTGGTGGGGATCGCCATCGGCGGCAGCGGCCCCGCGAGCGCGTAGTGGTCGCCCTCATCGCGGAGCAGATTGGCCTCCAGCACGGTGCGCGTCAGCTCCTCGACGAACAGGGGCACGCCGTCCGTCTTGGCGACGATCTGGTCGAGCACCGGAGGTGGCAGTGCTTTGCCGCCGCTCAGCCGCGTGACCATGGCCGCACCCTGCCGGCGGCTCAACCGGCTGAGGGTTAGCGCGGCGACATGGGCATGGCGCGTCCAGGGCGGCTCGAACTCGGGCCGGAAGGTGATGAGAACGAGCACGGGGGCGCCTTGCACCCGGTCGACCAGGAGATCGAGCAGCTCGAGCGAGGTCGGGTCGGCCCAGTGCACGTCCTCGTACAGGGCGAGGACGGGCCGGCGCGTCGCGAGGCCCAGCACCTGATTGACCAGTTCCTCGAGCGTCCGCTCCTTCTGCCGATGCGGGCTCATGTCGAGCGGCCCGTAGCGCGCAGCCGTCTCGAGCGACAGCAATGCCGCGAGCAGCGGGGCCACCGCAGTGACATCATCGCTCGAGAGCGCAAGCAGCGCCTCGAGCTTGTCGAGCCTCGTTGCGGCAGGATCGTCCGCGGCGAAGCCCGCCGCCCGCTCCAAAAGCCCGATCACCGGATAAAGCGGGCTGGTCTGATGGTGCGGTGAGCAGTAGTGGCTCAGGGCGGTATGCGGCTCATCCTCAAGTCGCCCGCGCAGCGCCCGCACGAGGCGCGACTTGCCGATGCCAGGCTCGCCCGCCAGCAGCACCACCTGGCCCTCACCCTCCTTGGCTCGCTCCCAGTGCTCGAGCAGCAGGCCGATCTCATTCTCGCGACCGACCAGCGGCGTTAGGCCGGCGCCGTGCAACGCCTCGAACCGGCTCTCGGCGCTGCCCTCCCCAACCACGCGCCACGGCCGCACCGGAACGGGAAATCCCTTCAAGATCTGCATGCCGAGCTCGGCGAGCTCGAACAGCCCGCCAATGAGCTCCCGGGTGCGGGCGGAGATCACCACCGTGCCCGGCTCGGCCAAGGTTTGCAGCCGCGCCGCGAGGTTCGGCGTGTCGCCGACCACCGTCTGCTCGCGCGCGGCACCTTCGCCGATCAATTCGCCGACAACCACCGGGCCGGTCGCGATGCCGACACGGGCCGCCAGCGCCTCGCCATGCGCCGACCCCAGGCGGCGCACCGCCGCGGCCGCGGCGAGCCCGGCCCGCACCGCGCGCTCGGCCTCATTCTCGTGGGCGCGGGGATAGCCGAAATAGGCCAGCACACCATCTCCCATGTACTTCGCCACGTGCCCTTCGAATCGCGCGATCGCGCCCGCCACTGCGCTCTGGTAGCTCCGCAGGACTTCGGCCATTTCCTCCGGATCGAGCCGCGCCGCGAGCGCGGTCGAGTCGACCAGATCCACAAACATCACGGTGAGCTGGCGACGCTCCGCCTCGGGAGTCTTTCCGGGGACAGTGTCGCGTGCGGCTGCGGCAGGGGTGGTCGCCGAAATTGAGCTGGCGCGCAGGGCGGCAATGGCGGCGAGCAGTTTGCGGCGATGGCCGATCGAGGCGACGCCGAGCCCGATCAGATCCTCAGCCGTAAGGTCCATGAGGACCTCGGCGTCGATGTCGTTCTCCCGGAACGCCTGTTCGTACTGTCCCAGCCCCAGACCACACAGCCAAGCCGCGACGTCCATGGGCGCCTCCCGGCTCACTCAGAGCACCAGGTGCTTAAGCCTACTGCAGAATGGCCGGGACCGCACCGGGAAACACCACGAGCTGATTGCAAGGGAAGAGCAGCTTCTGGCCGATCGCGTTGAATCGGCATGCCTGCGTCGCTTCTTGGATGCTAAGCGGACATCATCAACGTATAAGTGCGCGCCCTAGTTCGCCGCCGCGCGGCGCTTGCTCCTGCCTGCAACGTCGGGATAGCCGTGCAGCATCACCTTGTCGGCCTGCACGCCCCAGCTTTCCAGGCGATCGAGAAAGCTCATGCCGAGCAGGTTGGTCTTCATCTGCCCGCGCGGCACCACCAGCGCCGGAACTGATTTCTCGACGAGCTGACCTACCGCAAGGCGATCGAGCGTCAGCCGCGCCGCCTTGGTGTGACCGCCGGCAGTTTCGACGTCGACATTGTATTCGAGCATCTCGATCGGCAGGCCGATCGCCTTCGCCGTCTCCCAGGTCAGCACCACCGACGTCGCGCCGGTGTCGATCACCATCGGCGCCTTGACGCCGTTGATCTTGGCATGCAGCGCGAATTCGCCGGCCTTGCCGCGCGCGATCTGCACGGCGGGCGCCGGCTCCAGGCTGCGTTGCCGCAGCATCTTCGTGACCGAGTTGCTGGCGCGCGCGATCTGGTTCGGATCGCCATAGGCGACGACGGCGCCGGCGGTGGCGGCGAGCATCGCCAGAACGAGCATGACACGGATCACAGCGCGCCTCCGCCGGTTGGTCCCAAGATTCGTCCTGGAATCAGCCGCGCTCGGGGCGCGGCGGCATCTGCACGAGGCCGGCTTCCGCCATGCGCGTCGCAAGCCCTTCCATCACGGCTAATCGCTCCGCGCTCTCCATGCGGTGCCAGCGCGCGATCTCCGGCAGCGTTCGTCCGCAGCCGAAGCAGAGTTTGGTTTTGGGGTCCATCATACAGACTGCGATACACGGCGTTTCTTTGCTCATTTATCGATAGTGAAATGGTTTGCGTCACTTGCGCAAGCGCTCCAGCTACAACCCGGTTACAAGCCGGTTCCTGCACTCATGATCGGTTTGTGACGCGTCCGCCGTTTGTCGTCGGCTGTGAAGGTGGGATCGGGCTGCAGGGGCGGGGCCTCCTCGGCCATCGGCGCCAGCGCACTCATCACGCGCTCCGGCGGGAAGGTGACGATGACTTCGGTGCCGATGCGCAGCTTCGATTTCAGCGTGAAGGTACCGCCATGCATGTCGATCAGGCTCTTTGCGATCGGAAGGCCCAGCCCCGCGCCCTGTTCGGCCGATTTGATCGAGTTGGAGCCCTGGCCGAACGAGGCCAGCACGACCGGAATCTCATCCTCGGCAATGCCGGAGCCGGTGTCCTTGACGCTGAGATATTGCCCGCCGGAAGCGGTCCAGCCGACCTTGAGCCAGATATCGCCCCCCTGCGGGGTGAACTTGATCGAATTGGACAACAAATTGAGCACGACCTGGCGCGTGGCGCGTTCGTCGCCCCAGATCCGGGGCATGCCGTGCTCGAACACCTCGTGGATGGTGATGCCGCGGCTGGTCGCGCGCAGCTTCAACAGATGGTGGCAGTCGGCAACGACGTGCACCAGCGACACCGCTTCCTCGTTCAGCTCATAGCGGCCGGCCTCGATCCGTGACAGATCGAGAATCTCGTTGATGAGATTGAGCAGGTGAACGCCCGAATTATGGATGTCGGCGGAATATTCCTTGTACACCGCCACCGTATGCGCGCCAAAGATTTCGCTCTTCATCACTTCGGAGAAGCCGAGGATCGCGTTCAGCGGCGTGCGCAACTCGTGGCTCATCTGGGCCAGAAAGCGCGACTTGGCGACGTTGGCGGATTCGGCGCGGTGCCGCGCTTCGTCCGAGATCGCCTTGGCCTGTTCGAGTTCGCCGATCAGCGCGTCCTTTTCGGCGCGCGCTTCCAGGGTCGCCAGCGTCGTCGAATGGAGCTGATGGGCGAGCAGGGCAAAATAGGCTTCGGCGGCGACCGCAAGCAGCGCGAGCGCGTAATTGTCGAAGGTTCCGCCCATGATGAAATTGAGCGCGATCGCCGCCGTCACCGGCGCGGTCGCGGCCATCGCCGCGATGGGGAGCGTTGCCGCCAGCATGCTCGACACCGCGATCACCAGCAGCATCAGGAACATCATCATCGTGTTCGAGACGACGTCGAGGCCGGCCGGATGCAGCAGGATCGCCGTCCAGCTCAGGCCGTAGAGCAGGTCGAGCAGCACGAACCGGGTTTGCCACCTGCGCGTGGCGGCGAGCGAGGGCTGCTCGCCGAGGAAGCGCCAGCAATTGCGGATAATGGCGGCATGGATGCAGAGCATGCCGACGGTCCAGACCGCGGCCGGCACGACGGCCTTCCAGAGGCCGAACAGCACGCCGGTCGCAACCACCAGCAGCATGACGACAAAGGAGGCCGATACCCGGGTCTGGGCGTATTGCCGGAGCAATTCGGTATCGAAGGCCGGGCGGGTGCCGCTTGATGACGTTAACCGATCCCGCGCCTCGCGCACCCGCTGCGCCGCCACGCGCCGGGTGTTGACCGGCGGTGCCACCGGCGCTTCTGCCGGAAGCTGCACGACCTCGGGCTTTTCTGCGGGGTTACTCATCAAACAACACAAATCCTGCCCGCGAACGCGCGGGCTTTTTGCATTGTCTATCTGTGGCCCTAAATCATTAAGCGATGACTTAAAGAGCTAAAAATTTCCGTTAACGGGAAGTTAAAATTAACCTGTTCCCCATGTGGAACCCCGCTTCTGAGGGGACAAGAAGCGGGGCCTGATATCGGATCTTAACCGGCTTTTTTAACTCACCGCTCCAGCCGGGCCATCAGGCTCGACGTATCCCAGCGCTTGCCGCCCATCTTCTCGACCTCAGCGTAGAACTGATCGACCAAAGCGGTCACCGGCAGGTTGGCGCCGTTGCGGCGGGCCTCGGCGATGCAGATCGAGAGGTCCTTGCGCATCCATTCGACCGCAAAGCCGAAATCGAACTTGCCCTCGTTCATCGCTTTGTAGCGGTTCTCCATCTGCCACGACTGCGCCGCGCCCTTGGAGATGGTCTCGACCACGGCCGCAACGTCGAGCCCCGACTTCTTTGCGAAATGAAGGCCCTCGGACAGGCCCTGGACCAGACCCGCGATGCAGATCTGGTTGACCATCTTGGTGAGCTGGCCGGCGCCGGCGGGCCCGAGAAGTTTGCACATCCTGGCGTAGGAGCCGGCGATGATCGGCTCGGCCGCGGCATAGGCATCTTCCTTGCCGCCGCACATCACCGTCAGCACGCCGTTTTCCGCACCGGCCTGGCCGCCGGATACCGGCGCGTCGATGAACTTGAAGCCGGCCTTGGTGGCGGCGGCGTCGAGCTCGCGGGCAACCTCGGCGGAGGCGGTGGTGTGGTCGACGAAGACAGCACCCTTTTTCATGCCGGCGAAGGCGCCGTCGGTACCGATCGTGACCGCACGCAGGTCATTGTCGTTGCCGACGCAGCACATCACGAAATCCTGGCCATCGGCCGCGGCCCTCGGCGTCGGCGCCGTGCGCCCGCCGAATTTGTCCGCCCATTCCGCAGCCTTGGCGCCGGTCCGGTTGTACACGGTCACCTCGTGGCCGCCTTTTTTCACCAGATGTCCTGCCATGGGGAAACCCATGACGCCGAGACCGAGAAAAGCGACTTTAGCCATGTGTGTTACCTTGAAGTTTTGCCGGCGACATTGGGCTGGCCGGACGGGTGTTCTTGAGGGAGCCGCACCATACAAGCTGCGCAGGGCAGGGCAACGCCTTCGTTTGGCGGGCGGGGCCGGATTTGTGCTAGGATAGCGGTCTCAAGAACTTCACAAAAAAGGGAGTGACATCGCATGGGCGTCAGCGTGGGCGTGCTCGACCATTTCAATATCCGGACCCGCAACCTTGCCGATACGGTCCGGTTCTATGAGGACATTCTGGGCCTGGAAAAGGGCGCCCGGCCGAACTTTGCTTTCCCCGGGGCGTGGATGTACAGCGAGGGCAAGGCGGTGGTGCACCTCGTCGATATCTCCAGGACCGAGGAACCGCAGAAGCCGGATTCCGGCGTCGTCCACCATGTCGCGTTTGCCAGCTACGGCTTCGACGGCATGAAGCGGCGGCTGGAAGCGAAGGGCATGGCATATGACTCCCGGCAGGTGCCGGGCGGTGACCTCTGGCAGATCTTCGTCAATGACCCCAACGGCGTCATGATCGAACTGAACTATGAGGCCGCCAAGGAGACGGCCGCAGCCCCTGCCGAGCGGCGGGATGATGTGGGAGCGAGGTAGCCTTTTGCGCTGAACCGCTCTATGGGTCGCATCGGACTAGAGCATGATCCGGAAAAGTGGGGACCGGTTTTCCCTCGCGACAAACGCGGAACGCGTTTGCGCGGAGATCATGCTCAAATCAAAGAGATAGAGCGGGATGATGTTTCGAAGAAATATCATCGCGCTCTGGCGTTTTGGAACGAGGCCCACTTTTCGGATGTGCTCCAAGGCGGGTCGGGTCGCGTCAAGAAAAAGCGCGTCGATACAAGAGAGTAGAGCCCGGTTCTCACTCAGGACCGAAAGGGCTTCAGGAGATGCGCGAGTGAGCGTTACGCAGCAACAGGTTCTCGATTCCCTTGGCGGAGTGGTGTCGCCGCGCGGCGTGCCCTTGACCAATGCCAACGTGCTGTCGGCGATCTCGGTCACCGACGGCAAGGTGTTCTTCTCCATCAACGTCGACGCCGCGGAGGCCCGCGTCTGGGAAAGCGTGCGCGCGCAGGCCGAGGCCGCCGTGCGCGCGATTCCCGGCGTCACCGCGGCGATGATCGCGCTGACGGCCGAGCGCAAGCCCGGCTCGCCATCTGCAGCACCTGCGCCGCATCGCCATGCGCATTCACATTCTCCCGGCGTGCAACCGGTCGCCGCGCATCGCCCGCCGCAAGGCGCGGCGTCGCCGATGTCGAAACAGGCGGAGATACCGGGCGTTGCCGCGGTTATCGCGGTGGCCTCGGGCAAGGGCGGCGTCGGAAAGTCGACCACCGCGCTCAACCTGGCGCTGGGTCTGCGCGACCTGGGCCTGCGCGTCGGCCTGCTCGACGCCGACATTTACGGCCCATCGGTGCCGCGGCTGACCGGCATCAATGAGAAGCCGCAACTCGATGACAACAGGAAGATGATTCCGATCCAGCGTTTCGGGCTTTCCATCATGTCGATCGGTTTTCTGGTCGAGGAAAACACCGCGATGATCTGGCGCGGGCCGATGGTGATGTCGGCGATCACCCAGATGCTGCGCGACGTGGCGTGGGGTACGCTCGATATTCTGGTCGTCGACATGCCGCCCGGCACCGGCGATGCGCAATTGACGCTGGCGCAGAATGTGCCGCTGAAGGGAGCGGTGATCATCTCGACCCCGCAGGATCTCTCGCTGATCGACGCGCGCAGAGGGCTCGCGATGTTCAGGAAGGTCAACGTGCCGGTGCTCGGCATCGTCGAGAACATGAGCTACTTCCAGTGCCCCGAATGCGGCACGCGCTCGGACATTTTCGGTCATGGCGGCGCGCGGCATGAAGCGGAACGGCTGGGCGTCCCGTTCCTGGGCGAGATCCCGCTGCACATGTCGATCCGGACCACCTCCGATGACGGTAACCCGGTGGTGGCGAGCGAACCGGACGGCCCGCATGCCGCGATTTACCGGGCGATCGGGACCAGGGTTCGCGACCAGCTTCAGGGCGCTATCGCCGCGGCCTGAAGCCCTTATCCGTCGTCCCTAAGACTTTGGTTTAATCAGTGCAGTCATGCCTTTGTCGCGTTTTCGATAGCGAACTTCCGTGTTAAAGCCGCCCCCGCCAGAGCGCCCCGGATGACGTGGAATTCGCCCGCCGGAGGACAGCTCGAGGAATATGGGAAACGACCCGTCTTAAGGAGACTTGAATGAAGCGTCGTGATTTTTTGAAGGTTTCAGCGGCCGGTGCTGCCGCGACAGCCGTTGCCTCGCCGGCGATCGCGCAATCATCGCCTGAGATCAAATGGCGCCTGACGTCGAGCTTTCCGAAGTCGCTCGACACCATCTATGGCGGCGCTGAGCAGGTGGCGAAGTTCGTCGCCGAGATGACCGACAACAAGTTTCAGATCCAGGTGTTCGCGGCCGGCGAAATCGTCCCCGGCCTGCAGGCGCTGGACGCGACGTCGAACAACACCGTCGAGATGTGTCATACCGTCTCGTACTACTATGTCGGCAAGGACCCGACCTTTGCGATCTATGCCTCGGTCCCGTTCGGCCTCAATGCGCGCCAGCAGAATTCCTGGTGGTACCAGGGCGGCGGTGAGGCGCTCGGCAACGAGTTCTTCAAGAAGTTCGGCGTGATCGGCTTCGCCTGCGGCAATACCGGCGCGCAGATGGGCGGCTGGTTCCGCAAGGAGATCAAGACGGTTGCTGATCTCTCGGGCCTCAAGATGCGCATCGGCGGGATCGCCGGACAGGTCTTTCAGAAGGTCGGCGTGGTGCCGCAGCAGCTCGCCGCCGGCGAGATATATCCGGCGCTCGAAAAGGGCACCATTGACGCGGCCGAGTGGGTTGGTCCCTACGATGACGAAAAGCTCGGCTTCGCGAAGGTCGCCAAGTACTACTACTACCCGGGCTTCTGGGAAGGCGGTCCGATGGTCCACGCGTTCTGCAATCTCGAGAAGTGGAATTCGTTGCCGAAGAACTACCAGGCGATTCTCACCAATGCCATGGCCCACGCCAACACCTGGATGAATGCACGTTACGACATGCAGAACCCCTCCGCGCTGAAGCGTCTGGTCGCCGGCGGCACGCAGCTACGTCCCTTCACCAACGAAGTGCTGGAAGCCAGTCTGAAGGCCACCAACGAGTTGTGGGCTGAGCTCTCGGGCAAGAACGCCGACTTCAAGAAGTCGATCGACGCGATGCAGGCCTACCGCTCCGACCAGTATCTGTGGTGGCAGGTTGCCGAATACACCTACGACAGCTTCATGATCCGCTCGCGCACCCGCGGCTGATTACGTCTTAAGTCGTAGAAAGCAGCCCGGCCTTCGCAAGGAGGCCGGGCTTTTTTCGTTTTGCCCGTATAGTTCGGGATGGAAATCGGGAACCGATTGTTCCATGCTGGCTGTGAAGGCCTCGCCAAGAGGGCCACGACACGCTCACCAACAGGGATGGATTCAATGAAAAGAAGAGATTTTCTTAAAGTTACAGGCATTGGCGCGGCCGGCGCCGCAACGCTGGCGGCTCCTGCCATCGCGCAGTCGATGCCGGAGCTCAAATGGCGTTTGACCGCGAGCTGGCCGAAATCGCTCGATACGCTATGGGGCGGTGTCGAGTTGATGACGAAGCTCGTTGCCGAAGCCACCGACAACAGGTTCCAAATTCAGGCCTTTTCGAGCGGCGAAATCGTGCCGGGGCTGCAGGTTCTGGACGCCGTCCAAAACGGCACCGTCGAGATGGGGCATACCGCGTCCTACTACTACTTCGGCAAGGATCCGACTTTTGCTTTTGGTACGGCCGTGCCATTCGGCCCGAACCAGCGTCTCAACCAGGCCTGGTACATGCTGGGCGGCGGCAGGGACCTGCTCAACGAGTTCTACAAGAGCTACAACGTCACGTCGTTTCTGGCGGGCAACACGGGCTGCCAAATGGGTGGCTGGTTCCGCAAGGAGATCAACACCGTCGACGACCTGAAGGGGCTCAAGATGCGCATCGGCGGCCTCGCCGGCCGCGTCATGCAGAAACTGGGCGTCGTGCCGCAGCAGCTTGCCGCCGGCGACATCTACCCCGCGCTGGAAAAAGGCACGATCGACGCCGCGGAATGGGTAGGCCCCTATGACGATGAGAAGCTCGGCTTCAACAAGGTCGCGCCGCATTATTATTATCCCGGATGGTGGGAAGGCGGCCCGATGCTGCTCGGGCTCGTCAACCTGGATAAGTGGAATTCGCTGCCGAAGTACTATCGAAGCGCTATCGAGCAGGCGGGCCAGTCCGCCAATAGCTGGATGATGGCCAAATACGATCAGGGTAATCCGCTGGCGCTGAAGAAATTACTCGCCGGCGGCACCAAGCTGCACGCCTACTCGCCGGCGATCATGCAGGCCTGCCTCAAGGCCACCAAGGAAGTATACGCCGAAACGGCGGCGACCAATCCGAACTTCAAGAAGGTCTTGGAGTCGCTGAATGGTTTCACGGGCAACGGATACCAGTGGTTCCAGGTCGCAGAGCTCGGTTACGACAGCTTCATGGCGCGCAATCCGCAGAGCTGATCGCGTCGTAGCAGGTTCGACAAACAAAAAACCCCGGAGCGAAAGCTCCGGGGTTTCTTCTTGGGAGAAGCGAAGGCCGCTATTGTTTCGGCCCGCCGAAATCCAGCATCGGTGGCAGTTCGATCTGCGGCACCTCGATCCTGACCTTGCTGAGATCGACGTCGAGCGGCTTGTCGAGCAGGGCGGTAACCACGACAGGGAAGGCGATCACGATCGCCACCATGACCGCCTGCAGGCCGATCCAGGGCACTGCACCCCAATAGATATCGGAGCTCTTGACCTCCTTGGGCGCGACGCCGCGCAGGTAGAACAGCGCGAAGCCGAAGGGGGGATGCAGGAACGACGTCTGCATGTTGACGCAGAGCATGACGCCGAACCAGATCAGGGCGGCATCCGGGCCGACGACTGGTGTCAGAATCTTCTGCGCGATCGGCGCAACCATGGGCAGGATGATGAAGGCAATCTCGAAGAAGTCGAGGAAGAACGCCAGGAAGAAGATGAAGAGGTTGATGAAGATCAGAAAACCCCAGACGCCGCCCGGAATCGAGGTCAGGTGGTGCTCGAGCCAGACGCCGCCGGAGACGCCGAGGAACACCACCGAGAAGCAGGTCGAGCCGATCAGGATGAAGACCACCATGGTGGAGAGGCGCATGGTCGTCGAGTAGCCCTGCTTGATCAGGTCGCGCAGGTCAGGAATGCGGACGGCTTCGAGACAAAGCCATACGATGGCGAGATAGACCACCGCGAAGGTTAGCTTGAACGCGAGCCCCTTGCCGAGGAGAACTCCGATGATCGCGCCGATGCCGGCTGCGACGATGCCGACGATCAGCATCTTTTGGCCCTTGTTGCTCAGGTCCTTGTGATGGATTGCGGCGAGAATGATCGCGCCGATGGCGCCCATCGCGCCGGCTTCGGTCGGCGTCGCCAGACCCAGCATCATGGTGCCCAGCACCACGAAGATCAGCACGGCCGACGGAATGATGCCCATCAGGCATTTGCGCCAGAGCGGCCAGCCTGTCAGCGTTCGCGCTTCCCTGGGCACCGCCGGCACGTGACCGGGCTTGATCAGTCCGAGCATGAACGTGTAGCCGGCGAACAGGGCGATCTGGAGCACCGAGGGGCCCCAGGCGCCGAGATACATGTCGCCGACCGATTTGCCGAGCTGGTCGGCCATCACGATCAGCACCAGCGAGGGCGGCACCAGCTGGGTGATGGTGCCGGATGCAGCCAGCACGCCGGTGATGTAGCGCACGTTGTAACCATAGCGGAGCATCACCGGCATCGAGATCAGCGCCATGGCAATGACTTGCGCCGCCACCGTGCCGGTGATCGCGCCAAGGATGAAGCCAACGATGATGACGGAATAGCCGAGACCGCCGCGGACCGGGCCGAACAACTGGCCCATCGAATCCAGCATGTCTTCAGCGAGGCCGCACCGTTCGAGGACGGAACCCATGAAGGTGAAGAAGGGAATCGCGAGCAGCAATTCGTTGGAAAGCACACCGCCGAAGATGCGTCCGGGAATCGCCTGCAGGAAGTTCATGTCGAAGTAGCCGAGATAGATCGACAGGAAGCCGAAGGACAGCCCGAGCGCGGCCAGCGTGAAGGCCACCGGAAAACCGATCAGCATGGCCAGAATCAAGCCGCCGAACATCAGCGGCGGCATCATCTCCAGCGTGATCATTGGGTCGGCCTCTCGTATTTCGCATCGATCACGACATAACCCTTCAGTGCAGCGATGCGCTTGATCACCTCGGAAACGCCTTGCAGCGCCAGGAAAACGAAGCCTACGGGAACGACGAGCTTGATCGGCCAGCGCAGCAGGCCGCCGGCATTGCTCGACGTCTCGCCGACCTCATAGGCCTGAAGGAAGAATGGCCAGGATAGATAGCTGAGCAGCAGGCAGGACGGGATCAGGAAGCACAGCGTGCCGATCAGGTCGAGCCAGAGCTGGCCGCGCTCGGACAGCATCAGATAGAGAAGTTCCACGCGAACATGCTCGTTCTTCTTGAACGTGTAGGAGGCGCCGAACATTATGAACAGGGCGAACATGTACCACTGCAGTTCGAGCCAGGCGTTGGAGCTGTAGCCGAACGCGTAGCGGATCATCGCATTGGCCGCGCTCACCACGCAGGCTGCGAGCACGAGCCAGTTGCAGACGCCGCCTAGTTTCTCATTGAGCCAATCGATAGAATTACTCAGTGCCAACAATGGGCTCATTACGCTCTCCTCGGACGCGTCATCGACGCGTGCCGGATGTCTTCATTGATATTGCGTTGCCATCTCGCGCCGGCCGCCTGGAGCTGCCGCCATGCACCAAACGCGCAAGGCCGCTCCCGCGCTTAAAACGCGCAGGCCCGCAGCTCATTCGCAGATGCGATTGCAACGATAAATCCTCCCCCGTCTCGCGCTACCGCCGTCTTGACTGCAACCCAAGGGATGCAGCGGCCTGTTCCGGCCGTGCTGGCGTGAAGCAGCCGCACCATTTCAGCGCGCTGCGGCGGCGTCAATCGGAAAATGGACAAATTGACGCGGGGACCAATTCGTTGGTTGGCCTGATGAATCCGCGTTGAGGAGGGTGGTAAATTTACGGGCGGTAATCAGCCGCCGGTCACGCTCATGTGGCGCGAGACGCTCGGGCGGTTATGCCGGCGGTCGATGATGAAGTCGTGGCCCTTCGGCTTCAGCCCGATCGCGCGGTCGATGGCGGCCGACAGCAAATCATTGTCGGCGGAGGCGCGCAGCGGTTTGCGTAAATCGGAGGCATCTTCGTGGCCGAGGCAGGTATGCAGCGTGCCGGTGCAGGTGATCCGTACCCGGTTACAGGACTCGCAGAAATTATGGGTCATCGGCGTGATGAAGCCGAGCTTGCCGCCGGTTTCGGCAACGCGGACATAGCGGGCGGGGCCGCCGGTATCGTCGTCGAGGTCGGTCAGCGTGTAGTGCTTGGCGAGGCGGGCGCGCAGGAGCGACAGCGGTACGTACTGATCGATCCGGCCTTCGCCGATGTCGCCCATCGGCATCACTTCGATCAGCGTCAGCGCCATGCCCTTGCCGTGCGCCCATTCCATCAGCGCGGGGATTTCTTCCTCGTTCATGTTCTTCAGCGCCACTGCGTTGATCTTGACCGCAAGGCCTGCGTCGCGCGCGGCTTCGATGCCGGCCAGAACCTTGTCGAGATCGCCCCAGCGCGTGATGGCGCGGAATTTATGCGCATCGAGCGTGTCGAGCGAGACGTTGACGCGGCGAACGCCGCAGTCGCGCAATTCGCCGGCGAAGCGCGCCAGTTGCGAAGCGTTGGTGGACAACGTCAATTCATCGAGCGCGCCGCTTGAAAGATGCCGCGACAGCGAGCGCACCAGCGACATCACGTTGCGCCGGACCAGCGGCTCGCCGCCGGTGAGGCGGATCTTGCGCACGCCCTTGGCGATGAAGGCCGAGCACAGCCGGTCGAGTTCTTCCAGCGTCAGGAGATCGGCTTTCGGCAGGAAGGTCATGTCCTCGGACATGCAATAGAAGCAGCGCAGATCGCAGCGATCGGTCACCGACACGCGCAGATACCGGATGGTCCGGCCGAACGGATCGACCATCGGCTGGAACAACTGATCGGGTAACGGGGATCCGCTCATTCAAGCTGCCTTGCAACTGCCTTGTACCGAGGTCTTCACGTGTTGGCTCGCTAGCATAATCTAGGCACGTTGCAAGGCGCCTACAACAAGGCGCCTACAATCAGCAAGCTTGCGGGTGCAGTGCGAGGTGCAGGGGGGCCGTCGGGATTCAGCGGGCCGCGGGCTGCGCGGGGGCCGGGTTCGGCGCCGCGGCAGCCTTGGGCGGCTTCGGCTTCTTCGGCCGCATCGGCTTGCGCGCCTTCGGCGGCGGCGCGGCGGGCCTGAGTTCCGCGAACACCGGGCTGGGCTCGATGATGGTCGTCGGCGGCGAGGCAAAATCGCCGGGATTGCGTATCACCTGGACCGGAATCGTGACCGGCTGGAACTTGGGGCCGGCAAAGGTGACGGAGAAGCCGGCGTCGGGGGCGGGCACGTCGATCGAGCAGGGGGTTTTGCAGGCCGGCCCGAGCGAGGTCGTGGCATCCGCTCCCGGTGGCGCCGATTCCAGCGCAACCTTCACCAGCGGCGGCGCCGGCTTGAAGGAATCGAGAGAAAGCGACGAGCAGCCGGCGAGGCTCGCTCCGGTGAGGGCAATCGCGATGACACGACGCATGATTGATCACTCTGAACTTGCGGCAATCCGCCACAATCCCCAATGGCGAACCATAGGAGCGCAAGAACAAAGCTACAACCAATCAGGGCAAAATCGTTAAGGGATGGTTAACGTCAAATATTAGCGATTTAAATATGATAGATAAATCATATGGTTATGATCAGGATGGAACTTTGCTGAGGCTTTCCACCGCCGCCGGCAGCTCGCGCATATGGCCGATCAGCCGATCGGGCTTCAGTTCGGCGATCGGCACGTCGGTGTAGCCGAATTCGACGCCGATCACGGGAATGCCGGCCCGCCTCGCCACGCCGACGTCGGGGCCGGCGTCGCCGACCATGATGGTCGCAGCCATGTCGCCGCCCGCCCGTGCCACCGTCTGCTGCAGGATGATGGGGTCGGGCTTCGAGACGCCGAACGTGTCGGCGCCGCAGATGGCAGAAAATCGTCCGCTGAGCCCCAATTGGTCGAGCAGCAGCTTCGACAGCCATTCCAGCTTGTTGGTGCACACCGCGAAGCGGCAGCCCTGTGCCGCAAGCTCATCGAGGGCGGCTTCCAGCCCCTCGAACGGCCGCGAGGCATCGGCAATATGGGCGGCGTAATAGTCGATGAAATCCTTCATGAGGCGATCGACGTCCGCAACGCTCATCATGCGGCCTTCCAGTTCGAGCCCGCGCTCGATCAGCTTGCGGGCGCCGGCGCCGATCATGTTGCGCGCCGATTTCAGCGGCACCGGCGGCACGCCCTCGCGGTCGAGCGCGAAATTGAGCGCGGCGATCAGGTCGGGTGCGGTGTCGACGAGGGTGCCGTCGAGGTCGAAGACAACAATGCGGGGAAGGGTCATGGGAATTCGCTAGCGGCAGGCAAAGCATCATGCAAGTACGGAAGTTCAAATCCACAGGAGGAACCGCCATGCGAGAGTTCGCCGGCAAGACGGCCTTTGTGACCGGCGGAGCCGCAGGCATCGGACTTGCGCTCGGCCGGGCGTTTGCTCAATCCGGCATGAAGGTGATGCTGGCGGATATCGAGACGGATGCCCTGCAGGCCGCCGTCAAAAGCCTGCAGGAAATCTCCCCCAACATCAGCGGTACCATCTGCGATGTGGCCGACGCGGAAAGCGTCGAGCGCGCGGCGCGGGCCACATTCGATGCGTTCGGGCGTGTCCATGTCGTGTGCAACAATGCGGGCGTCGCTGCGGGCGGCGGCATCGACCACATCTCGCTGGATAATTGGCGATGGGTCATCGACGTCAACCTGATGGGCGTGCTTCACGGCATCAAAAGCTTCCTGCCGCATATCCGCGCCCATGGCGAAGGCGGCCATATCGTCAACACCGCATCGATGGCGGGGATGCAGGGTGGGTTGGGATTTAGCCCCTATGCGGCGAGCAAGTTTGCGGTCGTCAACATGTCGGAAGGCCTTGCCCTGCAGCTCAGGCCGCACGGGATCGGCGTAAGCGTGTTATGTCCACACTTTGTGCGCACCGGCATCGGCGAGAGCGGGCGCAACCGGCCAGAGCGTTACGGCCAGCCGCAACCGCTCGATCCCGCCAGTCCGGCGGCGGCGATGGTGGCCGAGATTGCAAGGCAGAATGGGGCGGGGCTCGAGCCTGCGGCGGTCGCCGCGCGCGTGCTCAGCGCGATTCGGGACGATGAACTCTACATTTTCACCCATCCCGGCATGCGTGCCGAGGTCGAGCCCCGTTTCGCGGCCATTTTGGCCGCACTGGACAAGGGTGCCGGCCCAATAATCCCGGGCGTGTCGGGCCCTCATGACGCTGTTCCTGCCGGCAAAACGACGCTAGACATGCGCCCGCGGAACGGCGGATTTCGGAAGGCATTCGGCACGTGGATATGGATGGACTTAAACGGCAGGCGGCGGCACAGGCGCTGGAGCACGTGCAGGACGGCATGAAGCTCGGGCTCGGCACCGGCTCGACCGCCAGGCATTTCGTCGACCTGCTCGGCCAGAGGGTTGCCGGCGGGTTACGCGTGGTGGGCGTACCGACATCGGAAGCGACCCGCGCCCAGGCCGAAGCGTGCAATATTCCGCTGACGACGCTCGATGAAGTCGACCGGCTCGATCTCACCGTCGACGGCGCCGACGAACTCGATGGCGCGCTGAACCTGATCAAGGGCGGCGGCGGCGCGCTGTTGCGGGAGAAGATCGTGGCGGCGGCCTCCGATCGCATGATCGTGATTGCCGACGATACCAAATGGGTCGATGTTCTCGGCCGTTTCCCCCTACCTGTGGAGGTAATTCCGTTCGGGCTGGCCGCAACCCAGCGGGCCATGGCCACGGCATTTGCTCAAAGCGGCGTTTCCGGGCAAATGGGGCTCCGCAAGGGCAAGGACGGCCACTTTTTTGTCACCGATGGCGGCCACTGGATTGTCGATGCCCATCTCGGGCGCATCACGGATGCGCCGCGTCTGGCGGGCCTCTTGAGCCTGATCCCGGGTGTCGTCGAACACGGGTTGTTCATTGGCCTGGCCAGCACCGCCGTCCTGGCAGGTGCCCAGGGAATTCGCGTAGTTGAGCGGCGGTAACGCCGGTAATCGAGGAGAATTGGAATGAAGAGCCTTTCACGGATTTTGTCGGCGGCCGGCCTCGCAGTCGGACTGGCCCTGACCGCCGTTCCGGCCGACGCGCAGCAGAAAAATGCACCCGCCGCGACGGCGCCACTCAAGCCCGGCTCGCCGGCGGCGCTCGCCGCCGCCAAGGAAATCCTGGCGATGAAGAACGCGAGCGCGATGTATGCCAACGCCGTTCCCAATCTCGTCGAGCAGACCAAGAACGTGCTGATGCAGAGCAATCTGAACTATCAGAAGGACCTCAACGAGGTCGCCGTGATCGTTGCCAAGACTCTCGCCGGCCGCGAGAAGGAAATCGGCGAGGGCATGGCGCAGGTCTACGCCAACGAGTTCACCGAGCAGGAGCTGAAGGACCTCGTCACCTTCTACAAGTCGCCGCTCGGCCAGAAGCTGCTCTCGAGCGAGCCCCGTGCCATCCAGTTCAGCATGTCCTACATGAACCAGTGGGCGCAGCAATTTGCCGAAACCATCAACGGCCAGTTCCGCGCCGAGATGAAGAAGCGCGGCAAGGAAATCTGATCTTTAGCGAAGCATGCCCTCGGACTTGATCCGAGGGTGGACTTCCGGTTCGCGTAAAGAAAACGCGTCAAACAAAAAGAGAAACCAGAGGCGACTTCGGGCGGGGTTGAGATGGCTGAGTTCGACGTCGATCTGTTCGTCATCGGCGGTGGTTCGGGCGGCGTTCGCGCCGCCCGCATCGCAGCCAACCATGGCGCCAAGGTCATGGTCGCCGAAGAATATCGGATGGGCGGCACCTGCGTGATCCGCGGTTGCGTGCCGAAAAAGCTGTTCGTGCTCGGCTCGCACGTCCGCCACGAGATCGCGGACGCCGCCGGTTTCGGCTGGACCATATCGGACGTCTCCTTCGACTGGCCGACGCTGGTCGCCAACAAGGACAAGGAGATTGCCCGGCTGGAAGCCGCCTACGCCGCCAATGTTGAGAAATCAGGCGCGCGCATCGCAAAGACCCGCGCGGTGCTCGAAGACGCCCACACGCTGCAGCTGATGACCGGCGAGAAGGTCACTGCGAAATACATCCTGATCGCGACCGGCGGCGCGCCCAACCACGGGCGGGAAATCCCCGGCATCGAGCACGTCATCTCCTCGAACGAGGCGTTTCATCTCACCGAATTGCCGAAGCGTATCGTGATCCAGGGCGGCGGCTATATCGCGCTGGAATTCGCCGGCATTTTTGCCGGCTACGGTTCCGACGTGACCGTGATCTATCGCGGCGACAACATTTTGCGCGGTTTCGACGAGGATGTCCGCAAGCACGTGCGCGCCGAAATGGAGAAGCAGGGCATCACCATCATCACCGGCTGCACCATCGATAAAGTGGACAGGCACGGCAACGAATTGACGACCCATTTGTCGAGCGGTTCGAGCATTGCGTCCGACAAGGTGATGTTCGCCATCGGCCGGCACCCGAACGTCGCCAATCTCGGGCTCGAGAAGGCCGGCGTCGCCATCAATCCGGCGAATGGTGGCATCGCCGTCGATGAATGGTCCAAAACCTCGGTCGACAACATCTATGCGATCGGCGACGTCACCCATCGTCTCAATTTGACGCCGGTGGCGATCCGCGAGGGCCATGCCTTCGCCGACACCGTGTTCGGCAAGCGTCCCGTCCAGGTCGATCACGCGACTATCCCGACGGCTGTATTCTCGCAGCCCGAGGTCGGCACCGTCGGCCTGACCGAAGCCGAGGCCCGGGCGCAATTCAGTCACGTCGATATCTACAAGGCCGATTTCCGCCCGATCAAGGCGACGATGTCCGGCCGCGACACCCGCGTGCTGATGAAGCTCGTGGTCGATGGCATGACGGACCGCGTGCTCGGCTGCCACATCGTCGGCGACACGGCGGCTGAAATCGTCCAGGCGGTTGCAATCGCGGTGAAGATGAAAGCGACGAAAGCCGATTTCGACGCGACGATCGCGCTGCATCCGACAGCGGCGGAAGAGCTGGTGACGATGCGGACGCCGACGGCAAGGCATGTACGCCAGGCGGCGGAGTAGGCGGGGCCGTAGGATGGGTGGAGCGAAGCGATGCCCATCAATGGCGGCGTAGAACGATGATGGGTTTCGCTGCGCTCCACCCATCCTGTACCCTTTTGAGCGTTCGGCACTAGTCTGGAGATGTAGACTGGTCGCACGGGCCGATCCGCCGGGAGCCGCCTGACCCATCTGTGCCATGAGCACCTGCGTAGGACCCGCGCCCCGGTGGAGCGGCTGCGATCGAGATCCACTAGGAGGTTTGCGCCAAGAGCGCCAGTACAGGGATCGATCGGGATCGCAGTGGCCCGCTTCGCAAGCGAGGAGGTCGAGCAATGGTCGAGGATGTGCATTGGTTTGTCGGGATCGACTGGGCAACGCAGAACCATCGCGTTTGCCTGTTGGATGCCGAAGGAAGACGCGTGGGCGAGCGGGAGTTCGTCCATGGCGGAGCCGGCTTGACGGAGCTGCGAGACTGGCTGCTTGAGAAGACCAAGGCCGCGCCGGGGCGGATCGCCGTCGCGATCGAGATGCCGCACGGTCCCGTGGTGGAGATGCTGCTCGAGCACGGGTTTACGGTCTTTGCCATCAATCCCAAGCAACTCGATCGCTTCCGTGATCGCTTCACGGTCGCAGGCGCCAAGGATGACAGCCGTGACGCTCTTGTCCTCGGCGACTCGTTGCGCACCGATCGGAAAGCCTTCCGGCAGCTTGCCACCGACGATCCGACGGTGATCGAACTGCGCGAGTGGTCGCGCCTTATGGATGAACTGCTGCAGGAACGGA
Organism: Bradyrhizobium algeriense; assembly: GCF_036924595.1. Classification (NCBI taxonomy): domain Bacteria; kingdom Pseudomonadati; phylum Pseudomonadota; class Alphaproteobacteria; order Hyphomicrobiales; family Nitrobacteraceae; genus Bradyrhizobium; species Bradyrhizobium algeriense. The sequence continues at coordinate 3,795,699 of NZ_JAZHRV010000001.1, read as the reverse complement.
CGCGTCTGGCCAATCGCCTGCGCCAGCAGCTATGGCGTTATTATCCGCAAGCGGCCGAACTGACCGACGATGTCGCAGATGATTGGTTCCTGGCGCTGTGGCAGAAGGTGCCGACCCCCGCTGCGGCCGCCAAGGTATCGGAGAAGGCGATTGCGCGCATCCTCAAGGAGCATCGCATCCGCCGTCTCGACGCCACCACCGTGCTGCAGACCTTGCGCAAGGCGGCCTTGTTCGTCGCACCAGGTACCAGGGAGGCCGCGTGCGTCCATATCCGCAGTCTTGTGGCGCGCATGCACCTGATCAATCAGCAGATCAAGGAAGCCGGCGCCGCCCTGGACGGCCTTTGCGACAGCCTCGCAGCACAGGATGAGGAGAACTCGTCGGGGCAGAGCCATGAGCAGTGTGACGTGGCAATCCTGCGCTCCTGGCCGGGAATCGGCAGGATTGTTCTCGCCACACTGCTCACCGAAGCAGCGCAACCGCTGCAGGCACGAGATTATCACGCCTTGCGTGCTCTGGCAGGGGTTGCTCCGGTAACACGGCAAAGCGGCAAGCAACGCTTCGTGATCCGGCGCCTCGCCTGCAACAAGCGGCTGCAGACTGCGGTCCATCACTGGTCACGCGTCGCCATCCAGCGCGACGCAGCCGCTCGGCGACGCTACGACGCCTTGCGGCAGCGCGGCCATGGCCATGCGCGTGCTTTGCGTGGTGTGGCTGATCGCTTGCTTTCCGCCCTGTGCGCGACGCTCACCCACCGGATCCTGTATGAGGCAGACCAGAGGAGTGCTCAGACCGTCGCCACGCCGTAAAGCCTCATTCCTTTGTTCGGCCGCTTGCGACCATTCCTTCGTCCCGACCTGCCGAACCCAACAGCGCCGCGCACAGCCGCTGTCCAGGATGCCATCGGCACCGGCGTAGCCGGCGCGAAGCGTCCTGGACGGCGGCGAGCACGGCGCTACGCTTGTCACCCAAAGAACGAAAGCCCCTTGACCAAGCCCTAGGAGGTCCTACGCCTTTGGCAGAACGGCAGGTCCAATGTCGCGTGAGTTCGAAATTTCCGAGGTAAAAAATCGGCTCGCAGCAGATATGCAATCGCTGCACAGCAACCATCGAACAGCACTCGAACGCGCGTTGATCGATCCGCGCATAGTGGGCGTGAACGACCGGCCTCAAGGATTTGTCGTTGCCGTGGCGGTTCTGGACGGGAAGTTGCTTTATTGGTCAGACATCGAGGAAGGGTGGGAGCTTGAGGCTCCCGACAATCGGGGCAACATCGCGTCGCGTGGCTGCAACCAGTTTGAACTTCGGCATGTTCTCTATCGCGCGCTCGGCGATCCCAATGCCGCCTGAGACCGGGCACTTCATGCGGGCTGCACGCTCGCCAGTTGCTGGGTGAAGCCATGGAAGATCGATTGCTTGGCGCCGGACGGCTGTTTGCAAGCCATTACCAGATCGTTGTGTGCGATGATCCCTCCGCCACGGTCAGCGATGATGCAAACTGGAGTAAAGAGAAGTCCTCCAGAGGCTTTGCCGGCACGCCGACATTTCGAATGATTGGCACGGAGGCAGACCTGAACGATCATTGGGTCGAACTCGTCGCGACCAGCCAGCCGCCCTCATCCGATGAGTGGCAGCGGATTACATGTGTACACTTTTCGTCCAGAGGTGGAAAGATTCACGTGATGTCCGTGGTGGATGACCAGCCGTTGTTGTCCGTGGAAATCGAGCCAGGCGATTATGGGATCTACGCCGCGGCGCAAAATCTCGGCATTGACCAGCTAAGCCTTGGCGAAGATGGCAAGCTGACCGATGCCGAAATTTCGGTGCGCAAGGACTTCGAGTGGTATCGGCTGTTTATTGTGCCCGGCAAGCCGGAAACGGAAGGCCGTCTCATAGATCGCTCGGCCCCATTGAGTCCGAGCGTGTAGGAGTACAGTCCGCCATCAAACAAGCATTGCCGGATGATGCGGGCTAATTGCTGCGGGCTACCGATCGACGCTGCACTCTGCTAACGGTACGACCAGCATCAATAACGGAGTTATCCCCATGATCGAATCAATCGGTATCGTCGGCGCAGGCACCATGGGCAACGGCATCGCGCAGGTGTGCGCCGCCGCCGGTCTTCCCGTCGTCATGACCGACATCTCGGATGCCGCGCTGACGCGCGGCATGTCGGTCGTGTCCAACAGCCTGGAGCGCCTGGTCAACAAGCAGAAGATGACCGATGCCGACCGGCAGGCCGCGCTGGCGCGGATCACGACGAGCACGGACACCGCGAAGTTCTCCACCTGCGATCTCGTGATCGAGGCTGCGACCGAAAACGAAGATTTGAAGGTGAAGATCCTGAAGGATCTCTGCGCAAAACTGCAGCCGCGCGCGCTGCTCGCCACCAACACCTCCTCGATCTCGATTACCAAGCTCGCCGCCGCGACCGACCGGCCGGATCGCTTCATCGGCCTGCACTTCTTCAATCCGGTGCCGCTGATGGCGCTGTTGGAGTTGATCCGTGGTTTGCAGACGTCGGACGATACCCATGCCAAGGCGGAAGCGTTTTCAAAACGGATCGGCAAGGTATCCATCACGGCGAAGAACAGCCCGGGCTTTGCGGTCAACCGCATCCTGTGCCCGATGATCAACGAGGCGATCTTTGCGCTTCAGGAAGGCATCGCCACGGCAGAAGATCTCGATGCCGGCATGAAGCTCGGCTGCAACCACCCGATCGGCCCGCTGGCGCTCGCCGATATGATCGGCCTCGACACCATGCTGTCGGTGATGGAAGTCTTCTATGAGGGATTCAACGATCCGAAATATCGCCCGGCGCCGCTGCTGAAGGAAATGGTCGCCGCCGGCCATCTCGGCCGCAAGACCGGGCAGGGGTTTTATAGTTACGGGAAGTAAACGTCGCGGACGGCGTGTAGGATGGGTGTGCGCAGCGAAACCCATCATTTCTTGCGCGGAGAGGTGACGGGTATCGCTCCACCCATCCTGCGAAGCTACTTTGGCTTGGGCTCCGCAAGACCCTTCGCCGGATTCTCCAATTTCCCCGCGCGCGCGAGCTTCACCGCATTACCAAGCGCGCGGGCGACGTTGATCGTCTCTTCCTGAAACTCGCGGTCCTCGTCGAGCGCCTGGTGCGAGGTGGCGTAGGGCTCCATGTAGCCGACATAGCCGTCGGCTTCGCCGGTCCGCCCGGCCGAGATCAGCGCCATGTCGGTCAGCCAGTCCGAAAGCGAGCGGCGCAATGTCTCCGCGCCTGCGCTGTCGCCGTGCACGACGAGCCCGAAATGCCGCCCGGCCAGATGGCGCGGATAGGGCCAGCCTTTCAGCTCCAGCGCCTTGGCCTGGTCGGCGTGCTTGCCGTGCGTCGACGTCGGGTCGGGATTGCCGCCGTCGGCGCACACCAGCCGGTCCATCATCGCCTTCAGCGCGGTCGGAGCGTGATACCAGTTCACCGGCGCGACGATCAGGATGCCGTGCGCGGCGACCCAGAGCGGATAGATCTCGTTCATCCAGTCGTCGGTCTGGCCCAGCGAGTGGTTCGGATAGCAACTGCAGGGCCAGTGACAGAGCGGCATCGCGGTGGAGACGCAGGACTTGCAGGGATGAATCTGCCGGCCGTATTCCGACGTCAGCCGCGACAGGTCAAGGATGTCGACTGCGAATCCCATTCCGGCAAGCACCGGCTCGGCGATCTTCACCAGCCGCCAGCTCTTCGACATCTCGCCGGGGCAGGTGTGCTCGCTGCGCGCCGAGCCGTTGATGATGAGTATGCGCGGCTGCGTGGCCGCATCGTCGTGCCGCCGCTGCGCTTCAAGAATGGCCTCGCGCGCAGCGAGCCAGTCCACCGAAATCTCGTAGTCCGGATCGCTGAACCCTGGACCCGCCTTGCGGGTGTGCGGCGCCTTTCGCGAATGGCTATAGGCATCCCACGCGGCCGCGACGATGGCGTCGAGTTCGCGCTGCAGCGGCCGGAAGGCCGGATCGACGAAGCGACTGCGATAGCGCTTTTCGAATTCCTCGCGCGACAATTTGACGGCCGGCATTCCCTTGCGAATGTCCGGCTCCGCCATAGGTTTGATCCTCTCGTGCGACCACTGCAATAAAGTCAACGTCGGACGAGCAGCCACAGTTCCCACCGCTCGTCAGAGCGGCTAATCCGGATGCCACATCTCGACCAGCTCCTCGGCGCTGACGAGATCGATCTGTTCGTGAAACCTGGTCCTGTACATGGTCATCAGCGCATCGTGACCGGTGTCCGAGGAGCTGCACAGGGCGTCCTGCACGATCACCACGCGAAAACCGAGATCGACCGCGCCGAGCGCGGTGGACAGCACGCAGACGTCGGTCTCCGCGCCCGACACCACCACCGTCCCAACGTGCCGCTCGACCAGCAAATGACCGAGCCGCGAGCCGAAGAACGCCGAATAGGCGGGCTTGTCGACGATGAGCGCCGGCGGTGAATAGCGCGCAAGCTCAGGCACAATGTCGAGCGCACGGGGGGCGAGATTGCTGCGTGTCGCGCGCTGCCATTTCGTGAAATAGGTCTGCCATTGACCGCGCCGGTCCTGCGGCCGCTCGGGCGTGATGAAGCGTGTGAATACCGTCCGCTCTCTGTAGCGCGCGCAGAGATCCGAGATGACCGGCAATACCCTTTCCATCCAGGGCGTTTCCCACACACCGCCTTTGGCGAAGATGTTCTGCATATCGATGCACAGATGCGCCGCGTCGCGAATGGCTTCCATGAACGGCCTCTCACCTTGCTGGAAGGGCTAATTCGACAAGCAGGAACTGGTTTCAACGGCGTCTCAAGGCCGCCGTGGCGCTCAATCTGCGGCGGACGAATAGCAGTCATGCCGGAACCACCCCGGATCAATCGCGGTTGGCGGCGCGCTTGTCCTCCAGCCATCAACGTTTGTGGAGTAACCCATGTTGAAGCCTCTCGCGGCCGCTTCTGTTCTGCTGTTCGTCTTTTCCGTCGAGGCGAATGCGCGTCCCACCCACCGGCATCACGGTCACCGGGGCTGGTGCGGTAGTTATCTGAGCAAATATCTCGGAAAACCGGATCGCCGTCTTGCGCTTGCGCGCTCCTGGGCGAGCGAAGGCATGAATGCCGGCGGCCCCGGAATCGGCGTGGTAGTGGTCTGGGCGCATCACGTCGGCATCATTACCGGGCAAACACCTGATGGTCAGTGGATCGTTCATAGCGGCAATGATGGCGGCGCGGTCCGCACGCGAGCCCGATCGCTTGCTCGCGCGATAGCGTTCAGGCGGGTGTAATCCGGAAGTTTCGGCTGCACGATCCAGGCATCGGCGATATTTAGCCGGCAGCATTGCAAAAGCCCGACAGTCGATCCGAACTGTCGGGCGGGAGCAAATATTATTTGAAGAGGAATGAGCCATTGTCGAATTTTGATTCGGCGTGGTCTATCCGGAAAACCACGGTTCTGTTGCAGTTCCGTCAGGAGGAACCGCGCGCCCGGCTTCGCTGTTTCGAAAATTGAATCGGAAGAACTTAGTCTGCCGCCTCGATCCATTCCGCTGCGCCAAGCCATAGCGTGCCGCGATGTTCGGGCCGGAAGAATCCCATATGGCCGATCCTGCTCGCGCCGGTGTCGGCGGGCGTCACCGTGATGATCTCGGGCTTGATCGAGGTAAATCCCGCGCACAGCAATTCGACCGCGGGCCGCGTTGCCCAGGGATCGTCGGAGATGCAGAGCGCGCGCAACGCGCCCTGGTACTTCGGAAAATTCTGCAAGGCTTCGAGCCTCGTATCGTCGAACAGATAGCGCGGGCTCATCACCCAGCCGACCCATTGCAGGAACGCGTCCTTCGGCAGGTCCATGCCGAGGCCGGCCTTGCCGGGCATGTAGCCGAGCGCGCGGGTTAAGGGGGCGCCGACAAAATTCAGCATCGCATAAACGCGGTAGCGCTCCGGCGCCGTCATCAATTTCCAGTAGCCGGCCTGGGCTGCAATGAACAGCGCGCGGGAAATCTCCGAATTGTTCGGCAGCAGGCCGAGCGCCTGGCCGCCGAACGAATGTCCGACATAGGCGAAGGGGAGCGCCTTGTAGCGCTCGCGCATCCAGGCGACCGCCGCCGTAATATCCTGTGCGGCCCAGTCCGACATCGAGGCCTTGAAGCCGACCAGCGATTTCGGCTCGTTGTAGCCAGTCAGCGCCTGCTGCCTGCTATCGCCGGTGCCGCGGTAGTCGTAGGTCAAAACCGCGCAGCCGCGCGTGGCGAGGTAGCCGGCAAAGCCCCGGTAGAGCTTGCGGGGGACGGCGGTCGCCGAATTGATCAGGACGGTGTGGCGATTGGTGCCGCGGGGCAGAAACAGCGTCGCGGCAAGGGGATATCCATCCGTCGCGGGCACCGTGATGTCGTCGCTAAATACGTCGTCTAGCTCCGGCTCGGCCACTGCTTCTTCTCCTCAGGTTGCGAGCGGCCACAGCAAAAGCGAAATCGGCTTTTGCCGCAAGGGCTTGTCAGGACTACCGGAAATCTAACTGGCGGTCGGCTAAAGGCCTGTGTATAAACCGGCCCTTAACAATCGCCATTAAGTTGCGGTTTTTGCTCAGGAGTTAACGTCATGTCCGAGCGGTGGACGCCCGATAGCTGGCGCACCAGGCCGGTGCTGCAGGTGCCCGATTATCCCGATGCCAAGGCATTGGCCGATGTCGAGGCGCAGCTCGCCACGTTTCCGCCGCTGGTGTTTGCCGGTGAGGCCCGCAATCTGAAGAAAGCACTGGCCCGCGTCGCTGCGGGCGAGGCCTTCCTGCTGCAGGGGGGCGATTGCGCCGAGAGCTTTGCCGAGCATGGCGCCAACAACATCCGCGATTTCTTCCGCGTGCTGCTGCAGATGGCCGTGGTCCTGACCTATGCCGGCGCGCTGCCTGTCGTGAAGGTCGGCCGCATCGCCGGACAGTTTGCAAAACCGCGTTCGTCGAACACGGAAAAAATCAACGGTGTCGAGCTGCCGAGCTACCGCGGCGACATCATCAACGACATCGCTTTCACGCCGGAAGCGCGCATCCCCGATCCGCAGCGCCAGCTGATGGCGTACCGGCAATCGGCGGCGACGCTGAATCTGCTTCGCGCCTTCGCGACCGGCGGCTTTGCCAATCTCGGCAGCGTGCATCAGTGGATGCTAGGCTTCCTCAAGGACTCCCCGCAGTCGCGCCGGTACAAGGAACTGGCGGATCGTATTTCGGACGCGCTGAATTTCATGCGCGCCTGTGGGCTCGATCTCGAAAGCCACCCCGAACTGCGCGCCACCGATTTCTACACCAGCCACGAAGCGCTGCTGCTGGGTTACGAGCAGGCTTTCACGCGGGTCGATTCCACGACCGGCGACTGGTACGCGACCTCGGGCCACATGATCTGGATCGGCGATCGCACCCGCCAGCTCGACCACGGCCATGTCGAATATTTCCGCGGCATCAAGAACCCGATCGGCCTGAAATGCGGTCCCTCGCTGAAGCCGGATGAGCTGTTGAAGCTGATTGACATCCTCAATCCCGACAACGAGCCCGGACGGCTGACGCTGATCAACCGCTTCGGCTCTGACAAGGTCGGCGACCATCTCGCGCCGCTGATCCGCGCGGTGCAGCGGGAAGGGCGCGTCGTGGTGTGGTCCTGCGATCCCATGCACGGCAACACCATCACCTCGACCTCGGGCTACAAGACCCGTCCGTTCGACCGCGTGCTGTCGGAGGTGAAGTCGTTCTTCGCCATCCATGCCGCTGAAGGCACCCATGCCGGCGGCGTCCATCTGGAAATGACCGGGCAGGACGTCACCGAATGCATCGGCGGCGCGCGCGCCATCACCGACGAGGACCTCAACGACCGCTATCACACGGTCTGCGATCCCCGCCTCAATGCCGAACAATCGATCGACCTGGCCTTCCTGATCGCCGAGCTGCTCAAGCAGGAACGTGCGGGTAAGGAAAAGCCGATGCCGGCCGCAGCGGGGCTTTGACTTGCTGCGACTCTGGCGGGCCACCATCAACACGCGTAACGGCCTCGCCTTTGCGATCCGATCGGAGCAGGCCGTCCGCGAGGAACTTCTTGCGCTGGCGCTTTCGGTGCCGCTGGCCTGGCTGGTCGGCGCGAGCGTGATGCGCCGGGTTGAACTGGTCGCGGCGGTGGCGTTCGTGCTGGTGGTCGAGATCCTCAATACCGCGATCGAGAAGCTGGCCGACCGGCTCACCACCGACCACGATCCGCAGATCGGGCGGGTCAAGGACATGGGTTCCGCGGCGGTCGGCGTCGCGCTGCTGATGTCCGGGGCGTTCTGGCTGTTTGCCATCGCCGAACGCATAGGCGCGTTCTAGATATGCGGTACTGATCTGGATCAGAATCGCATATCTAAGCTTTTGTATTGACGCGTTTTCTTTATGCGAACCGGTTTCCGCTTCGCTCGAAAACGCGATGAAGCAAGCATTGCAGTTTGCTCTTGTGCAAGGCACCATCGCTCCCATGACCGAACCAACCTTCAAGATCACACTGGCGCAGTTGAACCCGACGGTCGGCGACGTCACGGGTAATGCCGCCAAGGCGCACGGCGCGCGCGACAAGGCCAAGGCCGACGGCGCCGATCTGTTGGTGCTGCCCGAATTGTTCATCTGCGGCTATCCGCCGGAAGATCTGGTGCTGAAGCCCGCCTTCCAGGTGGCCTGCCGCGCGGCGATCGAGGAACTGGCGCGCGAGACCGCGGGCGGCGGCCCGGCGGTGCTGATCGGCACGCCCTGGGTCGAGGACGGCAAGCTCTATAATGCCTGCGCACTGCTCGATGAGGGCCGCATCGCCGCCCTTCGCTTCAAGGCGAACTTGCCGAATTACGGCGTGTTCGACGAAAAACGCCTGTTCGCGCGCGGCCCGGCCGCAGGGCCGGTCACCGTCAAGGGCATCCGCGTCGGCGTTCCCATCTGCGAGGACATCTGGCTCGAAGAATCAGAGGAATACGAAAACATCGTCGAATGCCTCGCCGAGACCGGCGCGGAAATTCTGGTGGTGCCGAACGGCTCACCCTACGCGCGCGACAAGAACGATCTGCGGCTGTCGATCGCGGTCGCCCGCGTCACCGAGAGCGGCCTGCCGCTGGTCTATCTCAACCAGATCGGCGGACAGGACGAACTGGTGTTCGACGGCGCGTCGTTTGCGCTCAACGCCGATCTTTCTGTGGCGGCGCAACTGCCCGCCTTCGAGGAGAGCATCGTCACGCTGAACTGGACCAGGAGCGCCGACGGCTGGCGCTGTTCTGGCCCTGTGGTGCCGCTCATCGAAGGCGACAAGGGCGATTACGCGGCCTGCGTGCTGGGCCTGCGTGATTACGTCCGCAAGAACGGCTTTCCCGGCGTGCTGCTCGGCGTCTCCGGCGGCATCGATTCCGCACTGTGTGCGGCGATCGCGGTCGACGCGCTCGGCGCCGATCAGGTTCGCGGCGTGATGCTGCCGTTTCGGTTCACTGCACAGGTGTCGCTCGACGACGCGGCAAAGCTCGCGAAAGCGCTCGGCATCCGCTATGAGGTGCTGCCGATCGCGGATGCCGTGAACGGCTTTGAAAAAATCCTCTCCGGTCCGTTCGCCGGCCTGCCGCGCGATATCACCGAAGAGAATTTGCAGGCGCGCACCCGCGGCACGCTGCTGATGGCGATTTCGAACAAGACCGGCGCGATGGTGGTCACGACCGGCAACAAGTCGGAAATGTCGGTCGGCTACGCCACGCTCTACGGCGACATGAACGGCGGCTTCAATCCGATCAAGGACATCTACAAGACCGAAGTGTTTCGTCTCTCGAGCCTGCGCAACGAATGGAAGCCTGACGGCGCGCTCGGGCCTTCGGGCGAGGTGATCCCGGTCAACATCATCACGCGGCCGCCGACGGCGGAGTTGCGCGAGAACCAGACCGATCAGGATTCGCTGCCGCCCTACGAGATGCTGGACGGCATCCTCGAACGGCTGGTCGAGCGCGAGGAGCCGCTGGCCACGATCATCGCAGCCGGCTTCCCGGCCGAAATGGTGACGCGGATCGACCGGTTGCTCAACATTGCCGAATACAAGCGCCGGCAGGCCGCACCGGGCGTCAAGGTGACGGAAAAGAACTTTGGCCGCGACCGCCGCTATCCCATCACCAATCGCTTCCGCGACAATGGCAAGGCGCTGCCCGCGCCCGACGAGAAGTTGGTCGCGCGCGCCGGCCGCGCCTCGGTGGACGCCTTCGAAGGGTAATTTCGCTAGACTACTGCTTCGGCGGGATGAAGGTCGGGCCGACGGTGCGGATCTTGTCCTTGTCGGCGGCGGTAGCGGTCGTGTCGGCCGGGGCTGCTGTCGCAGCCGGCGCGGCGGCGGTGCCGGCAGGCGCTGCGCCTTTCTTGGGCGGTGGTGGCGTCGCGCCCTTCGGCTGCGCGCGCTGCTGCATGCGCCGCGCGCTCTCCTCGGTAACGATGATGTCGCCTTGTTCGACGCCGGCCCTGTCATCGACTGACTTCAGCGCTTCCGACCAGGTCTGGCCTGCGGCCTTGCAGGCGCAGGACGGGTTGAACTCAGAGCGGAATTTGAATGCGTTCGGCAGCGACGAGTAAGGCTGGCCGTTGATCGAGACCGCCTGATTGATGTCCTCGCCGGGATTGCGATAGGTGAACAGCGTCGCTTCCGTCGCCGGGCAAAGTGCTTTGCAGGTCCTCTCGTCGTCCTGGAATCGCTGCTGGTAGGTGGCGAACGACACCGGGAAATAACCGCCGTCGCAGGTGCGGACGCAGACGGTGCGGAAGGTGCCGGACGGCGCGCCGAGATCGGCACTCGGCGGCGGGAGCGTTTGGTTGTTGTTGCCGAACAGACTGTCGATGAAGTTGCCGGGACCGCGCGCGGCCGCGGCATATTGCGGGCCGCAATTGTTCTGCGCGAGCGCGGTCAGCACCGAGCGGCGCTGGTTTTCGCGGTCGGCGCCGCCGATACCGCCGCTGCGCAGGCGCTCCAGGCTGGTGGTGATCTGGTCGAGATTGGCGCGCATCTGCTGAATCTGGTTGTTGACCGGACCGCACTGGGCCGAGCGGCCGTTGAACAGCGAGAAGAAGCCCGAGCTTTCGCAGCCCATGCGCTTGGCCTGCAGCGTGACCCGATCGAGTTCGGCCTGCTGCTTGGCCTGGGCTTCCTGATAGCGGCGGACCTGTTCATCCTTGGCGGGGTCGCCGGTGCCGGCGCCGCGGTCGATAGTCGCCAATTGCCCTTCGAGCCGGATGCAGATCGGATTGGCCTGCGCGCCCTGCGGTGGCGGGGCGTCCTGGTTCATCTGCGCCATGGCGTCATCGTTCGACTGCGCCAAAGCGGGTGCGCCCGGGGTGGTGATGCCGAGCAGGATGGCGCAGGTCAAAATCCGAAGGGAGAGGGGCGCGTTGCGAATTTCCAGCATATCCGGCCATTGAGGGCTGATCCGCGCGGCTTGAAAGCCTGATGGCGCGGCCAAGGCAGCATTCTGCGGCCAAGGCCGCATCCAATACCCCCTTCTCAGGGCAGCGTCACGTCGTTTCCGGGGCGCGGATGTGGCAGCCAGCCCTTGATATTCCGCGATAATCGCCTCCATGGCGCTTTCGAGCGAGAGCCTGCCTCGTGCGTGAATCCCGGTTCTGATTCAACCGGAACCGAAAAGGCTCTAGCGCTGGCAGGTGATGGCGACGTATTCGCCGCAACCGTGGCCGGAGCATCTATCGCCGCCGTCTTTCGGAATCGCGCCGGTGACTTCCTCGGGATCGACGCGGCGGTAGGCGGTGGCCTGTGCAAATTCCCGTGACTGGCAGTAGGAGCGGGCGGCGTGGGCGCCGCATTTTTCGCCCCTGGCGAGGCATTCATCGACGCCGTAACCATCAGCCTGGTTGGCAACGATGAAAACGCGGCTGTCGGCGGAAGCGGCCGAGGCGGCAAGCAGGAAGGCACCGGCCAGGAAGGCGCAGGCAATGATTGCGGAGGAAAGTCGCATGGATGACACCGGCAGGGATGAGGAACCGCCCTCAGGAATGGCCCAAAGTGTTAATAATGATTAACCATGAGCCCGCGGGGCGGCAGCGAATGGCGGGGGTTCGGCGCCTGATCAGCCCTAAATTGGGCACGAGCAAGGCTTGACGCCGTCCGCCCGATACCGCAATGGTGGAACCATGAACGGTCTCCTCGCCATCTGCAGCATTTGCCGCGAGATTATTAGCTAGCGATTCGCTGGCTGAGGCCGTCTTTTCTCCCAACCGAGATCACTGGACGCCCGGCCGCAACGGATGGGTATGCCATGGAATTACGTCTCTACGATACGTTGACGAAGGAGAAGCGGCCGTTTGTGCCGCTTAATGCCGATAACGTCGGCATGTATGCCTGCGGACCGACGGTCTACGACTTCGCCCATATCGGCAACGGCCGCGCGGCGATCGTGTTCGACGTGCTGTTCCGCGTGCTGCGCCATCGCTATGGCGCAGAGCACGTGAAGTACGTCCGCAACATCACCGACGTCGACGATAAGATCAACGTGCGCGCCGCGCGCGACTATCCCGGCGTGCCCTTGAACGAGGCGATCCGCAAGGTCACCGAAGAGACCTATCAGCAGTATCAGGACGACGTCACCGCGCTCGGCTGCCTGGCTCCGACGGTGCAGCCGCGCGCGACCGAGCATATCCCGGAGATGCGGGCGATCATCGAGAAGCTCGTGGCCGGCGGCTTTGCCTATGTCGCGGAAGACCATGTGCTGTTCTCGCCGCAGGCGATGAACGAAGCCAATTCCGTGATGCCGCGCTATGGCGCGCTGTCGAAACGTTCGCTCGACGAGATGATCGCCGGCGCCCGCGTCGATGTTGCGCCGTATAAGCGCGACAGTACCGATTTCGTGCTGTGGAAGCCGTCGAAGCCGGGCGAGCCGTCATGGCCGTCGCCATCGGGCATCAAGGTGGAAGGCCGCCCCGGCTGGCATATCGAGTGCTCGGCGATGGCCTGGAAGCATCTCGGCGAAAAATTCGACATTCATGGCGGCGGCATCGACCTGGTGTTCCCGCACCATGAGAACGAACTCGCGCAGACCTGCTGCGCCTTTCATTCCGACCGCATGGCGAATGTCTGGATGCACAACGGCTTCCTGCAGCTCGAGAGCGAGAAGATGTCGAAGTCGCTCGGCAACTTCTTCACGATCCGCGAACTGCTCGCCGATTGGCCGGGCGAGGTGCTGCGCCTGGGCATGCTGAAGACGCATTACCGCTCGCCGCTCGACTGGACCCTGAAGGGTGCGGAAGAGAGCGCGAAGACGCTCGACGACTGGTATGCGATCGCGGCCGACGCCGAGGGCGGTCAACCGTCGCCGATAATGGTCGAGGCGCTGTATGATGATCTCAACACGGCGCAGGCCATGGCTGTCCTGCACGGCCTGCGCAATGCGGCGGCGTCCGGTGGCGCGCGCGAACGCGGCGAGTTTGCGGGCTCGCTCCGGCTGCTCGGTTTTCTCTCGATGAGCGCTGCGGCATGGAGGGGACGCAAGCAGCAGGCGAGCGGCATTGACGCGGAGCAGGTCGATCGCCTGATTGCGGACCGCACCGCGGCGCGCGCGCGAAAGGATTTCAAGGAGTCCGATCGCATCCGCGACGAACTCGCCGCGATGGGCGTTGCCATCAAGGATGGCAAGGATGCCGACGGAAAGCCTGTAACCACCTGGGAGATCGCGTGATGGACAAGCCCGATACGCCGTTCCCAAAGCACTGGCGTTATTACATCTTCATCAAATGGGCGTTAATCGTTGCCGCGGTCGTGCTGGCCTTAAGACTGTTCGGAGTGATTTGACGCGATGGGACAGGCATTGCCCAAACCTGGCTTGCGGCCGTTTTTGCCGGCGGATGTTCCGATGCTGGCGGCGATCTTCGTTGCTGCCATCGAGGGGCTGACCGGCGATGACAACAGCGAGGCGCAGCAGGCAGCCTGGGCTCAAGCTGCCGAGGACGAAGAAGCTTTCGGCAAGAAACTCGCCGGGCAGTTGACGCTGATCGCGACCATACAGAACGCGCCGGTCGGCTTCGCCTCGCTGAAAGGGGCTGACCATATCGACATGCTTTTCGTCCATCCGAGCGTCGCCGGGCAGGGCGTCGCCTCGATGCTGGTCGACGCGCTGGAAAAACTAGCCGGCGCGCGCGGCGCAAAGACCCTGACGGTTGATGCCAGCGACACCGCGGAGCCGCTGTTTCGGAAGCGGGGCTATGCCGCCAAACAGCGCAACACCGTCTCGCTCAACGGCGAATGGCTCGCCAACACCACGATGCAGAAGACGCTGGCTGACAATGCCGCGCCGGGAGTTCCGTCATGAGCCGCGAACGCCTTTATCTCTTCGACACCACGCTGCGCGACGGCGCGCAGACCAACGGCGTCGATTTCACGCTGCATGACAAGCAGATCATCGCGCAGATGCTGGATGAACTCGGCATCGACTATGTCGAGGGTGGCTATCCCGGCGCAAATCCGACCGACACCGAATTCTTTGCTGAAAAGCCCAAGTTCGAGAACGCCAAATTCACCGCGTTCGGCATGACCCGCCGTCCGGGCCGCTCGGCCTCGAACGATCCGGGGCTTGCGGGGCTGATCGAGGCCAAGGCCGATGCGATCTGCTTCGTCGCAAAGTCCTCCGCCTATCAGGTGCGGGTGGCGTTGGAGACCACCAACGAGGAAAACCTCGCCTCGATCCGCGACAGCGTCAGCGCGGCAAAGGCTGCGGGCCGCGAGGTGATGGTCGATTGCGAGCACTTCTTCGACGGCTACAAGGAGAACGCCGATTTTGCGCTCGCCTGTGCGATGGCGGCCTATGAATCCGGTGCGCGCTGGGTGGTGCTGTGCGACACCAATGGCGGCACCATGCCGCACGAGATCGAGACCATCGTAGGCGCCGTGGCAAAACATATCCCGGGCAGCCATGTCGGCATCCACGCCCATAACGACACTGAGCAGGCGGTCGCCAATTCGCTGGCCGCGGTGCGCGCCGGTGCGCGGCAGATCCAGGGCACGTTGAACGGGCTCGGCGAGCGCTGCGGCAACGCCAATCTCTGTTCGCTGATCCCGACGCTGCGCCTCAAGAACGAATTCTCCGACGCCTTCGAGATCGGCGTCACCGCGGAGAAAATGACGACGCTGATGAAGGTGTCGCGGACGCTCGACGACATGCTCAACCGCGCGCCGAACCGCCATGCGCCTTACGTCGGCGAAAGCGCCTTCGTCACCAAGGCCGGTATTCACGCCTCGGCGATGATGAAGGACCCGCACAGCTACGAACACATTTTGCCCGAATCGGTCGGCAACCATCGCAAGGTGCTGGTGTCCGACCAGGCCGGCCGCTCCAATGTGATGGCCGAACTGGATCGCGCCGGTATCACCTACGAGAAGAGCGATCCGAGGCTGGCGCGTCTGGTCGAGGAGTTGAAGGAGCGGGAAGCGGCGGGCTACGCCTATGAATCCGCCAACGCCTCGTTCGACCTGCTGGCGCGGCGCACGCTCGGCCGAGTGCCGGAATATTTCAAGGTCGAGCAGTTCGACGTCAATGTCGAGCAGCGCTACAACGCCAACGGCCAGCGCGTCACGGTGGCGCTGGCGGTGGTCAAGGTCGATGTCGCGGGCGAGCGGCTGATCTCGGCGGCGGAAGGCAATGGTCCCGTCAACGCGCTCGACGTCGCGCTGCGCAAGGACCTCGGCAAGTACCAGAAATATATCGAGGGCCTGAAGCTGATCGATTACCGCGTGCGTATCCTCAATGGCGGTACCGAAGCGGTGACGCGGGTCCTGATCGAGAGCGAGGACGAGAACGGCGACAGCTGGATCACGGTCGGCGTCTCACCCAATATCATCGATGCTTCGTTCCAGGCGCTGATGGATTCGGTGGTCTACAAGCTGGTGAAGTCAGGCGCACCGGCGTGAGCCAAGACCGTAGCCCGGATGGAGCCAATGGGTCGCGCGAATGCGCGCCCGATGACAGGCTCCGCGCAATCCGGGATTCTCGCACGTCGCTTGACTGCCCCCGGATTTGCGCTGCGCTCCATCCGGCTACAAGTGACGGAGGAGCATGAAATGATCGACCACATCTCCGTCGGCGTCAGTGACCTCGAACGCTCCGCGCGCTTCTATGAAGCGACGCTTGCAGCCCTCGGCCTGTCGCGTCTGGTGACACGCCCCGCAACCATCGGCTTCGGCAAAACCTACCCCGAGTTCTGGATCAACCTGCGTGCCGGCATGGCGCCGGTGCCGCCCGAGAGCGGTACGCACATCTGTCTTCGCGCCAAAGCAACTGGTGATATCGATGCGTTCCATGCGGCGGCGTTGAAGTCCGGCGGCCGCTCCGACGGTGCACCGGGCCTGCGCCCGCATGATCGCGTGAAGTACTATGCGGCGTTCGTGATCGATCCCGACGGCAACCGCATCGAGGCCGTGACGTTTCCAAGCGAGTGAAGCGAGGAGGCTTAAAGCTTCCGCGCCAGTTCCGGCGCCATTTCCTTGCTGCCTTCGGGCGCACGCGCTGCGGCGGCGCGCAGGCGCGGCACGATGTCCTCGACCCGTTCAGCCTTGAGGATGTCGATGTCCAGTGACGGGCGGATGAACTCGGTTTCGCGCATGTGCGCCAACAGCGCCATCAGCGGCTCCCAGAAGCCGTCGATGTTGGCGAGCAGAACCGGCTTGGAGTGACGGCCGAGCTGCTGCCAGGTCATCTGCTCGACCAGTTCCTCCAGCGTGCCGATGCCGCCGGGCAGGGCGACGAACGCATCGGAATGTTCGAACATCAGCCGTTTGCGTTCGTGCATGTCGGGCGTGACGATCATCTCTTGCACGCGCGTCAGCATATTTTCGCGGGATCGCAAAAAATCCGGAATGATCCCGGTGACCAGGCCGCCGTGATCCAGCGTGGATTTGGCGATCGCGCCCATCAGCCCGACTGACCCGCCGCCATAGACGAGGCGGATATTGTTCTCGGCAAACGCTTTTCCCAAGGCTTGGGCCGCTTCGACAAAGCGGTGGTTGGAACCGGGGCCGGAGCCGCAATAGACACAGACGGTTTTGATTTGTTCGGTCTTGATTTGATCCATGGAGATCATGTGGCACTGCACCCGGTAAAGCTCAAGTCTGGTTGTCTTCGCTCATGCAGCAGAAATAGGTCCGAAATCAAACCAAACGGGGGAAAGATTTATCTTTCAAGGCTGTACGGCAGAGTTAAAGGCTCTATATGACGGGCATATGCAGATCATCAGAAACCATCTGACGGCGGCCGGTGCGCCATCTTGCGTTGGGCGCGACAGCGATGGCTGATCCTGATTCGCCTGATCGTGCCGCCCAACCTCCCGCCGGCAACTCTCCCGAAAAAGCGACCCTGATCGGGACGCTGGTGCATCTGTGGCCCTATATCTGGCCCGGGGACCGCGCCGACCTGAAGATGCGCGTGGTCTGGTCGATGGTGCTGCTGCTGGCAGCCAAGCTCGCGACGCTGACGGTGCCGTTCACCTTCAAATGGGCGATCGATGCGCTCAACGGCATGGGCACCGCGCCGGTCGAAGCGTCGAACTGGATGCTGTGGCTGATCGCCTCGCCTTTGTTGATGACCGCGAGCTACGGCGCGATCCGCGTGCTGATGGCGGTGCTGACGCAGTGGCGCGACGGCATCTTCGCCCGCGTCGCCATGCATGCGGTGCGCAAGCTCGCCTACATCACCTTCGTCCACATGCACGAATTGTCGCTGCGCTTCCATCTGGAGCGCAAGACAGGCGGCTTGACGCGCGTACTGGAGCGCGGCCGCACCGGCATCGAGGTGATCGTGCGGATGGTGATCCTGCAGCTGATCCCGACCATCGTCGAGGTGTCGCTGCTGATGGCCGTGCTGCTGTGGCAGTTCGACTGGCGCTACGTGCTGGTCACCGCGATCACGGTCGTGATCTACATGTACTACACTTACATCGCCACCGAATGGCGGATCGAAATCCGCCGCAAGATGAACGATTCCGACACCGAGGCGAACACCAAGGCGATCGACTCGCTGCTCAATTACGAGACGGTGAAATATTTCAGCGCCGAGAGGCGCGAGGCCGAGCGCTACGACCATTCGATGGAGCGCTACGAGCGCAACAGCGTCAAGACCTATACCTCGTTGGCGGTGCTCAATACCGGGCAGGCGGTCATCTTCACCATCGGCCTCACCGCGACCATGCTGATGTGCGCGCTCGGCGTCCGCAACGGCACCAATACGGTCGGCGATTTCGTCATGGTCAACGCCATGATGATCCAGCTTTACCAGCCGCTGAATTTCATGGGCATGGTTTATCGCGAGATCAAGCAGGCGGTCATCGATATCGAGAAGATGTTCAACGTGCTGCAGCGCAATCCCGAGATCAAGGATATCCCGGGCGCTGCGCCACTCGTGGTCAGCTCAGGCAATGTGCGCTTCGACGACGTGCGCTTTGCCTATGATGCAGAACGGCCGATCCTCAAGGGCCTCAGCTTCGAGGTGCCCGCCGGCAAGACGGTGGCGATCGTCGGTCCCTCGGGCGCCGGCAAGTCGACGATTTCGCGATTGCTGTTTCGTCTTTACGACGTCTCCAGCGGAAAAATCCTGATCGACGGTCAGGACATCCGCAACGTAACGCAGGCGAGCCTGCGCGCCTCGATCGGCATGGTGCCGCAGGATACCGTGCTGTTCAACGACACCATCCGCTACAACATCCGCTACGGCCGCTGGGACGCCGGCGATGCCGAGGTCGAAGAGGCGGCGCAACTGGCGCAGATCGACGCATTCATCCGCATGTCGCCGAAGGGGTACGAAACCCAGGTCGGCGAGCGCGGCCTGAAACTGTCGGGCGGCGAGAAGCAGCGCGTGGCAATTGCGCGCACGGTGCTGAAAGCGCCGCCGATCCTGGTGCTGGATGAGGCGACATCCGCGCTCGATAGCCACACCGAGCATGAAATCCAGGAAGCGCTGGAGCGCGTCTCGCGTGGCCGCACCTCGCTGGTGATCGCACACCGGCTGTCGACCATCGTCGGCGCCGATGAAATTATCGTGCTGGATCAAGGGCGCATCGCCGAGCGCGGCACCCATGTCAGGCTTTTGGCGTCTGGCGGGCTCTATGCCAGTATGTGGAACAGGCAGCGCGAAGCCGAGGAGGCGCGGGAGAAGCTCGCCCAGATCGACGACGACAACGAAGCGCCGAACCGCGCCCCGCCGCCGGTCGATGATCCGCTCAACGAGCAGCCCAGGGATCCGCCCAAATCCAAAGATCCCTTGTCTAAAGATCCCTTGGCAACCGCCGCGGAATAATCCAAATACGGCGCTACTTCCGAAACGGGAAGTCGGCCAGATAACAGCGAGCCCTAATGTCGATTGCTAATTCCATCCGCGCGCAGATCCCGCCGATCCATCCCGAGGGCTATCCATTCATTGGCGGCTTCGCGCTCGTCAGCCTGATCCTGTTCTGGATCTGGACACCGCTGGGCTGGATCGGCTCGCTTTTGACCGTCTGGTGCGCGCTGTTCTTCCGCGATCCCGTCCGCGTCACACCGGTGCGCGACGGCATCGTGGTGGCGCCGGCCGACGGTCGCGTCTCCATGGTCGCGCAGGTGTTGCCCCCGGCCGAACTCGGCCTCGGCGACCGGCCGCTGCCGCGCATTTCGATCTTCATGAGTGTGTTCAACTGCCACGTGAACCGCAGCCCGGTGGCGGGCCGCATCGATCGCATCGCCTACCGGCCCGGCGCCTTCATCAACGCCGAGCTCGACAAGGCCAGCGAAGACAATGAGCGCAATTCGCTGGTCATCTCGACGACGAACGGACGGATCGGCGTGGTCCAGATCGCCGGCCTGGTGGCGCGGCGGATTGTCTCATTTGTGCGGGAAGGCCAGTCGATCGGCGCCGGCGAGCGGTTCGGCCTGATCCGTTTCGGCTCGCGTCTGGACGTTTATTTGCCCGAAGGCACGCGATCGCTGGTTTCCGAGGGCCAGACGGCCGTGGCCGGCGAGACGATTTTGGCCGATTTCGGGTCGAGCGAGCAGGGGCGGACGTTTCGGGCTGATTAACCGCCCTCTGGCCGCCTAAAGGCTAGGCCGCCGCCAATGGTGAACCGGACCGGCGCTTGCTATATAATGGCAAGCCATGACGCCATTTGATCCCAAATACCCTGAACTGCGCCGCCGCCGGTTTCGCCCGATCCCGGTGCGGATGCTGGTGCCCAATGTCATCACCTTGCTCGCGATCTGCGCCGGGCTGACGGCGATCCGCCTGTCGATCGAAGGGCGGATGGAGCTCGCGGTCGCCGCCATCGTATTCGCGGCCGTGCTCGACGGGGTCGATGGCCGTGTTGCGCGCATGATCAAGGGCCAGTCGAAATTCGGCGCCGAACTCGACAGCCTTGCGGATTTCGTCAATTTCGGCGTCGCGCCCGGCCTGATGCTGTACTTCTGGCAGCTGCAGGAATTGAACAATGGCGGCTGGATCGCGGCGATGGTGTTTGCGATCGCGGGCGGCCTGCGGCTGGCGCGTTTCAACGCGAGCATCGACGATCCGAACAAGCCTGCCTTTGCGGCGAATTACTTCACCGGCGTGCCGGCGCCGGCCGGCGCGATCCTGGCGATGCTGCCGTTCTATCTGTCGTTTCTCGGCGTCCCCAAGCCGCCGGCGATGCTGACTGCGGGCTATATACTTCTTATCGCGTTCCTGATGGTGTCGCGGCTGCCGGTCTTTTCCGGCAAGACGGTGCGGATGCGGGTGCCGCCGGAAATGGTGCTGCCGGTCTTCGTCTCCGTCGTGTTCTTCGTCGCCCTGCTGATCGGCTATCCCTGGCACATCCTGTCGATCGGCTCGGTGCTCTACCTCCTGAGCCTGCCCTGGGGGTGGAAGTCCTATCGCGATCATGAGCGCAAGGCGACCGCGGCGCAGCCGTCGGTAGCGACGGAGGCCGCCGGACCGTCAACACCGTCGCCGGCCTTTGCGCCGGCTCCCAGCGACCCTGAGGACGAGCGGCCGGCGCGGCTGAACTGAGCGCTCAGGCGGTAAACCCGGCTAATCGCTCAATGAACCAGTACGCAGCCATGATCCCGATCGCATAGGTCGTCGCCAGCCTTGCGTGGCGTTTGACGAAAACCGGAAACTTGATCCATTTGGTCAGTCGCAAGGCGCCCAGAACGGCCGCGATGAAGATCAGTTGTCCGACTTCAACGCCGACATTGAAGGCAAACAACGCAAGCGGAATATCCCCCTGGGGCAAGCCAATCTCCGTCAGCGCGCCGGCAAAGCCAAATCCGTGCAAGAGGCCAAACGAGAAGGCAACGAGCCACGGCCATTGCGCGGTCAGGCTTGGCTGCCCCCGGTCCGATCGGATGATCTCACAGGCGAGGAGCAGAATGCTCAGCGCGATCGTTGCCTCGACCGGCGGTCCGGGGACGTGCACCACGCCCAGCGTTGCAAGGCTCAAGGTGATGGAATGAGCGATGGTGAAGGCAGTGACCGTGATCAGAAGGACGCGGCCGCGGCGCACGATCAGGATCAGGGCCAGCACGAACAGCAAATGGTCGTAGCCGAGCAGGATGTGCTCGATGCCGTGCATCAGATAGGCGAAGGCAACCTCCAGCGAGCTGCGCGAGGTTGCGATCTCGATCCAGGGTTTTGACGGGCGCACCAAGGTGGTGGAATAGGTCCCATCGAGCAACTGCACGCGCACCAGCGCGTCGGTGATTGTCGCCTGCAGCCCGACGATTTCGATGCGCGCGCCGGTGAGCCCCTTGTCCAGTTCGACCAACCTGCGTTCGATCAGCGAATCCGAAAGTTCGCGCAGTGTCGGCTCGGTGACGTTGCGCGCTGTCTCCGGCAATCGGAGCGCGACCGGAAGCCGCATGCCAGATAACAGCGGGGTGCGCCAGACAATCTGATATCGGTGCGGCGCTATCTCGGTCACTTCCATATAGGCCGGACGGGACTCGTGTGCGGACGCGGTACTGAAAAGTCCGAACGTCACGAAAAGAATACCGAGAAATGCCGATCGTAAACTCAAGGTTTTCTCCGCCGGCTAATTTGGCAGCTTCTCCGGCAGCACGACCTGATAGCGTGCTCGCATCGTCTCGTAGGCATTTGCCTTCGCCTGAGCGCGCTGGTCAGCGATCCAGCCTGCTTTGATGTCCGACTCGATTTCTTCGAAGGCGGGTACTCTGCTCGGAGCGGAAGAATCGACAAAAATCAGGTGCCATCCGTACCCGGATTCCACCGGCCCCTGCCACGAGCCAGGCTTGGTGCCCACCAGCACTCGAGCAAAATTCAGCCCGAACAGCTTCGCGATATCGTCGAAGGACCGATCGCCGTAGTGATCCTGGTACATGAAGGGGTCACCAAGAGCCGCAACGTCCTTAGCTTCGCCCGATTGGTCAGCGATTTTCTCCAGGGCTTTCGCGGCAGCTTCCCGTGTGCGCTCACCATGTCGATCGGAAGAAAAATAAAGATGGCGGAAAGAGACGCGCGGCAAGAGAGCAAATCGCTGCTGATTGTCCGTGAACCAGGCCCTTAGCGTATCGGTCGAAGGGTCGTTATCGACTGCAGCACCCTCGGCCAGAAATTCCATTTTCTGCGCCATGCGCCGCTTGACGATCGTGTCATCCTTGTCCAACCCGAGCGCCTTTGCCTCCCGAAACAGCACTTCCTCCCGAACCTTGAGTTCAATGAGGTTCTGCATTTGCTCCGGGGTCGGCGGTGGCCGGCCCTTCGCCAGCCAGGCCACACTTATCTGAACAAGATCGTCCGGCGTCACGACAATCCGGTTGGAGTCGGATGCGGTCTCTGATTTTGGATTCAAGACGCTGTAGCCAGCAAACAGGGCCATGCCGATCATAACAAAATGAACCAGGGGTTCGTGCAACCAACGTCGCAGCGACAATGGCTGAGCCGGCACGGCTGCGTCCGGATTCTTGCCGGGCGCAGCGTTCATATCAGCTTGGCGATCCAACGACACCTCACAATCTCTTGCCGGCAATGCCACTTCACAACGGAGGACGCTCGGCTTGACCCGAGCTGAGATTCTCCAGATTTATCGGTGTCGGAACGATCTCATAATTGGCGTAGCCGTATTCATTGCTGCGCGCGCCGAAGTACTTGTCGCCCACCTTGTAGACGGTGACCTCATAAGGCAGGTTTCCGAACGCGGTGACGATCTTGCCATCCTTGATGGAATAGGACGAAGGCGAGCCAAGTTCGCCGCTATGCATGACATCGCCGATCTGCCCCGGCTGCGGCAGCGTCCCGTCGACATTGGTGATCAGGCGCCGGCCGGCCGAGCTCCAGATGACCTGGAAGACGCTGCCGGTCGCGTTGTTGCGGATCCATGTCGACTTGCCGACGATCAGGTCCTTGAGCTCTGCATCATTCAGCGCTGCCGCGCCTGGTTGCTGTTGCAGGCTGGCGACGGTGGTGCCCGGTTTTGCGGTCACGCGCGCCTGTTCGGTCGGCGTGTACCAGATCGGCGAGGCCCACGCGCGCTCCTGTACCGTGGCCGACACGATCTCGGGCGGATTGATCCCGAGATTCTTGGCCTGAATCGTGGTCCACCGCGGCGTCGGGATTTCGAGTGCCCGGGCGTAATAGAATGCGTTGAGACCGGGGTCGAATTCCGGATCGCTCCATACAGCCTTCAGTTCGACCGCGCCGATCGTGTTCTTGTAGGTCGCTTCCTGAATGTTGACGGTGCTGCCGATCGGCGGGACCTTGCCCGTGACCGGATCGGGCGTGCGTTTGCCCGCCCAAACCACATCAAAGACCTTTTCGAAAGATTGGCCGTCCTTGGTCCACCCCTTGACGATTTGAATGCGGTCAAGGTTGCCCGATGTCGGGTCCTTCACCGCCCACACCGCAAAGGAGGGTGCCTTCTTTTCGGCCGGCATAGACGGCAGGTCGCCTCCCATCGGCACGCCCTGCGCATAGGCGGTGCGGACCCACAGCCGGTCCTTCAGCCAATCCGGAACGATGTTCCAGATTTCCCTGTTCTTTACGTCCTTTGCGTCCTGGCTGTAATCCCACCCGCCAAAGAAGCGCAATTGGATGCGCGGTCCGCTGGTGGCAAAGGTTTCCTTGCGCTGCATGGCATTGAACAGCGCGGCACGGGTGTTCTCCTCGGCCCACAGGCCGGTGAGGCCGGCGGGATTCTCGAGACGAACATCGAGGCCAGCGAAGACGTGACCCGACATGCGCTGCTTTTCATCGCCGTCGTTGCGGGCGTGGCCGCCGTAGAAGTTCTCCTGGCGATAGGGGACGCCGGTATTGTGCGAGTCGGAGCCGCCGACGATGCCGAATTTGTAAGGGTTGTAACCTCGCGAATCCTGCATCGCGATGCCGGTCTTGTAGGCGTCGCGAATGTAGCTGCCGGGGATAGTCGGGAAACGTCCCGCGGGATCGCCGAGCAGATAGGTCAGCACCTCGAAATTCGCGAACTCATCGTTGGGCGACAGGCTGGGATGCGTCTCCGACTGCCCCTTGATCTG
Organism: Bradyrhizobium algeriense; assembly: GCF_036924595.1. NCBI lineage: Bacteria > Pseudomonadati > Pseudomonadota > Alphaproteobacteria > Hyphomicrobiales > Nitrobacteraceae > Bradyrhizobium > Bradyrhizobium algeriense. The sequence goes on along the minus strand of NZ_JAZHRV010000001.1, from coordinate 3,771,213 downwards.
CTTGATCTCGGACAGCTTCTCATTGCGCTCGCGTGACTCGGCCCACGCCTTGTCGATCGGCCGTCCCTTGAAATCGACCTCCGTCGGGAACATGATTCCGTCGGAGAGATTCGCGTTATGCGAGATCGCAAGCAACTCGCTGCCGGCCTTGCGCTGGACGTCCATCCAGTCCCACAGATCTTCTGGAGCCGACGAGTCGATGGCGCTGAACGGCAGCTCCGGCACCTTGGCGCAGTCCTTGAAGAAGACGTTGCGGTGCATGTTCCGGTTGTCGGGCGTCGACGTCCATTCATAGGAACAGAACGCCGTAAATTTACCGGGCTTGTTGAAGCGATCCGCAATCGCATTGTTCTCTTTCCAGATGTTGCCGGCGACTTCCGGGCTGATCAATTCCTTGATCGGCTTCTTGTCGACGATCGTGTAGCCGAGCCAAAGATATATTCTCTGAATATCGGCTGGGCTGCGAACCTTCAGCTTCTCTGCGATCGGCAGCTTGCTCAGGGCGGAGCCGGGAGTATTCGCCAGCTTGACCGTCCCGACATATTCGGAGTGATCGGTCACGCCCATCCAGTCCAGCGGGGTCGTGATCTTGATCGGATAACCCATTGGGTGTTGGATGATCTGCCCCGTCGCATATTTGTAGGCTTCCTCCGGCCCGGTCTTGGTGTTGCCGAAGATGTAGGCGTCGAACGACCAGCCGGTATGGACGTGGGTCTCCCCGAAATATGCGTTGCGCTCCGGCGTGGTTTGGGCGAGCGCCGGCGATATGAGCGCTGTGGAAGCTGTAAAGGCGAACAATGCAATCCAGTTGCGGCGGTCGAGATGCTTCATATCCGTGCCCTCCGTTCAGCTAATTCATTCCAGATCGACTCCTGGTGCGGCCGCCATCCTTCTCTCAGTATTGGGGTGGAGAGCCGGCAATCTTGGAATTTGATTCAATTTTGTGCATGACATCGACTCCTCTTCTTCACACAGAAGTTCGATCGGCGTCCCAGCGCTTTCGCTTCACGCGAGAGGTCGTAACAAAGACAAGCAATTCACACTGCAGTTTACGCCGCATAGCGTCTGCAGAATCAAAAACGCGCGCTGGAATTAAATTAAAGGTTATGGGCCTCGTTATCTTTAAGGTGCTTTGAAAGAAAATACTTCTGCTACCTCCACGGGAGTTACATTAGCACAACCGGAGAATGACGACCAGCGTCTGCGATGGCGGGCCGCGCGGTTTCGCCGGGTACATGCTATTCGACGCCTCAAACGTGACGGCCTGGAATACCAGACTGCCGTTTTTCGATGTCGCCAATGATGCCCCGCACCTCCGACCAATTTCATTGATTTAAGTCAAACCGAGCATTTTCTACCTTCGCGAGAACGTCAGAAGATCATGAAGGTCGCTGGATGATTTTTCGTTGTCGCGTGCGTCAGCGCGCGATAGTCTTCTCCCATCGTCTGGCAGTGACGTGTCCTGGTGCACGGAGTATTCGGTGCAAAGTGGCGGGGAGCAGAACGCGGTCGTCAGCGATCTTCGGCGTGCGGTTTTTTCGCCACGCCGCGCTTCAACACATAATCCAATATTTCATTCCGGTAACTGGTGTGCCGCGCTCCGGCAGCGATCGGAGCCGGCGCAGCGTCGTGTAGAGGAGACCAAACCATGAAGCAGTCGTTTCGAGTGTTTGCCGCAGTCACGGCCTGCGCCGTGTTGTCATTTCCCCGCCTGGCCGCTGCTCAGACGCCATCCGGAATCCCTCCGGGGCTCATCACACCCGACCGGGTCGAGACCCGGATCGGTACCCTTGAATTCAAGGACGGCGCACCGACTGTGGAAACCGCAGAGAAGGTGCGCGACACGCTGGACTTCACACGCGCCCTGAACGCGTACAACAACAGCTTCCGTGGTGCATCGGCGTATGCCTTGGGCAAGGGTTTCCAGAGCATCGGTGCTGAAGACAACACCCCGATCATCTTCTCCGATTTGATGGACGCAAAGTCGCTGTTTCTCACCGCCAACGCCGACACCATCTACTACATGGCGGTTGTGAACCTGTCGAAAGGCCCAATGGTGGTCGAGCAGCCGCCGATGGGCCTAGGCACCATCAACGACATGTGGTTTTCGTGGATCGTCGACATCGGCTTCCCGGGGCCGGATCGCGGCGAGGGCGGCAAGTACCTCATCCTACCGCCCGGCTACGAAGGGCCGCTGCCCGAAGGCGGTTTCTACATCGCGCGCTCGAAGACCAACCGCGTACTGTACGCAGCGCGATCGTTCCTGACCAACAATGATCCCAAGCCAACCGTTGAACTGATCAAGAAGCATCTCAAGATCTATCCCTACACACCGGGCGGTGTCGGTACGAGCATCGCGACAGCCCTGGAAGGCAAGGTACGGCTCGCCAAGAACCCACCTGCTCCTGAAACCAGGTTCGTCGAGGCCAGCGGCAAGGCGTTCAACACGATTCCGCCCGGCGATTACGGCTTCTTCGAAATGATCAACGAGAACGTTCAGCAGGAGCCCGCGACCAGTTACGACGTAGAACTCTCCGGGCAACTGGCCGCCATCGGCATCGTGAAAGGCAAGCCGTTCAAGCCTGATGCGCGGATGAAGAAGATCCTCACCGATGCTGCCGCCGTTGGCAACGCGACCGGCCGCGTGCTGAACTGGCGCTCCGCCGTGCCTCATCCGGAATGGGCGTACTACCCCGGCTCGATGTGGGCCAGTATGCTGTGGGAAGGCGGCGCCAACTTCGAGACGCCGCCGCCGGAGTTCACCAAAGAGGGCATGTTCAAGCCGCTGCTGCCGACCGGCGCACGGACTCTGGATTCGCGGACCGCGTTCTACTACGGCTACACGCTGGATTCGCCGGGCATGATCATGCGCATTCCCGACGTCGGCTCGCAGTATCTGATGGGTTTTGTCGATTCCGCCAATAACCCCTTCGACGGCGGCAAAACCTACAAGGTGACGCTGCCCAAGAACATCCCCGCGCGGGCGTTCTGGTCCTTTACGCTCTACGACAACCAGACGCGATCGTTGCTCGACACGCCACAGCGCTTCCCGCGCGCCGGCAGCCAGACCTATCCCTCGCCCGCTGCCGAAGCCAGCGCCGACGGCTCGACGACCATCTATTTCGGTCCGACGCAGCCGCAAGAAGTGCCGCGCGGCAACTGGATTCAGACCACGCCCGGCAAGGGCTGGTTCACGATCCTGCGCCTCTACAGCCCGCTCGAGCCGTTCTTCACCAAGGCGTGGCGGCCGAGCGAGATCGAACTTGCTGCCGCTCCGACCGAAACGATCGGGCGTCAGGACAAGCGCTAGGGGTGTTGCAAACAGGCAGGAAGCTTGGTGCGACTGAGCGCCTTCGGCTCATCGGGCGGTGTGTTCGATAGACTGCGTCGGCCGACATGGATGGCAGGCCATTCGAGCGCATCAATTGCTCCCGGCTGCCTGCAGAGGTGAGGAAAAGGCGCGGGCGGGCGCCTTGACCGCATAACGTGCGTCATGCGGGTCCGCCAGTCGTTCGTGCCTCGACCAATGGCAGATGCCGGAGTGCCGTCATGTTCATTATATTGTTGCTTTACGTGGTCCTGCTGTGGCTCGTTTTCTCGAAGCTCAAGCTGGTGCGGTGGGGATGGGGCTCCGGCACGGTGGCCGTGCTGATCGGCGCGTCTATCCTCGCGGTATTCCTGGCCATGTTCAATTACCTCACTCCCTCGGGAAGCTTTGTCGTCATTTCCCGCGTCGCGGAGATTACCCCCAATGTTTCCGGTCAGGTGATCGAGATACCGGCCAAGCCGAATGAGCCGGTGAAAGCCGGAAGCGTCCTGTTCCGCATCGATCCGGCACCGTTCCAGTACAAGGTCAGCCAGCTCGAGGCGTCGCTCGCTCAGTCACGGCAGCAAGTCAAACAACTTGCGGCGAACTACGAGCAAGCAACGGCGAACGCTGAAGGACTCGCCAAGCAGCTCGCCTATCACAGGCAGCGGCTTGCGGATTACAGCAAGCTCGCCGGCGAAGGCGCGCAAACCGAGTTTCGTTTGCAAGACACCCAGGTGCAATACGAGACCGTGGAGTATCAGCTCCAGGCGGCCAAGGCCGCGCAGTTGAACGCACAGCTCGCCATGGAATCGGAGGTCGGCGGCGTCAATACGACGGTTGCCCAAATCCAGGCCCAGCTCGACAATGCCAAATGGGAGCTCGACCAAACGACGATCCGTGCGCCCGCGGACGGCACAGTAACGGTGATGGCGCTCGCCGTCGGCGACCGCGCCGTGCAGGCGCGCTCCGTGATGTCGTTCATCGTCGCCGATGAGATCGTCATCGTCGGCATGTTCTCGCCCAACGGATTTAAGACCATCAAGCCCGGCGCCCGGGTGAAGCTCGTGTTCGACGACGACCCCGGCCGCATTCACGACGCGACGATTACCGAGATCCCGCAGGGCGTGGGGCAGGGCCAGATTGCGGTCTCGGGCACGCTGGCCCGGGTGGGCTCGATCAGCGGCGTCAAGGTCTATCCGGCGGCCATTTCCATACCGAAGGACATCGACCGCAGCCAGCTCAGGCTCGGAATGCCGGGCACAGCCACCGTGTTTGCAGAGAACGCCGGCGTCATCGGCCTGATCATGTCGATCCTGGTCTGGATCAGCTCCTACACGGCCTATCTCTAGTCGCCGGTCGGCTCAGGGAAGGTGAGCCGTGCTTCTACAAGCTCGCCTCCACTGGCACCCCTGATTCAATAATTTTAGAGCGCGGTCGGGCGCCAAAAGCCTGTTTCCACTTTTGCTGATCGCGCTCTTCTCGGCTATACGGCTTGTGGATGCACGGCTTTTCAGGAACAGCCGGCCCGAAAAAGACCAGGAGAGAACGCCGTGAACAAAGCCGTTACCGCCCCGCTGCCTGCTTCCGTCCTCGAGGCGCTGGCGCGCTATGACACGCCGACGATCTGCAATGCGATGGAAATCGTCGCGCCCGAACGCCGCCTGATCGGCTACACCACCAAGCCGCTGGTCTGCCCGTTCCCCGATTTGCCGCCGATGGTAGGTTATGCCCGCACCGTGACGATCCGCTCGGTGCTCAAATCCACCCTTCCGGCTGACGAGCAGGCCAAGCGCCGCATCGCCTATTACGAATATGTCGGCACCGGCTTCGGTCCGCGCATCACCGTGATCCAGGATATCGACGGAGCCGATGCCGGTTACGGCGCGTTCTGGGGTGAGGTGCAGAGCAACGTGCACAAGGCGCTCGGCTGCCTCGGCGTCATCACCGACGGCTCGATCCGCGACATCCCGCAATGGGCGCCGGGTTTCCAGGCGCTGGCCGGTTCGGTCGGGCCGTCGCACGCCTGGGTCCATGCTGAACACTGGGGCGGCGAAGTGCGCGTCGCCGGCATGACGGTGCATTCCGACGATCTGATCCACGCCGACCAGCACGGCGCCATCGTGATCCCGACAGATATCGCGACGCAGATTCCGGAAGCCGCCGAACTCTGCGGCCGGCGCGAGACGCCGATCCTGGAGATCGCGCGCAGCCCGGACTTCACGCTGGAAAAACTGAAAGAGGCGTTGAAGCGTTCGTCCGAGATCCACTGACAAAAAGTCAGGGTTCAACAAACAGGGGGAAAGCGTCATGAAGAGGTTCTGGACCGCGCTGTCATTCTTGATCCTCTTCGGTGCTGCGGCTGCGCAGGCGCAAACCTATCCTTCCCGCCCGATTACGCTGGTGGTGCCTTTCCCGCCGGGCGGATCGACCGATGCCGCCGCCCGGATCATGGCCGAGCGGATGCGCGCAACGCTTGGGCAGTCCGTCGTGATCGAAAATGTCGGCGGCGCCGGCGGCAGCATTGGTGTCGGGCGCGTCGCCCGCGCCGCGCCGGATGGCTACACCTTCGACATCGGCCAGTGGGACACCCATGTCGGTAGCATCATCTACAAGCTCGACTACGACCTCGAAAAAGATTTTGAGCCGATCGCGCTTGTTTCCAACAATCCCCAGCTCATGGTCGCCAAGAAAGACCTGCCGGCCAACACGCTTGCCGAACTGGTCGCCTGGATGAAGGAAAACCCGGGCAAGATCAATTTCGTCAACCAGAACGCGGCGGCGAACGTCACCGGCGTGATGTTCGAGAACCTGACCAAGCAGAAGGTGCAGTTCATTCCCTATCGCGGCGCAGGCCCTGCGATGACCGACCTGATCTCCGGTACGGTGGATCTGCTGGTTGTGCAGGGCGCGGTGGCGCTGCCGCAAATCCGCGCCGGCAAGATCAAGGCACTCGCCAACCTCTCGGCGACGCGCTCGGCCTCGATGCCTGACATTCCGACCGCGGATGAGACCGGCGTGCCCGGCCTCTATATGTCGGGCTGGTTCGGCTTCTGGGCGCCGAAAGCCACGCCGAAGGATGTCATCGCAAAACTCAACGCCGCGACGGTGGAAGCGCTGGCTGACCCTGCAATCCAGAAGCGCTTTACCGAACTGGGCCTCGACGTCGCGCCCCGTGCGCAGCAAACGCCGGAAGGATTGGCCGCTTTCCAGAAGGCCGAGATCGAAAAATGGTGGCCGATCATCAAGGCCGCCGGCATCGGCGCGCAGGCGCAGTGAGCGCCAAACGCTATGGTTAGTGAATCCTTGAGATGAGCGGGTCGCTGACCCGCAATTCTACGACCGCGCTTTAGGTTTAACCTTTACGCCTCTTTAATGGCGCAGTCGTAGGGTGCCTCCTGCGCAGCTCCGGATGAGCCGCGCGACCGTCCAGGACGGCCGGTAGTTCGCGTGTGCGTTCGGAGTGCAGAATGGATATCACCACGCTCGTTGGCCTGGTCGCCGGCATCATCGTCCTGTCGACGCTGATCCTGATGGGCGGTGACTTCCGGATGTTCTACGACATCCATGCCGTCATCATCATCTTCGGCGGCTCGACGGCAGCGACGCTGATCCGTTTCCCGCTCAGCGCGATCCTGCACGGCATGCCGCTGGGTGCGAAATTCGCCTTCACGATGAGCCGTCTGTCGGCGCGCGATCTGGTCGACGAACTGGCGCGGATTGCTGAAATCGCCCGCAAGCAGGGTCCGGTCGGCCTGGAAAAGGTCGAGACGGATGAGCCTTTCCTCGCCAAGGGAATCCGCTACGTCGCCGACGGCTACGATCTCGAATTCATCCGCGACAACATGGAGCGCGATCGCGACAATTTCCTGATGCACCTGAACGAGGGCTCGAAGATCTATCGCGCCATCGGCGACTGCGCGCCGGCGTTCGGCATGATCGGCACGCTGCTCGGCATGGTGCAGATGTTCTCGAACATGTCGGACCCTTCGAAACTCGGCCCCTTCATGGCGGTCGCCCTGCTGGCGACGCTTTACGGCGCGCTTGTCGCAAACCTGATCTGTCTGCCGATCGCCGACAAGCTGCATGGCAAGCTGATCGACGAGGAAACCAACCGCACGCTGATCATCGACGGCATCCTGATGATCCGCGACTCCAAGAGCCCGGCGCTGGTGCGTGAAATGCTGCTGGCCTACTTGCCCGAAAAACATCGCCACGAGGAAGGCGAACTGGTTCCGGCCTGACCGGCCGTCGGCATCCAGGCGCGGACATCATCCAGGCGCGGACATAAAGCATGGCCAAGAAAAAACGCGAAGAGGCACATGGCGGTCACGGCTGGTTCGTGACCTTTGCGGATCTGATGGCGTTGCTGCTGTCGTTTTTCGTGATGCTGGTGGCGTTCTCCACGCAGGATTCGGCCAAGCTGAAGATCGTCGCGGGTTCGATGCGCGATGCGTTCGGCGTCCAGACCGAGTCCCGATATTCGGGAATGGTCGAAGCCGACGGCCTGCCGACGCGGCCGAAGCTGAAGAATGTCGAGCATATTTCGCCGGAGGATTCCTCCAATACGCCAACGCCCGACGACAAGGACCGTCAGCGCGAATCCGGCGCCCGCCTGAAGGTCGATCGCGAGTTCGCGCTCGCTTCGGCCTCATTGCGCCAGGCGCTGCAGGACATGCCGGAACTGACCGAAATGTCCCGGCACATCATCTTCGAAGAGACCAGCCAGGGCCTCAATCTCGAAATCGTCGACCAGGACGGCCGCTCGATGTTCGCCGACGGCTCCAAGGTTCCCTATGACCGCACCCGCCGGCTGATCCAGAAACTGGCCGTGCCGTTGAAGGCGACCCCGCTGCGGGTCAACATTGTCGGCCACACGTCGGCCGGCTTCGTTCCGGCGCGCAGCGAATATGGCGCGTTTGATCTGTCGGCGGACCGCGCCAACGTCGTGCGCCAGATCCTCGAACGCGAGGGGCTGCCATCATCCCATATCTACGCCGTCGGCGGCAGGGCCGACAGCCAGCCATTGTTTCCCGACGATCCGACATTGCCGGCAAACCGTCGCGTCACCATCACATTGATGCGCGAAAATCCGCCGCTTCCGCCAAACCTGAAGCCGTAATACGCCGGAACTACCATAATACCACCTCTCTATTTCGATCTGCTTTGCGTGAGCTCCGCATCGCCCGCGGTGTTATGCTTGCCCGATGATTGACAGGCGGCGCGGAAGCGTCGATAGCCGCCCGGATCAATTCAACGACGAGAACGTTCCTCTCCATCATGGCTGTCAGCGTCACATCTACCGAAGCCCATGAGGGGCACGCAACCTCAGGCTTTTTGGCCCTGACGCTGGGCAGCATCGGCGTCGTGTTCGGCGATATCGGCACCTCGCCGCTGTATGCGTTCCGCGAGGCCGTCACCCACGCCGCGAATGGGGCGCCGGTGTCGCGTACCATCGTTCTCGGCGTGCTCTCGCTGATCCTGTGGTCGTTGTTCATCGTCGTGACCGCCAAATATGTGCTGCTGCTGTTGCGCGCCGACAACAACGGCGAGGGCGGTACGCTGTCGCTGATGGCGCTGGGACAGCGGGCGTTGGGCCGGCGGAGCTGGCCGTTGCTGGCGCTCGGCGTCGTCGGCGCCTCGATGTTCATCGGCGATTCCATGATTACGCCGGCGATTTCGGTGTTGTCTGCGGTTGAAGGTCTCAAGCTAGTCACTCCTGCGCTCGAACATTATGTGGTGCCGCTGACGATCTTCATTCTGGTCGTGCTGTTCTCGGTGCAGAGCAGCGGCACCGCGCGCGTCGCCTCGGCCTTCGGGCCGGTCATGGTGGTCTGGTTCGCGACATTGGCGGTGTTGGGCCTGATCCACATCAGCGACGATCCCACGGTGCTCTACGCGATCAATCCCTGGTACGCGATCCAGTTCATGCTTTCCCATGGCGTCATCGGCCTGGTGACGATGGGCTTGGTGTTTCTGGCCGTGACCGGCGGCGAGGCGCTTTATGCGGATCTCGGCCATTTCGGACGCAAGCCGATCCAGACCGGCTGGTTCTATTTTGTGTTGCCCGCGCTCCTGATCAATTATTTCGGGCAGGGCGCGCTGGTGCTGGCCGACCCGGCGGCGATCGAAAATCCGTTCTACCGGTTGGTCCCCGGAGTGCTCTTGCTGCCGCTGGTCGTGTTGGCGACCGCGGCGACCGTGATCGCAAGCCAGGCGGTGATAACCGGTGCCTTTTCGCTGATCCGCCAAGCCGTGCAGCTCGGCCTGCTGCCGCGCTTCGAGGTTCGCTATACCTCGGAAACCCATGCCGGCCAGATCTATTTGCCGCGCGTGAACCGGCTGCTGCTGATCGGCGTCGTGCTGCTGGTGCTGTTGTTCCGCACCTCGAGCGGTCTGGCTTCGGCTTACGGCATTGCCGTCTCCACGACCATGGTGGTCGATGGCATCATGGGTTTTGTCGTGGTCTGGAAACTGTGGAACTGGCGCGCGGCGACCGCGGCGGCCGTGATCGTGCCCTTTGTGATCATCGACATGAGCTTCTTTGCCGCGAACCTGTTGAAGCTGCTCGAAGGCGCATGGGTGCCGCTGCTGTTCGGCGTTGCCGTCGCGGTGATGATCTGGACCTGGCGCCGCGGCGCGGCGATTCTGACCGCAAAGACACGGCGCATCGAGGTGCCGCTGGCGGACCTGATCAAGAGCCTGGAAAAGCGGCCGCCGCACATCGTCAAGGGAACGGCGGTGTTCCTGACCTCCGATCCGAGCTTCGTGCCGACTGCGATGATGCACAATCTCAAGCACAACAAGGTGCTGCACGAGCACAATGTAATCCTGACCATCGAAACCGCCCAGACGCCGCGCGTCGATCCGGCCGAGCGCGTCAAGATGGAAACCATCAGCGAGAAGTTCTCTCTCGTGCGCCTGCGGTTCGGCTTCATGGAATCGCCGAACGTGCCCAAGGCGCTGGTGATCGCGCGCAAGCTCGGCTGGCAGTTCGACATCATGGCGACGTCGTTCTTCGTGTCGCGGCGGTCGCTAAAACCTTCGGCGCAGTCGGGCATGCCGCTATGGCAGGATCATCTGTTCATCGCGATGAGCCGGTCGGCCAACGATGCCACCGACTACTTCCAGATCCCGACGGGGAGGGTAGTGGAGGTCGGAACTCAGGTAACTATCTGACCAACCAACGAGATTCCTCAGGTAAGGCCCTCCGATCTATGCGTTGGACGCATAGCAAGGGCCCAGATACAATATAACCTATGCGTTCGCGGTAGGAGTATAGCCCTGCCGTCCTGAATTGTGCGTTGCAATAAGCAATCGAGGCGCAAATCCCATGTCATCTGTAAGTGCGGTCACCGCGGCGGAAACGCCCGCGGCCAACGGTCATGGCGAAACGCATTCCACCGCCGGCTTCAAGGCCCTGATGCTCGGCAGCATCGGTGTCGTCTACGGCGACATCGGCACCAGCCCGCTCTACGCGTTGCGCGAAGCCATCGTCGCGGCCAGCGGGCACGCGGGCACCGCCAGCCCGCAGGCGGTGCTGGGCGTATTGTCGCTGATCCTGTGGGCGCTGATCGTCGTGGTGACGCTGAAATACGTCGTCATCCTGCTGCGCGCCGACAACAACGGCGAGGGCGGGACGCTGGCGCTGATGGCGCTGGCGCAGCGTGCGGTCACCAAGGGCGGCGGTGCCATCGTGCTGCTCGGCATCATCTCTGGTGCGCTGTTCTACGGCGACGCAGTCCTGACGCCGGCGCTATCGGTATTGTCCGCGATCGAGGGCATCAAGCTCGTCACGGTGACCTTCGAACACTATGTCGTACCGCTGACATTGGTCATTCTGGTTGCGCTGTTTGCGGTCCAGTCCCACGGCACCGCGCGCGTTGCCGCATTCTTCGGACCGATCATGTGCGTGTGGTTCGCTGTCATCGCGATCGCTGCCGTGCCGCAGATCATGCTCCATCCCGAGGTGCTGTCGGCATTCAATCCGCTTCACGCGGTTTCCTTCATGCTCCATCACGGCATGATCGGCTTCATCACGCTCGGCGCGGTGTTTTTGGCGGTCACTGGTGCGGAAGCGCTTTATGCCGACCTCGGCCATTTCGGAAAGCGGCCGATCCAGACCGCGTGGCTCTTCATCGTGCTGCCGTCGCTGGCGATAAATTATTTAGGGCAGGGCGCGCTTCTCATTGCCGATCCCAAGGCGATCGAAAATCCGTTCTTCCTGATGTTCCCGGACTGGGCGCTGATCCCGATGGTGGCGCTGGCGACGGCGGCGACCGTAATTGCGAGCCAGGCCGTCATCACCGGCGCCTATTCGCTGACGCGGCAGGCGATCCAGCTCGGCCTGATGCCGCGGTTCGAAATCCGCCATACGTCGGAAGCCCATTCCGGCCAGATCTACATTCCGCGCATCAACATGCTGCTGTTCGCTGCGGTGATGCTGCTGGTGGTCCTGTTCCGGTCGTCGAGCGCGCTGGCTGCGGCCTACGGCATCTCCGTGACCGGGACCATGGTGGTCACGGCCATGATGGGCTTTGTCGTGATCTGGCGGGTCTGGAAATGGTCGCCGCTTGCGGCCGCAGCCCTGATCGCGCCGTTTTTGTTCCTCGACATCACCTTCCTCGCCGCCAATCTGTTGAAGGTGTTCGAGGGCGGCTGGGTGCCGTTGGCGCTCGGCGGCATCGTGATGCTCCTGATGTACACGTGGCGTCGCGGCAGCAAGCTGTTGTTCGAGAAGTCGCGCAAGCTCGAATTCCCGCTGGCCGACCTCGTGGCGATGCTGGAGAAGCGCCCGCCGCAGCGAGTGCCCGGCACGGCGGTGTTCCTGACCTCCGATCCCGAATGCGCGCCGACGGCGCTGATGCACAGCCTGAAGCACTACAAGGTGCTGCATGAGAAGAACGTCATCCTCACCATCGAGACCGCGCCGACGCCGCGGATCGACGATAGTGAGCGGGTGCGGATGGAGCAGCTCAGCGAGACGTTCTCGCGGGTGACGCTGAAGTTCGGCTTCATGGAATCGCCTAACGTGCCGAAGACGCTGGCGATCGCCCGCAAGCTCGGCTGGCAGTTCGACATCATGTCGACGTCGTTCTTCCTGTCCCGCCGCGCGCTGAAGCCGGCCGCGCATTCGGGCATGCCGCGCTGGCAGGACCTGCTGTTCATCCGCCTCAGCCAATCTGCCAACGACGCCACGGATTATTTCCAGATCCCGACCGGGCGGGTGGTGGAAGTGGGAACGCAGGTCACGATCTAGGAGGGGGAGCCCGCAAGTTCCGCCTGATTTTGTCGCCGGATGGCAACAGCTTGATTGTTTTTTTGGGCGGAACAGAACATCTGACTCCACACGCATCCCGGTTTGGATCAGTCTTCTGATGCCGGGGGTCGGCGGATCGGAGTTTTACCCGGCGGGCCGCAGGGCGCGAATGCCTGCGGCATTTCATGCGGACTTTGCTCGGAAGCCTTGAGTGGCAATATTCCGATGCGACGATCTGACATTGTGAGGAGTAGCGCAAAATGAGTTTCAGCGCGAACGACCATTCCAACTCCGATAATGCGGAAGATCCGCTGTACTACGCACCGCGCTCGGCGCGCGGCATGGCGAACCCGCGATCCAACGCGGCACCGCAGACGAGATCAGACCATTTGCATCCCACGCCCCCTTTGTCTCATTATGATGAGATGCGCGAGGAAGCTTTCGCCAAATCCACCCGTCCGCTGGAGTCCCAGTTCGTTTACGAACGCCGTCCACGACGCGGACTGCTCGCCACTGCGGGCGCAATTGCCGCGGCGATCGGCGTTACTGCGATCCTGGCGCTCGTTTTGTTCAACGTGTTTCCAAGGTCAAAAACTGATCCCTCGGAGATCGCCGTCTCCATTTCAACCCCTGCATCGGCGACGCCGGCCCCGGTGACGACCGAAGACTCCCAGGCGCTGCTTCAAGGATTCAAGCAGTTTCAAAGGATACAAGAAGGCCAAGACCCGGCTGTTTCCGAACCAGCCTCCGCTGGAACGGCTAAAGAGGCGCCCGAAAAATCCCAGGCTCTGCTTGAAAAATTCATGCAGTGGCAGCAGAGGAAATAGCGTCAGGCGCAGGGAAGGCCGGCCGGCGCGATCGTCCTGAGACCGCAAATGGACGCCGCCGGACCTTAGTCTAGCCATTTCGACAGCCTGGCAGCCGTTTCCGAATAAAGAGGCAGCCGTCGCAGGAAGTATCAGTCTCGCAAAATCTGAGGCAACGGGCTGCGTGCCGACCGCGGCTCTCGCGGGCCCGACTCGATCAGAAGATCGATCTAGTCTAGCTCACCGGCGGGTTCCAGTACGCCACGCAACCAAAGCCGGTTCCCGTTAATACCGTAGTATCCCTTGTGCATTCCGCAAGTTTCCTGTGTCTATGGCATGTAATTGGCATGACAGGGCGCAAGTTGATCCGTAACCTTCGCGTTGGGCGTGCATCAGGGGGCAGGAACAGGGGTGTTTGTCGCTGGCATAAGCTGGACAGCTTTACATAGTCATCGGCCGCGGCGGGATGTCGTCGTCGACCTCACGCCAGGCATTTCACTTGCTTTGGTGCGCTGCGCGCTGCCGATGCAAATGCTGAGCGTTTCCCGGTGCGGTACTACCGTGGAGATTTATTGGCCGTCGGGTGAGGCAGGCGTTTACCTGCGATGCCGTATCGAGCTGAACTCGAAAGATCGGGACCTGTTGCGGCATCGGCGGCTCGCCCATCAGACAGCGAACTATCAATCATCGGCACTGGCGATCCTTGCAATGATGTTGCTGCTCGCGATGTGTGGTTGGATCGTCGGTGGGACTGAGGGCATGCGGCGCGCGTTACAGGGAACCGCCCCCCGCCCCGATGGCACGGTCATCTCGCGCGAGAGCATGTATCGCTGGTTCGGCGCCCGCCTGCTGTCCCACGCCCAGGTGCCGGAGTTGTTCGCCATTCTGACGAGGGTTTGCGGCCGAGCCGGCTTGGCTCGAGTGCCGGAGCTTTATTGTCTACCGGCGCCAAGCGATATGAATGCCTACGCGCTCGGCGGACCGGAACGCAGCGCCATCGTCTTAACTGAAGGGCTGTTGCGCGGCATGACGCGCGAGGAGATTGCCGGGATCTTGGCCCACGAAGTGGCGCATATCCGCAACAATGACACCTGGACGATGAGCTGGGCGACTGCATTGCGTCGTGCGATCGATTGGACCTCGCTCGCCGGTCTCGCCCTGCTGCGAACGCGACATAACCACGGCGCGATGAGGGTAAGCCAGCCATTGGCTGCGCTGCTGAGCGCAGCTCCGACGCTCGGTCAGCTGCTTGGACTGGCGCTGTCGCGCGTCCGCGAACTGGATGCGGATGCAACCGCGCTAGAATTGACCGGCGACTCGCGGGCACTCATCGCCGCACTCGATAAGCTGGAGCGCCATCATACCGGCTCTGCGCCAATGGCTGTGCCTGCATTCGGGCATGATCCCATGCGCTTGCTTCGCAGCCACCCCGCTACCTCCGAGCGGGTCGGTACTCTACTCAACCTCACTTTTTAGCAATCGCGTGAGCCGAAGCAGATGCGCTTCGGCAAGAGGGCTGGCTGACAAGATCCGCGCGTCCTGGAATTTTCATAGAGTTGCCACCAAAATATCGCCGCGTGTCCGCGAAACTATTCGCGCTTGAGCGCGTTCGGGGAAAAATCAGTGATCAATCGCAGAGCGTCTGAGCGGACGTAAGTAGCTGGCCTCCAGGAGATGGCTAGTAAGAAACGACAAACCCGCTCCTGCATCTCTCAACGGCTTTGTTTTGCCGCCTTATGCTTCTCATTCGTTTGTTGCCTTGAGGAACGCAGTTCGCGTGCCTCAAGGCAGACATGACCTATTGCTGCGATTTGTCCGGCGTTGAGCATTTGAATTTGAAAAATGCAAAGCCGTCACAAACCGGCGTGACGGACTGTGCCACCGAAGGACCTCGCATGCTGAGGCTCTACAAAGGACTTTGGGCTGAGGGCACCAACCATCGCAAGGAGAACGGCGATGACCTACTTTGATTACCTCGCGCATAATCCGCAGTTCGGACAGTTCGGCCCGCAACAACAAGGGGGATGGGGAGCATTAGGTTCGCAAGGCGGTGTTGGACTCGGACAGGCGGCCTACGGCCAGCAATATGGGCAATACGGCGGTCAGCAGCCCTTCGGCGCATTCGGATATAGCCCCGGCTGGGGCGGGCAACCGACGGGATGGGGCCAGCAGTGGGGCGGCCAACAGCGCCAGCTTTCGCAACAAGACGTGAACGAGGTCGTGCGTCAACTGGTACCGGCGCTGCCTCAAATGCTCGCGCAAGCACAAAATCCGTTCGGCGGAATCGGCTACGCGGCCTACGGCCAAGCGCCGCGGCAGCTGAGCCCGCAGGACGTGAATGAAGTCGTGCGGCAAATCCTGCCCATCGTTCCGCAGATCGTTGGAATGCTGCAGAGCCAGCAGCAACCTCACTATGCGGCCATGCAGGGCGGCCTCGGTCAGGGTCAGTTCGGAGGCCTCGGTCAGCAACCCGGAGGCCTCGGCCAACCTGGTCTCGGCCATCCAGCGCAAGCCTGGGGCACTCAGTTTGGCGCACCTCAGTTCCAGTCAGCGTTCGGCGGTCCCATGGCCTTTGGCCAGCAGCGACAACTGACGCAGCAGGATATGGCCGACATTACGCGCCAGCTGATCGGCGTCATTCCTCAGGTCATAGGTAACCTTCAGGCCTATAGCCAACAGCGGATGATCTGAGCGCAATTCGCGGCCAGTCCGCAAGGTAATCAGCGACCGTCGCCCAAAGCGGCGGTTGCGCTCGCTGCCGTTATGCTTCCCTCCGGAGGAGAACATCCATGTCCGATTCCAATCCTTCTGGCGCAACTGCGTCACAGCCACGCCCGGCAGACATTCAGCAGCTCGTCGCGCTGCTCGGCAATTTGATGCCGCTTCTCATGCGCCTTCAGTTTCAACCATTTGAGCAAATGTTCCAAACCATGCCCGGTAGCCTGCCGATACCGAACCCGGTCCTCGATCGTCAGGCTGCGGAGAACATGATCGGCGATATGGTCGCGGAATCGCTGCGCTCGCTTTCCGCCTTTCTCGCAGCCAACGCAGCACAGCATGCCGGCCTGGAGAACTGCGTGCCGATCGTGACCCAAGCCGCGCACAGGTTTGCCGCGCGGGACTATGCGCAGGCCTTCGACCTGATCGGGCAGGCCTATCGCATGATCGAAATCGTCCGCGCAGCTGATCCGCGCGTTCCGCTGGTGCGACAGGCTTCGACCGATCAGACTCAACCCTCAATCCACTAAAGGTGGGAGGCGACACCATGGCAGCAAGCTCAGATGATGCGCGCTCCACGGCGAGCGGCGACCGACGCAAATCATCACGTGACGCGCGCTCGGCGCCGGCCGGTGATCGACGCAAACCGGCCCGCACCAGTCAGTACATGATCGCGCCGGCGGGACCTGGCGTAAGCGGTCAAGAGCTGGCCGAGCAACTCAACCAGTTCGGCAACATCGAGATCCTGCGGACCCGTGAGCGGCGCGACACCACTGTCCCGCCGATTGCGGTCGTGCGCATACCTGACGACGCCGCCACCGCACTGCGCCGCTCCGCAGCCGGCAGCTTGATCATCGAGCCGGACCTCCATCTGCGAGCTGCATCATTCGCTGGCGCGTCATCGGTTCTCCCGACGGCTGCGATGATGACCGCGTTCGGGCCGGATTTGAAGGTGACGATCCGGATCGTGAGCGAAGCCGGCACGCCCGTGGAGCAGGCGGCGGTGCGGCTCATCGGCGAGCAGGTGTCAGTTCAGGGACTGACGGATAGCGACGGCAGAGTAGATCTGACGCTGCAAGGTGAGCAGCCGGACACGGTCGCTGCCATATTTGTCAACCCGCGCTCCGGCTTTTGGGGCCTGTGGCAACATCGGCCTCATCTCGACGCCGATGCGGTGAACATCTTCACCCTAAAACCGTTGTCGCTGTCGGAGGCGCTGGATTGGGGGGGCGCAGCCATGCAGCTTGACCGGATCCCGAAGCAATGCCGCGGCGCCGGAGTCAGGATCGCTCTGATCGACAGCGGCGTTGCGACCAGCCACAAGCGATTGACCGGGATCGATCACGGTATCGACATCAGGAGCGCCGAAGCAAAATCCTGGTCGAAGGACGCAATCGGCCACGGCACGCCATGCGCGGGCCTTATCAGTGCCGCGCCCCAGACAGCGCACGGCGTACGGGGTTACGCGCCGGACAGCGAGCTGCATGTCTGCAAGCTTCCGTCCGATGCCTATTGCAGCGATCTGATCGTGGCGCTCGACTATTGCCTGCAGAACGCCATCGACGTGGCGTGTCTGGGATTCGGTTGCGAGCGCGGCTCGGCTCTGGTTGAGCAACGCATCGCTGAGGCAAAACAGCATGGCATGAGCCTCATCGCGGCTGCCGGAAATTCCGCAGGAGCGGTGCCGTTTCCGGCTTGCTCCCCGAACGTCATGGCGGTTGGTGCGGTCGGACAAGCGGGAAGCTTCCTGGAAGACAGTCCGCAGGCGGCACAAGCGGCGGCAGCCATCGCGCTCGCCGGCGGGTTCTTCGTACCGCCGTTTTCCTGTCGCGGGCCCGAGCTCGACCTCTGCGCGCCTGGCGTTGCGATCATTGCCTGCCAGTCCCCTGACAGTTACGCGGTCTGTGACGGGACCTCGCTCGCGGCTGCCCACGTTACCGCACTCGCAGCCCTGATCCTCGCCGATCACAGTGATTTCAAGGGCAGTTTCGCTGCCAGAGATTTGCAACGCGTCGAACGGCTGTTCCAGATTCTCAAGGATACCGCGCAGCCGATCGGTCATCCCTGGCAGACCGGGGCTGGGCTACCGAACGCGGCGCGTGCGCTTGGCATCTGGTCTGAGCAGCGAGCGACAGTCGTGCCGCTGAATGTCGGATTGGGTCAGATGCGCAGCGCCATTCGGCAGCTCGATCAGATTCAGTTCGGCGCAAGCGACGTGATGCCGTTCGAGCTGCCGCGTGGTCCGGCCAGGGTGAGTAGCCTGCCGCTGAGTTCGGGACCTCTGGCGTTCCAGGCCGACGGCGGCGAGAAAGCAAGCATCCACGAACTCAAGGCAGCAATGGCGTTCGCTGGTTTGGCGGCAGAACGCTAAAGCGCGATCGCTCTAAGTCGAATCGCAATCGCGCTTTAGTCGGTTGCGTCCGTCGCATTTAAAATAGCGTCAGGACCAAGGACGGTCGAACCGCAGCGATCGTTCTGAAACCGCAAACGGACGCCACCAGATCTTACGGCGCGTGAACATCAGCCGCGTCGCGCCGCTTTGATCGCGGCGACGTCGATTTTCTTCATGCCCATCATGGCATCGAATGCGCGCTTTGCTTCAGCGCCGCCGGCCGCCAGCGCCTCTGTCAGCACGCGCGGCGTGATTTGCCAGGAGACGCCCCACTTGTCCTTGCACCAGCCGCACGCACTCTCCTGGCCTCCATTGCCGACAATGGCGTTCCAGTAGCGGTCGGTCTCCTGCTGATCATCGGTGGCGATCTGAAACGAGAAAGCTTCGTTATGCTTGAACGCGGGACCGCCGTTGAGACCAATACACGGGACGCCGGCGACCGTGAATTCTACCGTCAGCACGTCGCCCTGCTTGCCGGAGGGGTAGTCGCTGGGTGCCCGGTGGACGGCGCCCACGGCGCTGTCGGGAAAGGTTTCGGCGTAGAAGCGGGCCGCAGCTTCCGCGTCCTTGTCGTACCACAGGCAAATCGTGTTCTTGGCCATTGCTCGTCCTTTCGCTGGGCTTGCGCGCCGTTCTATCGATGCCGTGCTGTCTCGGCCGCTCTTCATCCTTAGGCTCTCCCAACGCAAGAGGCGAAGTCGGGTTCGATGAGAATCCTCGGCTTTTTGGGAACGGAGGTCACGAGCTACGGCGAGAACGTATAGTAGAGAATGAGCCGCTCACGCCCGCAGAACAGCTAGCGGATACACTCAGGTCAAGGCATAGACCTTGGCCTCCCAGGGAAAGATCGGCTCCCGGTGGACCCATTCGGGCGGCACGTCGCGATTCTGCGTAATCTCGCGCCAGCGCATGCCCGGCGGGGTCATTGGCCAGTTCGGCACGCGGTATTCGGAAGCTGGGGCGAACGGCAGCGCGGTTTCAAAATCCGAAAAATTCGCGACGACGATCACAGGGTGGTCGATGCCCGGCCGGCCCCGCTGCCAGACGAGCACGCGTTTACCCTCCTCGAAATCGACGTGGATGAACTGCGTGTCGTTGACAGCAAGTGCGTCAGACCTCGTGCGAAAACGGACGAGGCGGGCGCAATATTCGAATACGCGCCGGCGCCAAGGGTCCTGCAGGCGATCGAAGTTCACGGGATCGATCTGCTTTTGCGGATGGATGACCGCGAGGTCATGCTGGTCGGCGAACTCTTCGCCTGCGAAAATCATGGGTATGCCGACGGCAGTCATCAGACAGACGAAGGCAAGCTTGATCCGTCGCTCCGTATTCCAAACGCCATTGTTGTTGAGAAGATTGTACAGGCGCTCGTTCCTGACGCCCTCAACATCGTGCGAGGTCACGTAGTTGATCGCTTGAGACCCATCGGCGAAGCCAAGCAGACGGCAGTCGATCAGTTTGCGCACCGTCCACTCGAAACTCGGCTCCTTTTCGTCATTTTGTCCGATGATTGCATACCGAACCATCCGCTTGAACTCTTCGTTCCACAGGCCGTCGAGGCGGTTCTGGCGCAGAAGATCAATCGGCACCGCCAGATCCTCTCCGACGACGAGGAAGCGTTCGTCGGCACCCTGTGCCGGCAGGCCCTGCGCCAGCCACCGCGAGCGCCATATGTTTCGGGCAAGATCCTTGTACTCCTGTACGAAGTCCCAGTTCATGATGTTGGGCACGCTGTCCATCCGAATGCCATCGACCCGAAAGTCGAGCATCCAGCGCGCAAGGCAGGTTAGCATGAGGCGACGCGCCGGCACGAGGCGCGCGGGTCCCCCGGTGATCGGGTCGTAGGCGTCGGTCAAGAAGTTATACTTGAAGAGGTCACCGCCAAAGTCGTCCCGGGCGTCCTCCTCCGGATCATCAGTCCCACGGTGGACGTGGAAGTCGAGGAAATTGACGTACCGATAAGCATACCGTGTCGCGAAGGCCATCACGACGTCGGTGAAGAACCGAAGGCGGTGTCGATGGCAGGCGGTAACAAGCGCCGCAAGATCGGCGGACGCCGTCGGCGAGGCATGGCCTCTCGGAAATCCCAAATCAAAATCGGCGGCGAAATAGTTGCTCGTCGCGTAGCCCCACTCGCGGTTGACGAAGCTGTCGGCCGGAGGCAACAGCTCGAGAGCGTTGACGCCGAGGTCTTCGAGATGTGCCTCGCCGGGTGCGAGCGCAGCTACGCCCGCGAAATTGGTCGGTGCCGCGGTCCGCTCCACGAGCGCAAGGACGTCACGGAAAGTCCCGCCGGCGATGCTGACGGTGCCCTCTGTCTCAATCCGGCTCCAGCGCGTTGGCAGCTCGTAGATGACGAGACGGTTGTTGGCGGGGAGGGTGTCGAGCCGCGGGTCGTTCTGCCAGTCCGGTTCGTCGCCGGCGGGATCGCAGGGCACCAGCTCGTTTTCCCGCCACTTCACGACGGCCGCCGGGCCGCGGTCGTCGTCGGTGAACGGGAGCGGCAGTGCCGGTGCGCGCAGTCGCCAATCCACCGTCCAGGCGGTCGGGTCCGTGCACAGGATGCGGGCCGACACCGGCGTCTTCGGGTTCACGTTGGTGACTTCAAACCAATAGTGATAGACGCGGCTGTCCGCCAGCCCGCAGGCTGCGGCCGCTATTTCCCATAGATCGGCCGAGACCGGTGAAACCGCCAAATCGAACCTGTTCAGCGGCTGAAAGCTCGGCGGGTTTCCCTCGAGGAACGTGCCGATGACAAGGGCAGGGGGCGGGTTCACGCTCCCTGGGCGCCAGAGCATGAAATGGCTTCGCTTCCTCTGCAGAAGATCAAAGGGCATCGGACTTATCCCCCGGATGTCTGCGGCACCGCGCCGCCCACGGCATGCGCCTGCCGATCCGCCGTGATCGGGACGCTGGCTGCCGAAATCATCCCGCGCCGGTAAGTCGTCCTGATGAACATAACGCGATACCGCCCTACTGCGGAGATCGCAGCTCGATGCCGTAGCGGGCGTAGATCCGCGCGATGGTGCCATCGGCCAGCAGGGCCTCGATCGCCGCATCGACACGCTGCCGCAGCTTGTCGTCGGGGCGAAGCAGCCCGGCCGCAATATTCCAGTTCAGATCCTGGTCGTTGTCGAACGCTGGAATCAGGCGCAGCGGCTTGTCGGCATGCTGCAGGTTGAACCAGCCGACCGTCATCGGTGTGACGGCGGCGGCCTCGATCTCGCGATTGGCCAGTGCTGCAACAATATCGTCCTCGAACACGAACGGAGATGTCGCGGCGCCCCCCTTGGCGAGCGTCATCGAAACCAGCGAGCCGACCGGTACTCCGACCCGCTGATCGGAACCGAGATTGGCCAGCGACGAGGCGTGCGAATCGCTGCGCACCGCGAGCACGACGCCGCTGCGATGGTAGGGACGCGAAATCCGCACGCCGCCCGCGGGCGGCGTATCCTTGCGGGCGATGACGTCGAGCACGAGGTCGCAATCGGCGCGGCGATACTGGGTCGCACTGACCACCCACTCCCGTGTCAGCTTGACACCGAGTTGCTCGGCAATTTTCTCGCCGAGCTCGATCTGAAACCCTGGGACCGGTCCGGTCTTGCTTGCAAACGGCAGCGCATTGGGGCTGGCGCAGAGCGTCAATGCGCCGCGCTCGATGACGGTTTCCAGCGAGCGGGCATCCGCCGGCGCGTTCCAGAGCATCAGCAGCGAGAGGCTGGCCGCGTATCGGGCGAGCCGATATCGCGGTTTCCACGCCGCGCTAGTCATCGAGCCCCCGAATGTAGGCCAGGATCGCGATGATCTGGCCGTCAGTGAACACCGACCCATAGGCGGGCATGGCGCCGACCTTGCCCTTCTTGATACGCTCGATGAGGTATTCGTCGCTGCGCTCGGACTTCGACAGCTTCGGACCTTTGCCCGCATGGCGGCCGCCATCCTGGTGACAAAAGCCGCAGGTCGTGGCGAACATTTTCCCGCCTTCGATGTCGTCCGGCGAGGCTTCGGCTTGCGGCAGCGGATTTGCAGCGTCCGGCGAGGTGGACTGTTGGGCAAACGAGGCGGTCGACAGCCATGGCCATATGATGGCCAGGGAAACAACAATTACAAACGGTATTCGCATTCCGGCATCCGCATTCATCGCAAGGGCGGCAGGGTCTTGATCGCAAGGGCGGCAAGGAGATCGATCCCTGCCGCCCACGCTATCGTCATTGTCTGAGCGTGAAGACAACCAGGGCACCGGTATTCTTCGGCATGCTCTTGAAGGGCTCGCCAAAGAGCCCGACAAATTCGTCGCCCACCAGGGTGCCCCAGCCCGCCGGTACGGCGATGTACTGCTTGCCACCGGCCATGTAGCTGATGATGCCGGCATTATGCCCGATGCCGTTGTTGCGCGACCAGAGCTCTTCGCCGGTGTCCGCATTGTAGGCGTGCACGATGCCTTCGGCGTCCGGCACGAATACCAGATTGCCCGCAGTGGCGAGAACGCTGGCGAGCGGCGGGTACTTGTAGTTGACCTCCCACTTCTTGGCGCCGGTGACCGGGTCGCGGGCGCTAAGATGACCACGGGCCGGTCCGTCCGGAGGCGCCACAGGCTTGAACGTGGCGCCGAGGTTGAGCTGGGCCATCGGCTCCAGGATCGGCGTGGTCTTCTCGACGGTCAGCTCCATGCACCACTCCTGCCCGATCCGGTAGAACAGCCCGTTCTTGGGGCTGTAGGCGCCAGAGTTCCAGCTGATGCCGCCCATGATCGCCGGGCACAATGGCGGGTCGACCTTGCCTTCCGAGAGGTCACGGCGACCGATCAACTCGCCGGTCTTCGGATCGATGCTCTTGACGAAGTTGATGTTCTTTACCAGCGGCCAGACATTCTCGATCTTGGCGTTGGAACGATCATAGACGAAGATGTGTCCGCCCTTGTTGGCGTGCACGACGAGCTTCTTGCCGCCACGCTCGATCATCACGAATTCGCCGACGGAAGAGTCGAAGTCCCAGGCGTCGTGCGGCAGCTCCTGATGGTGGAATTTGAGCTTGCCGCTATCAGGATCGAGCGCGATGACCGATGTCGTGTAGAGATTGTCGCCCGGCCGCGGCCCGCTCTTCTTCCAGTCCGCGCCCGCCCAGTCGTAGAGCGGCGCCGGGTTGGCGGTGCCCCACCACACCGTATTGCTTTCCGGATCGTAGGTTCCGGGCATCCAGCCGCCGCCGCCGCCGGTCCGCCAGGAATCACCACCCCAGGTCTTCATGGCCTCTTCGGTGCCGGCGACCGTGAAGAACTCCCATTTCTTCTGTCCGGTCTTGCCGTCCACGCCGAAGATCGGTCCGCGATGGGGCCATTCGCCGCCCTGGGCACCAATGATCACCTTGTCCTTCACCACCAGCGGCGCGCCGGTGAAGCCGACCGTCATCCTCTTGGAATCCAGCAGCTTGGTGTCCCACACCGGCTTGCCGTCCTTGAGATTGAGCGCGATCAGGCGCCCATCGACCGTGCCGACGTAGAGATTGCCGTGGCCGATGGCGATGCCGCGGTTGTACGGCGAGTGCGTTTGCTTGGCGACCAGTTCCTCGTCTAGCTCCGGCGCGAAGGCCCAGATCGTCTTGCCGGTCGCGCCGTCCAGCGCGTAGACGCGGCTGTAGGAGCCCGAATAGTACAGCACGCCGTCAAGGGCCAGCGGCGTTGACTGAATGCCGCGGGTGGCGCGCTCCGGAAAGTGCATCCAGGCGACCTCGAGATTCTTGACGTTGCCGGTATTGATCTGGTCGAGGCCGCTGTAATGGTAGGACTTGTAGGTGCCGTGGTACGTCGGCCAGTCGTTCTGGGCAGCCTCGGCATTCAGCGCCGCGTCTTGAGGCTGCGTCGGCGCTTGAGCGTGCGTCGGTGAGACGGTGACCAAGGCAGCCACCGCCAGCACAGCGCAGCCGGCGAGATATCGTTCGTGGAAAGTCATCTGCGTCCTCCCTTTGTAGTTTGTTTGTTGGGCCGAATTTTCGTCCGCGACCCTTGGCAGGATGTCGTGGCGTCAACGCCTCCTAGGGTCGGAAGTTCGAAATAGATGGCATGGGCCGGCGGGGCCGCCATCGCGAAGAAGCGACAGCACGTCTTGCGGTCCGAGTGAGAAGCGGGCAGAGGATCGGGCGAAGGATTGTCTTCGAAGAGGGCGCCATGTCAGAGCACGGCGGCACATGCGATCACTGCCAGCGCTTGCCTGCCCCATGCTGCCCCCGGCGATGTCGGTGCACTGCACCATGACATGTCCCTCGATGCGCACGCCCATTAGTTGACCGGATTGTTGTTTTTTTGTGGAGCGCCTGTCGGGCGGTGGCAACCTTGAGCTGAAGCCGCAGTCACTCCGGCCACGGCGCAGGAGGACAAGCGATGGCGCCGCGCAAGCGTGTCGAGCACAGGATCACCACCGAGCACTACGGCAGCGGGTTGCGCTCATTCCGGTAAACCCACCGGTCGCAACGAGAGCGGCGTTTGGACAGTGTGACTGTCGGATTACATCGCTTGCGCCAATCGAGGTTTGGGCATTGAATTGCGCGATCATACGCCACCACCGCAAGTAGTTTTCTCAGTGTGCCTGCACTCGTGCAGTGACACGATGAGAGAGGGGTGTGGGCGTGAAGCGAGTGTGATGGCTCCACTCGCAGCTTAAGCGGAAGGTACGCCTCATGGTCATCTGACTGATCGGGAGTAGGCCGAACTCGCAAGCCTCATGCGCGCACTGACCAGCACTGTCGACGCCAAAAAAAGGGAGGAGAACGATGAGCACCTGGCTTAGTGAACGAGAGCAGCGCCTCGTTGCGGGCGCCGAGGCGGCATCGGCCGCAACGCCGATTCCCACCCAGATTGTTTCCAACGGCGAGTATCTCCCGCCCCCGCAGAGCGAGACCCAGAAGAAGGTCGAGGCGCGGATCAACGAGCTCGCCGACGTGAACGGCAAGCACCTCGGCTTGAGCCGCAGGCAGTTCCTTCACACGAGCTGCGGCATGGCGGCGGCATTCCTCGCCATGAACGACATCTACGGCAATGTTTTCCAAGTCGCATCTGCAGAGGCCCGCGAGCCCGAGCTGATGCTGGCGCGCGCGCAGGGCCTCGCCGGCCAGTTCATCTTCGACGTTCAGACCCATTTCGTGCGCGACGAGTTCGATCACAAGGAGCTGTTGGGTCTGGCGGACTTTGCGAGCCAGCACTGGAATCCGAAGATGAAGGAGGAGGGCGTCTCCTCGCTCGCCCGCTACAAGTTCCAGAATTATGTGAAAGAGATCTACTACGACAGCGACACCAACATGGCGCTCTTGAGCGGCGCGCCGTTCGACGATCCGAGCTGGTGGCTTCTTTCCAACGAGCAGATCGTCAAGGCGCGCGAGCTGATCAACGACTTCGCGGGCTCGCGCCGCCTGCTGGCGCACAGTGTCATTACCCCGAAGCAGCCCGGCTGGATGGAGGAGGTCGACAAGGCAATCGAGGTCTACAAGCCGGATTCCTGGAAGTCCTACACGATCGGCGACCCGCTGGCGCCCTCGAAATTCCCATGGCGGCTCGACGACGAGCAGGTGATGTATCCGTTCTACGAAAAAGCGGTGAAGGCCGGCATCAACACGTTGTGCATCCACAAGGGGCTGCTGCCGCCCGATTACGAGAAGTCGTTCGCCGGCGTGTGGGAATACGCAACCGCGTGGGACATCGGAAAGGCGGCAAAGGACTGGCCGCAGATGAACTTCGTGATCTATCACTCGGCGCTGCGGGCGTTCCTCGAACTGCCGGACAAGGCATGGGCGGAGTTCGAGCAGACCGGCCGCATCCAGTGGGCTACGGATCTTGCGGAAATCCCGCAGAAGTTCGGCGTCACCAATGTCTATGCCGAGCTCGGCACTTCCTTTGCCAACTCGGCGGTGGCGCATCCGAAGTTCTGCGCCGCGCTGGTCGGCACGCTGATCAAGGGCATGGGGGTCGATCACGTCATGTGGGGGACCGACTCGGTCTGGTACGGCTCACCGCAGTGGCAGATCGAAGCGCTGCGCCGCCTCGAAATTCCGGAGGACATGCAGAAGAAATACGGGTTTGCGCCGCTCGGCGATGCCAATAGCGGCGTCAAGCAGCTGATCTTCGGCGGCAACGCCACCAAGTTCTACAAGATCAGGCTGAAAGCGGCTGACAACACCAGAATGCCGGCCTTTTCCGCGGACCGTCTCGCTTCGCTCAAGAACGAGTATGCGCTGGCAGCCGAGGGGCCCTCGAACCTGCGCTACGGCTACGTTCGCGCCGCGTAAATGTCCAACGGCTGCGCCGGCGGAGTGGGCAAGCTTCGCCCGGCGCGGTCGACGCGCGGCTGCGGTGACCAGGATGTAGATCGCCAAATGCAATTTCGGCTTCGAAACCAAAGGACGGTGGGAACTTCCAGGCGACCGCGGGGGCAGGTTTGTAAGGCCCCGCGCGGCAAGGAAACGAAGGGAGCGAAAAAATGGTCGACCCTTATGAATACACCGATAGTATTTTGAAACAATGGGGGCCAGGCGGGACGGCATATCAAGGCGGGCGGCAGCTTCCTGCACCTGGCGATCCCAGAAAAGTATTTGTCTCGCACGGCCATGACGACAAAGCCAAAGCGGACGTCACGTCATTCCTTGAGAGCTGCGGTCTCGAGCCGATCGTTCTAGCGGATCAGCCGAGCGGAGGCCGCGCAATTCTTGAAAAGTTTGAAGCCTACAGGGACGTCGGATTTGCGACCGTTCTTCTAACGGCCGACGATCTCGGCCGAGCCAAATCCGATACAGACCTGCAGCCGCGAGCGCGCCAAAATGTTATAATGGAGATGGGCTACTTCATGGCCAAGCTCGGAAGGGGCCGGGTGTGCGTACTGCTACAGGTCGGTGTTGAAATCCCTTCGAACATATTGGGCATCGTCACTATCGGCTATCCCCACGATAGCGAATGGCCAGATGAACTGAGGCGCGAACTGAAGTATGCCGGACTGAAGCTTCGATCCTAGATCGTCATTAGAGGCAGGCCAACCGTCTTGCTTGGTGGACATGGGTACAGCGCAAGATTGGTTGGGTTTCGCGGAGGGATCGTGAGACGACGTGAGTTCATCGCGCTCCTCGGCGGCGCGGCGGCAATCCGGCCATTCGGCGCGCACGCGGAGCGCCCGCCTGCGCGCATCCTCTATTTCACATACTCGGCCGGCTACCGGCATGATGTCATACCGCTTTCCAAGGCTATCCTGACCCGGCTTGGAAGCAATTCGGGTGTCTTTGAAGTCACGGCAACGGAAGACACATCTGAATTTTCCACCGAAAACCTCGAGCGCTACGCCGCGGTGATGTTCTACACGTCAGGAGAGCTTCCGATGAGCGGCGCGCAAAAGGTAGCGCTTCTCAATTTTGTGCGCTCGGGCCGCGGGTTCCTCGGTGTTCATTCGGCGACCGACACATTCTACAATTGGCCGGACTATCTCGATCTGGTCGGCGGCTACTTCAATGGTCATCCCTGGCATCAGGCCGTGACAATCCAGGTTGATCCCAGCGATCCCCTCGTGGCTTTTCTCGGGAATTCGTTGCAAGTCGAGGACGAGATCTACCAGATCAGCGACTTCGACCATCGTGGATCACGCGTGCTGCTGCGCCTCGACCCAGGCTCGGTGGATCTTGGCAAGACCGGCGTGCATCGACGATTCTATGGTTGGCCTCTTGCATGGACGCGATACTACGGCGAGGGACGCGTATTCTATACGGCGCTGGGCCACGAACCGTCAGTCTGGCAGGACGCCCGCTACCAGCGAATCCTGGCGAATGCTGTCCTCTGGTCGATACGAAGGTCGCCCTAGCAGACGCCGTCGCGGCCGCCATTCGTGCGAGGCGGGAACGGCTCTGCTATCCGCGGATCGCCGCATTGGCCTTCGCGGCGGCGTTGGTCATCGCAATCTTCGCTGGATTCGCTCCGGTGACCACTTCATTCACGCCGATCATGAATGCGTCCATGATCGGTCTCGATTGCGGATGGAAAAGGATCGCCTTGGCGCGGTCGACATCGGCATTCTGCAAGTTGGTCAGCGCCGCCTCCGCGGCTTGTGCGCCGAACGCTTTCTTGAAGTCCCCGCTCGACCAGGCCGACACCCGTGTCGTCGCCAGCCCCGCCGCGGCGGTCCGCATCGATGTCGGCTTGCTTGTCGCCCACAGCAGAAACAGGAACGCCGCCCGCTTGTTTCGTGACCTGGAATTGATGCAGGCCTGCCAATGCGACATGAAGGGCACGGACGTGCGACCGGTGGCATGCGGAAAGGCGGCAAACACGGCCTTCCCGGCAACGAGGCTTCTTGCCGGATTGGAGATGTCGGTCGCGAAATTGCTGCTGTCGATCGCCATCGCCGTCCTGCGCTGAAGGAAGTCGTCCAGCACGTGGTACCATTCGTAGCCGCTCACACCGCCAGGCCCGGCTTGACTGAGCAACTTTCCAAACATCTCGATGGCCGCGATTGCTTCGGGGCTTGCGAAAACAGCCTTGTTGTCGCTGACCATGGCCCCGCCATAGGAGAAGACGAAGCTCATGGCCGCCACCGATGAATTGCCGCCGGCTTGAGCCCGCATGGCTATCCCGGACATCTCATCGGTCTTGAGCGCGTTCGCAGTAACAAGCAGCTGCTCGAAAGTCTGCGGAACCGGCAGGTTCTTGGCTGCCAGCGCATCGCCGTTGATGAACAGGGTCACTGCCTCCGAAGTGATCGGCATGGCGTAGCGTTCGCCGTCCCGCCACAACGGAAAGGCCCGGGCTGTCTTGAGAAGGTCGCTCTCGTCATACCAGCCGAGATCGGTCAGCGACTTGTCGGCATAATAGGCGTTCAGCGGCTCGAGCCATCCTGCCGAGATGCCCTGGCCATAGGTCGTCCACATGAAGACGTCGGGGGTGCTGCTGCCACGGTTGAGCTGGATCGGCAGCGCGCCCAGGTACGTCGTCTCCAGCCGGAAGTCGGGAACGACGCTAATACCGGTGAGCTCGGTGAAATCGGGCAAGAGTGGAGTAATCGCGTTCGACCAGGGATGGATCGCGCCCGCGAGCGCGATCGTCTGCCCCGCAAATTGTTTCCAACCTATCGCGGCATTGGCATAGTTCGCCGCGGCATCCTGTACGAAACCCCACCGCGGCAACATGGCAAGGGCCGGCAAAGTTACGCCCGCCGCGCCCAATCCCTTGACGAAACTGCGCCGGCTGGCCGACGCTGGACCGCTCGGCAACTTTCCACGCAACTTTCCACTTGGAGCCATGTGCTCCTCCCGGGGAAGCCGCCTTCACGTGGGCCGGGCCTAACCGTGACGTTCTGGCCCCTTGCGAGGGGCGTAACGGGCCGTTGTAATCTGCGCGTTGAGGGTGCCGGTTCCCGTCTTACCCATGCGACCGTGGCTGCATTTACATTATAATACTGGCAATACTCTGCGTCGGCATTAGAAATCAGCCGCTCACGCGAGCATCGAAGACTTAACGCCAATGTCAGTCCCTCTGAGGCAGTCCTTTCGGTGGTTTGCTCGTCCGCTGGCGCTGGTGGTCGCGGTTCTTCTAACTGTGGTTGTTGCGACCGGGTTTCTCGGTCTCCGATACTTGCAGGAGCGACAAGCGGCAAATCTTGCGCAGGAGCGCAACCGCCAGGTGCTCGAGACGCTGGATCGGCTGAAAGCGGTCATCGCCGACGTGGAGGCCCATAGGCGCGGCTATCTGCTGACTCTCGATCCGCAATACCTCAAGGCCTACGGCGTCTCCGATGAAAGCGTACGGCGGGACGCGCAGGCGCTCCAGGCTCTGGTCGCGGGTGATCCATTGCAGAGCCATCGTGCCGAACATCTGGCGCTGACCGTTGCAGCGAAGCTGCGCGAGATCGATGAAATCGTCAAAACGGTCCGCACCTATTCCGGGCCGGCCGCGCTGGCGATGATCCGCAGCCTGGACGAGATAAGGTCGCAGATCGACCAGATGGTGGACCATGAGCGCTTCCTGCGCGTGGATCAGGAAAGGCGCGCCGAGGCACTCGAACGACGCAAGGCCTGGCTGATCGCGGCCGCGATCGTCATTGTCGCAGTCCTGGCCGGGGTGGCGCTGGCGCTCGCACGGCTCGAAGCGAAAAGGCGGCGTAAGGCGATCGCAGAGAACATCGCGCTCCACGGCGATCTCCTGGCGCGGGACAAGAAGATCCGGCGCCTGGTCGACTCCGACATCGTCGGGATCATCATCTGGGATCTCGAGGGTCGCATATTTGAGGCCAACGATGCGTTTCTCCATATGTTGGGTTACGACCGGGCGGATCTTGCCTCGGGGCGGGTGAACCGGACGGACCTGACGCCGGCGGAATGGCGCGACCGCGACGCACGCACCGTGGACGAGCTGAAGCGGATGGGGACCGTCCAGCCATTCGAGAAAGAGTACTTCCGGAAAGACGGCAGCCGCGTGCCCGTGCTGATGGGCGGAGCAATGTTCGAACAAAGCCAACATCAAGGTGTTGGCTTTGTGCTCGATTTGACCGAGCGCAAGCGGGCGGAAGAGGCGCTGCGGCGGAGCGAGGAGCGCTTTCGCACCCTCGTGCAGTTTTCCTTCGACGTGTACTGGGAGACCGATGCGCAGCATCGCTTCATTCACCAGGAGTTCGCGGAGAACCTTGCCGACGCGCCGGGGTTGGGCTCCGAGATCGGGAAGACACGTTGGGAAGTGCCTTACCTGGAGCCTGATGAAGAGGCCTGGCGCAAGCACCGGGAGATGCTCGATGCCCACCTGCCGTTCCGTGATTTTGAGCTCGCACGGCTGGCTCCCGACGGCAGCAAGCGTTACGTCTCCGTCTCCGGGCTGCCGGTGTTTGACGGAAGGGGACGCTTCATCGGCTATCGCGGCGTCGGGCGGCACATCACCGAACGCCGGCGGGCCGAGGAAGCCTTGCGCGCCATGCAGGCGGAACTCGCGCACGTCAATCGCGTCACCACGATGGGACAGCTGGCGGCCTCGATCGCCCATGAGGTCAACCAGCCGATCGCCGCGACGGTTACCAACGCGCAGGCCGCCCTGCGCTGGCTGCGCGCCCAACCGCCCGATCTCGGCGAGGTTCGCGACTCCCTTGCCCGTATCGCCGAGGACGGCAAGCGCGCCGGCAACGTCATCGGCGGTATCAGGGCCCTCATCAACAAGGTGCCGTCGCGGAAAGATCGGTTCGACCTCAACGAAGCCATCCTCGAAATGGTCGCGCTGACCCGAAACGAAGTGCTCAATCAGGGCATCTTGCTGCAGACCGGGCTCGCGCCGGGATTGCCCAGGGTGGATGGCGATCGCACTCAACTGCAGCAGGTGATCCTGAACCTGATCCTCAATGCCATTGAAGCCATGGGCGGCATCGATAAGGGGATGCGCGAGCTACGGATCACCACCGAGAGGGAAGCCGCCGGCGGCGTGCTCGTCACGGTTCGCGATTCCGGCCCAGGCCTGGACCCGGCGGATGTGGAGCGCGTTTTCACGGCCTTTTACACGACGAAGCCCACGGGAATGGGCATGGGCCTCGCGATCTGCCGGTCGATGGTCGAGGCTCACGGGGGACGGATGTGGGCGAGCGCGAATGAACCTCGGGGCGCCGTCTTTCAGTTTACCCTGCCGCTGGAACGAGACGAGAGCGTTCCAGCCCGCGCTTCAGGCGATGGTGATAACGAGGTCCGTGGTGACCGCCCTCAAGCAGCAGAAGCAGAACCGTCGGCAACCGACGGCAGATCGGTTCACGCGCGAGACGGCTGCGAATAACCGACTATTAACCATATAAGCGCATGATTTACGCGCTGAATTTGGGGGGCAATCGCACGCGAGTCGTCGCTGCATCGTCCACGCGATGGCTATGCGAGGGAAATCTTGCGACGGGTCTGACACGTAGGGAACGCAGGTGGCCGAAACACCGGATAAGGAAACGCAACAAGACAATCAGCCTGCGACGGCACGGCAGGGGGCTTCGGGCCGGGTACCGGCGATACTGGTGTCTATATCCGCCTTGGCCATCATCGGTGCGGCCACCGCCAATTCTTTGCCGAGTTTCAATGCCTCCTCGTTGCCGAATTTCAATTACTTCTCTTTGCCGAATTTCGATCGCTTCTCTCTGCCAAATATCTCTCTGGCAGATTTCGATGGCTTCTCCTTGCCGAATTTCAATCGCTTCGCCGCACCTGCACATGAGACGGCTTTGGCCCCGTTACCAGATCCCGTCGTCCGCGCGGCACTGAACGATATTCAGTTGTCGCAGCAGCAAAACGCAGCAGTGTTGGTGTCGCTCACGCAGACCGCTGCAACTCAACAGGGGGACTTGAAAAAAATATCCCGTCAACTCTCCTCGCTGGCGGCGCAGACGGACGCTCTGCAGAGTGCTGTGACGCCGTTGACGACTTCCAGCATCTCGCATTCAAAACCTCGCGCTCGGGTCGTCCGCACGTCGCGAAAAACAGTCTCCCCACGGCCTAAACCTGTCGGCCCTGTTTCGGTCGGAGGCGCCCCGCTGAGTCCCGCGCCGGCACCGGGTTCGGGTGCATGACAGCTTTGCGGTCCCGGCCTCAAATCTGTGCCGCCGATCGGGCTAACGCAGAAGCGTATCCTGGGCGTTTCAGGATTTAAGAGTGCACGCTACGCACTTCGGCCCGGCGGGAGGACGACGACGATCGCGCCCAGCTTCACCCGGTCCACGAGATCGATGATGTCTTCGTTGGTCAAGCGGATGCAGCCGGACGAAATGGCCTGACCGATATATTCCGGCTGGTTGGTGCCGTGGATGCGGTACAGGGTGTCCTTGTTGCCCTCGTAAAGATATATCGCCCGCGCGCCCAGCGGATTGGCCGGACCTCCGGGAATGCGCTTCGGGTAGGGGCCGAGCCGAGCCTGGATCTCCGCCGTCGGGATCCAGTCCGGCCATTCGGCCGTACGGCCAACCGTGGCGACGCCGGACCAGGCCAGCGCTTCCTCTCCCACCGTCACGCCGTAGCGGATCGCCTTGCCCCCCGGCAGGACGTAATAGAGATAACGCGCGTTGGTATCGACCAGGATCGTGCCCGGCTGCTCTTTGCGCGTGTAGTCGACAATATGTCGGCGATACGTCTCCGGAATGCTCGCCTGCGCATAAGGCGGGTGGGCGAGCAACTGCCGGTCCCTTGGGGTCAAACTGGCGTTCGATGACGGCGCAAGCGTCGCTTGCATGCAGCCGCCGAGCAGCCCCACCAGTAACAACGCGAGCCCACGCCCCATCATCGCGTGTCCTCCAAAGAGTTACATGTTTGCAATTTGTTTGCTCGAAAAGTGCAGAAATCAAGGCGTCGTGCGATTATTGCGTGTCTCGAGACAAGAATATTCGGGGCAGGCGGCGGTTCGGCGACCGGATCAATCGAGTGCCATTCAATCCCGGTGTGCCGCTTCCCAGTCTTTTGCAGCCTTCACCAACTCTTCGAATGCTCCGCCGCTTTCGAGCAGCGCACGTTTGAGCGCGGGCTCGAGCGGCTGTTCGGCGCCGGTATCGTCGAGCGGCATCCTGTCCTCACGCACCGCCGTCATTAGCCGGCTGATCTCGCCTGCCGCGTGGGCCGGTGTGTGCATCAGCACCAGCCGGCGCATCGGCATGGGGTTGTTCGGCATGTGACAGTTATCGCATTGCGCATCGCGCATCCGCAGCGCCAGCGTCCTGTAGGTGAAGTCGAGCTTTGGCAGATAGGGATTGTCCTGCCGGAACAAGCCGTCGAAGAGCGTCACGCGTGGCTGGATGCGTCCCTCCTTGTCCATCCACATCCATTTGCCATCGAACTTGGGCCATATCGGTTGCGCGGAAACAATCCGGCTGTCGCTGCCTCGCTCGGTAAATTGCCCGATGACGATCTTCGCGGTCTTTCGATTGACCCAGAGCAGGACCGCATTCGCAGCCTGATAAACACCCCACTTCGCCTCTTCGTGCCAGAACGGATACGGAAACTGCCCGGGCGGCAACAGGTTGCGAAATCCTGCCCGTAGACGGATCAGGTACAATCGCTCGCGCTCGACGTACTCGGTGCTGTACTCGCCGCTGTACATGAACAGCGGGAGGTAAAGACCGGTAATCACATCGGGCGCAAACTGCGTGAGGTTGGTGTCACTGAGCGCTGCCGCGGCATCCTGGTTCCGGCGACCCCACAGCAGCCTCGGCGCGAGGCTGCGCCGCAGCGCGGAGTCGCCGAACAGGCTGCGCCGGCATCGGTCGAAGGCTGCCTGGTCCGACGGTGAAGCAGGCGGACAGATTTGCTGCAACTCGAATGCGACCTCGGAAGCCATCTGCGCGATCTTGTCAGTAAGGTCGGGCAGATCGTCGTCGATGTCAGCGGCGTCTGCGGCAAGGAAGGTGGCAAGCAGCAGCGCGCCGCCGGTCACCAAGCGCCTTGCGATGGCGCCGAACATGGGCCTACGGCGCCGGCTTCATGTACTTTGCCACGAGATGGTCGGCGATCCTCCGCCCCATCGCGTCTCCGACCTCCAGCGAATTGCGGAAATGAATGCCGCCCCAGATGCGCACTTCTTCGTGCTCCTTGGCCATCTGCGCAAAGCTGGTGAACTGGCGTGAAAGCCGCGCGTCGGAAGTATCGGTCGCCGTGAAGTTTTCCGTCCCGTTGCCGAAAACAGCTTCAAGAACGCCTCGCGCCGCACCCGCGTTGATCCCCGCCTGCGACGGGTATTCCGGGTGCATCGGCGTGGTGTTCAGAGGCTGCCAGCCGGCGTCGCGTTCAGTCGCATCGTTGCCGTCCTGGTCGCCGTTGCGGATCGCGGTGATCGGCCGCCAAAAATTGTACTGGAACTTGGCGTCCCAATCGACGATGAAGCAATTGGCGAGAGCCATGGACATCAGTGCGAACACGCGCGCGCTGTCTGCGACAGGGAGGTTGTGACGCGCGGAAGCCTGCCTGGCGGCCTGGAACCATGCCGGCCCAAGGTTGGCCTGCGTCCAGAAGCGCACGGCGTCAGACTGCGCGTCGGTCCGCTTCGTGCTTTTCACGCCACCCATTTCCTTGGTTTCGTTGTAATCGCGCGCGTAAAGCGCACTGTTGAGGGCCGGGGGCGGAGCCGGGCGGAACTGACTGGCGCTGTCCAGACCCCACGGCTTGGCCGTCGCATATTGAGGGAAGAGCGGCGGCGTGGTCGGCACCCATACGCCGGGCGTGGTGAGCGGGCGGTATGTGTCGGGCATGTTTGTCGCATCGCTCTGCCGTTCCGTAAAAACGGCGTCCGCAACGCTTTTGCCTAAATCAATACCTGCAGCCCGTGCGGGGTTGTCCGGAATGGTTTTCATCGTCTCCGCGAAGGCTGCATCAATCCGCTCCTTCTGACCGGGATACTGGCGCATGAGAATTTCGCGGGCAGCCGCCGCTGCCGCGGCCTCGGCTGAGGCGTTTGGGTTAGCTGGAAGCTCCGGTATGTAACGTGAATATCGGTTCTGCACCGAATTGACCGCGTCGGACATGGACACGTTCACCAGAGCCATGCTGCGCGTCCACGGATTACCGGCGACGTTGACCGCCTTCATCACGTCCATGGCGGTGTTGTTCCAGTCGCCGATGACGTCCGCGCGAACCGGTGTATGGGCTGAAATCAGGGCCAGGCCGACGATTGCAACTTTCAGCACGTTCATCGTTGCCTCCTTCGAAAAGTTGGATTTTGCCAATGTGATGTGACTGACAATGTGGTGTGAATGTACCTCCGTAATTATCTTGTCGTGCGCGCAGCCGCACCCACGCCTAGCCCGCGAAAGCGTCGCCCAACGATCAAGGGTCCATTACAATTTTCGCCAGCTAACCGATTGCGGCGGAGCGAAGGTCGAGCCTATCGCTCAGGCGTGTCCGTTTTCGAATCTGACATCGCGGACCAGCGCTCGTCAAAACTCGCAGGCGGGAACTGGTTCGCGTCAACCGTAGTCGCGCCGGTAGAGACCACAATGCCGTCTGTCGAAGTCGAGTGCGACCTCATGTTGGCGGCGGTTGCGGCAACAGCGAGCAGAGCGACAGCCACGAACCCGGTAATCGTTCGATGCCTCGTCATGCGGACCTCCTACTCTGGTCCAAACGCCCCTTAGTGTTGGGTCACGGGAACTTCGCGAAGGTTCAACAGCAAAGCGAGAAGTATGGATTGCGCAAATCCACACACGGACAACGAAGCTGTCCCAAATTCTGAAACCCGCGCACGAGACCGAATTGGATCTGGAAGTGCAAATTACGGCAAGGGCATAAGTTCAGTTGGTAGCGGTCTCTTACCCTGGGGGCAGCCCCGTTCGGCCCTTGAGGACTGAATCGAAGCTGGAGACTCGTTGGACTGGTTCGGATCAGATGCCGATGCCTCGGTCGCGCTTATAAATTCGGTCACGGCAGCGTTCGATGACCATTCCACGTAACTAACAACGGCGAACAAGGTGAGAAGCCCGACCGCCACCGTGTTGCCCATTCCCTGCCAATGGATTTGGCTATTGAACAATGGCATCGCTCGTCTCCGGGGCTAGTGACGGCCTTAAATCAACTCGCGATATTCAAATGTGAACTGCCTCACGTCTCACGGTCACTTGATGTCGAGACGGAACGACAACGTCTTTCTGCTTCGGGCCGTCGCAAACTGAGCAATCATTTGGACGGACAAGCTTAATGACAATGCGGATCGCTTGTGCGCCAGCCGGCTGATCGGACAGAGCAGGTTGGAAGGCTTTTTCCAAAGCAGCTGATAAACTCGTTTGCAGAACATCCGCTTTGCGCCACTAACGTTCGGCCGCGAACAATCTGACGCTCTCTGTGAGGCCCTTCAGGGAATGACTACCTTCGTCATGAAACCTGATGTTTGATCCTGCGACAAGATCACGGACTGTATTCGACACCAGAACCTGCCCGGGCTTTGCCATCGTCGCGACACGTGATGCAATGTGGACGGCGATCCCGCTCAGATCATCATCGGCCATTTCGACCTCGCCGGTATGAAGGCCGGCCCTCACCTGCAGCCCAAGAGCTTCAACGCCTTCGTTGATCGCCAGAGCGCACCGGATTGACCGAGCCGGCCCGTCAAAGGTTGCCAAGAAGCCGTCTCCCATTGTCCTCACCTCATGCCCTCTATGTCGCGAAATCTCCCGCCGCACGAGCGCGTTGTGCCGATCAAGCACATCGTGCCATGCACGATCTCCGATCGTCTCGGCACGCTTAGTCGAGTTCACAATGTCAGTGAACAGAACGGTGGCGAGCACGCGGT